>JAZLBD010000009.1:0-239692 GCA_045613545.1 Christensenellaceae bacterium
CAGAAAGGATCCACCTGTTCCCATTCCGAACACAGAAGTTAAGCTTTCTCACGCCGAAAGTACTTGTAGTTAACTACCGGGAGGATAGGTCATTGCCGCTTTTCAACAAGAAGAAGTCTTGCTATCGCTAGACTTCTTTTCCTTTTATACGAAATATGCTTGACAGAAACGGCTAAATATATTAGAATATCTTTTAGGGAAAGCAAAGGAGTGGGGCATGGACGAAACTATCACGCAACAATCTAATAAAAAAGCGAAAATTGATCGGATTCTTCGAATCACAACGTTCGTTGCGTGTGAACTATTCACGCTTGCTTCTTTGATTTATTTTATCGCGTCGAAAAGATACGATTCGATTTGGACGTGCGCGTGGACTTTCTTAATTTTGCTTATTCCACAAGTGGTATCTATTCTATTACGCGTAAAAGCGAACGTCGTCTTCTTTATCGTCGTACAGCTTTATTGTTTAGCGCCCATGATGGGGCATAGCTATCATTTTTATTATACCGTGGCTTGGTGGGATGAGCTTTTACACACGCTTGGCGGGGTTGTTTTTGCTATTTTGGGGGCATTCCTCTTGAAGGTTATCAACCGTGGAGGCAAGGTAAACGTGTTTACCACGGCGTTTTTTGCGCTCCTTTTCTCGATTAGCGTGTCTGCCGTTTGGGAGCTGTTTGAATACGCGATGGACACCTTTACGGGCAGTGATATGCAAAAAGATACGTTTATTGATTTTATCCACTCTTACTTGCTTGGCGGAAAAACGGGCGAGCTTGGCGTGATTGATAAAATCGACCAAATAATCATCAACAATACGGCGTTGGAGGGGTATATTGATATCGGATTGATTGATACGATGACGGATATTCTCGTGGAAACGGTAGGCGCGGTGGTCTTCTTCGTTTGGTATTTAATCGATCGGGAACGACATCCGTTGATTGTATTCCACAACCGAAAAAAGAAGGAATAACGGATAGAAATAAAAAAGAGAGGTCTAATTAAATCTCTCTTTTATTTTTTTCTTAAATGAGGCTAAAAATAGTTGCCCTCCAAGGAAAAATGTGCTATACTACATAAGCATTCAAGAGAAACGGCCCGTTGGTCAAGCGGTTAAGACACCACCCTCTCACGGTGGTATCATGGGTTCGAGTCCCGTACGGGTCACCAGCAAAAACGCACACCTTCAATGGTGTGCGTTTTTGCTGTCGCCCGTACGATTTGGGGCGAACCCACGGTTCGGAAAATCTTTGATTTTCTTTGAGCGTAAGCGAAAGCCCCCGTACGGGTCACCTTTTGCTGCACCCTGCACGGGAAGTACGCCAAACCCATCGGTTCGCACGAGCAAGCCTTGCTTGCGACGCTCTCCGAGAGGTCTCCGCTTGCGGAGTATCGGATATACCCGTACGTGGCACCATGAACGGTTTGAGTTGTTTCATTTTCTAAAACGCTTTTCTTATTTTGCTTATGCCATTTTGTTGCAACGCTTTCAATTTTATGATATACTGTTACATATGGAAAACAAATATTTAATGGTTTTATCTGCGTTTATCCAAAAAGAAAAACGCGAAAGAATTTTATTTGAATTAAAATCAATAAAAAAGCGTGAAACGGCTTTTTCAAAAATGTCTAATTTTTCCAAGTGCTTTAATGAAAAGAATATAAGCATAAATTTGTCGCATTTGGAAGTCGAAAACGCAATAAAAATAATAAAGGACTCCGTTAGTAGCACAAATTGCTTTGATTTAGCATATAACGAAGTTTGTCCTATATCCAAGGCTTATGAACGTGCTGTTGCTTCTTATATGTTTAACGCTTTAATCATTGACGAGCAAACTATTGTCTATATAGGAGAAGTTGAGTTTGGTGCTTCTAAAAAATACATATTAAAAAAGGTTTAAAATGAAATATTCGTCTGAACTGTTTATTAAAAATATTGAATATTTAGTTAAGTATGGCGGTGAACCCGAAATTGAAATAATCATGAAAGGCGATAAAAAAATTTTTATTATCGCTTATGAAGATTTTATAGACTTTTACGATGAAAATGATAATTATCAAAAACTTGAAAATATTAAACAAGCAGTCGAAAGAATCGACTTTTCAAATATTTTTGATATAATTGAAGATGGCGGTATGGATTTATCTCGTCCTATTGAAGAACAATCCATGCTCGTTGATGGTGAATTATGGTTAACGCCTTCCCGTTAGGTTCGATTTAGGTTGGCTATGGCGCACCAAACAAAGCACGGGAAACAGTCCTGTGCTTTTTTGTTGACGTGTTTTCTTTTTATGCTTTCAAAACGCCATAGTTTATATGTGAGCGAGTTTCTTTTCAAAAACAATCTAAAAGGCTTGCCTTTTAGAGGTGGGTGTGATACAATAAAAATACAAGTAATTTTTGCGAGGAAGGTATGAAAAATATACGCGAAACTCTTAAAAATGAAAAGCAAACGCACCTTTTACACTTTTTTGACGAGCTTTCTATAGCGCAAAAGGAAAATCTCGAAAAGCAAATAAACGAGATTGATTTCGCGCTTTTAGACCATTTGAAACAACCCGCCGATTTAAGCGGAGCAGGGCGGGATATTCAGCCGATTAAGGGGCTTGATTTGACGGAAATTAAGGAAAGGGAATCAATCTTCCGCGCAATTGGGAAAACCGCGATCAAACAAGGAAAGGTAGCGTGCGTGCTACTTGCCGGCGGACAAGGTACGCGCCTTGGCTCGGACGCGCCGAAAGGGGCGTACGATATCGGAGAAACCAAGCCCTTATACATTTTCGAGCAACAAATTTGCAATCTTTTATCGGTGGCGGACGAATGCGAGGCTTATCCTCCGCTTTACGTGATGACGAGCGAGAAAAACGACCTCGAAACGAGGAAGTTTTGGGCAAGTCATAACTATTTTGGTTATCCACAATCGCAAATTGCCTTTTTCAAGCAAGAAATGGCGCCTGCCGTTGATTTTGACGGTAAAATTTATTTAGAGGATAAGGACAAAATCGCGTTGTCCCCGAACGGCAATGGTGGTTGGTTTACCTCGCTTATGGAAGCGGGACTCGATAAAGACCTTGCAAAACGTGGTGTGGAATGGCTCAACGTGTACGCCGTAGACAATGTGCTCCAAAGAATGGCGGACCCCGTTTTCGTTGGCGCGACGATAGAAAGCGGTGCGCATTGTGGCGCGAAAGCGGTGCGTAAAGCTTATCCCGAGGAAAAGGTGGGAGCTCTTTGCTTGGCGGACGGAAAACCTGCTATTATTGAATATTACGAGCTTACGGAAAGCATGGCAAACGCTCGCGATGAAAAGGGCGAACTTGTCTATCGCTACGGCGTCATTTTGAATTATTTATTCCGTTTAGAGAAGTTGCGGGAAATAGCGAAACGCCCGATCCCCGTGCACGTGGTAAAAAAGAAGATAAGCTATATCGACGAGCAGGGGAATTTCCAAAAACCGACGACGGAAAACGGGTATAAATTCGAAACGTTGATCATCGATCTGATCGAGCTTATGGAAAGGGTGTTGCCGTTTGAAGTAGAGCGGGAAAAAGAGTTTGCCCCCATCAAAAACAAGACGGGGATAGACAGCGTAGAAAGCGCAAGAGAACTGTTAAAAAAGAACGGAGTGACACTGTAATGGCGACGAATTTAGAAGGCAACGAAACTCTGCAAAAATTCATCAAACTTTTAAGCGATTTGAACCACCAAACGGCGCGCGTGTTTGAAACGGGGAGGCTGGACGTTTTGCATCAAATGAACAAAACGATCCAACAAATCCACGATATCCAACAGGCGGGAAAGGAGGATGCTTATACGGCGATCGAAGAGGACGCGCAGATGATTTATAAAAATTTCAACGCAATTATCGGTATGCTTAGGTCCAGCGAGGACGTCACGAACGATCTTGTGGCAATGCGCGCCGTCAAAAAATTCTTGAAAAATATCTTTGACGCAAACATTCAGATTTTAACGGCGTACGGCTTAATTTAACAAACGAAAACGGACGAAAAATCGTCCGTTTTTTTATAGAATGTTTTCGAGTTTTAACGAATAAGAATAGGGGATTTTTTGCGAAAGCGCAATTAAAACTTCTATCTTGGGTAAAGCGTCCTCGTATTGATATACAAAGAGATATCCAAGCGCTTCGTTAAGCTGATAATCGACCGTTTCAATGCTCGTATGTGGGATCCATATATGCAACGAACGCTTTTTTTCATTCCAAAAAGTAAGAATGGCGTCGCCGTCTTGATGGCTCGCCGTTTTGTCCTCCGATTTTCGATAGAGAGCTACGAGCATATTCTCAAACGTCGTAAAAATTCGATTGATTTGACTCGTCTCATATAAGGAAATGCCGACGAGTAAAAGGAAGGAAATGCAAATACTGAAGAGTGTTTTTACCATAAATTTTCCTCCAAATGCACGAAAAACACCTCGTATGGCGAGCCTTGTTTTTGCAAATAACATTTACCTCTGCCGTCCATCGTCATCACGAAAACTTGTTTGGGACTTTTGATTCCACGATTTTTAAGGAGGGTAGAAAAAAACTCCGGCTCTTTTTTCGTTTTCGCTATATTTTTCTTTTGGAATTTCCCCTCATGGATAATAAGAACAGAAATGGACGTTTGAAATTGCTCATAATTTTTTTTCGGCAACGCCGAAAAAGACCCGTTCGCTTCGTAGAGCGCGTAATCGACGGAGTCAAGAGAAAAATACCCCGCCCCGCGCATGGATTCGACGAGGTCGGAAACGTCTAAATTATTCTTTTTAAGCTCTGCGCCGTCTATTCCGTTTTTATTGATCACGATGCTGGGTCTACCGCCTATAAGAGACTTCATGGGCGGGATCGTCATATCAAGTAGACAAACGATTTGATGTAAAAAATAGATCGCCAAGATCGAAACAATGCCGTATAAAAGGGGGATAGAGGTATCTGCCATCGGGATGCACGCGAGGTCGGAAATAATTAAAGTGATAACAAGTTCAAACGGTTGCATTTCGCCGATTTGCCGTTTCCCCATCAGTCGCATAACGACGAGTAAGGTGGCGAATACGATAATGGTGCGAAGAAAAATAAGTGCCATACGGACAGTATTCGAAAAAAAAGGGAAAATATGTATAAAAAGTTTCGTCAAACGCTTGCAAAATCAAAGGGAGAGGGGTATAATAATAAAGTCAAAGAGTAACGAAAGGTGCGTGAAGTGCCATCGAACGGGACGTTGTCGATGGACGAAAGAGGGAAAACTCTGCGGTATCTTTCGTGCGTCCGCTTTTTAGCATCTAGTGTTTTACAGCGGACCTCTCGTTTTTCAGCGGAGGTTTTTTCTTATGGAAAAAGAACAGGTAATCGAATCAATAGAAGAAAATAGCCCCAAACAAAAAAAACTGTTTTGGGAACGAGTGAAAGAGTATTGGCAAGACGCCGCAAAGAATATCACGAATACGAAAATGCTCGTATACGCCGCGCTTATTTGCGCGCTACGAATCGCGATTAAAGCGTTAAAAATCCCCGTTCTTCCGGGCAAATTATCTATTTCGTTCGACTCCTACGTCAACGCGCTTGGCTCTCTCGTGTACGGGCCGGTCGTGGGGCTTATCGTAGGGGCGGTTAGCGACACGATCGGCGCGATATTCTTCCCAACGGGCGCGTATTTTTTTCCTTTTATTTTCGTGGAAATGTCTTCGTCCTTTATTTTCGGACTATTCTTATGGAAACGAAAAATAACCGTACCGCGCGTTGTTTTAGCGAAATTCATCGTGAATCTCTTCTGTAATATTTTTTTAACCTCCCTTTGTATGAAGTGGATGTACGCCTATTTTGCAACGGATAAGACCTATTCGCTTATCAACTTGGTGCGGATCGTCAAGAATTTGATTTTATTCCCCTTGGAGGGTATTTTGATTTGTTGCGTTCTTCACGCGTTTATCCCTGCGTTAGCGCAGTTAAAACTCCTTAAAAACGGTCGGGCGGAGTTAAAGCCGAAGCGGAAAGATTTTATACTCGTAGGCGTGTTGTTGCTGTTGTCGGTTGGACTCGTCGCCTTTTACGTTTTATTTTTACAAGGCTGGCTCGCGAATCATAATATCAAACTTTTTTGAGGAAAAGAGTAAGAACGGGCAAAAATTTATAAAATCGTTAAGGCAGTCCTTGACGATTTTTCTTTTTTATGTTATAATAACATAAAATTTATCCCAAAAAAAACCCTTCGAAGGAGAAAATTATGCTTCCCGATAAAATTTTCGGATTGTTTTATATGTACGGTCTTATGATCGGTATTGGAATACTCGCTTGCTTTGGCGTGCTTTTTTGGTACGGGAAAAAGAAAAAGATTGAAGAAAAATTTATTGATTTTATATTCTATAACGCAATTTTCTCGATCGCTTTTGGGTTTTTAAGCGCCGCGCTTTTCCAAGCGACGTATAACTATATCGAAAACCCCGAAAAAGGGTTTAAGTTCGACGGCATCACCTTTATCGGCGGTTTGATCGGAGGGGTGGTAAGCTTCTTAGCGGTGTATTTCCTTATGCACAAGCGCTACAAAACCCGTTTATACGAAGTGCTTTCAATGGCGCCTTGCGCCATCTTAATCGCGCACGCGTTTGGGAGAGTGGGGTGTTTTTGCGCGGGGTGTTGCTACGGCAAGCCGACGGACAGCTTTTTAGGGATCAAATTCCCCGAGCTTGGCTATCCCGTTCATCCCACGCAACTGTACGAAGCGGCGTTTTTGTTTATCCTCTTTGGAGTGTGCTTTTATCTTTTGATGAAGAAAGATTTCAAGCATAATATGAGCGTGTATTTGATTTGCTACGGAATCTTCCGTTTTTGCATCGAATTTTTACGCGCGGACGAAAGAGGCTCGTTTATCGGAAGCATTTCCCCCTCGCAATTTTGGTCGCTTTTGATGGTGCTCGGCGGGGTAGCGGTCTATTTCTTGGTGGAACACCTCTACAAGAAAAATGCAAAAAATGAAGAAGACGGCGGGGAACAAGAAGAAAGAGAGGAGACGCAATTATGAGAAATTTAACGTTGCTCACAGATTTTTACGAAATTACGATGGCGTACGGTTTTTATAAGGAAAACCGCCACGAGCAGGAAGTCGTTTTCGATTTATTTTTCCGCAGAAACAAGCTCATCACTTATTCGATTGCCGCAGGGCTTCAACAAGCGGTCGAATATCTAATGAATTGGCATTTAACGGACGAGGACGTGGAATATCTTCGATCGCAAAAGATGTTTAGCGAGGACTTTTTGGAATACCTCAAAAATATGCGGTTTACGGGCGACGTGTACGCGGTAAAAGAAGGCGAGCCCGTCTTCCCCGGCGAGCCGATTTTAACGATCAAAGCGCCTTTGATTCAAGCGCAGTTCGCGGAAACCGCCCTCCTTAACATCATCAACCACCAAACCCTTATCGCCACGAAAGCGGCGAAAATTTGTCGCGCTGCGGGCAAGGGGATCGTGATGGAATTCGGGCTTAGAAGAGCGCAAGGCCCCGACGCGGGGATTTACGGTGCGAGGGCGTCGATTATCGGCGGTTGCGCCTCGACTTCCAACGTCATTACGGGGCAAACGTTTTTCGTTCCCGTTGCAGGCACGATGGCGCATAGCTGGATTATGAGTTTCGACGACGAATACGAGGCGTTCAAGGCGTATGCGAAAGCATACCCCGACAACTGCTTGCTGCTCGTCGACACTTACGATACGCTCAAAAGCGGTGTCCCGAACGCCATTCGCGTCTTTCACGAGTTAAAAGCGCAAGGCTACGAGCCAAAAGGAATACGCCTTGATAGCGGTGACTTTGCCTATCTTTCCAAACAAGCGAGAAAGATGCTCGACGAAGCAGGGTTTGAAAAAGCGGTAATTTGCGCTTCGGGGGATTTAGACGAGCGTTCGATTTCTTCCCTTCTTCGCCAAGGCGCTAAAATTGATTTGTGGGGGGTAGGGACGAAACTGATCACCTCTGAAGAGATGCCTGCGCTCGGTGGCGTTTATAAAATGTCGGCTATCATTCACGAGGACGGTACGATGACGCCGAAGATCAAACTTTCCGACAACTCTGAAAAGATTACCAATCCGTCCTTCAAGAAAACCTACCGCTTGTACGATAAGGAAAGCGGAATGGCGATCGCGGATATTATTACGCTACACGACGAGGTCATCGACGAAGAAAAACCGCTTCTCATTTTCCACCCGATCGAAACGTGGAAAAAGAAAATCGTGGAAAACTTCCGAGCCGTTCCTTTGCAAGAGACGATCGTAAAAGACGGTACACTCGTATACGAATTCCCAAGCCTTTGCGAGATAAGAGAATTTTCTAAGAATGAACTTTCCCGTTTCTGGGAGGAATATTTGCGAATGGATATGCCACATATTTATAAAGTGGACTTGTCGGAAAAATTGCACGCCTTAAAGACGGAAATGATCGCAAAGATCCGCGGCGGAAAGGAATAAGAGGAAAGAAGTATGAAACGACTCAACGAAAAACCGACGCAAGGTAGTTGTTGGTGGGGAATTTTATGGTTTAGCGTTTTGGTACTCATCGACCAAATCACGAAAATTTTTGCGGAAGTATTTTTGAAAAAACGCATTTCCCTACTCGGCGATTTAATCGGTTTGGAGCTTACCCACAATCCCGGCATTGCTTACGGGGTAGGGAGCGACGCTTCGCCGAAAATAAAAATTCTGGTCATTTGTTTGACGGGCGTTATAATGCTCGCGCTCACGGTCGCTTATTTTATGCTCGATAAACGTCGTCGACTTTTACGAACGGCGTTCGTATTCGTCGTGGCGGGCGGGGTTGGAAATCTTATCGACCGCGTGTATTATAAAGTGTGGAATATCACGAACGATATGACCTCCGTCGGCGTGCGAGATATGGTGGATTTGCATAAATTCGGCTTTGCCGTTTGTAATTTTGCCGACTTCTTTATCTCCGCCGGCGCGGTGATGCTCGTACTTTCTTTGCTCTTCTTTGATCGCGATGCCATGTTTCCCGTAGGGAAATATAAAAAAATGCAAGAAGAAGCGGAAGAAAAAAACAAACGGAAGAAAACGGACGCTTAAAATGGACAAACGATATTTTGTTGCAGAAGACAACTATAAGCGGTTAGACGTATTTCTAAACGAAAAAATGGAGGAGTTTACTCGTTCGCGGATCAAAAAACTCATCGACGAGGGGGGTGTTCTTCTCAACGGAAAACCGTGTAAAGCCGGCGCGGAAATTCGCCCTATGGATAGCGTGGAAGTCACCATTCCCGATCTTCAAGAATACGCCGTAAAACCGGAAAACATTCCGCTTGCGATCGTGTATGAGGACGACGATTTCGCCGTTATCAACAAACCGCAAGGAATGACGGTACACGCTGGAAACGGCAACGCGGGAATGACGCTCGTCAACGCGCTCCTTTACGCGATGCAAGGAAAACTCAGCGGGATCGGAGGCGTTCTTCGTCCGGGCATCGTCCATCGTATCGACAAGGACACTTCGGGGCTTTTGGTCGTTGCGAAGAACGATAAGGCGCATATATCCCTCTCCAAACAAATCGCCGAAAAAAGTTGCCATAGAAAATACGTGGCGCTTTTGGAGGGAAAGTTAGAGGGAAAAGGTAGGGTGACGACGGATATCGGACGGCACCACCAAGACCGCGTAAAAATGGCGGTGTTGCCAAGCGGTACGGGGAAAGTCGCCATAACCGATTACGAGAGCGATACGCTCTACGGTAGCGATTTTACCCTTTGTAAATTCCAACTTCAAACGGGGAGAACGCACCAAATCCGCGTGCACGCCAAACACCTGAGCCATCCGATCGTTGGGGACGAAGTTTACGGATACAAAAAGCAGAAATTCAATTTGAGCGGACAATTATTGCACGCCTATTCCCTTGAGCTCACCCATCCGACGAGCGGAGCGCGAATGACGTTTTTTGCCCCGCTTCCCGATTATTTTTTGAAGATTTTAATAAATTTATCGGAAAAATATAATGTCGAAACGAAATTTTTGAAGGAATAACCATGATCGAGATTACAAAAGTAAAACGCAGATCGCTCGCGCGAGAAATAGGCTTAGAAAAAGGGGATCAAATCCTCGCTTTCGACGGTTTTCCCGCCGAGGACGAACTCGATCTTCTCTATTACGATACCTTAAAAAAATTTACGATGCTCGTCAAAGACGCAAGAGAGGGAAAGGAGCTCCTTTTGACGGTAGAAAAGTCGGAAGAAGAGGCTTTGGGGATAGAAATTAAAAAAAATCCCTCCATTCGCACTTGCCACAATCATTGTATTTTTTGCTTTGTCGATCAAATGCCCAAGGGATGCCGAGAAAGTTTATACGTAAAAGACGACGATTACGGTATGAGCTTCGCTTGTGGGAATTTCGTGACCTTGACCAACTTATCGGACGAGGGGTTGGAACGGATTATCCGCTTGCGCTTGTCCCCCTTGTATATCTCCGTCCATACGATGCGAGGGGAACTTCGAAAAGAGCTTCTTCGCAACCGTTTTGCCGATAAAATCACCGAACAAATCAAGCGCCTTGCCGAGGCGAAGATTGAAATGCATTGCCAAGCGGTCATCGTACCGGGGAAAAACGACGGAGAGGAGCTTGCCTACACGGCAAGAGAATTGTTTGCTTACTATCCGTACGTCAAATCCCTCGCTTGCGTGCCTACGGGGATCACTAAATTCCGCGAGGGGCTTACCGAAATTCCCGACGTGGACGAGGAGTATTCCAAAAACTTTTTAGATTTAGTCGATTCCCTCAACCAAGAGTTCGGAAAAGACTTTCTCTTGCCAGCCGACGAATATTTCGTCAAAGCAGGGCGAGAGGTTAAGGAAATGGATTTCTACGGCGATTTTGAGCAGATTGAAAACGGGATCGGTATGACCCGTAGATTTATCGACGAGGCGGAAGAAATTCTTGGGATAATCCCGAAAAGCAAAAGCAAAAAACCGAAAAGAATTCTCGTGATAAGCGGTGTATCCGCGAAAAAAGTGAACGAAGAACTCGCGCAAAAGGCAATGGAAAAAACGAGCGGATTGACGGTGGAGATTCTTGCGGTTGAGAACGAATTTTTTGGAAAAACCGTCACCTGTACGGGGCTTTTGACGGGGGTGGATATCGCAAACGCGGTAGAGAATTATCTTAAAAATAATCCCAAACCCGACAAAATTTTACTGCCCGCAAATACGCTCAAAGAATTCGAAGACGTATTCCTTTGCGGTATGACCTTGCAACAACTCAAAAAACGTTTGGGGTGTAAAATTACAGTCAATCGTTTCGGGGGAGCAGGTTTTATATACGAATTAGTGAACGAAAAGAAAGTAGTAGAACAAAAGGAGTAAAACGAGTATGGCTAATCCTTTAATCGCTTTGGTGGGGCGACCCAACGTTGGGAAAAGCACCTTTTTCAATAAAGTGGTAGGACGAAAAATTTCTATCACGGAAGATAGACCGGGGGTCACGCGCGATCGGTTATACGCCGATGCGGAATGGCGCGGAAAATATTTCACCCTCGTCGATACGGGCGGGATCGAACTCAAGTCCGAGGACGTGATGTGGAAAGAAATCGCAAAACAAGCGGAAGTCGCTATCGAAACGGCGGACGTCATCTTGTTTTTCACGGACGGAAGAGAGGGGCTTATCAACTCCGACTACGACGTGGCGGATCGACTTCGTCGCAGTAAAAAACCGGTGATTTTGGTCGTCAATAAAATCGACGAATATTCCGCCGAAAAAGTGTTTGAATTTTATTCTTTGGGGCTCGGCGAACCGTTTGCCATTTCTGCGGAACACTCTACGGGTATCGGCGACGTGCTCGACGAGGCGGTGGCGCGTTTCCCCGAAAACACCGAGTCCCCGATCGAAAGCTTGAAGATAGCGGTTGTGGGAAAACCGAACGCGGGAAAATCGAGCTTAGTGAACAAGCTTTTGGGCGAAGAAAGAAGCATCGTCACGCCGATGGCGGGTACGACGCGCGACGCCATCGACACGACTTTTACGCGAAACGGCAAAAATTATACCCTCATCGACACGGCTGGGATCAGGAAAAAGAAAAACGTGGACGACAACGTGGAATATTATAGCAATATGCGCGCGTTTGACGCGGTACGCCGTAGCGACGTGTGCCTCCTCGTCGTCGATAGCGAAGAGGGTCTGACCGAACAAGACGTAAAGATTATCGGCTACGTGCACGAACAAGGCAAGCCGTCCGTGGTGTTGATGAATAAATGGGATTTAATCGAAAAAGATACTCACACGGTAAACCGTTTTGAAGAAAAACTGAAAACGGATCTAAAGTTTATGGATTACTATAAATCGGTATACGTTTCGGCAAAAACCGGTCAACGGGTAGAAAAAATTCTCTCGGCGGCGGAAGAAGTTTACACGAACGCGTCCAAGCGAATTCCTACGGGCGCGCTTAACGATTTGATTAGCGACGCGATTCGCCTGAATGAACCGCCGTCGTATTTAGGGAGAAGAATGCGAGTGTATTTTTCCTCGCAAGTATCCGCAAATCCGCCCGTTTTCGCACTGTTTGTCAACGATGAAAATTTGATGCACTTCTCTTATCAACGGTATTTGGAAAACACGATTCGTAGTGCTTACGATTTCACGGGTACGCCGATTCGGATCGTAACGAGAGAAAAAAAGGACGAATAATAAAAAGGGAATTATATGAAAGAACTTGCATTTTCAGAGTGTTGGTGGCAGTTTTTGTTGATGGCAGTCGTTTGCTACGCCATAGGCTGTTTCAACTTTGCCCGAACGATCTCGAAAACGAAACATAAAGATATCACGAAAATAGGCAGCGGTAATCCCGGAACGATGAATATGACGCGTGAGTTTGGCGTAAAAATCGGATTGATTACCTTCTTTTGCGATGCGTTTAAGGGGGGTATTCCCGCAGTGATCGCTCATTTCATCTACAAAGGCTACGTGTTTGCGGATACGCAAGTTCTCGTCTCCGATTTTGCGCGGTATTATTGTGGTATTTGCGTGATTATAGGGCATATCTTCCCCGTGACGATGCGATTTAAGGGCGGAAAGGGGATCGCCTCGACGCTTGGGCTTTACTGGCTTTGTATCGCTTGCGAAGAACTTTGGATGTTACCGCTTGGATTTTTATTCTTGCTCGGTATCGCCGTATACATCGTCGTGACGGAATGGGGCTCGATGGGCTCGCTGATCGGCGTTTCGGGTTTTGCCCTTTGGCAGGGAATACTTTTCTATTTCCGATATAAAGCGATGCTGAATTCGGGCATCGTCATAGCCCTTTTTATGATTCTGCTTGGAATTACCGTTTTGACGTGGGTTGCGCATTATAAAAATATTATGCGCCTGTTGTCAGGCGAAGAGCACCATACTTCGGTCAAAAAAATGATAAAAAAGAAAAAATCGAAGTAATTTTGTTTACAAAAGCATAGCAAGTGTGTATAATAATAGTACGAAATTATCTGGGGGTGTACCGGATTCGATTGCCGGCGAGCGAGCAGATAAGCATACTGCGGACGGGGTGCCCGCATAAAAACATTCCACTAAATTTAAATGCAGATCATAATGCACAATACGCACTTGCTGCGTAAATTCGTTTTATAAAACGATCGTCGTACCCTATTTATCCGTCGGTAGGGAGCACGGCGTCAAATAGACGGAAAAATCCATTTGTCTTTGGAAAGTGGGGCAAGCGGATTACAAAACTTTCTGCGAGAAGTAAAGTGCGTTTATCCACGTTGCTTTTGTAAGAAAAAAAGGTAAACTAAGTATGTAGAAAGTCTACCCGCAACCGAGTAAGACGTGGGTTCAACTCCCATCACCTCCACCAAAAAATCGACAAGTTTCGACAAAGAAACTTGTCGATTTTACTTATTACCTATTCACTCTTCACTTTTCACTAAAAAGCTTGCCGATTTTTGAAAGTAAGAAGTAATAGTGAATCGTGAAAAAGTGCGGAAAAATTATAAAGCAAATTGATTTCATACCGCCTCGCAGATTGCATACACGCTATGGCGTGATTAAGACAAGAGTTTAACTCACCCTCTAAAATTACAAGTGGGTGTAAATTGTCTACTCTTCACAAAAAGAAAGAACCGCCTGTTGGCGGTTTTTCTTTTTGAAATAAAGAGCAAAAGTGATGACGTAAAAAAGACACCGCAGTGCGCGGCGAAAATGGAGCTGGACGGACTTGAATCGGCGTAAAAAAAGACACCGCAGTGCGCGGTGCCTTATGGAGCTGCTAACCGGACTTGAACCGGTGACCTCGTCCTTACCAAGGACGTGCTCTACCTGCTGAGCCATAGCAGCAACAGATTACTTGCTTATTATAGTGAAAAAGAATTCTTTTGTCAAGTAAAATTATTGTATTTTCAAAATTAAAAGAAAATTTTTCAATTGTGACCGCGTTTGTATAAAAGTGAGCAAACTACAAAGACTAAAAGCAAAAGGAGGGAAATAATGAAAAATAAAACAAAAAAAATTTGCGCTTTGACGGCGGTATTATTCGCCGCATCGCTTGGGGCGACGGCTTGCGGAAAAAAACAGGAGGGCATTGCCTTAACCGTATGGTGTTCGGAGAGCGATCAAGCATTTGCTAAATCGGTGGCGAGAGAGTTCCAAAAGGAGCACGACGATAAAAAATACAACTTCAATTTTGCCGTGCAAGGGGAAAACGACATCGCAACCAAGGTTTTGAACGACGTAGAGGCTGCGGCGGACGTTTATTCATTTGCGAGCGATCAAATCACCAAACTCGTTAACGGCGACGCGCTCGCAAGAATCGGTGGCGAGCGTCTCGAAGATATGAAAGAGGATATGTCGGAGCGCGCTATAGAAGCGGCGACGGTCACGTTGAAAGGGGAATCCCACACTTACGGTTTCCCCTACACCGACAACACGTTCTTTCTCTACTATAACAAGTCGGTTTTTTCCGAGACGGACGTGGAAAGTTTGGATGGAATACTTGCAAAATGTTCGAAAAACAAGCAGTTTGCCATGTCACTCAACGACGGGTGGTATAACACGTCCTTTTATTTCGGGAAAGATTTAGGCTATACGGTTGAATATAACGACGTGCTTGCAGAAACGAAAATTGCCTGCGATTTTGACTCGGAAACGGGGGTGAAAGTGACGAAAGCTCTTTGGGAAACGGTCAAGGACGAGCGAGTGATGGCGGATGCGGACGATTCGAAAATTTCTGCAGGACTCTCGGACGGGAGCGTGGTTGCCGCCGTTTCGGGGATTTGGAACAAGACGACGTTCGAGCGGTATTTGGGAAAGGATTTCGGCGTAGCAAAACTCCCCACTTACACTTATCAACGGGGACAATCGGACGAGGAACAAGTGCAACTCGTATCCTTTGCCGGCTATAAAATCATAGGGGTGAATCAATATTCAAAGCACAAAGCGGACGCTTTGGAGTTTGCAGAATTTTATACGAACGAAGAAAACCAAATAAAGCGCTTTTTAGAGCGTGGGTTTGTTCCGACGGATAAAGACGCTATGATGGACCAACGTGTGCAAAACGACCTTTGCGCGCAGGCGATTACTCATCAATTACAATTTTCCAAAACGCAAAAGGACGTACCCTCCACACTTTGGACGCCGATGAAAGGACTTGGGAACGCTATGATTAGCGCGGCAGTTTCGGGCGGAGAATTTAGATTGGAAACGGAACTTACGGCATACGTAAATTCCATCAGAAAGAACGCGAAATAAACGATAAAACACACGCATGCGTGTTAAAGGAGAAAAATGAAGGAAAAAAGAGGAAACGGCGTGCTCACGGCTCTTGCGTGTGGGGGCGGTGGCACAAAACTTTCCGCTATCGTAATGGGTAGCGGACAGTTCGCAAAAAAACAATATACGAAAGGCGCAATCTACTTTTTAATAGAAGTGCTATACGTCCTTTTTATCGTCTTCGTGGGTGGAAGACTGCTTATGCAACTTTTTTCGGGGGATTTAGGAACGAAACTTTCGGGGGAAATTTGGAACGATAAATTGCAACTCTACGAAAAAATCCGAGGGGATAACAGCTTTTTAATTTTGCTTTACGGGGTGGCAACCCTACTTTTGAGCGGACTGTTTTTCCTCGTTTGGCGGATGCAAATTATGCAGTCCTACGAGGGGGATAAACTGCTTAAAAACGGGGAGCGGTTGCCGAATTTTATCGAAGAGTGCAAAGGAATGTTGCAACAAAAATTCCATATAACGCTTTTGACGTTGCCGTTTATCGGTTTAATGATCTTCACGTTGTTGCCTCTCGTGTTTATGATTTTAATCGCGTTCACGAGCTACGATTACAACCATATGCCACCGGGAAAACTCTTCGATTGGGTAGGGTTTACGAACTTCAAAAAACTCTTCCTATTCACGGAGGGGAACGGGTTTGCGATCGCGTTTTTGCGTGTGATCACTTGGACGTTCGTATGGGCGTTTTTCGCTACGTTTAGCAATTACTTTTTAGGAATGCTCCTTGCGCTTGCCATCAATAAAAAGGGGATAAAGTGGAAAAAGGTTTGGCGGACGATGTTCGTCGTTTCCATTGCCGTTCCACAGTTCGTCACCTTACTTTTGATGCAAAAAATTTTAGATCGAAGCGGGATTTTGAACGTCGTATTAGGTAAGAATATTCTATGGCTCACCGATACAAGATGGGGCTCTCTAATTCCCAGAATTATGATCATCTTGGTCAATATTTGGATCGGTGTTCCGTATACGCTACTTTTAACGTCGGGGCTATTGATGAACATTCCCGCCGACATATATGAAGCGGCGTCCCTAGACGGTGCCTCGCCAAGACAAATGTTTTTTAAGATTACCTTGCCGTATATGTTGCATATGACGACGCCGTACCTCATTACGCAGTTCGTTGGGAACATCAATAATTTCAACGTTATCTGGCTGTTGACGGGCGGTGGTCCGATCAATAGCGTACTTTATGGGAATACGCAGGCGCAATCCACCGACCTTTTGGTCACGTGGCTCTATCGTTTGACGACGGACAGCAATCCGCAATATAACGTGGCGTCCGTGATTGGTATCGTAATTTTCGTGATTAGCGCCGTGCTTTCGATTATCACCTTTCAACGTTCGAGTGCAAATCGTCAAGAGGAGGCGTTTCAATGATCCAAAAAACTATCGCAAATCCGCAAGGCGCGATTATGGAAAAAACTTCGGCTTTTCCGAAGAAAAAGTCCTACTCCACAAAAACGGGAAAGGGGAATTTACTTTTATATTTAATGCTTGCGATACTCTCTATTTTTTGGGTGTTGCCGATCGTCTATTTGGTATACACGGCGTTTCGCATCACTCCCGACACGGGGATTATCAACCAGCTTATCCCTGAAAATTTAACGCTGGGTTTTGGCAATTTTATAAAACTTTTCAAAGACACGCCGTTCTTGTTATGGCTGAAAAACACGTTATTCGTATCGATCGCCTCTTGCTCGATCAGTACGCTGTTCGTCCTTTCGGTGAGTTACGCGCTATCGCGGTTGCGGTTTAGATTCCGCAAAGGGATTATGAACGTCTTGCTCGTTCTTGGTATGTTCCCGGGATTTATGAGTATGATTGCGATCTACTTTATCCTAAAAACGATGGGCTTGACCAATTCTTTGCTCTCCCTCGTCCTCGTCTATTCGGGAAGTTCGGCTCTTAACTATTATATTTGCAAAGGCTTTTTCGATACGATCCCACGCGGAATGGAAGAGGCGGCGTATTTAGACGGGGCAAACAACGCGACGATCTTTTTCAAAATAACCCTACCTCTAGCAAAACCAGTGATAGCCTACACCGTGCTTACGGCGTTTATCGCGCCTTGGTGTGATTTCATTTTCGTGAATACCCTTATCAACGACCAAGAAAAATTTACCGTGGCTTTGGGACTTTATAATATGATCAACGAAGAGTTCAACAGTTTCAATGCAAACTTCACCGTCTTTTGCGCGGGGGCTTGCGTCGTAGGAATTCTCATCGTCGGGCTATTTATGAGTATGCAACGCTACTACGTCGAAGGGGTGACGAGTGGAGCTGTCAAAGGATAAGAAAAAAGAGATTTGGTTTAACTGCTCTTTCCATAGGGAATTAAATTAAATAACTTATGAAACTCGACTTTTTGCATGAGTCGAGTTTTCTTTTAGCCACACAAAACTGCTTGATAAAAATCTTATAATTAATTATAATTAAAGTAAAATTTAAACTCAAAAAATTTTTAAACTTGACCGATGTTGTCATATTTAATATACTATAATATTTAAAAAATCAAGAGAGGTTCGAAATATGAGTTTTTATGGCGAAGAATTTTCATCTTTGAAAAATACAAGTAATGTAAATGAGTTTATTGAAACATTAAGCGATTTGTATAATGTTTTACGTGAATGTTGGAGCAAGGAAACGGCATATCCTGCTTGTCAAAAATATTGGAGCAGAAACGACCCTTCTTGTGGACAATGTGCAATTACTGCTATGCTCGTAAACGATATGTTTGGTGGTTCTATTCATCGTATCAAGTTAAGCGACGGGGGAACTCACTATTTTAATAAAATTCAGGACCACTATATTGACCTTACTAGCGAACAATTTTCTTTGTGTAGAATACCTATTTCCTATGAGCCTAACGAACAAATGAACAGGGATTATTGTGGGTGCAATAAAGACACTAGTGAAAGGTTTCAATTATTACTTAAAAACATTGAAGAATTTAAAGCGAGATTAAGATTTACAAGTTCTAGCAAAGGAACGGTTGTGGTCGGTCATATATGCGAAGAATGTATTAACAATAAAGGAAAATTTTCGGTATTTGGAAAATATTTAGGGGTTTGTCCGTTTGAAGAAACAGAACGCTGTTTTGATGGAAACCCTTATTATATATTTGCTAAACGAGAAAAAAACAGTTTTATTCTTTTTTCAAAATTCCGAGTGCCATTTGATATTCCCAAATCTCATTCGTTACGTATAAAAATTTTAAAAAACACAATTATACAAGCAATAAAAAATTTAGAATCTACTGACGATTGTTTATTACAAGCAAAATATGGCACTACTAACAAAAAAACTTTTTACGACGTCGAAAACGTTTTGTTTTATAATATAGGAACGGCAAACTTTAATGTTTTAACAAAGAAAGGTGTAGTGTTTTCTTCTATTTCAGATATCGAAATAGATGCAGTTCGCAAAAAATATAATATACCTGATGAATACTCAGACTACTACGAATACACTCTTATTCCTAATGATAATTTGCAAAATTTTGAAGACTTGCTTGTAGAGTTTAATAAAGTTCCAATTAAATGCGTTGGGTTAAATCCTGCAATCGTTTGGAAGTCTTTAAAGGCTCACAAAGGAAAATTTGAAGTTTTAAAAAAAATTGAAACAAATGAGAATAATACTTTTGCTATTGTTTTGAATATAGAAAAACCACAAAGTGAACGTTTTAACGCTATGACTGCTATGAAACCACTTTTAGACGGGTTAATATGTTCTTTACATAGTAGTGAATTTAATGAAACTGAATTAAAATATTTTACTGATATATTAAAATGCGATAGAGAAGTTTTGACATCTAATGATATAAGTGTTTTAGGGGATAGAAAAGGCAATTTTATACAAGTTTATCGTAAGAATGTAAAATGGAATCCTGCAGATGATTTGTGTGATTATGTTTCTATAAATATAATTGAAGGTGAAAATTGGAGTTTAAGCGGTAAAATATATTCTACAATTAAATGTCCTTACTGTGGTAAAACAAAAATATCAAAATTTCTTTACGGTATGCCTGCTATGACTGATGAATTACAAAATAATATTAATAATGGTAAAGTAAAACTTGCTGGGTGTATGATAAGTGAAAATAGCCATCATCATTTTTGTAAATGGTGTAAAAAAACATTTTAGGTGATTCAAAAGTGTAGCACACTATACTTTGCAAGCAAAGTCGTGTGTTTTTGCAGAGCAAAAAAGAAAGAGTAGCAAATTTGCTACTCTTTTAAATTGTCGTAAAAAAATCCCTACGGGAAGAGCGCTTAGCCGAATCTCTTTTTTTTACGCAACTTCTTTCCGCGCCTTGACAAAGGAGCGTTTGTGTGCTACAATAAAGCAGTCAAAAACATTCAACAGAGGATAAAAATGAAAGTTTGTATTTACGGCGCGGGCGCGATGGGTACGACGCTCGGCGCGTTTCTGACGGCGACGGGAGTTCCCGTCGATCTTGTCACGCGCAACCTTTCTCACACGCAGGCGCTTAAAGAGCGAGGCGCAACCGTTGTTTTCGAGGCGGAAAAGAAAGAAATCAGAGTCCCCGTTATAAGTAAGACGGTGGAAGAGATGGAAAGTGACTACGATTTGATCTTTTTGATGACGAAACAAAAGGACAATCGAGAAATTGCCACATCGTTGAAAGACAAACTTTCCCCCAGTGGATTCGTTTGCACGACGCAAAACGGACTACCTGAAGAAAGCTTGATAGAGGTTTTGGGGAAAGAAAAGGTGTGCGGATGCGTATGTACTTGGGGTGCGAACTTTTTAGCGGACGGAAAAACGGCTATGACGTCGAAAATTTCGTCTATGCGAATGGAATTTACCTCCTGCTCAAATGATGCAAAACAAGAAGAAATTTTATACGCCCTGCTTTCCAAAGTAGGGGAGTATTTCAACAATCGGAATTTTGCGGTACAATCGAAAAATTTGGAGGGAACGCGTTGGAATAAGCTCGCGATCAACGCCACCTTTTCCACCCTTTCGACGATCACCGGTCTTTCGTTTGGCGAAATCGCAAAAAAAAGAACGAGCAAAAAAATAGCCCTCTCTATGCTTAGGGAATGTTTTGCCGTGCAGGACGCCAAAAAAGTCGAACGAGTAGATATGCACGGGCATAACCTTAAAAAACTTTTCGGCGGAAACGGTTTTTGGGGAAAGATAAATGGCAGATTTTTGTTGCCTTTTGCAATCAAGGAACATAAACGGTTGTATTCGGGGATGCTACACGATTTGAAAAAAGGTAGACGTACGGAAATCGACTACGTGGCAGGGCTCGTATGCAGGTACGGAAAGGAAACTTCCGTCCCCACGCCACAAATGGATAAGGCGGTGGAGATCGTGCACGGGATCGAGAACGGACTGTATGAAATCACCGAAAAGAACCTGTCGTTTTTTCAGCAAGGATAGGGCAATCGGTTGACAAGAAACGTTTGTCGTGCTACAATAATAGCGATTAAAAAATATAGAGGAAAAATAGTATGGATTATCAAAAACTTGCGGATATACTCATACCCGACGAGAATTTAAAACCGCTTGAAGAATACGAAAAAATGTATCCCGAACGGGATTTACCCAAAGGCGCGGAAGTTACTCGTTTAGCGCCCTCTCCCACGGGGTTTATTCACCTTGGCAACTTATTTGCGGCGCTTGCAAACGAGAGAATTGCCCATCAAAGCGGTGGGATTATGTATCTTCGTATCGAGGACACCGACTTAAAGCGTAAGGTGGACGGCGCGGTCGAGGCGGTGAAAAACGCCCTCCGCTATTTTGATATTCGTTTCGACGAGGGGGCGGAAATCGAGGGAGCAGAAAATGCGTATGGTCCGTATTATCAACGCCAAAGAGCGGATATTTATCGCGCCTATGCAAAAGACCTTATACGCCGTGGCCTTGCCTATCCTTGTTTTTGCACGGAAGAGGAACTTACCGCTCTTCGCGAAAAGCAGACGACGGAAAAGAAGATTACGGGGTATTACGGGAAGTATGCGACCTGTCGCAATTTAACGGAGGCGGAAATTTATCAAAATTTAGCCGACAAAAAACCGTACGTCATTCGTTTGCGTTCGCAAGGCAACGCCGAAAATAAAATCACCTTTCGCGACGAGATCAAAGGGGATATTACGGTGACGGAAAACGACCAGGACGTCGTTATTTTGAAATCGGACGGTATTCCCACCTATCACTTCGCGCACGCGATCGACGATCATTTTATGCGCACGACACTCGTCATTCGCGGGGAAGAATGGCTCGCCTCGTTGCCAATTCATATCGAACTTTTTCATTTGCTTGGGTTTAAGCGTCCGAAATACGGACACAACTGCTCCTTGCAAAAGATGGACGGCGAAACCCGCCGTAAACTTTCCAAGCGGAAAGATCCCGAGCTTTCGCTTGAATTTTACCGCCAAGAGGGGTACTATTCCCACGCGGTAAAGGTGTATATGCTCACCCTCCTCAACTCCAACTTCGAAGAATGGCTTTTGAAAAATCCCGACGCCCCTTTGGACGAATTCAAATATTCGATCGGTAAAATGGGGAAGAGTGGCGCGCTCTTTGATATCTTAAAACTCAACGATATTTCCAAAACCCACCTTTCCAAGCTCTCGGAAGAGGAAATGCACGATTTCTTAAAAGCTTGGGCGGACGAATTTGGATCGACCGTGCAAAAGAATTACTTTGCGGATAGGGAATACGTACTTAAAATTTTGCGCCTTTGTATGGGGATCGGAGGGAAGAAACGTCGGAAAGATATTATTTCGGCAAAGCAAGGGGTTGAAATGATATCCTACTTCTTCGACGAAAACTTCGCGCCCGATTACGCCTACCGTTTCGATTCGACTACGGTAAAGACGATATTGCGTGATTTTAAGGAAGTTTACGCGTATGCAGACGATTGTTCCGCTTGGTTTGATAAAGTAAAAGCGGTAGCCGATAAAAACGGATTCGCCTCGGATATGAAAGCGTATAAGGCGAACCCCGAGGGTTATAGAGGTAGCGTATCCGACGTGGCGGAAATTCTACGCGTGGCAACCACAGGGCTTGCCAATACCCCCGACCTTTGGACGATTATGCAAATTTTAGGGGAAACGAGAACGCTTGCTCGGCTCGACAAGGCGATTGCAAAAGCTTAAAAAACACACTAAAAAACGGCTTCCCAAAGGAGCCGTTTTTTGTTTGCGATTTACGCGTTTGGATTGTTTTGATTTTCGTCGTTGGAATTTTGTTCGCGAGATTTTTTTGCGTTTTCCGCTTTGGTAAGGAAGTACTGCGTCAATTTAACGGCGAGGATGATAAGTCCGATTACCACAAAGATGGCGAGAAGTCCTTTCCAAAGGAAGTTCAAAGCCTTTAAGATAACGTCCCAATTCATAGGGTCTAGATTTTCAAACGCTGCAAGGAGCGTGGATAAATGCAACATAATTTTTTACCTCCTACCTTTAGAACAAGATTCCCAAGATCAAACCGCCGACGATAGCGGAGGCGATTTGTCCCGATACGTTTGCGCCGACAGCGTGCATAAGCAAGTGGTTGCCGGGATCTTCCTTCGTAGCCATTTTTGCTACGACGCGCGAAGCCATAGGGAACGCAGAAATACCGGCGGCGCCGAGCATAGGATTGATTTTTTCTTTGCTGAAAAGATTGAGAAATTTAGCGCAGAGGACACCGCCCGCGGTATCGAACACGAATGCGAAGAGCCCCAAAGCCATAATAATGAGCGTTTCTATTTTTATAAATTGATCCGCTTGCATTTGGAAAGAAATCGTAAGCCCCAAAAGGAGAGTGATAATATTCGAGAAAGTTGTTTGCGCTGTATCGGAAAGAGAGCCAAGCACACCGCATTCGCGAAGCAAATTACCAAACATCAACATACCCACGAGCGAGAGGGAGTCGGGCGCTATCAATCCCGAAACGATGGTGACGATAACCGGGAAGAAGATGCGCATAGGCTTAGAGATTTGTTTTGCGCTATATTTCATACGGATAAGGCGTTCTTTCTTCGTGGTGCAAGCCTTGATAACGACCGGTTGCACGATGGGAACGAGCGCCATATAGGAATACGCCACGACCATAATAGGGCCTAAATAGTTGGACATTACTTGTTGCGCAACCAAAATGGCGGTAGGTCCGTCTGCAGCGCCGATAATACCGATGGATGCCGCGTCGTTCAAAGGGAACCCGATCATCGCCGCGAGGATAATCGTGACGAAAATACCAAGTTGCGCCGCACCGCCCAAGATAAAGAGCTTGGGGTTGGTAAGAAGTGGTCCAAAGTCGATCATCGCGCCGATCCCGATAAACAGAAGAAGGGGCATTGCTTCGCTCGATTCAATCCCCACTTTGAAAAGGGAGGTAATGATGCCGAGGTGTTCGCCTTCGCTGCCAGAGCCGATCACGGGCGAGAGGGGCAGGTTGACCAAGATTGCGCCAAAGCCCATGGGGAGAAGTAATGCGGGTTCCATATCTTTCTTGATGGCAAGATAGATCAAAAGACCGCCTATCAGCCACATCACGGCTTGTTGCGGCGTGAGGGCCTTAAATCCTTCGAGTAAAAAGTCCATAAAAAATCTCCTAATTGAAAGGTTTTTATATTCAAACATATTCATTATAATAAAATCGAAAAAATAAGTCAACTAAAAAAAAGATAAAAAGGCAAAAAAGAGTTGCGTTTGGGTGAAGACAAATAATTTCATAAAACGTAAAAGAAAAGTCTTTCAAACCATTGACTTTTTGCAAATTTTATTGTAGAATAGAAATGGTAGTAATAAAAGTGTAAAGCAAGCACGCAGTGCTATCAAAAATATCTAATTTCAATATACAGGAGGCGTAAGCATGAACTATTTAGCAAGCGGAATCCTGTTTCTGTCCGTACAAACGGGTGTGTTTATAGGTTCGCTCATCGGTGCCGTCGTTTTGGCAGTTTTGAGCTTTATTATCGGATATAACATCTACAAAAAGAATACGGAAAAAAAGGTCGGCGACGCACGTTCTCGCGCGGATAAAATTATCACGGACGCCGAGACGGATGCGGAGAGAATTCGCGTGAATGCAAACGGCGAAAGCAAGCGTTTGCTCAAAGAAGCCCTTCTCGAAGCCAAGGAACAGGATCTGAAATTAAGAAACGAATTCGAACGGGAAACTAGAGAAAAGAAAGCGGAAATCCAACGTATGGAACAACGCTTGACACAAAAAGAAGATTCTTTGGATAAAAAGCTCGAATCGCTCGAAAACCAAAAGGCAAACCTTGAAAGACGCGAAGACGAACTCAAGGGTTTGCAAGCAAAACTTAACTCGCAACACGAACTTATGTTGCAAGAACTCGAAAGAGTCTCCGGCCTTACGCGCGACGAGGCGAAAAAGCTTCTCACGGAAGAAATTTTAGACGCCACCCGTCACGAAATCGCAGGGCAAGTCCGCAATATGGAACAACAAGCGAAAGACGAAGCGGAGATGAACGCGAAAAAGATCATTTCCCTAGCCATTCAAAAATGCGCCGCAGATCAAGCCTCGGAAATTACCGTTTCCGTCGTGCCTCTTCCTAGCGACGACATGAAAGCGAGAATCATCGGTAGAGAGGGTAGAAACATTCGCGCCCTTGAAAACGCGACGGGGATCGAGCTCATCATCGACGACACCCCCGAAGTCGTTATCTTGTCCGGTTTCGATCCCGTGAGAAGAGAGATCGCGAAAGTGGCGCTCGAACGTTTGATTTCCGACGGAAGAATCCATCCCACGCGGATCGAAGAAACGGTGGAAAAAGTATCACACGAACTCGACGCGCAAATCAAAGACGCGGGCGAGGCTGCAATGTACGAAGTGGGTATCTTTGGGTTGCACCCCGAACTTGTCAAACTCATCGGTCGCCTTAAATTCAGAACGAGCTATGGACAAAACGTCTATAAACACTCGATCGAAGTGGCGATTTTAGCAGGGCAAATGGCGGCGGAGCTTGGGCTTGACGTGAATTTTGCCAAGCGCGCAGGGTTATTACACGACATTGGTAAAGCAGTCGACCAAGAACAAGAGGGGACGCATATCCAAATCGGCGCCGACCTTGCGAAAAAATACAAAGAAAACGTGAACGTCGTCAACGCCATTATGGCGCATCACGGAGACGTCGAACCCAAAACGATCGAAGCGGTGCTCATCCAAGCGGCAGACGCGATTTCCGGCGCAAGACCGGGCGCTCGCCGTGAAACGGGCACGAACTACGTGAAGCGTTTGGAACGTTTGGAAGCGATTGCAACGAGTTTCCAAGGCGTTGAAAAAGGCTATGCCATCCAAGCGGGCAGAGAAGTCCGCGTCATCGTCAAACCCGAACAGGTGGACGACGCGCAAGCCCTCTTCCTTGCCAAAGATATTGCCAAAAAGATTGAAACGGAGCTCGAGTATCCCGGTCAAATCAAAGTCAACGTCATTCGCGAATTTAGAAGCGTGGAATACGCAAAATAAAGAAATGCAAACAAAAAATCCGAGTTTCAAAACTCGGATTTTCTTTATTCGTTTAAGTTCCAATCAATCGGAGGAATTCCGTGGGAGAGCAAATATTCGTTGGTTTTAGAAAAGTGTTTACAACCGAAAAAACCGTTATAAGCGGATAAGGGGGAGGGGTGCGCGCATTCCAAAACGAGGTGTTTTTTCGTGTCGATGAGAGACTTTTTACTCCGCGCGTTTCCGCCCCACAAAAGAAATACGACGTTTTCTTTCTTTTCGGAAATAAGTTTGATTACGTTGTCGGTAAACCACGCCCAACCGCATTTAGAATGGGAATTTGCTTGGTGGGCGCGCACGGTCAAAGAGGTGTTGAGAAGAAGTATTCCCTCTTTCGCCCATTTGGTCAGATTGCCCGATTTCGGGGGTGTAAATCCAAGATTGGATTGAATTTCTTTATAAATATTAACGAGCGACGGGGGAGGAGGAACGCCCTCTTGCACAGAAAAGCAAAGCCCGTGCGCCTGTCCCTCGTTGTGATAGGGGTCTTGCCCCAAAATCACGGCTTTAAGCTCCGAAAAGGGAGTATAACGAAAGCAGTTGTATAAATCGTACATATCGGGATAAACGGTAAAATTCTTATATTCGTCGATTAAAAACCGACGGATTTTTTGATAGCGTTCGTCCGCGAAAAGGGGAGCAAGAAGGTCGTTCCAATCGTGTAAATCAATCATAGACGCCCCTCATAACCTCTCGAAAATCAACGGAAGTTTTTCCTCAAAATTTCGAATGGCATTTGCGCGGTTTTGCAAATATTGATCGGTCGTACTACCGCTTCCCGCCAAATCGGAAATCGCCTTAAAAGAACGTACGGGCAAGCCCGCGCAAAGGGCGGATTGTACGATCGCGCCTCCTTCCATATCGCGAATATCGGCGCAAAGTTCCTTTGTGAGCAATAAAAAGTCCTCGTGGCTATCGTTAAAGCGATCGGACGTTCCCAATTTCCGCAAAGGGATAGAGGGGAGGTTTAACGGGTTTAAGGGGAGATAATTTTCGCTGTATTCGTCGAGCGTTCCCATTTTCGTGCCGTTAAGCTGGGTGAGATCGAAATCGAATTGCACGGCGCTCTCTATTTCGTAAACCTCGCCAACCTTCGTGGAGGAGTTTAAGCCACCGGCAACGCCGAAATTGAGAATTATTTGAATAGGATAACGTTGGATTAATAGAGCAGTAGCAAAACTTGCGTTGACTTTCCCCACGCCACAAAGGGCAAGAACGAAATCCTTACCCGCATATTGCCCCTCGTAAATTTTTTTACCGCTAATCGTTTCTTGCCGATGAATGGTTGCGTTTTTGAGCAAGCAATCGGCTTCTATTTGCATAGCGACGACGATTCCTATCATATGAAAACTCCTTTTAATTTCCGTGATTTTTCTTGACATAATCAAAAGAAAACTGTTATACTATACACGACACTGTAAAAAGTTCCTCGTCCGCTTGACAAAGGCAAATCACATGATTGTCGTGGTGAACGCGTTGCGTAAAGAGTGGCGGATAATCGGGGTGAAACACTTGATTTTCCTCCAGCGTGCATTTTTTACCATCGACGGCGAGCGTTCCGCCTATAAATTTGACGGCGCTCTCCATTTGCACCCAAAGCTCTAAAAATTCCTCTTTCGTTTTCGGACTACGATAGGGAAAATAGCGCGAGGCGATCACGGGGAAATCCACCGCTCGATCAATACGCTCCATATCGACTCCGACTTCCTTTTCGGAAACGGCAAGGCAAATCAAGCTCTCCGTGTGCGAAAGGGAGAAATAAATAGGCGCTTCCACGTACGGCTTTCCGTTTTCTGTATACAAAATTTCGACGGAGGGAAGAGCGTGATAGGTGGAAAGGATGTGGGTGATCAGCGCGGAAGAAATCGGATAATTTTTCCGCGGTGCGATATAGAGATAATTCATAGGAATAGTATAACACGGAGGAAAGGAAATGTCAAGAGTTGAAAAAGCAAAAAACTTATTTTTAAGCGGATACGCGTGTTCGCAATCGGTACTGCTTGCCTTTTCCGATTTTACAAGGCTAGACGAGGATACGGCGGGAAAACTTTCCTTACCTCTCGGCGGTGGAGTAGGTAGGCTTAGAATGACGTGTGGCGCGGTCACGGGTATGGCGCTCGTTCTCGGCTTCTCCATCCACGGCCCCGTAGGCGATCCGCTTGTAAAAAAGGAAGTATACGCGCACGTGCAAGAGGTTTGCGCAAGATTTAAGCAAAAATACGGCGCGCTCGTTTGCGCGGAGCTTTTGGAAAAATCAAAGGTGAAAGTAGAAATAGGCGGAGCGCCCGAGGAAAGAACGACGGCGTACTATCAAAAGCGCTCGTGCGCTGAACTCGTCGCTTTCGCCGTGGAAATTTTGGAAGAATATTTAACCGAAAAAGGACTTATATAAAAAATACCGCCTTTCCTATCGAAAGGCGGGTTTTTTATTTTACGATAAGTAGGTTTTCGAGTTTAGGGAACAACGGTTTATTTTCGAAAAACCGATCAAGGATTTTTCCCGTAAAAGAGATCAAGGGCGCGTTGATGAAGGTGGTCAACAAAGTTCCTAAACCGATGCTGTGGAAACTTCGATAATAAATGGTTGACCAATCGAAAGAAGCGACGTCGCCGAACAGCGTCAACGCCAAGAGGACGGAAACGCCGAGCAAGGCGATGTCAAAGATAGATTTAATCTTATGTAAAGGTGTGTTAAAGCGAGAGGCGGTCTTGGCGACGAATAACTCGTAGACTTGCAAGGGATAGGTCGTTCTGAAAAAACACGCAACGCCAAACGCCGTTATAATATCCCCGACGAGGAGCATTGTCCATCTAAGCCAAATTGCGTCGAACGATATTTCGTTAAACAGAAACATAAAAAGGTTCAAAGCGTAGCCGTAAACCACCGCGGATACAAAGGCAAGTAGGAATTTCCAACTGAACTTTTTAAGTAGGATAAACAAAAGGATAAGCAAAAGGCCTTGGAAAAGGTATTCTACGACGCCGACGCTAAACCCACTCCATAACTTTGAAAGGGCTTCGCTTAAAACGAACGCGGGCGCGGCGATCATCGAAACGCCAAGGTCGGCTTTACTGCAAACGGAAACCCCCAACGCGACGAGCAACGTTCCAAAAATCCATAATAATTCCGAAGATTTCGTTAGTTTTTTCATACGTTTATCCTAGAAAGTGAAAATTAAAATGATAATAAAGTGAATGATAAGCGATTATTTATTGCTTTTAGAGACGTTGAAGTAATATTCCACGACGTCGCCGTCTTGCATCACGTATTCTTTCCCTTCCGAGCGCACTTTCCCTTTTTCTTTGGCGGCTGCAATCGAGCCTAAAGTGAGCAAGGTTTCCCAATGCACGACGTCGGCGCGAATAAATCCCTTTTCAAAATCGGTGTGGATTTTTCCAGCCGCTTGCGGAGCTTTCGTACCGCGAACGATCGTCCAAGCACGCGTTTCTTTTTCGCCAGCCGTGAGGTAGGAAATAAGCCCTAAGAGCGAATAGGATTTTTTGATAAGGCGGTCGAGTCCGCTTTCGCCAAGCCCGAACTCTTCCATAAACACCGCTTTGTCCTCCGCGTCCATTTGCGAAAGCTCTTCTTCGGTTTTTGCGCAAATCACCAACACTTCCGCGCCCTCGTTTTGGGCGAATTCTTTGACTTTTACAACGTAAGCAAGCTCGTTTTCCTCTTTCCCCATATCGTCTTCTTGAATATTGCAAGCGTAAATGACGGGTTTGGTCGTAAGGAGGAAACAGTTTTTCATAAACTCTTCTTCACCGTCCGTAAGGGGGAAGTTTCTCGCCGGCTTTTCGGATTCTAAAAAGGCGTACAGACGTTCGAGAAACGCGTATTCTTCCGCCGCTTTTTTATCCGCACCGCCACGCGCGCCCGCTTTGATTTTTCCCATGCGGTTTTGCACCGCTTCCATATCGGACAAGATAAGCTCCAAATTGATGGTTTCTATATCGCTGACGGGATCAATTTTATTATCGACGTGCGTGATATTCGCGTCGTCAAAGCAACGGACGACGTGTACGATTGCGTCCACCTCGCGGATATGCGAAAGGAACTTGTTTCCGAGCCCCTCGCCCTTGGACGCGCCTTTGACAAGCCCTGCGATATCGACGAATTCGATGACGGCAGGGGTGATTTTTTTAGAAGAGTAGAGGGAGGCGAGTTTGTCGAGCCGTTCATCGGGAACGGCAACGACGCCTACGTTCGGTTCAATCGTACAAAAGGGATAGTTCGCGCATTCTGCTCCCGCTTTCGTGATTGCGTTAAAAAGGGTGGATTTACCAACGTTGGGAAGTCCAACAACACCGAGTTTCATAATTTTTGACCTCAAAAATAAATTTTTCGACTATATTATAATATAAAATTCAAAAATTAGCAAATTAAACTTGCTCAAATTTGAAAAATATGTTAATATATCTCTTGAAAAATTATGAAAATTCTAAAAAAGGGAAGAAAAAATGGATTATAAGAAATACATTTCCGAAAAAATACAAGTCGAGGGTGTAAAGAGCGAGGAAATCGCCTCTCTCATTTGCTTGCCACCGAGCAGTGAAATGGGAGATTACGCTATCCCTTGCTTTAAGTTCGCCAAAATTCTTCGCAAGTCTCCCGTAGCGATTGCGGAAGAGTTAAAAAACGCGTTCGTTTGCGACGAAGTGATCGTCGAAGTTTCCGCTGTCAACGGTTATTTGAATTTCAAAATCGGCAAAGAGGATATGGTAAAATCTTTGATCGAAAAAATCGTGAAAGAGGGAGAAAAATACGGTAGCGCTACGGTAGGAGCAGGCAAGACGATTTGCCTTGACTATTCTTCCATCAACATCGCAAAACCGTTCCATATCGGTCACCTTTCCACCACTGTTTTAGGCGGTGCGCTTTGCCGAATCTTAGACTTTTTAGGCTATAAAACGGTAGGGATCAACCACCTTGGCGATTACGGTACGCAGTTTGGCAAACTCATCTCCGCCTATAAGCGTTGGGGAGATCAAGAAACGGTGGAAAAAGGCGGAATTCGCGCGTTGAACGAACTGTACGTAAGATTCCACCGCGAAGTGGAATACCACCCCGAATACGAGGACGAGGCGCGCGCGTATTTCAAGCGTATCGAAGAGGGGGACGAAGAGTGTTTGGCGCTCTTCCAATGGTTCAAAGCGCTTACCTTAAAAGACGTAGAAAAAATCTACGAGCTTCTCGATATCCACTTCGATTCGTACGCGGGCGAGAGCTTCTATTCGGATAAAATGTCTCCCGTCGTGGACGAGCTGATCGAAAAGAACTTGCTCGTGGAAAGCCAAGGCGCAAAAGTCGTGATGCTCGACGAGTACAATATGCCCCCTTGCATCATCTTAAAAAAGGACGGCACCTCCCTTTACGCGACGCGCGATATGGCGGCGGCTACGTATAGAAAAGCGACCTACGATTTCGATAAATGCTTATACGTCGTGGCGTATCAACAAAACTTGCACTTCAAACAATTCTTCAAAGTCCTTGAGCTTATGGGGAAAGATTGGGCGAAAGACCTCGTGCACGTTGCCTACGGTATGGTTTCCTTGGAAGAGGGAACGATGTCCACGAGAAAGGGGAACGTCGTGTTCTTGGAGGACGTTATCCAAAAGTGTATTGAAAAGGCGTATAAAATTATAGACGAGAAGAATCCCAACCTCGAAAACAAAGAGGACGCCGCCAAGAAGGTGGGGGTCGGCGCGGTTATCTTCGGCGCGCTTTATAACAATAAGATTAAGGACATCGTGTTTTCGTACGACAAGGTACTGAATTTCGACGGGGAGACGAGTGTGTACGTCCAATACACCTACGCTCGCGCGAAATCGGTTTTGGCAAGAGCAAGTTTGCCTACTTCCTTTGAAGTCCCCGATTTGAATTCTTCAGAGTTCGAGCTTTGCAAAGCGCTTGCGACCTTCCCCGAAGTCGTTTTGGAGGCGGCGGATAAATACGAGCCTTCGTTCATTGCACGATTTGCCGTGGACGTATCGCAAAAGTTCAATAAGTTCTATTTTGACAGCAAAATCCTTTCGGCGGAAGACGAAAAGACGAGAAATTTCAGGCTTGTCCTCACCTACGCTACGGCGCAAGCATTGAAAAACGCCTTTGCGCTTTTGGGAATTGGTATGCCCGAAAAAATGTAAAACCGACTTAAAAATGCGTCGCTAAACAAAGCGACGTTTTTTTATTTGAAAAATTGCTAAAAAATTTGCCTCAAAGTATTCCATTTTTGGAAAAAATATGGTATGATAAAAGACGTATATCAAAGAGGCTCGGTATGAAAGAGGAATTAAAACGGCTTAAACAAAAGATACATCCGCAAAAGCAAGCGACAAAAGAGTGGTTTTTGTCGCTTTTGGACGTGGAAAATCAGCGAGAATACGAAAGGGAGCACCTTTTTAACGTAATGCGAACGTTGCGCCTTTTGAAAATTCTACCGCATAAACAAAAAATCAAAAATGCAAAAGCGGAAATCAACCGCCTCAAAAACGAGGAAGAGCATAACGCCGAAAACTATTGTAAAGTGACCGCCCTTTTGCAAACGATTCAAGAAGAAGAGCGAAAAATGAACAACTTTCGCCCGATTTTTTCGGAACCGTATTTCGCGCGAATGGATCTCGTCGATCCAAAAGAGGGGTACAATAGCTATTATATAGGAAAGCGTGGAGACGTAGGCTTGGAAATCGTGGACTGGCGCGCGCCGATCGCTCGAAGATATTATCAAAAAAGCCTTTTGACGTTTTCCATTAACGAATACGATTATAAAACGATCCTTAGAAGAGCGATTAAGGCGAAAGACGGGAAAGTAGAGGATTTCAAAAACGAGTTTTTATCGGTAAAAGACTACTTGTCTGTGGAGGAAATCAACGGGCGAGACGAGGAGATCTTGTTCGATCCCTACCTTCGCGAAATTATTCGACAACGCAAAGACGAGCCGGGGATTAAGGACATCATTGAAACGATCCAAGAAAAGCAGTTTGAAATCATCACTTGTCCCGAGAGAGAAAACTTCGTGTTGCAAGGGGTGGCAGGCAGTGGAAAAACGATGATCATGCTCCACCGCCTCAGCTATTTGATGTATAACAACGACGAAATCAAAGCGCGCGACGTGCTTATGCTCACGCCAAGCCAGTCGTTTAACGCGTTCATTGACGAACTTTCTTCCATCTTAGAGCTTGAACGGGTGCGAACGTCCACTTTGCACGATTATTTTTTGCAGGTTTTGGAAAACGAAAATATTCGCTTGAAAGATCGAATTGACTATAGCGCCAAAGAGTCGGAGCGCTATTTGGCGTACCTCTACTCCGACGGATTTACGAGCGATCTAAAAAAGAAAATCGACCGCGTATACGATAATTTATACGGTCTTTTCTTAAGCGAGGAGTGTTCGGAATTTATCGAGAAAATTTGCGAGAATGTGAACGAGCAATTGATGCTTTACGAGAGCGTGAAAAACGCTTCTTTACGTATTCGCAGAGGGGTGCTTGGCGAGATCAAAGAGAAAAAGGACGGAGGGCTTTATTACACCAAACCATTCCGCGTCCTCATGAACCGAATTTTAGACGTGCAGGACTTTTTTGTAGGCACGCTTGCCTCGCCCAAAGCAAAAAATCAAACGTATTTCTACCGGCAACTCCTCCGTTTTTATAAAAGTGGCGTTTACGCGTCGAAATACACGGAAAAAATATGCGCGGACGCCTTAGAAACGCTGGACGGAATCTCCTACGATCTTTCCCGTGAAATCGTGGATTTGAAGCGGTATAAACAGCGGATCGGCGGAGTGGAGGTGTATATCCACGAAGATAGAATCCTTGCCAAAGAGGGGCTTCAAAAAGAGGCGGAGCGGATCAAAGAAAAGGTCCGAAAAATAGCCGATTTGAACGTGACATTCCAAGAATTTTATCGTTATCTAAAAGGAGAAAAGACTTTTTCCGCCGTGGGGAGCGGAGAGGATTTTTCCGACGTCGTTCGCTATTTTTATAAGGAAACGGTTAAAAAATATAAGCAAAAATACGGGCTTTTCACTGGGAAATTATATCCGTCCGACGGGTACGCCGTTTGTAAGATTTGTTCCCTCCTTGGCAAAGAGCTTTCCCCCAAACATTCCTTCGTGTTCGTGGACGAGGGGCAGGATATTTCGTGTGGGGAATACGAGCTTCTTCGCTATATCAACGATCGCGCCGCCTTTAACGTGTTCGGCGATTTAGGGCAAAACGTCACCGATTATCGGGGGATTAAGCGATGGGAAACTTGCTTTGAAAATTACCATGTTTTCCACCTCAACAGGAACTATCGCAATACCAATCAGATCGTCGATTTCGTATCGAAAAACTTGCAAATTGATATGCAACCGATGGGTTTTGAGGGCGAGCAGGTGGCAAGGATACAAGAAAAAGATATCCATAAGTTTTTCAAAGACGCGAAAGGCTTAAAAGCGATTATTTGTTCGGAAGAAGACTATGAAAAATACGCCAAAAAAAGCTATCATTACCCGTCGAAAAAAGGTTGTCTTTCGGAATCCAAAATCAATTTTATGACGGTGTACCAAAGCAAGGGGCTTGAATTTGCGTCCGTCGTAGTGGTGGATTCCAATTTATCGCAAAGCGAGAAATATATCGCCTATACGCGGGCGCTCAAAAATTTAGCGATTTTATAGGGGAGGGATTATGCAAAAAGACATATTTTTGGTGGACGCCGATAACACCTTGCTCGATTTTCACGCTTCCTCTTTGCTTTCGCTAAAAGAGGCGTTCGCGCAGTTTGGAATCGCTTGGGAAGAAGAATACGGAAAATATTTTACCTCGCTCAACGATGAACTGTGGGCAAAGCTCGAATGCAAGGAAATTACGAGAGAAGAACTCCTCAATACCCGTTTTCCTATCTATTTGGAGCGGCTTAAAATAAAGGGGATAAACGCCGAAATTTTTAATCAAATCTTTTTGGAAACATTGGCGAAAAAACCCGTTTATATGCAAGGGGCGGAGGCGTTTTTAACGACCATTCGAAGTCTTGGCAAGGTGTATATCGTGACGAACGGAACGACGGAAATACAAAAATCGCGGTTTTCCCTTTGCGGACTGGACAAGCGCGTGGACGGGGTTTTTATTTCGCAGTCTATCGGCTACGATAAGCCGAATAAGGGGTATACCGACTACGTCGTGGCGCATATCGACGGGTTTGACGCAAATCGCGCGGTTTGGATTGGGGACAGTTTATCGGCGGATATCAAAAGCGCCCGAAACATCGGGGTGGAAAGCGTTTGGTTTAATCCGAAAAACGAGCCACTGAAAGGGGACGTGGAGCCGAATTATACGGTGAAAAATTTTGAGGAAATTTTTCATTTACTCGATTTTTAAGCTTTTTTACATATTTTTTGCTCAAATGTTTGAAAAAATGGAAAAAATGTGTTATAATGAAAATTGTTGAAAAAACGAAACAAGAGGAAACGATGGAAAAACAAGTTAAGAATCAAAACAGTTATAGCGCGAAAAATTTAGAAGTCCTCGAAGGTTTGGACGCGGTTAGAATGCGCCCAGGAATGTATATCGGCTCGACCGGTATCAAAGGTTTGCACCATATTTTATGGGAAATCGTCGATAACGCGATCGACGAGGCGGCAAACGGCTACGCGAACAAAATTAAGGTGATTTTGCATAGCGACGGTAGCGCGTCGGTGGAAGATAACGGTCGTGGGATTCCCACCGATATCCACCCGAAAGAAAAAGTGTCGGGGGTGCAACTCGTTTTCACGAAATTGCACGCCGGCGGTAAATTCGGTCAAGGGAACTACGATTATTCGGGCGGTTTACACGGGGTAGGCGCTTCGGTCACGAACGCTCTCTCCGAATGGCTTACCGTGGAAGTATATCAAAAACATGTCTATAAAATGAGCTTTTCTTCTCGCTATAACGCAAGAAAGAAAAAGATCGATTCCGGCGTGCCCGACGGTCCTTTGGTCGACACGGGCGTTTCTACGCGTAGAACGGGTACGATCGTTCGCTTTAAGCCGGATGGCAACGTCTTTTCCGAAACAAACTTTGATTTGGAAACGGTACAAGAACGCTTGAACGAACTCGCTTTCCTCAACAAAGGGTTGGAAATTACCTTGATCGACGAACGAGTAAGTATGGCGGAAATGAAACGCCTCCAAAGTAATATTTCCTTGGAAAGCGAAGAAGAAACGGAAGAAAACGCGGAAATCGTAGAAACGGAAGTTTCCGCAAACGAACCGATGAATTTATTCGATTTCGAGCAAGTAGGGGGTCTCAAACAGCAAGAGAGTCTTTTTCAAGAGATTGACGAGGCGGAGCTGGAAAATCAACCCTATCAAGTTGTGTATAAATACGAGGGGGGGATCAGCGATTTTGTCAAAAGCTTAAACGATGGCAAAAAACGTTTGTATTCCTCGCCCGTGTATTATAACGTAGTAAAAAACGATATTCAAGTCGAGTTTGCGATACAACATACTTCGGAATTTAGTGAATGCTTGATTTCTTTCGTCAACAATATTCCCACGCCCGAGGGGGGGTATCACGAAACGGGTTTCCGCTCGGGACTCGTTCGTTTCCTCAACTTGTACGCGAGAGAGAACGGATTTTTGAAAGAAAAAGACGTCAACTTCCAAGGCGACGATTTTAGAGAGGGTTTAACCGCCGTTTTGTCTATCAAAATGAAGAACGTGCAGTTTGAAGGGCAAACAAAAACCAAGCTCGGCAACACGGAGGCAAGAGTCGCCGTGGAAATGGCTCTTATGGAGGGGCTGAAAGCGTTTACCTCGCAAAGAGGCGCGAAAAAGACCTTTGAAGAGATCATCAAAAAGGCGCAAGGCGCTGCGAAAGTTCGCCTTGCGGCAAAACAAGCCAAAGACAACGCCCGTCAAAAGAACAGTATCGAAAATTTAACGCTGATCGGCAAACTCGCTTCTTGCTCGGGAAGAAAGCCTGAACTCAACGAAATGTTCATCGTGGAAGGGGATTCCGCAGGCGGTACGGCAAAACAAGCGCGGGTAAGACAGTATCAATCCATTTTACCCCTTCGCGGTAAACCGTTAAACGTCGAGAAAAAGCGCCTTGATCAAATCCTGCAAAACGAGGAGATTCGAACGATTATCGGCGCGATCGGCGCGGGGTACGACCCCGAATTTAATCTGGATAAAATCAACTATCATAAAGTCATTATCTTATCGGACGCGGACCAAGACGGTATGCATATTCGTTGCATTTTGCTCACCTTCTTCTTCCGTTATATGCGCCCCCTCGTCAACGCGGGGCACGTGTATATCGGTATGCCCCCGCTTTACAAAGTGTACAAAGGGGACAAGGTGGAATACGCCTACGACGATAAGGAACTTTCCGAAAAGATTGAGAAGATCGGCGCGGGCTATCAAGTGCAACGGTATAAAGGGCTCGGTGAAATGAGCGCGGAACAGCTTTGGGAAACGACGATGAACCCCGCCACGAGAAATTTAACGCAAGTGACGATCGAGGATGCCGCAAAGGCGGAGAGAATGATTACGGCGCTGATGGGCGATAAAGTGGAAGGCAGAAAAGAGTTTATCGCCAAATACGCGAACTTCAACAAAAGAGACATGTTTATCGACAAAATAGCGAAGAAGGAGAAATAAGATGGCAAAGAGTAAAAAAGAAATTGAAGTCGTAGAGCCGTCCGGACAGTTGTTCGTGCAACCGCTTGAAAGCGTTTTGCATTCTTCTATGCTTCCGTATGCCGAATACGTTATTTTAGACAGAGCGTTGCCCCGCGTAGAAGACGGTTTAAAACCCGTGCAACGCCGTATTTTATACACGATGTACGATATGGGCTTGACGCCCGACAAACCGCATAAAAAGAGCGCGCGTATCGTCGGGGATTGTATGGGTAAATATCACCCGCACGGCGACAGCTCGGTGTACGACGCGATGGTGCGTATGGCGCAAGATTTCAATATGGGAAAAACCCTCGTCAACGGGCACGGTAACTTCGGTAGCGTGGACGGTGATCCCGCCGCCGCAATGCGTTATACCGAGGCGAGATTAGAACCGCTTGCCTTGGAACTTTTGCGCGATATTGATAAGGAAACGGTCTCCTTTTCCTTAAACTTTGACGACAGTTTGAAAGAACCGGACGTTTTGCCCGGGCGCTTTCCCAACCTCCTCGTCAACGGCGCGTCGGGGATTGCGGTAGGGCTTGCCACGAATATTCCCACCCATAACTTAGAAGAGGTTGTAAGCGGTGTGTCGGCGTATATCGACAATCCCGCGATTTCCCTCGACGAAATGATGCGCTATATCCCTTGCCCCGATTTTCCTACGGGCGGGATTATCATAGCGAACGAACTCATTCAAGCGTATAAAACGGGTCGAGGCAAGATTACGATCCGCGCAAAAATTTCGACGGAAGTGCTGTCTAGCGGTAAGACGAACTTGGTGATTACCGAGCTTCCGTATCAAGTGAACAAGGAACAGCTTTTGCGTAAAATCGTGGCGCTTCGCGAAGAGAAGAAGGACGATCTTTCCTATATCGACGACGTAGCGGACGAATCCGACCGCACGGGTATGCGCGCCGTTATCCGCATTAAAAAGGACGGCGACATTCCCGCTATTTTGGCTTGTTTATATAAATATACCGATCTTGAAGTGACCTTTGGCATCAATATGGTGGTAATTGCCGACGGTAAGCCTCAACAACTCGGGCTTTTGGATATTATTCGCCACTACGTAAAATATCAACAACAAGTCGTTTTGAAGCGTACCCTCTTCGATTTGGAGCACGCCGAGGCGCGTTGTCACGTTTTGGAAGGGCTCGTGATCGCAGTGCAAAATATCGACGAAGTGATCGCCATTATCAAGAAAGCGGAGGGAACGCAAGACGCAAGAGAAAAGCTTATCGAAAGGTTTTCTATCTCGGACGAACAAGCTCGAGCGATTCTCGATTTGAAACTCGCGCGCCTCACCAAGCTTGAAATTTATAAGCTAGAAGAGGAAATGAAAGATCTCAAAAAACTCATCAAAAAGCTCACGGCGATTTCTAAGAGTAAAGATTTACAGCTGGGCGTCGTCAAAACGGAAATGGAAGAGATTAAGGATCGCTACGCTACGCCGAGAAAGTCCAAACTCGTGTTTACGGCGGAAGAAGCGTCCGATACGATCGTTGCCGGCAAGGAAAAATTGCCCGGCGTAAAATGCGTGGTAGCGGTCACGGAAGACGATAAACTCAAAGTGCTTACCGGCAAGGAAATCGACGGGTTGAAAAAACCTATCACCGGCAAGGCGAAACTTTCCCATATCGCGAAAATCGTAGTCGAAGGGAACACGGAAGACGTTTTCTATTGCTTTACGAATTTCGGGAACTGCCATAAACTCGATTTGTACGGCCCCGATTATTCGTGCGCTCTGCAAAGCGAGGGAAAATCCTTGCGCGACTTGTCACCCGAGGCGGTGGACAGGGAACGCATCGTTTCCATCTTTGCGATCGGCGAAAAATTCCCAATGGGCAAACTCCTCTTCTTTACGAAGAAAGGCATGATGAAGAAATCCGACTGGTCGGAATACGACGGACAGCGCAAAGCGGTGTTCGTGGCGACGAAACTTTCGGACGACGACGAAGTGATTGCCGTCGAAGAGGACGCCTCGGAAGAGGACACGATTATGATCGTCACGCAAAAGGGCTATTGCTTGAACGCGTTAAAGGACGATATCCCCGTGCAAGGCAGAGTCGCCACGGGCGTTCGAGGGGTAATGCTCCGCGAGGGGGATAGCGTTTGCTTTATGTCGCAAATTAACGGTGAGGGCGAAATTATCATAGTGACGAGCGAGGGAAGATTCAAAAAGGTCATCGCCTCGCAAATTGATCCAAGCACCCGCTATAAAAAAGGTTCGATGATCGTTTCTATGCCCGAGGGCGAAACGGTGCTCTGCGCAAGCTACGTGACGGCGCCGTATAAACTGCTCGTAGCGGATAAAAACAAGAACGTCATTGAAATTTCGAGCGAAGAAGTTTCGATTGCCATGCAAAGCGCAAAGGCGCGCAAACTCACGCGCGTTCCCGAGACGGCGGTAGAACGAGTCTATCCCTTATTCTATCAAAAGGCGGACGAATAATAATAGCATAACTCACCCACAATCAACATACGATAAAGTGAAAAGAAAATCGGAGGTTGGACGATTTGTGGGAACATATTGAGAAAAGAGCAAGAAAATGTGCAGAATATATCATAAAGACGGGTTGTACCGTCAGAGGATGTTCTGCGCATTTTTCTATTAGTAAATCAACGGTACATAAAGACGTGACGGAACGCCTTTTTTATATTGATTTCGATCTGTACGAACAAACGAGAAAAGTCTTAGAAAAGAATTTGAGCGAACGGCATATCCGCGGAGGGCTTGCCACCAAACGCAAATACCAAAAAACGACGTAATTTGTTCAAAAATTGTCGATTTTTGAATAAAAATGTCCTTTTTATGAAAAATAATCGCTTTTTTGCTTGAAAAATAACGAAAAATATTGTATAATCGAATTGATATGAAGCACTGCTATATAACGATTACAACCACCATAGATGGGCAAGCGAACGTCTTTTCCACGAAAGGAAAAATGCAGACGGATTGTTTGACGGCAACGATTTGTTATGCGGACGAAGAGAGTTCCGTGACCGTTTCGATTGCCGATGCCGGAGTGGAAATTCGTCGGGTCGGCGGATATCATTTGCGCCTTTTATTGCAAGAGGGCAAAACCACGAAAGGGGAAATCGGCGTAAGCGGTTCGGTCGGCGAGATCGACGTGGCTTGCAGCAAACTCGGTTTTACGATCCAAGAAAAGTCGTGTATGCTTTTATGCGACTACAATTTGTGTTTCGGAAAGGAAAAACAACGGACGAAAATACGCTTGCTCGCGAGGGAAGAGAATGCAGATTGAGTATTTTGGACACGCTTGCTTTCGCTTCACCTCTCAAAACGGAACGAGCGTCGTAATCGACCCGTTTGAAAAAATTGGATACGAGCTTAAAAAAGGTTTGACGGCGAGCGTACTTTTGCTTTCCCACGCGCATTACGATCACTCTTATCGAGAGGGCGTGGATGCGAAATACGTATTGACGAAAGCGGAAAAAACGATCGTTTGTGGAATTCCGATTGAAGGAGTTGCTTGTTTCCACGACGAAAAGCAAGGCGCTCTTCGCGGGGAGAATATCGCCTTTTGCTTTTGTTTGGACGGGCTTCGCGTTTGTCATTTAGGGGATTTGGGCGAAAGGGACGTAGAAGCGGTTTGTAAACGCTTACCGTGGATAGACGTGCTTTGTATTCCCGTAGGCGGGAAATATACGATTGATGGTAAAAAGGCGAAAGAATACGTGGACAAGCTCTCGCCAAGATGGGCAATTCCGATGCATTATAAAACGCCCGATAGCGCGATTGATATCGCGGGTGTGGAAAAGTTTTTGTCCCAGTATAAAAAAGAGGAGATCTTGCAAGTCGAGGGCGAAATTACATTACCGATAGAAAAAACGCAAATAATACATATGAATAAGGTGCATACGAATGGAAAATAAAGATATCAATACCTTAAAAAATCAATTATATGATTTCCTTTTGAAACAAGGGAGTATTATGCTTCGTCCGATTGGCAGATACGTAGGAGTAGAACATCCCACGCAAAAAACGAAGAAAGTCCTCATTGAAGAAATTTTTAATATTTTAGAGGGGAAACAACAACCGGTGGAACAAAGCCGTAAAGGCGCGCCCATTAAAAATGATTTCGCCTCTCCCCAAATTCTTGAAAAAATCGAGGAATACCGTTTGGCATATTGTTCCAATAAACCCTACGAAGAGCAAAAGGTGGACGTTTGTCCGTTGGTAGGCGAAAATTCCTTTACCGTACAAGATTCTACGGCAGGGAAGGCGATTTCCGTTCAAGATTACCAAAAAAATATCGTCGTGGGGCAAATTGCTTTTTACAAAAACGTGTATTGCCTCGTTCCGCTTAGCGGAAGAATGAAAGAGGACGAACTTGTCGTTCTTACCTCGGCGCTTATGCAGTCGAACGGATTGCGGAAGGGGGACGTACTTTCTTGCTACGTCCACAAAGAGGGACGCTTTTTTCTCGTCGATAAAATTTTGACCGTCAATTGGATCGCAGGTCCGATGCAACGGACGCAGTTTCAAGAGCTTTCAACCGTCTATCCGACGGAATTGCTCCGCTTTACCAAGCTTGAACAATCCGGATATGCGAGCAAAATTCTCGACCTCTTCGTGCCTTGTGGGAAAGGGCAACGCTTGCTTGTTTCTTCGCCCGTCACGACGGGGCATAATCCGTTCATGGAAGAAATCGTAAACGCCGTAGCGGACGTTCGCGAGCCGTATATCTATCTTTCCTTGAACGCTTCACCTGAACACGTACAAGACCTTTTAGGCGTATATTCGGAGGAAAACTTGCTATATGCAACCTATCAAGATTCCCCCGAGTTTATCCTATTTTTGGCGGAGCTTGCCTTAGAGCGTGCAAAACGCCACGCGGAGAATTGCGAACACGTTTGTTTAATCGTCGATTCTTTCAATACGTTAGCAAGGGCGTACGAACGCTCGTTGCCAATCGCGGAACGTTCCCCGTACGGGCTTTCGAATAAGACGCTCGCATTTGTCAAAAACTATTTCGGAACGGCAAAGTGCTTGCAAGCGGGTGGCGCTTTGACTATCATAGGTGGCGTTTCTCACGTGGGTGGGGATTTGATTGATCCAATGCTCGCAAGAGAGCTTACAACCGTATCGAACGCTCGCATCGTTTTGAAAAACAAACTCTTTTCCACCGACCTTCTCGTGGATTTTTCCGCCTCGGGCGTAGAGAGGAATCTTGCGGAAGAATCGGTGCAAACGTTTGCGGAAAAGGTAAAAGCAGAGTACCTGCCGAGGTTTGGAGAGGAAGCGCTTTATAGAGTGTTATCCACGCATAAGAGCGAAGAGGAATCGGTAAAAGAAATTTTGGAAAAGTTATCGTAAAAGGAAAAATGTGAGACAGAAAAGCCATTCTGTCTCTTATTTTTTATAGAATTATTTTATTTTTCTATAACAAAAAAATAAGCCAATGCAAAAAATGTCGAAAAATAAAGGACTTTTCAAAAAATCAAATGAAATATTCACCGCTTTGCTATAAGAATTTTGAATACTATATATTGTGGTAATCCACTTGACTTTGCTACAAAATATGGTATAATAAAAGAGCAAATTTTCGATATGTACTATATATTGTGTTTTTAAGGCGCTAAAAAACGGATATTTGCACAAGATATTGTGGGGAAATACGACAAGGAGAAAAACAGTTATGAGTATGAAAATCATCAAGAGAAGCGGTCAAGAAGCGGCGTTTGACGAAGAAAAGATCGTAAACGCTATTAAAGCGGCGAATCAAGGGGTAGTAGAAAGTGAAAGAATTACGGAAGAGGACGTTTACGCGATTGCAAAAAACGTGACGGACGCGTGTAAAACGCTCGGTCGTTCCGTGACGGTCGAAGAAGTGCAAGATATGGTCGAGAACTGCTTGATGGATCGGAAAGCGTTCGTTCTTGCAAGAAAATACATCACCTATCGTTATCGCCGTGCGCTCGTACGTAAGCAAAATACGACGGACGCGCAAATTATGACGCTGATCGAATGCAATAACGAAGAGGTAAAACAAGAAAACTCGAATAAAAACCCTACGGTCAATAGCGTGCAACGGGACTATATGGCAGGGGAAGTGTCGAAAGACCTCACCCGTCGTTTGCTTTTGCCCGAAGACGTGGTGGAAGCGCACGATCAAGGAATTATCCACTTCCACGACGCCGATTATTTTGCGCAACACATGCATAACTGTGATCTCGTAAACTTGGAAGATATGTTGCAAAACGGTACGGTTATTTCGGGTACGCTCATTGAAAAACCGCACAGTTTTTCGACGGCTTGCAACATTGCAACGCAAATTATCGCGCAAGTCGCGTCCAACCAATACGGCGGACAAAGTATTTCCTTAACCCACCTTGCGCCTTTCGTAGATATCAGCCGTAAAAAGATTCAAAAGCAAGTGGAAGAAGAACTTGCTACGCTTGGCGTAAACGATTCGAAACACGTATCCGCAATCGCTGAAAAACGTTTACGCGACGAAGTAAGACGTGGTATTCAAACGATTCAATATCAAGTCGTCACGTTGCTTACGACGAACGGTCAAGCGCCGTTCGTGACGGTATTTATGTATCTCAACGAAGCGCGCAACGAACAAGAAAAGGCAGACCTTGCGCTCATCATCGAAGAAACGCTTAAACAAAGAATCGAAGGGGTAAAAAACGAATCCGGCGTGTATATTACGCCCGCTTTTCCCAAGCTCATCTACGTTTTAGAGCCGGATAATATCGAAGAGGGGCAAAAATATTGGTATTTGACCGAGCTTGCGGCAAGATGTACGGCAAAACGTATGGTGCCCGACTACATTTCCGAAAAGAAAATGCTCGAATTTAAGGTGGATAAAAACGGGGAGGGACATTGCTATACTTGTATGGGATGCAGAAGTTTCTTGACCCCCTACGTCGACGAGAACGGAAAGCCGAAGTATTACGGTAGATTCAATCAAGGTGTCGTCACGATCAACCTCGTAGACGTAGCGCTTTCCTCGGGTGGAAACAAAGACGAATTCTGGAAGATCTTCGACGAAAGATTAGACCTTTGCTATCGCGCCCTTATGGCTCGCCACAACCGCTTGAAGGGTACGCTTTCGGACGCCGCGCCTATTTTATGGCAATACGGCGCGCTTGCGCGGTTGCAAAAAGGAGAAGTCATTGATAAACTCTTGTACGGCGGATATTCGACGATTTCGCTCGGCTACGCTGGTCTTTACGAATGTACGAAATATATGACGGGAAAATCGCATACGGACGCGGAAGCGAAGCCGTTCGCCCTTGCGGTTATGCAACATATGAACGATCGTTGTAAGGAATGGAAAGCCAAGGAAAACATCGACTTCTCGCTCTATGGCACGCCACTCGAAAGCACGACGTACAAATTCTCGAAAATGCTCCAAAAACGCTTTGGAATTATCCCCGGCGTGACGGATAAGAGCTATATCACCAATAGCTATCATGTACACGTAAGCGAGCCGATCGACGCGTTCACGAAACTGAAATTTGAAAGCGAATTCCAACAACTTTCCCCCGGTGGCGCTATCAGCTACGTGGAAGTTCCGAATATGCAAAACAATATCCCCGCCGTGCTTTCCGTGATGAAGTTCATTTACGACAACATTATGTACGCAGAACTTAACACGAAGAGCGACTATTGTCAAGTTTGCGGGTACGACGGTGAAATCCAAATCGTGACGGACGAATCGGGCAAATTGCTTTGGGAATGCCCTTGTTGTAGAAACCGCGACCAAGCGAAAATGAACGTCGCGCGCCGTACCTGCGGGTATATTGGTACGCAATACTGGAACCAAGGCAGAACGCAAGAAATTAAGGACAGAGTTTTGCACTTGTAAGGAGAGCATATGCACTACGCAACGATTAAATGGACGGACATTGCAAACGGGGAGGGAGTACGCATTTCCCTCTTCGTTTCGGGATGCACCCATCATTGTAAAAACTGTTTTAATCAAGTGGCGTGGGATTTTAATTTTGGTATCCCTTTCGACGAGAACGTTCAGGAAGAAATTCTCAAAAACTTAGGTGAATCGTACATCGAGGGCTTGACCTTGCTCGGTGGCGAGCCGATGGAACCGCAAAACCAAGAGGGGCTTCTTCCCTTGGTGAAAGAAGCAAAGAAACGCTATCCGAACAAGACGATTTGGTGTTATACGGGAAACACGCTCGACGAAAAGACGGGGCTTTTTATGGAAAAGTCGAAAAACGTGGCGTCAACGGGCGAACTTCTTTCTCATATCGACGTTTTAGTTGACGGGAAGTTCGTAGAAGAGAAGAAAAATATCCGCTTAAAATTTAGGGGGTCTGAAAACCAACGGGTGATTGATCTTCCTAAAACGCTCGTCCAAAAAGAGATCGTTTTGTATATGGAGTAAGGAAAAGCGCGATTTTACAAGAGACGAGCAGTCATAAAAAAAGGAAAAAGGCATACAGTAAAGTATGACCTTTTCTTTTTTACAACGAAAAATCAATCAAATGCTTGGCGTGACTATATCCATCGCCATTTTCGCTTTTTCGCTCTTTGCCTATCAAATCCAGCACGCCCTTCTGCTTTCGCCCAATCTCTACGTGGGATATATCGTTTCGACGGATACGGGTTCGACGACGTCATGCGCTACGAAAGCGTACTTGCAAGGTGGGGCTGGGTATATCGCGCGGATAAAAACGGAAGAGTACGCCGTGTATGCTTGCTATCAATCCATTGGGGAAATGGAAGAAGCGAAAGCGCGCTTGCAAGCGAAAAAAATTCCCGTCGCAAGCATTGACGTTTCCCCCAAAGACTTATACTTAAAAACGCGAAAACAAAAAGGCATGCGCACGGAAATCCACTCGACGCTACTCAATTTAGAGGGAAACGTTCAACTTCTCCACACCCTTACGAGGGAGACGGAAAACGGCAATTTTACGCAAAGTCGGATCAAGGAGATATTGGAAACATTGCTCGCTTCTATGCAAAGACTCCTATCCTCGTATTTTTTGAAAGATTCTTCGCCCATGCAAGAGGGGATAAGCAAGACGTTGCAGATAAAAGAGGAGATCGTTCTTGCAAAGGACTTGCGGTACGTGGAAGCGCTCGTTTGTGAAAGTTATCTAAATTTTTGCGAAGAATTTTCCCTCTGATTCTATAAAACCCTTGCTCTATTTTCGGGTTTATGCTATAATTGTGCTATGAAGTGCATTTTTATCTATAATCCGAATAGTGGGAAAGGAAAAATTGCAAAAAAATTACCTTACATAAGGCAACGCTTGAAAGAAAAATACGAAGTAGTGGACGTGTACGCCACGAAAGCGCGAGGCGACCTTACGGACAAGGTGAAAGTCGTAGCGGATGAATACGACTGTATTATCTTTTCAGGAGGCGACGGAACGTTCAACGAAGTCTTACAAGGCGTCGCTGATAGGGAGGATTTACCTCTGTTGGGGTATATTCCAAGTGGAACGATGAACGACGTTGCGCACAGCGTAGGAATCCCTCGAAAATCAATCAAGAAAGCCTTAAACGTTATTTTAGAAGGAGAGGCGCAACTGCTCGATTGTATGAAATTAAGCGGTGGGAATTACGCGATGTATTCCGTTTCTGCAGGTGCGTTTACGGGCGCTTCTTATACCACTCCGCAAAACAAGAAACGAGCGCTCGGAGCGATTGCTTACGGGTTGGAAGGATTAAAAAAAGAACTTTCTTTTCTTGTTTTTCCCGTAAAAGTACAAACGGAAACGACGAGAATCGAAGAGAACAGCGTGTTTATTTTGGTGATGAACGGTCGGTGCGTGGCAGGGATGAAGATAAATTCACACGGCTCTATGAAAGACGGGAAGTTGGAGTGCGCGGTTGTCAAGCAAAGAGAAAATCCTAATTTCTTCCATCGAGCGAAAGCGTTTTTCGGCGTTCTTGGGCTCTTCGTGTTTGGATACAGACCCAAAGCGAAAAGAAAAGTCGCCTTTTCGGGGGAAAGGTTGTCGATAGAAGTTCCGAACGACGTCGTTTGGAATTTTGACGGCGAGAAAGGAACGCAAGGGAATTTGGAAATCGAAGTGTTAAAAAATAAAGTTCCTTTACTCGTTCCAAAAAAATATAAAAAAATTTGAAATTACCGTTAAAAATGCTTGCCTTTTTTCGTTTGATTGGTTATAATAAGTAAGCTTGTGATTAGGCGAGCAAAATTGCTACTGTGGCTCAGTCGGTAGAGCAGCTGATTCGTAATCAGCAGGTCGCCGGTTCAAGTCCGGCCAGTAGCTCCAAAAAATGACTTGTCCGTCGGACAAGTCACTTTTTTTAGTAGAGAGCAAAAAATGAAAAACATAAAAGTATACGTCAACAACTGCAATCAATTTTCCGCGACGCGAGAGGAATGGATCCAAACGATCTCTTCCGTTGGTTTTGACGGTTTTTTCCACGCTTGGACGAACGAAAAAGAAGTGAAAGAGTACCGCGAGCTTGCCGATTCGTATCACCTCGTCTATCATTCCATTCACGCGCCTACCAAGGGCTCGATCGCGTTTTGGGAAAAGGACGAAGAGGGGGAAGAACCGTATAAGGAGCTTTTTAGGTGCGTCGAGTGTGCGGGAAAAAACCGTGTTCCGATCGTCGTCGTGCATCCGTTTACCGGATTTTTTGATCGGGAAGAACGCCCCACACAAAAGGGGCTCGACCGTTTAGCCTCCGTGGTTGCCGTCGCCAAAAATTACGGTGTAAAAATCGCTTTTGAAAATTTGGAGGGGGTAAGCTATTTAGACGCGGTGATGCAATTTTTCAAAAACGAACAGTCAGTTGGATTTTGCTTTGATAGCGGACATGCAGGCGCCTACGCGCCGAGTCGTGACTTTTTGAAGGATTACGGCGAGCGTTTATTGATTACGCATTTGCACGACAATTTCGGTATGACGGGGAGCAAGGCAACCAATCAAGATGATTTACACTTATTGCCCTTCGACGGGACGATTGATTGGGATGAAACGGCGAAAAAATTAGCGAACGCGCGTCCGCTTAGCGCTTATACGTTCGAGTTGAAACGCCAAGGACGGAAAGGGCGAAAAGAATTGGAGCAATATATCCATTTATCCCTCCAAGAGTATTATCGGCAAGCTTTTACGCGCGCAAAACGGACGGCGTTGCTCATTGAAAAATACCGCAATGCGCTTGACAAATAAACGAGAATTTGTTATAATACAATCATTAAAAAACGAGGGGTAATCCAATGCCTGTTTTTCTTTTTGTCGTCGCTTGTATCGTATGTGTTTGGATAGTCGTACGCAACCGAGCCAACGTACGTCAAGTGATTGCGCGAAAATCTCATAAAAAACAAAAAAAAGAAAGAGGAGAGACTTTGATTATGATGAATCTTTTACAAACGATGTTGGGAAAACACTGCTTAGTACACACGATCGACAACGATTACGACGGCACGATGGAAAAAGTGGAAAACGATTGCATTTTGATGAAAGACCGTCACAGTGGCGCGCTCGTGTTCGTCAATCCCGAATACGTCGTTGGGATCGTGGAATGCAAGAAGAAAGAAAAGAAATCGAAGAAAGCAAAAAAAACGGCGGCGACAAATTAAAAAACCGCCAATCGCTTGAAAAAAAATGCAACAAAAAAACCTATTAGAACTGCTTCTAATAGGTTTTTTCTTATACGAACGGATTGTTTTTCGGTTTTTTAGAGGATTGTAAAATCGCGTAAACGTCGTCGGCGAATTCTTCCTTTTCCAAACAGTCCTTTGCAATAGCGGTAAGATTATCGGCGTCGGCGTTTTTGACGATAAGCGGATCGTTTCGATTGCCCAAATAAGAGAGCAACTCTTTCGCATCTTTCCGAATGGCAAGTAGGCGTAAATATAAGGGGCTATCCAAACAAGAAAGGATAAATTGTTTATGAATGGAAAGCAAATTTTGTAGTAGAATCCGCCGTATTCGAGAGGCGGTATAACGTTTCGACGTGAGGGCGGACACAAGATCTAAGTCGCCGAGTTTTGCCTGTTTTTTGAGCGCATTTTCAAGCCCCTCCGTGCAGTCGCAAACCTTTCTGATTTCCTCGCTCGGCGTCGATAAAACGGAAAGTCTTTCTAAAAAAGCGAGGTTGTTTGAGATGGAGGAGGGGAGATCTTTCAAAACGTAAGTAGGCATACAGTTAGCCTCTTTCAATTTTTCGCGGTTTGCAAGATTTTCTCGAATGGATTTGGCGGAGGCGAAAGCGGTTTGGATATCGCTGTCTAAATACCCCGCGCCTTTTCGTTTTATGGGTAAGATTTGTAAAGGGTAATTTTTCGAGAGGATCGCTTTCGTATATTCGAGTGCCAAAATATTGTTGGGGGAAGAGACGTATTCCTCGTTTACGTACGGCAGGTAGGCAAGTTGCCTTGCTTTTGCGTACGAAACTCCGTCTTTCAACAGTTCTTTGATTCGCTCGGAAACGGTCGTAGGCTCGTGTAAAAGTAAATTTGCCGTTTCGAGTAAACTTTCCCTCGTCCCACTTTCCACGCCGAAAGAAAGAACGTCCGCGCCGAGCGCGTGCGCTATTTTCACGCCCCCACGTGAAAAAAGTTCGGCGGGGGAGGTGGAAAAGGACACGGGCAATTCAACCACGGCGTCCGCGCCGGATAAAATAGCGTGTTTTGCCCGTACGTGTTTCTCTAAAATAGCCTCTTCGCCACGCTCGACGAAATTACCGCTCATAATACAAACGATATAGTCCGCGCCACTTTGCCTTTTCGCTTCTTGGATTTGGTAGGCGTGTCCGTTATGGAAGGGATTGTATTCACAAATAATCGCACAAATTTTCATATTTAGTCTTTTCTTTTCCTTTACATTGTGGGAAAAATATGGTATAATACAAAATGGTGGTGAAAGAAAGATTTCTCTACCCTCTATTATACACGAAAATGAAAAATAAATAAAGCGTTTCAAGGAGCAAAATTATATGAATCAAGTTTTGACTGCGATTAAAACGAAAGCACAAGCGTTGCAAAAGACGATCGTCCTTTGCGAGGGCGAAGACAAACGCGTGGTAAAAGCGGCGCAAGACGCTACGAGAGAGGGGATTGCAAAAATCATCCTTTTAGGGAATGCGGACGCGATTCGCGCGGAAAATCCGGATATCGATCTCGACGGTGTGACGATCATTGATCCGATCACTTCCCCCAAGCGCGCAGAGTATAACGAAAAACTTTGCGAACTTCGCGCGTCGAAAGGTATGACCCCCGATCAAGCGGACAAGCTGTTAAACGACGGCACTTATTTCGGCGCTATGATGCTTAAATTAGGCGAGGTGGACGGACTTGTATCCGGCGCTTGTCATTCGACGGCTAACACTCTTCGTCCCGGTCTTCAAATTATCAAAACGGCAAAAGGCGTTTCGTCCGTATCCAGTTTCAATTTAATGCTTTGCCCCCCTCAAGGCAATCCGTATTGCCCCGACGGGCTCGTGGTGTTTGCAGACTGCGGTTTGAACCCCACCTATACGAGCGAGGGGCTTGCAGACTGCGCGATTGCTACGGCAAAATCGGCAGCGGCTATCGCGGGGATTGATCCGAAAGTGGCAATGCTTTCCTTCTCCACGAAAGGTAGCGCAAAGCACGACAACGTGACCCTCGTACAAGAGGCGGTTGCCATCGCCAAAGAAAAAGCGCCCGAATTAAAACTCGACGGCGAACTTCAATTCGACGCGGCGATCGTACCCTCCGTCGGTGAATTCAAAGCGCCCGGCTCGTCCGTTGCGGGCCACGCCAACGTGTTTATTTTCCCCGACTTGCAAGCGGGAAATATCGGCTACAAAATTGCGGAAAGATTGGGCGGATTTATGGCGGTAGGTCCTATTTGTCAAGGCTTTGCAAAACCCATCAACGACCTTTCGAGAGGCTGTAAAGCGGAAGATATCGTTGCGGCGGTTGCTATTACGGCACTTCAAACACAATTATAATGCGAGGTAAGAAAATGAAAGTACTTGTAATTAACTCGGGTAGCTCCTCCCTTAAATACCAACTTATCGATATGGAAACCGAATCGGTTTTGGCGAAAGGGAACTGTGAAAGAATTGGGATCGACGGCTCGAAACTCATTCATAAAGCAAACGGAAAGGAAGTGGAAATCGTTATTCCTATGCCCAATCACAACGTAGCGGTAGAACTCGTCTTGAAAGAACTCACCGACAAAGAAGTGGGTGTGATCTCTTCCATGGAAGAAATCGACGCGGTAGGTCACCGCGTGGTCGCATCCGGCGAGGCGTTCAAAAAAACTACGTTGGTGACGGACGAAGCGATGGTTTTAATGGAAGAAATCAAAGACCTCGCTCCCTTGCATAACCCTGCCGCAATCGTCGGCGTAAACGCTTGCAGAGCGGCTATGCCGAGCACCCCGATGGGGCTTGTGTTCGATACGGGTTTCCATTTCACGATGCCTGAACACGCGTATATGTACGCGGTGGATTATAGCCATTATGAAAAATACAAAATCAGAAGATACGGCGCGCACGGAACGAGCCATAAGTTCGTATCCCAAGAGGCTGCAAAATACCTCGGCAAAAAACCGGAAGAATTAAAAATCGTCACATGTCACCTTGGCAACGGTTCGTCTATTTCCGCGGTAAACGGCGGTAAATGCGTCGATACGTCGATGGGCTTCACTCCCTTGGCGGGCGTTCCTATGGGAACGAGAAGCGGCGACATCGACTACGCGGCTGCGGAATACATCGCAAAGAAAGAGGGTATGGACGTTTCGCAAATGCTTAATCACCTCAACAAGAAATGCGGTATGCTCGGCGTTTCCGGTATTTCGAGCGATTTCAGAGATTTGACGAAATCGGCGGAAGAGGGGGATAAGAGAGCGAAGCTCGCTTTGGATATCTTCTCTTATTGCTGTAAGAAATACGTAGGCGCTTACGCGGCGGCGATGAACGGTGTGGATTGCATCGTATTCACGGCAGGCGTTGGTGAAAACACGTCGATCGTGAGAAAAGATATTTGCGAAAACATGCAATATTTAGGGCTTGAAATCGACCTTGAAAAGAACGAAGAGAGAAACAACGGCACGATTCGTGACATCACCGGAAAGAACTCCAAAGTGAAAGTTTTGATCATTCCTACGAACGAAGAACTCGTCATTGCAAGAGAAACGGTCGAATTGTTGTAAAAAGTTGTAAAAATCCGTAAAAAATAAGTTGACAAACAAAGACAAATATACTATACTATATTAGCTATTTGAAATCATGGTTATTGATGTTAGAAAACTGAATGCGCAAAAGAAGTATTCAGGCACGCTTGAATGGGAAGAAGAGGGCGATGAAACGCTTGTGGATATCCCGTACGTCAAGTTTTCTTCGCCGATTAAAGTTTCGATAAAGTTCGAACTTTACGAGGACGACGCATTGGAGATTAAAGGTAAAATTTCTTTTGACTTACAAGGCAAGTGTTCGAGGTGTTTAGAAGATGCTAAAATGACGGTGGAAGGGGATATACAAGCATTGTTCGAGCCGTTTGAAAACGGCGAAGATTATGTTTATTCCCGCGGTTTGATCAACACGAAAGAAGCAGTCAATGATGCGGTTATGGCTTGTATGCCGAAAGTATTGTTGTGCAAGGAAGATTGTGTCGGCATTCAATACAAATAGAAAAATCAAGAAAAAACAACGTGAGGTGTTATTATGGCAGTACCTAAGAGTAAACAATCCAAGAGCAGAACGAATAAGAGATTTGCTAACTACAAGGCAACGGCAGCTACGCTTGTCGAATGTCCTCATTGCCACGAATTGACCGAATCCCATAGAGTTTGCAAGAACTGTGGATTCTATGACGGCGCAGAAGTGGTTGCTCAAAAAGAAGATAAGAAGAACTAATTACGCTTTTTAGTGAGCAAAAACAAGCGGGTGATTTCACCCGCTTTTTTCCGTTGAAAGAAAATGAGTAAAACAAGCAAACGAATGGAAAACCACCCACCGAATAAGCGGTGGGTGGTTCATTCATTTCGAAGGTCTAGAAAAGCTATAGCATTTGCGTTTGAGTTTAATACATACCGCCCATATCACCGCCGGGAGCAGGAGTTGCGGGAGGAGTAGGGATATCGGTGACGACGCTTTCCGTCGTAAGCAAGGTTGCCGCAACAGACGCTGCGTTTTGGAGCACGGAACGGGTGACTTTCGTCGGGTCGATAATTCCGTTTTCAACCATATTGCAATATTTGTTGTTGAGCGCGTCAAAACCGTAGTTTGCTTTTCTTGCCGACAATACTTTGTCAACGATGACCGAACCGTCAAGCCCAGCGTTTTTCGCGATTTGACGAATGGGTTCTTCGATGGCTTTCAAAACGATGCTTGCGCCAGTCTTTTCGTCGCCGGAAAGGGAGGAGACCAATTTCTTAACGTCGGGAACGGCAGAAAGAAGCGCGCTACCACCGCCCGGAACGTAGCCTTCTTCAACGGCTGCGCGGGTTGCGGCAAGAGCGTCGTCGATACGAAGTTTGCGTTCTTTCATTTCCACTTCGGTTGCGGCACCGACGCTAATTACGGCAACGCCACCGGCGAGTTTTGCCAAACGTTCTTGTAATTTTTCTCTATCGTAATCGGATTTGGTTTCGGCGATTTGCGCCTTAATCGAAGCGATTCTGTTCTTGATTTCTTCAGGAGCTCCCGCACCGCCGACGATCGTGGTGTTTTCCTTGTCGATACGAACGGAGGAAGCTCTGCCGAGCATATCTATCGTCACGTCTTTGAATTCTACGCCCAAATCAGAAGAAATGACTTGCCCGCCCGTCAAAATAGCGATGTCGCGAAGCATATCCTTTCTTCTGTCTCCAAACCCGGGCGCTTTGACCGCAACGGAATTGAATACACCCTTCAGTTTATTGACGATAAGGGCGGCGAGAGCGTCGCCTTCTACGTCCTCGGCGATAATCAAAAGGCGCGCGCCTTGGCTTGCAAGAGGCTCGATCACGGGCAAGATTTCTTGCAATGCGGAAATTTTCTTATCGGTAATTAAGATGTAAGGGTTGTCGAGTTCCGCTTCCATTTTATCGGTGTTCGTGACCATATAAGCGGAAGCATATCCGCGGTCGAATTGCATACCTTCCACGGTCGAAAGCTCGGTGTTCATGGATTTGCCTTCTTCTACGGTGATAACGCCGTCCTTTCCTACGATTTCCATAGCGTTTGCAATGAGAGCGCCGACCTCTTTATCGCCTGCGGAAATGGAAGCGACTTGTTCGATTTCCTTTTTACCGCTAACAGACTTGGAAATATTTTTAAGGTGTTCTACCGTCGTAGCCACCGCTTTCTCAATCCCTTTACGAAGAATGATAGGGTTGGCGCCGGCAGCGAGGTTTTTCAAGCCCTCGCGAACGATCGCTTGCGCCAAAACGACTGCGGTCGTCGTACCGTCGCCCGCCACGTCGTTGGTTTTCGTGGAAACTTCTTTTACGAGTTGCGCGCCCATATTTTCAAACGGGTCGGAAAGTTCGATTTCTTTTGCGATCGTCACGCCGTCGTTGGTGATGAGGGGAGCGCCGAATTTTTTATCGAGTACGACATTTCTGCCTTTGGGACCAAGCGTAATTTTAACGGTGTCGGCGAGCGCGTTCACGCCGTTTTCCAATGCTTTTCTGGCGTCGTCGCCATATTTGATTTGTTTTGCCATAATAATACTCCTTTACTGAATTAGTCTTCAACGATTGCGAGAATATCGCTTTGTTTGAGGATGGTGAATTCTTTTCCGTCTACTTTGAAGTTGGAACCTGCATAGTTCGAGCAGAGGACTTTATCGCCTGCTTTCACTTGCATTTGAATTTCTTTTCCGTCGATAATCCCACCGGGGCCAACGGCAACGACAATGCAAGTTTGCGGTTTCTCTTGTGCAGAAGAGGGCAAGAAAAATCCGCTTTTTGTCTTTTCTTCAACGGTCACGCTTTCTACGACCACTTTGTCGAATAAGGGTTTAATGTTCATATATTTTATTTCCTCCAAATTTTGAATACTTGCAAAGCAAATATTATGATTACTCTATAATTATAAACAATTCTTCCTAATAGTCAAACACAAAAAAGGAAGTTTCTGTAAAAAAGAGTAAAATTTTTCCATAAACGTAGTCTGATTACGTATTTTGCCCTTGAAAACATTGATTTTTTATAAAAAATATGGTACAATAATATTCGTGAAATAACGCGAGGAGGCATACGATATGTCTATGACCAACAAGTGGGATAAACGTTTTATGGAGCTTACGGAAACGGTTTCGAAATGGTCGAGCTGTTTTCAAGAAAACCGTCACGTCGGCGCGGTGATCGTAAAAGATAAACGCGTGATGACGACGGGGTATAACGGCGCGCCGGTAGGCGTGGAAAGTTGCGTGGAAAAAGGGGAATGTTTACGCCGTAAACTGAATATCCCAAGCGGTACCCACCACGAACTTTGTTTTGCCGTTCACGCAGAGCAAAACGCGATTATACAAGCGGCTAGATACGGTATCAACGTAAACGGTGCAACCCTTTATTGTACGCACCAACCTTGTGTAATATGCGCTAAAATGATTATCAACGCGGGGATCACGCGCGTCGTTTATAAAGACGGCTATCCCGATGATTTCTCGTTGCAATTATTCAAAGAAGCGAACGTAAAAGTGGAAAAATACGTAGAGAAATAAAAGGAGTAAGATTATGAAAAATCCTATCGTAACGATCACGATGCAAAATGAAAAAACCATCACGTTGGAGCTTTATCCCGAAAAAGCGCCCAAAACGGTGACTAATTTCATTTCGTTGGCGAATAAAGGCTTTTACGACGGGCTTATTTTCCATCGCGTCATTGCCGGTTTTATGATTCAGGGCGGTGATCCGAAAGGAAACGGTACGGGTGGACCTGGTTATCATATCACAGGGGAGTTTAGAAACAACGGCTTTGCCCAAAACGACCTTTCCCATAAACGTGGCGTCATTTCGATGGCAAGGGCGATGGATCCCAACTCCGCAGGTTCGCAATTCTTCATTATGCACGCGGATGGACCCTTTCTTGACGGCGACTACGCGGCGTTTGGGAACACCCTTACGGGAATTGAAACGGTGGACGAAATCGCTTCTACCAAAACCGACTGGTCTGATCGACCCTATGAAAATCAAGTCATTAAGAGTATTCGCGTAGAAACGTTTGGCGAAACCTATCCCGAGCCCAATAAACGGTAAAAAAGAAGGGATTAGGACGGGTATTTTATAGGTTTTCCATCAAAAACGCCTCAAAAATAGGCATATTTCATTAACGAAAAATCAACGCAACGAAAAAGGCACTTTGCAGTGCCTTTTTTTTGGTACTATGTCATACATAATACCTATGTTTGGCATAGTACTTACAGAAACGGGACGATCCGCAAGGGATCGTATACCGATTTTCCGTCAAAAAACCGCTCGCATATGCCCTTTCGCAAGGAAATGCCGTCCATTGGGCATCGGTCTTGAAAGAGGATAATCCTCTCGTTTTGCTTGATGGAAGTGAAATAGCGATATTCTCCAACTCCAAAAAAGAAAGAAAAACCGCCGTCCGTTAAAATTTCCGCCTTTGTTCCCGTCGTTTCCCATTCTCCGTAGGGGTAAGCGTAAAAAGGAGTTTTGCCGACGATCGGCTCGACTTCCGTTTTCCATTTCGTAAGGTCGGATTGCATTTTTTCTTCCGAATAATTCTTCATATGCCCGTGCGCGTAGGAATGTGAGCCGAAAACCCAACCCAAATCTTTCAATCGACGCACGATTTTTTTCACTTCTTTCGTTTCGCTTGCGCGATTGGGTGAATCCCGTTGCGTTCGATACCCCAAAATTCCGTCAAAACCCGTCAAAAAGAGGATTCCACGCGCGTTTTGATAGGAAAAGTCGGGGTGTTTTTTAATAAAATTCTCTAAAATCGGCAAAAACTCTTGCTTGTGTCGTTTCCCGTCCGTTTCTGCCAAAATTTCGCCGTCGCTGGACAAAGCCAATCGATCAATCATACCTTTTCCTTTGTTTTTTTCAGTATAAACCACGTCGTCAAAGGATAGTATCAACGGCTTTTTGTCCTTATAAAAGGGGAAGTCTACCCGTTTAGCCGAGCCGTCTTGAATTTCAAATAATGAAAGCGGGTTTACGAGCGCGTAATCGTTTTGATAAAGGGTTTCTAGTATTTTGGAAAACTCGTTAGCCGTCAAGCAGTCCTCGTCTAAATTTTTCGCATAGGAATTTCCCGTTTGGAAAGCGATTTCAGGGTGCGCGATCAAAGCGTGGGTAAATAGGTGCTCCACCGCACAGTCTTTCGGTAGCGTCTCGATTTCCTGCGCATGGGTGGGTAAAGTGGTAGGGGCAAAAAACGAAAAGGAAAAAAGGGCTAAAGCTCCTACAAAGAACCGTTTGAAAAGTAGAGAAAGTTTCATATCCGTAGTATGCGAGCGGAAAGGGAATTTATAAGCCGAGAGGGGTAAAATTTTTTCTTTTTTTTCGCAATTGACTTTACTTTTATGAAATGATATGTTATAATGTAAACTGTCGACAAAATTTGGTTGACTTAGGAGGATTTTTTATGGAATTTAAGCATTTTGGCGTGATGATCGACTGTTCTCGAAATGCCGTTATGAAAGTGGACGGAGTTAAAAAGCTGATCGTCTGCTTGGAAAAAATGGGGTATAACGCTCTTGAGCTCTATACGGAAGATACGTACGAAGTGGACGGCGAGCCGTATTTTGGGCATTTACGTGGAAGATATACGAGCGAAGAACTCAAAGAGCTCGACGCCTTTGCAAAAAAACACGGCGTAGAACTTATTCCTTGTATTCAAACGCTCGCGCATCTTGAAACGATGTTCCGTTGGCATAGGGAATACGCCGAAATCCGCGACGCGGATAATATCCTTTTGGTCGGCGCGGATAGAACTTATCAACTCATTGAAAATATGTTCAAGTCGATTGCTTCGAATTTCACAACGAGAAACGTCAATATCGGTTTGGACGAAGCGTTTATGGTGGGACGTGGTAAATATTTAGATTTGCACGGTAAGGAAAACAGTTTTGATATTCTACTCAAACACCTTGAAAAAGTGGCGGAAATCGCGAAAAAATACGGTTTCCATTGCCATATGTGGAGCGATATGTTCTTCCGTCTTATCAATAACGGTCGCTACTACGGAAAGGGACTCGTCGTACCAGAAGAGGCGCGTAATAAAATTCCCGAAAACGTCGATATCGCTTATTGGGATTATTACAACACGCAGGAAGAAGTATTTGACGAAATGCTCAAATCCCACTTGCAATTCCCTTGCAAGACATGGTTCGTGGGCGGTGCTTGGACGTGGCAAGGGTTTGCGCCTCTCAATCAATTCTCCATCAATCAAATGCGACCTGCAATGAAAATGATCAAAAAGCATAAGATCGAAAGCGTAATCCTTTCGATGTGGGGGGACAACGGTGGCGAATGTTCTTTCTTCTCCGTTTTACCCGCTTTGTACGCAATTCGTCAATTTGCGGACGGGAATTTCGACCAAGCTTCCATTGAGCGTGGGTTTAAGGAATGTTTCGGCTGTGAGTTTGCCGATTTTATGCTCCTCGATCTTCCCAACCGTACGCCGAAACAGTTAAACGGGGAAACGAATTTGGGGCTTTCCCGTTCCCTCTTTTATAACGACGCGTTCTTGGGGATCGTCGATCCGATCGCCGAAGAGCACGAGGGGACGCGGTTTGATTTGTATGCGAAATCTCTTTTAGAAGCTTCTGAACGGGTCGGCGAATTTGGATATCTCTTTAAGGCGATGTCCGATTTTTGCGCTACGTTGCATCACAAGGTTGACCTTGGCAGAAAAACGAGAAAGGCGTATAACGAAAAAGATAAAAAGCAAATGAAATTGCTCGTCAAAGAATATCAAACGACGATCGATTGCATCAAACGGTTTTATCAATCTTTCCGTACTCTTTGGTTTAAGGAAAACAAGCCGTTTGGTTGGGAAGTGCAAGATGCCCGTTTCGGCGGTTTGATTCTTCGTCTTACCCATCTAAAGGAACGGTTGCAAGCATACTGCAAAGGCAAAGTGACGGTTTTGGAAGAGCTCGAACAGCCCGTTTTGAAAGGATACAACAGCGACGCTTATCCGTTCTTGTGGAATCAAGTCGTCACGCTTTGCTCAATATAAAAGAAAAGGAAAATCGAAAATGGAAAAAGTAAAATATTACGTAGGAATCGACCTTGGCGGAACGAACATTAAAGGAGGTATCGTTGACAAAAAAGGGAACATCGTTTGCTCCTCGAAAATTCCCACCGAACGCCATTTGGGTGGCGAGAGAGTGGCGGATAATATCGCGCGCTTGACCAAAGAGCTTTTAGAAACGGCGAATATGCAAGTTAGCGACGTGGAAGCGCTCGGTATGGGCGTTCCCGGAATGATTGACAGTAAAACGGGGATCGTCGTATATTCCAACAATTTCGGTTGGGATCATTTCCCGCTCGCGCAAATGGTATCCGACCGAACGGGTTTACCCGTAAAAATCGCGAACGACGCCAACGTAGCGGCACTCGGTGAAACCAAGTTCGGTGGCGCGAAAGATTATGAAAACGTGATTATGCTCACCCTCGGCACGGGCGTAGGCGGTGGGATCGTGCTTGGCGGAAAGCTTTACGAAGGCAATCGTTCGGCAGGCGCGGAGCTTGGGCATAGCGTTATTGAAGTGTGCGGAGAACAATGTTCTTGCGGAAGAAAGGGGTGTTTGGAAGCCTACGCGTCCGCAACCGCTTTAATCCGTGATACGAAACGCGCAATGGAAAATCATAAAGATAGCAAAATGTGGGAGGTCGGCTCGCTGGATAATGTGGGCGGAGCAACCTCGTTTCAATATTATTCGCAAGATCCTTACGCAAAAGAAGTGGTAGATCGCTATATCTATATGCTTGCGACGGGAATCGTCAATTTGGCGAACATTTTCCGTCCGAACGCCGTGCTTTTAGGTGGTGGCGTATGCGCACAAGGGGATAATTTGATCGTGCCTTTGCAAGAAATTTTAGACAAAGAAATTTATGCGGGAACGGTTGGTCCTCGCGTGAAAGTCGTTAAGGCGATTTTGGAAAACCAAGCGGGGATTGCAGGCGCGGCCGCTTTGGTAATGTAAAACGAATTTGGAGAAAGTCGAAAAGATATTTTCTCTTTTTTAAGGGGAATTTCCTCGGATTAAAGCGCGTGGAATAGGAGTATGTATGAAAAATTGTGCGAAAAGGATAACGAGATTATTGGCAACGAGTTTACTCGTTTTGCAATCCGCCGTTTTGTTTTCGTGTGGTGAAACTACGCCAACCGTAAACGATTTGCTTAGAAAAAATAATCCAAACGAGTGGTTGAATACTTATGAAAACGTCGTGCTTAGGCAGACGGTTTACGATCGTGGATCACGGTATAATGGATATAAGGACTATCGCCTTTCCACGGCAAAAATTCTCTCGAATGAACCCGTTTGGGTGATTGACATCCAAACGTATAACGCCTACGATCAAGCTTCCGTCAACGCCACGATCACCGCTCTTGCCGTTTACGTAAAGGAAAGCACCGCTGAGTTTGCAACTTGCTATATGCTTGCGCAAGAAGAGGCGGTATACGGCGATTTTTTGAGTTCGTTCTATCCGATTTTTAACAAGGAAAATACGGAAGAGTTGGAACTTGTAAAAGATGCGGAAACGAATCAATATAAGATAGAATATACGCAAACGATCGGCGAAAATAGCCATTCATACGAGTACTTTTTTTCGAAAAAATCACATAAGCTCGTATCCATTAAAGAAACGATTCGCTCTGCTTCCTATCAAATTACAACGATGACGGAGACGGCGTTGTGTTACGACGATAAAGAAACGACGATCACTCGCACCGCTTACAACGAAGTCGTTTATCCGCGCGATGGAAACCAAATTTTCTTAACGGCGCATTTCCTCTTAAACGACGAGGTGCGGTTTACGAAATATTTCGTTGTGCACTATCACGCGAATTGGAGCGCGTATACCATAAACGGACAAAAATTTCAAGCCTATACGGACGAGGCTTGCGAAAATCCGGTGGAGAATTTTGGTTTTGTGATCGGGGATATGGCAACGTTATATTTCAAACCTATCCCCGTCGACGACCCGATTGAATCGGGTGAATAACTGCCATTGAGCATAAAAAAATAGGATATACTCGTCAAACGGGATCGTTTTTTGAATATATCCTAATTCTTTTGGCAGGGGAGACGCGATTCGAACACGCAACCTACGGTTTTGGAGACCGCTACTCTACCGTTGAGCCACTCCCCTAAAAGCAACGAACTTATTATATAATACTTCAAGGTATTTGTCAACCGTTTTTGAACAAAAAAATCACAGATAATTAAAAAAAGGAAAGTTTAATCGTTGAGAGCGAAGAAAATGAAAGAGGTAATTTTATACACGGACGGCGCTTGCTCCTATAATCCCGGTCCCGGAGGATACGGCGGAATACTTATGTACGGCGAGGCTAAAAAGGAGTTTAGCGGAAGCGAAGTGGAAACCACGAACAATCGCATGGAACTTATGGCGGTAATCGTGGGATTAGAGTTGTTAAAATACCCTTGTAAGGTGGAAATTTACAGCGATTCCGCGTATGTTGTCAACGCTTTTTTGAACGGTTGGGTTTACGGTTGGGAAAAGATGGGGTGGAAGAAAGCCGACCGAAGAGAAGTACAAAACGAGGATTTATGGAAGCGATTGCTCGTATTGACGAGGGAACACACGGTTGATTTTCATAAAGTCAAAGGGCATGCGGACAACCCTTATAACAACCGATGCGACGAGCTTGCGCGCTCTGCAATTCAACGCGTCGAAAAGAAAACAATGGAAAATGCGCAAGAGTAAATCATAAAAAGTACTTTTATTGCCTATACTATATAATATATTTATAGAAAAGGTGGTAAAAATGAACAATCCCGAGAGAGACAAGCGAAAGGAAAGTCGTATGCTGAAAGATACGCTACTTTCCTTTCTTTTTTGTGTGGTGGGGGTCGTATTTTCAACTTTGTGTATCGCGCAAGCGCAATCCTCTTTTTTTGTGCGGTACAAAACCTTGTGCTTCGTGGTCGCAACGGTGTTTTTAGGGGTTTACTATCTGTTCTCTCTCGTTGCGATCGTGTATGAAAAAGAAAGCTTTTTTCGACTGATGATCAGCGGATATTTCTTGCTACTTTTTTGCTTAATTCTTTTGTATATTTTGCAAAGGACGGGATTTTTATACGTCATAAAAAGCCGTGAAAAACTGCAAGAATATCTACAAAAATCAGGGAAATGGATGCCGATCGTATACACCGTACTTCAATTTCTACAAGTGGTTTTATTGCCGATCCCGGGCTTTGTCAGTACGGCGGTAGGCGTGGCGCTATTCGGTCCGTTTGCTTCGATGCTATATAGCGTAATGGGGGTGGTTTTAGGTTCGCTCTTGGCGTTTTATATCGGTCGAAAATTCGGGTATAAAGCTGCGAAATGGATCGTAGGGGAAGAGGATCTTAACAAATGGATGAACCGAGTGAAAGGGAAAGACTATCTCATTTTGACGATTATGTTTATTTTACCCTTATTTCCAGACGACGTGCTTTGTTTCGTTGCAGGTCTTTCCTCGATGAGTTCGATTTATTTTTTAACGGTTGTTGTGCTCTCGCGTATCATCGGGATCGCGGCAACTTGCTATTCTGTAAATCTAATCCCTTTCAACACTTGGTGGGGAATTTTGATATGGTTTTGTATAGTGGCGCTGGTCGTGGGATTGTTTATTTACCTTTATAAACATATTGATAAACTGAACGACTATCTAAAACGAAAAGGAAGAAAAAAGGGGGATTGATCGCCCTCTTTTTTATTTGAAAAAAGATTATGGAAAAATAAGTAAAAATAAGTAAAAAAGCTTGCCAGTTTGCTTGCTTTTTTAGAAGTTTTTATGTATAATGATACTTGGTAGAAAATGGTGAATTTTTTGTCATAGAGAAAAAAATTAACCGAATTTCTTGGAGGAGAAATATGGACAAAATTCAATTACTACAAGAAAGAAAGACGAAAATCGAAGAGGGGAGCGCTGAAATTCGCGCTCAAATCAAAGCGCTCGTCGACGAAGACAGCTTTGTGGAACTTTCCGCTTTTAGTTTTTCGAAGAATGATTTTTATAGCGAGGACGCGCAAGGCGAAGGCGTAATTACTGGCTACGCCACGATCGGCGATTATCCTTTCTATATCGTTGCGCAAAACAAAGAAGTGTTTTGCGGTGGGCTTTCTAAAGCAAACTGCGACAAGATCGTGAAATGTTTGGATTGCGCGGAGAAAAACGGCACGCCCGTCGTTTATTTATTGAATAGTTTAGGCGTTCAATACGGCGAGGGCGTGATGGTGTTAGAGGGGCTCGGAAAGGTGCTTATGCGCGCAACTCAACTCAAAGGCGTCGTTCCGCAATACGTCGTTGTAAACGGAGAAGTATTCGGTTCGATTGCTTTGCTTTCCGCCACCGCGGATTTCACGTTCTTCTTGGATAAAAAGAGCGTGCTTGCCGTCAACAGTCCTTTGGTTATGACGGCGCGCGACGGGAAAAAGGTAAGCAAGGAAGAGGTCGGAGACGCAAAAGCGTTATCTGGAACGGGCGTTCCCGCGTTCTGCGTAGAAACTTTGCAAGAAGTGAAAAACGCTATTTACGCCATTACCGAAATTTTGGCAGAGCCTATGATCGACGCCGATTTGAACAGCGCGATTCCTTCCTTAAACGAGGACGCCTCCTTAGCGCAAATCCTTTCGGTCTTTGAAAATCCCATTGAGCTTTGGAAGAGCTACGAAGGGGAAGTCAAGACGGTTTTAGGGAGAATCGGAGGAATTTCCGTCGCATCCGTCATATTTGACGGTGGGGAGGTCGGAGTGGAACTCAACGCTGCAAAAGTGGCTAAAATTCGCACCCTCGTCGAACTTGCTTCCTGTTATTCCTTACCTCTCGTTATGTTCGATAACGTCAAGGGAATCGTACCTTGCACCTGCACGAACAACGGCAGAGTGATGAAAGAGGTCGCGGAATATTTGAACGTCCTCGATACGATGGATACCGCTAAAATTGCAGTCGTTCATAAAAAAGCGATCGGTTTGGGGTATTCAATTTTCGCCTCGAAATCGGTTGGTTTTGATTATACCTGCGCGTTTGCAAATGCAAAAATTGCGCTTTTTGAAAGCGTAGCAGGCGCAAAAATCGTGTTCGAGGGAACGAAAGCGAATAAGGAAGAACTTGCGACCCGCTATGCTGAAGAGAACTCCGACCCCATTCACGCTGCGAAAGACGGGTATATCGATGCGATTATCGAACCGCAGTTTGTCAAACAATATCTCATTTCGTCTTTGCAAATGCTTGCAAGATAAGGAGGGAATATGATGAATCTTTTAGTGCAAGAAGGATTCCCGACGTACGCTTCTATACCGGAAGTTTTGCTTTACGCTTTAATCGGTTTTGGAGTTGTATTTGTCGGAATCGCCGTTCTTGTTTTGGTGATAAAACTCGTTGGGAAAGTTATGCAAAAGACGCCAAACAAGGAAAAGAACCCTTCCCAAAACTCGGAAGAAAAAGCCGTCGCCAAGATAGAAAACACGCAAAGCGACGAAATTTCGGAAGAGACGATAGCCGTGATAACCGCCGCGCTTATGGCGTATTATGAACGGCAAGGCAAAAAATGCGAGTTTATTGTAAAAAGAATACGGAAAGTTTAAGGAGAAAATATTATGCGTAATTTTGTAATCACTGTAAATGGAAAATCTTATCAAGTAGGGGTTGAAGAAGTAGGGAATGCATCGCCCGTTGTTGCACCCGTAGCCCCCGTTGCCGTAGCTCCCGTAGTGGCGCCCACGCCTGCGCCTACGCCCGTAGCTGCGCCTGTGTCCACGCCTGCACCTGCACCTGCGCCTACGCCCGTGGCAAAAGCGCCGGCAAGCGGAGAAAAAGTGACCTCACCGTTCCCCGGACTTATCAAAAATCTTTTGGTGGCGGAAGGGGCAAGCGTGAAGAAAGATCAACCGCTGCTTGTGCTGGAAGCGATGAAAATGGATAACGACATTACGGCGCCTTGCGACGGCGTGGTTTCTTTCTGCGTTTCCAAAGGCGCAAACGTGGAATCGGATTCCGTACTCTTTGTAATCGGTTAATAGGGTAAGAGGTGTTATCCATGACGCAAAATTTACTCATAAACGTCGGCGAGATGTTTAAAGGATTGTGGGAACAATCGGGGCTTGCGCAAGGGTCGTGGCAAAACTACGTCATGCTCATTATTTCCTTCGTATTGTTCTATCTTGCAGTCGTTAAAAAATTCGAGCCGCTCTTATTATTGCCGATCGCTTTTGGTATGTTTATCGTCAATATTCCCGGCGCGTACAACGTGCTTTGGGGACGGTATAACGACACGGAAATCGTGACGAGCTTGAACGGCATAACCTTGCCCGCAGGGATTGAATTCGAGGCAGGACAGCTCTTTGCAAACGGTTCTCTTCTTACGCAAGAACAGTTCACGCAGTTGCAAATCGAATTGCCGAAAGGGGTGTTCTTCCAAGACGGTTTCCTGTTGCAGGAAGTAGCGCACACTTACGACAACGTCATTCCCGAATCGAGAGGGCTTTTGTGGTATCTCTTCTTCGGCGTAGAGCACGTTATTTATCCACCGCTTATCTTCCTTGGAATTGGGGCAATGACCGATTTCGGTCCGCTCATTTCCAACCCCAAGAGTATGCTCATCGGTGCAGCGGCACAACTTGGCATCTTTATCGCTTTAATTTTGGGTGTAGCGCTTGGATTTGACCTTGCGGCGGCTTGTTCGATTGCTATTATAGGTGGCGCGGACGGTCCCACGGCGATATACGTCACGCAATCGCTTACAAAATTTACTAACGAAAACTTGCTTTCGGCGATTGCGATTGCGGCGTATTCCTATATGGCGCTTATCCCCATCATTCAAAAACCTTTGATGCGCTGGATCGTGCCGAAAAAGGAACGTATGATTAAAATGAAACAACTTCGCACGGTGTCTAAAACGGAAAAGATTATTTTCCCGATCCTAGTCACGGCGCTAGTGGGAATTTTACTTCCAGACGCGATGCCTCTTTTGGGTATGTTGATGCTCGGCAACCTTTTGAAAGAGTCGTGCGTGACGGAACGCCTTTCCTCGCAAGCGCAAAACGGACTTATGAACACGGTGACGATATTCTTAGGCGTTTGCGTAGGGAGTAAGGCGTTTGGGGAAGTATTCCTTTCGCTTTCCACCTTAAAAATCATCGCGCTCGGACTTTTAGCGTTCGTATTCGGTACGATAGGCGGACTTTTGATGGGGCGTTTGATGTGCAAGCTTTCCGGCGGAAAAATCAACCCGCTTATCGGTAGCGCCGGCGTTTCGGCAGTACCTATGGCGGCGAGAATTTCCGAGGATGTAGGTAGAGAAAACGATCCCAATAACCATTTGCTTATGCACGCAATGGGAGCGAACGTGGCAGGGGTAATCGGCTCGGCGATCGCCGCAGGCTTCCTTCTTTCCCTGTTCCCGTTCTAACGTAGATAAGAGGTATGATTATGGAAATTAAGAATGAAAAAAGAAAAGTATTGATCACGGAAACGATCCTCCGAGACGCGCACCAATCGCAAGCGGCTACGAGAATGCGTTTAGACGAAATGTTGCCCGTGTTAGAGCAACTTGACGATATCGGATATTATTCCCTCGAAGCTTGGGGTGGTGCAACCTTCGATTCCTGCCTTCGCTTTTTGAACGAAGATCCTTGGGAGCGCCTCCGCACATTGAAAGCGCACCTTAAAAAGACGCCTATTCAAATGCTTCTTCGCGGACAAAACTTGCTTGGATATCGCCATTATGCAGATGATTTAGTGGAAAAATTCGTAGAAAAATCCATCGAAAACGGCGTTGGCGTCGTACGTGTGTTCGACGCTTTGAACGACGCGAGAAATTTGGAAACGTCTATGAAAGCGATTAAAAAGTATGGCGGTGTTTGCGAGGCGACGATTTCCTATACGACCGGTCCCGTTTATACAACCGAATACTTCGTAAACTTCGCAAAACAATTAGAAGATATGGGCGCGGATAACATTTGCCTTAAGGATATGGCAAACCTGTTGTTGCCTTTCGACGCTTACGAACTTGTTTCCGCGCTTAAAAAAGTGCTTCGTCCCACCACGAAATTACACCTCCACACCCACAACACGACGGGTACGGGGGATATGGTTTACCTTATGGCGATTTTGGCTGGGGTAGATATCGTTGACACGGCGCTTTCGCCTTTAGGAAACGGTACGGCGCAACCTGCCACCGAACCGCTCGTGGCAACCTTGAAAGGAACGGGCTACGATACGGGCATTGATATTGAAAAATTGCTTCCGATCGTCGATCATTTCAAAAAGGTGGAAAAACGCTTGAAAGAAGACGGCATTTTGACGGAAAAGGTAAAAGGAATCGACGTGAACACGTTGCTCTATCAAGTTCCCGGCGGTATGCTTTCCAACTTGATTAGTCAGCTGAAAAACGCGGGCAAAGAAGACAAACTCTTCGAATGTCTTGCCGAAGTTCCCAACGTCAGAAAGGACTGCGGATATCCGCCTCTCGTGACTCCTTCCTCTCAAATCGTCGGTACGCAAGCGGTTATGAACGTCATTATGGGCGAACGTTATAAGATGGTGACGAAAGAAACGAAAGATATCTTTGCAGGCAAATACGGAAAACTTCCTATGCCGATCGACGAAGAAGTGGCGAAAAAAGTTCTTGTAGGCGTAGAGAGAATTACTTGCCGTCCTGCAGACCTTTTAGAACCCGAATACGAAGCGATTAAGCAAAAAGTGATGGAACTTGGCTATTACGAAAAGGAAGAGGACGTCCTCTCCTATGCCGTATTCGAACAAGTTGCGGAAAACTTCTTCAAATGGCGCGAAGCGCAAAAAGAAGGAGTGGATCGCGATTTGGCAAAAACGGGCGTATATCCCGTATAAATAACCTAAAAACGAGAAACGGCACAACGTTTTGTGCCGTTTCTACTCATTTTTGAAAGGAGTCGATATGAAACACGTTTGCGTTATCGGCGGTGGCGCGTCAGGCCTTATGGCTGCCTATACTGCAGCGAGCGAGGGGAATCGAGTCGTTTTAATCGAAAAAAACGAAAAACTCGGCAAAAAAATTTACATTACGGGTAAAGGTCGTTGTAATTTTACAAACGATCTGCCTGCGTTCGATTTTTTAGAAAACGTAGTGAATGGGAAGAAGTTTTTAACCGGTTCGATTTACGCCTTTCCTCCGCAAAAAACCATCGAATTTATGGAAGAAAACGGTCTTTCGACGAAAATTGAACGCGGTGGAAGAGCGTTCCCTAAGTCCGATCACGCAAGCGACGTGACGAAAACCCTTGAAAAAGCTTGCAAAAGGGCAGGAGTTTCCATTCGATTAAACGAAAAGGTCTTAAATATACAAACTACTATGTCAGATATAAGTATTATGCCTCGCATAGTAGCGATAGAAACGGACAAAGAGACTTATTTTTGCGACGTTGTAATCGTTGCGACGGGTGGCGTGAGTTATCCGAGTACGGGCTCAACGGGAGACGGATATCTCTTTGCGAAAGAAGTGGGACATTCTATCGTCGAGCCGAAACCGGGGCTTTGCGGATTAAATATGAAAGGGGATTTTTATAAGGATTTACAGGGCCTTTCCCTTAAAAACGTATCCCTTTTTGCTTACGCAGGGCAAAAGAAACTTTACGAAGGGTTTGGCGAAATGCTATTCACCCATTTTGGGATTTCCGGTCCGCTCGTCTTGTCCTTATCGAGCCTTATTAATCGCTTACAAATGAAAGATATAACGCTATATTTGGATTTGAAACCCGCGCTTGACGAAACGACGCTCGACAAACGCATTTTGCGTGATTTCGAGGAATATAAAAACAAGAAAATTTCCAACGCGCTCGTTCGTCTTTTACCGACTAAATTGATTTTACCCATTTTACGCTCGGCGCAAATTTCCTCGGAAGCGTTCGTTCATTCGATTTCAAAAGAAGAGAGGGCGCGCCTTGTAAAATGCTTGAAAGCGTTTCCAATGAAACCGCTTTCTCTTCGTGATTTTGAGGAAGCGATCATCACCTCAGGGGGAGTAGAGCTTTCCGAAATCAATCCCAAAACGATGGAGAGTAAAAAGGTCGAGGGATTGCGCTTTTGTGGGGAAGTTTTGGACGTTGACGCCTTTACGGGGGGATTCAACTTGCAAATTGCCTTTTCCACCGCCGTTTCCGCAGGAAAAAATATCCATTAACCCCCCAAACTTTTCTTCAAAAGCTTGACGAAAGCAAGTGGAAAATGTTATAATATACAAAATAACCAATCGGAGGGGAATATGCGAATCATTCGAGGCGCAACGACGATTGAAAAAGACGATCCTCGCTCTATCCAACATGGAACGAAAGAACTGCTCGACGAACTTTTTTCAAAAAACCGCTTAGAAACAAACGTCGTGCGAGGGATCGTGTTTTCTTTGACGAGCGATATTCATTCTTTTTCGCCCGCAAAATCAGCGAGAATAGCGGGATACGATACAATTCCTCTTTTTTCCACGCTTGAACCGGATATACGTGGCGGATTACCACTGTGTATTCGTGTGATGGTTTTCACCGATCTACAAGGGGAAAACGACCCCATCAAACATATTTACTTAAAAGGAGCTACTATTTTGAGAAAAGATATCGCCGAACCTCTTAACATCGCGCTTGACGGTCCCGCCGGAAGCGGAAAAAGTACGATTGCAAAAGCGCTTGCAAAGGACTATAACATTTTGTATTTGGACACCGGCGCGATGTATCGCGCTTGTGCCCTTGTTGCGCTTCGCATGGGGATCGACCCTAAAAACCGCGAACAAGTAGAAGCGATAGCCGATGATTTTAATATACGTGTGGAATATAAGGAGGGGGCGCAACATACTTTCTTAGGCGAAGAGGACGTTTCGGAAACGATTCGTCAAAACGAAGTTTCCCTCGTCGCTTCCAGTATTTCCGCGCATCCGATCGTCAGAGAAAAAATGGTTGAAATGCAACGAAAAATCGCAAAGAGTATGTCTTGCGTGTTGGACGGGCGAGATATTGGCTCGACCGTTTTACCGAACGCTAATTTTAAGTTTTTTGTCACCGCAGACAGTAAAGTACGCGCAAACCGTCGCTATTTAGAGTTGTTGGCGCGTGGGCAAGAGGCGGATTTGGAGAAAATTCACGAAGAAATCATACTTCGGGATAAGCAAGATACCGAACGGGAATTTTCTCCGCTTAAAATGGCGGACGACGCGGTTTTGGTGGATACCTCCGCAATGTCGATCGAGGAGGTCGTCGCAACGATAAAAACGCATATTCAAGAGAAAATATAAAGGCTAAAAGTTAGTTATGAAGAAAGAAAAGATAAAAAAAGCATATTCGGTGACCGTACCCGCAAATAAAAAAGGCAGGCATATTATGCCACTTTTGAATGTCTTACGGGTGATTGTCGTACCGTTTTTATGGCTCGCCTTTCCCTTCCGTTTCTACGGGAATAGAAAGATAAAGGACGGCGCTTGCGTGTACATTTGTAACCATTATCGCTTGAGCGATGTAATGTATCCTGCAGTCACGACTTGGGAAGGAATCCATTTTGTCGCAAAAAAATCGCTTGCAAAAAGCAAATTCTTGAATTTCTTTTGCCGTAGGGTAAAAGTGCTTTACGTCAATCGCGACGGAAACGATGCGAGAGGTCTTATTGACGGGTTGAAATGCCTCAAAAACGGCGAAAAAATCTCGCTATTCCCCGAGGGTACGCGCAATAAAACGAGCGACGAATTGCAACCGTTCAAGTCTGGCGCTTCGATTTTTGCAATCAAAGCGCGCGTTCCGGTTGTGCCTATTATGATTTATAAACGGCCGAAACCTTTCCGCTTAAACCACGTCTTGATCGGCGAGCCGTTCGAGCTTTCGGAATTTTACGAAAAAAAATTAGACGCGGAAATCGTCGAACAAGCGGATCAACGTTTGATTGACGTAATGCAACGGCTTCGCGACGACCACACGGAATTTTTACGCTTAAAAAAGAAGAGGGGCTAAGATGGACGTAATCGTGTCCAAACAGGGCGGATTTTGTAAAGGGGTAAAAAATGCCGTCGATACCGCGATGAATATTCCGCCCGAAAACGTATATATTTACGGCGAAATTATCCATAATAAAGACATCGTCGAGTTGATACAAAGGCGTGGAATCCAAACGGTGGAGGGCTTGAATACCGTTCCAAACGGGGCAAAACTCATTATTCGCTCGCACGGCGCTTCGCCTAGCGTGTTTGAAGAATGTAAAAGCCGAGGGGTGGAAGTCATTGATTGTACTTGCAGTTTTGTTGCCAGCACGCAAAAGATCGTCAAAGAGTATTATGAAAAGGGTTATCAAATCGTGATTATCGGCGATCCCACCCATCCCGAGGTGCAGGGGATCAACTGTTGGTGCGATAATAGCGCGTGGTTTTTTTTGTCGGAAAAGGATGATTTTTCGGTTTTACCCGACAAAAAGACCTGCGTAGTCGCGCAAACGACCTTTTCAAAGGAAAAATTTGAAAAAATAATTAAAAATCTTAAGTATAATCGGACGAAAACAGTTGAAGTTTTTAGAACAATTTGTTATACTACTATAGGGCGTCAAAATGAAGCGGAAGAAATTTCTCGCAAATGCGATGCAATGCTTGTAATAGGCGGTTTGAATAGTAGTAATACAAACAAGCTTTACGAGATTTGCAAGGAGCACTGCACAAGCGTATTTCGAATGCAAAATTCTGACGATCTCGACTATAAAAAAATAGTAAAATATAAAAAGGTAGGTATAGTGACGGGTGCAAGCACTCCGAACTGGCAAACACAGGAGGTTCTCTTAAAAATGGCAGCAAATGAAGCAAAAGAATTAACGATGGAAGAAGTCGTTAATGGTATGGACGAACAACAAAAGTTCAAGAAAGGTCAATTGATTCAAGCAACGGTATCCGCGGCAAACGACAACGGCGTTGCAGTTTTGTTCGGTACGGCAAAGAAAGAAATCGAAGTATCGAAAGATGAATTAGATTGCGAAACGTACGACAAGAACGCTTATAGCGTCGGCGACGAAATCGAACTTATGGTTGTTGCCCTTAATCCGGTTAAATTTTCCCAAAAACAAATCAAGCAACTCAAAGAAGAAGAAGCTATGCTCGAAGACGTTAAGGCTGGCAAAGAATTCAGCGTTGTTTGTACCGGTTTCAATAAGGGAGGTTTGACGGCTCAACTTGGCACGTACACCGTGTTTGTTCCCGCAAGAGAAATCCGTTCTGGATATGTGAAAGAATTAGATAAATACGTCGGCAAAAAACTTCGCTTAAAGCTTATCGAAATCAAGACGGAAAGAAGAAAGGAAATCATCGCATCGCAACGCGTTATCATTGAGGAAGAAAAAGCGGCAAGAGACGCCGCAAGAGCTGCAAAAGAAGCAGAATTCTTCGCAAACATTCACGTGAACGACGTGGTAGAAGGTAGAGTAGATAGAATGACCGCGTTCGGCGCATTCGTTTCCGTAAACGGATTTGACTGTCTTGCGCACATCTCCGACTTGTCTTGGACGGGTGTTAAATCCGTTTCCGAAGTTCTTGAAATCGGACAAAAATATCAATTCAAAGTTTTGAAGATCGACGAAGAGGCTAAGAAAGTTTCTATCGGCTATAAACAACTTCAACCCCAACCTTGGGATCTCGTTGCTGAAAAATATGTCGAAGGCGACGTTATTCACGGTAAAGTGGTAAGAATCGTTCCTTTCGGCGCATTCGTAGAAGTGGAAAAAGGAATTGACGGTCTCGTTCACATTTCTCAAATTACGCACGAATTCTTGGAAAACCCGACCACCGTATTGACGATCGGTCAAGAAATTGACGCGAAAATTTTGAAGTTGGATCCTGCTGAAAAGAAGATGACTCTTTCGATTAAAGCTTTGGAACCGAAGCCCGAAAACCTTGAAAGAAAGCCTAAGGCTAAGGAAGAAGGCGAAACGAAAGAAAAAGTAAGAAAGCCTCGTAAGGATAAACCCGCAGACGAGTTTACCGAATGGAGCGACGTGGAAGATACCGGCGTCTCCATTGCAGATCTTTTGAAAAATTCCTAATCTTCTATAAAAGAAGATTCAAAATCCCCACGTTTTCACGTGGGGATTTTTGTTTGTACTTCCTTGAAATGTACAACTATGCTGCTTGAACGGGCGAGGGCGGAATATTCCAAAGGTCAGCAGTTAATACGGCAATGGAACGCCGAAATCGTCGAATATGAACGGATGAAAGCGTATATGATGCATATAATTTCTTGGTTCGTTCTATTTGGGACAGGGAGGGAATATAATAAACTAAATGTTTGATTTCTTTCCGCAAGAACTGCAAAGAGCGCTTGAAAAAATCCCCGTTTCTAAGCTATATGAAATTCGACTTCGCGCAGGGTTTCCCGTGCGAGTGAACTATCAAGGAACGTACGCTTATCTTTCAGCGAGTGGAATCACGAAGTATAAGGAAAACGCCTTAAAAACGTCTATGGAAGAAATTGAAGAGATTGTTTATCGGGCGGGTAAGTTTTCCGTTTACGCCGTAGAAGAAGAGATAAAACGCGGATTTATTACGGCGACGGGTGGTATACGAATCGGTTTATCCGGCGAATTCGTCTATGAAAAGGGCGTTCCGCTTACCATTCGCAATATTTCTTCCCTTTGTATTCGAATACCGCACGATATTTCGGGTTGTAGCGACCAGATTTACGAAAAGTGTATGTATCGGGATTTTCAAAGCCTCATCATCATGTCGCCACCGGGACAAGGTAAAACGACGATTTTACGCGATTTAGCAAGGCGTATGAGCGAAGAATCGAAAAAGAATATTCTCATTTGCGACGAGCGAGGAGAAATCGGTAGAATCGGCGTGGGAGAAACTTGCGACGTCATCTCGTTTGCGGACAAGAAAACGGCATTTGAGGTGGGGATTCGGACGATGCGACCAGATATTATGATCACGGACGAGTTGACCGCTGACGATTATCAAGCGATTCAAAGGGCGAAAGAAAGCGGTGTGATGGTAATTGCCTCGGCGCATTATTATCAAAATGAAAAGCCACCGTTTTTCGGTCTTTTTGATTGGTACGTTTTACTCGATTCCATAAAAATAGGGGAGATCAAAGAGATCTATGACAGAAATTATAAAAAGGTATGTCTAACATAATATGGCGAAATTATTGATAGGGATCTGCATCGTAGCCTTTACGACCTTTTGCGGGCATCAACTTGCTAGAAAATATCGAGAACGGAAGAACTTCTTTTTAGACTTTGAACGATTTAACGACGCTTTTTTGAATGAAATATCCTATTATAAACGACCGATTGAAATTTTTCTTTCGGATAGGAAATTTTCTTCTTCTTTTAGGGACTGGCTCATAGAATATACGAACGGTTTGAAAGCGGAGGAACGAGCGCCTGTTTTTATCGAATTTTCCTTTTTGAAAGAGGAGGAAAAAGCGTTTATAAACGAGTATTTTTCAATGCTTGGTCGAGGAGACAGTCTTTCTCAAAAAGGGTATTTTTCCTCGGTAAAAGGAAGAATTGAAGGAATCAAACAAAAAAGCGTGGATGAGAACAAACGATACGGGGATCTCTATCTAAAGCTTGGTTTTTTATTTGGACTTGCCTTGTTGATTTTAATCGTGTAAGGATCGGCGTATGGATATTGCAATCTTATTCAAAATAGCGGGACTCGGTATCATCGTGACCGTCATATGTCAAATATTAAAAAAGTCGGATCGTGACGATATTGCAACCATCGTTGCGATTTTGGGGCTCGTAATCGCTCTTACGTTCGTCGTGGGAATGATCGGCGACCTATTTACGAAAATTCGAGATATTTTCGGACTAAGTTAGGAGGGAAAATGGAGCTTTTTCGTATTATCGGCGTTGGGGTCGTCACGGCAATAACGAGTATGCTCTTGCGCGCCACGAAACCCGAATTATCCTTTGCCGTCGTCGTTTCCGGCGTGATTATCATCCTCTTATTCTTGCTCGACTTACTCAAAACTTCCGTTGGCGCGCTCCAATCAATAGCCTCCGTTACGGGAATTGAAAACGGAATGATCAAAATTTTGCTAAAAATGATCGGGGTCGGTTATTTGGCGGAGTTTGGCGCAGGGATATTGCGTGATTTTGGGTCGGAACAGTTGTCGGACAAGATTATTTTAGCTGGAAAATTAACCGTTTTAGTACTTTCGATTCCTATTATTGAAAGCGTTTTAGAAGTTTTTTCACAGTTCGTATCCTTGCTATGATTTATCGTTTGAGAAATTGTTTTGTGTTGATTTTACTCGTATTTCTTTTGCCGTTGAATTGCGTTTTGGTAAAGGCGGAATCAAGCGAGGGAGAGGCGGCTGTCGGCGAGAGCGTCACCGATCTTATCGAGGAATTGGATTTAAGTAATTTAGAGGAATATATCGCGTCCTTAAAGAACTTTTCAAACGAAAACTTGCTCGATCGACTGTTGCGCTATATGAAAGGGGAAGGCTTTTCTTTCGACGGCTTTTTCAAAGGACTGTTTTCTACGCTATTTGAAAACGTAAAGTCGCTTATTCCAGCTTTTTCGTGCATTATAGCGATCGCGTTGCTATGCGGGATTCTATCGTCGATCAAGAGCAATTTCATCGGTAATTCCACGGCAGATTTACTCTTTTTGTTGTCATTTTTATCCACGCTCATACCCGTGCTTTCCATCGTTTACGAATGTTTTACCCGTTCGCAAAATAGCGTTTTAGAAATGCATAAACAAATGGAAATCATATTCCCGTTATTGCTTACGTTAATGGTGGCGAGCGGTGGAAACGTATCGGTTGCCATTTATCGTCCCGCTGTGGCGTTTTTAAGTGCGACGATCGTACGGATCATTGCAAAAATCGTCTTTCCGATCGCCTTGATTGTTATCGCTTTTTCCATTGCGGGGAATTTATCCGAGGAAATTCGCATAAAAAAGTTCGGTGGTTTTTTTAAGAGTATGAACAAGTGGATCATCGGGGTAAGCGTCTCGGTATACGGAATGTTTTTTACCGTTCAAGGTCTGACGGCGTCGAGCTACGATGGCATTGCCAGACGCGCCACGAAATACGCGTTAGGAACAGGAGTTCCCATCGTTGGGGGATTTTTGTCAGGCGGATTCGATCTTGCAATGGCAGGGAGCATTCTCATTAAAAACTCGCTGGGGCTTTTGGGGATTTTTATGATGATTGCCGTACTTTTTGAACCGCTCGTTCTTTTAATATCCGCGAATTTGCTCCTCCGATTGACGGCTGCGATCACCGAGCCGATCGGGGATAAAAGAATTTCGACTTTCTTATCGGAAACAGCGGACAACTTGAATTATTGTATGGCGGGACTACTTTTCGTCGGGTTTTTATATTTCATTACCATCGTTTTGGTGCTTTGTTCGGGCGAGGTATTATTATGAACGAATATTTGCTTTCGATAATGGGGATCGTACTCGTCTCTTCCGTTTTGACTGTGATTATGCCGTCGGGAAAAATGGCGACGGTAGTAAAGAGCGGAGCAAGACTGAGCGTACTTCTCGTGGTCGTAGCGCCACTTTTTGGATTCTTGACTTCCCGCGATTGGGAAACGTCGGATTATTTTTCAAACTTTTACGAGGAAAGTGTCATAATGACGGACAAAGAGTTCATAGATTATTCCAGATACGAAAGAATTAAGGAAGCGGAGATAGCCGTAGAAAAGGATATTCAAGAAAAATATTCGCTTACACTGAGCGTAAAAATCGAATGGGCAGAAGAAGAGGAAAAGATACGAATCCTCACCATAACGATGTTCGCGTTTGAGAGGTTGGACGAAAAGGAAGAAGTGCGTTTAATAAACTACGTACGAGAAACGTACGGTTGCGAAGGGGTGATAGTGTACGATGAAACAACGGGGTAAAAAGGCTTACGATTGGAAGAGTTTTTTAGTCGTTTCCGTCTTTGCGATCGCTTTGCTTTTTTCCGTTCGAGAAATCTTTTTCACAGAAGAGAAGGTAAAAACGACTTCTATAAACAAAACGGAAAAAGAAACGGCGCTGGAAGAATTGCTCTCGCAAATCGACGGCGTAGGAAGAGTAAGCGTAATGATTTACGAGGACGAAGAGGGGGTAAAAGGGGTGGTGGTCGTTTGCTCCGGCGCGAAAGATATTCGGGTGAATAGCTCGATTCGCGAGGCTGTTTCAATGGCGCTTGGAACGGAAGAAAAATACGTTCGAATTTATGAAATGAAAAACTAAAAAAGGAGATATAAAAATATGTCAAACAAAAAGAAGATTGTAGTAATGTCAGCGCTCGTATTATTGCTCGCCGTCACCGCGGTGTTCAATTTCGTTTTCGCCGGGGCAACGACGGCTACGCAGACGAGCGGAGAAGTGGTTGCGAACTATTTCGCAACGTATAGGGAAGAACGTACGAATACGAGAAGCGAAGAGCTTTTGCAACTCGATAGCGTTATTGCTCTTTACGAGGAGGGAGACGAACGCTTTGAAGAAGCGACGCAAATGAAACTTGAAATCGTTTCCGCTATGGAAAAAGAGCTCGTCCTCGAAACGATGATCAAGTCGCTCGGTTTTTCCGACGTAGTCGTGACGGTTTCCAGCGATACGAACAACGTCAATGTGTTTATCAATACCGAAGAATTGACTTACGACACGGCGCTTGCTATCTATACGATGATGCAAAACGAACTTGGAATGAACGCGGAGAACGTCAGAATCGTCCCCGTTTATTCGGAAAGTTAAAAAAATACGACGTATTTGCCTCAAAATAGTAGAAATATTCAAAAAAATATGTTATAATGTATAAAACAAAACGTTTTTAGGAGATTTTCTGCAATGACTAACTTCAAATTTGGTGCAAATCATAACGAAAACGGTAAGGTCGTGTATAACGTCGGCATTATAAACGGAATCGTGGCGCTTGCCGTAAACGAAGTGGAAGGCGCAACGCTTGCGCCGAGCAAAAAGCACGGTATTAGTTTATTCATTGAAAAAGACGGCGTCTACGTGGACGTATCGGTGATCGTTCAATACGGACACAACGTTCCCGAGCTGGCTTATCGTATTCAACAATCTGTCAAAAATAGCGTGGAAAATATGACGCGCTATAAAGTTGCCAAGGTGGACGTTCATATCCAAGACGTCGTGTTTGATTTGCCTTCCAATGCGCAACCCTCCGCAGAAGAACAGAAAACGGAATCGGAAGAGGTGTAAGATTGCCCTTTTAATCCCTTGGCGTTCCTTTCGTTTAGAGGATTACATTTTACGGAGATTTATCATATGAGAACTCAAGCAAGAGAAGCCGCGTTAAATATTATTTTTGCAGAACAATTTAACAAGGAACAAACCGACTCTTTTCAACAACGCGTATTCAAAAATATCGACTTGAAACGGGAAGAAGATATCATTTTTGCAAGCGATTTGCTCAATTGCGTTCACGAAAACCAAGTAGATTTAGAGAAAAAGATCGACGATGCTTGTCATCATTATCACGTGGATCGTATCAATCCGATGGATAAGACGATTTTGCTAATTGCAATGGCGGAAATTTGTTATTTTGGGAATATTCCCGCCGTCGTTTCCGTTTCGGAGGCGGCGGCCCTTGCGAAAAAATATTCTAGCGAGATGAGTGTGGATTTCGTACACGGCGTTTTGGCGGGTTTTATCAATCAAAAGTGAGGAGCAATACCAATGAAGATTATGGACGGGAAAGCTTTGGCGAGTAAAATGCGCTTGGAGCTGAAAACCAAAATAGAGGAGCTAAAAGCAAAGATTGGTCTTGCGGTGGTGCTCGTGGGAGAAGACCCCGCCTCGCAAGTGTACGTTCGAAATAAAATACGTGGATGTGAAGAGGTAGGAATTACCTCTTTTTCCCATTTTCTTCCCAAAGACGCTTCGCAAGAAGAACTGGAAAAGCTACTGGAAACCCTTGCATGCGACGAAAAGGTACACGGGATTTTATTACAACTTCCGTTGCCCAAACATCTAAACACGGCGTCGGCTTTAGCGAAAATTCCCTTCGAAAAGGACGTGGACGGGTTTTGCGCGGAAAACGTCGGAAAGCTTGTTAAAAAAGAGGACGCGTGTATCGCTTGTACTCCGTTCGGCGTAATGAAAATGTTGGAAGACGCGGGGGTTGACGTTTGTGGAAAACACGCGGTCGTTTTAGGGAGAAGTGAAACGGTAGGGAAACCGATGGCTCTTCTTTTGCTCAACGCAAACGCGACGGTGACGGTTTGCCACAGTAAAACGCAAAACTTGAAAGAACATTGTTTGCAAGCGGATATTTTGGTTTCTGCAATCGGTAAGGCGAAGTTTGTGACGGCGAATATGGTGAAAGATGGAGCCATCGTCGTGGACGTAGGAATCAACCGCGACGAAAACGGAAAACTCTGCGGAGACGTGGATTTTGAAAGGGTAAAAGAGAAAGTTTCGTTGATTTCGCCCGTCCCCGGTGGGGTTGGACCGATGACGATCACGATGCTACTGTACAACACCTTCCTTGCTTGGAGACGGAGAGAAGGACGCTAATGAATTTCAAAGCTCGATACGACGAATATTTACACGTTTTTAACGACTATTTGACCGAATGGTGCAATCATTTAACCACACGTCCCAACCTGTTAGGGGAAAGCATGACGTACAGTCTTTCTTGCGGTGGGAAACGTATTCGGCCGGTGCTTATGCTTGCCGTATCCGACCTTTTGGGCGTGGAAAGAAGTAGAGTATTGCCTTTTGCGCTCGCGTTGGAAATGATTCACACTTATTCGCTCATCCACGACGATTTGCCGGCGATGGACGGCGACGATTACCGCCGTGGACAACCCTCGAATCATAAGGTTTTTGGGGAAGGGAATGCCGTTTTAGCCGGCGACGCCCTTCTAAACACCGCATATTCCATTTGCTTCCAACAATGGGTGAAAGATCCCGCTTGTGTTCGCGCGGGAGAACTTCTTTGCGAAAGCGCAGGGATTTTTGGTATGATCGCAGGGCAGTCCGCCGACCTATCCTTTACGGGAAAGCAAGCGGATATGACCGAGGAAGATTTGCTGTATATATACGAGCATAAAACGGGAAAATTATTGTCGGCGCCCATCTTGATTTCGTCTATTTTGTCTGGCGATAAATATTATTTAGAGCTTGAAAAATTCGGGCGCTATTTAGGGCTTTTGTTTCAAATTACCGACGATATTTTGGACGTGGAGGGGAAATTTTCCAAGCTTGGCAAGACGGTGGGTAAAGACGAGCGAGAGGAGAAGTTTACGAGCGTTCGGTTGTACGGCTTAAACGGGGCGAAAATTCGCGCGGATATATACGCGCAAGAGGCTTGCGTAATTTTGGACGGATTAGACGTCGATACGTCCTTTTTAAGCGATTTGATTGAATATATACGAAATCGAGAAAATTAATCAAGAGGGAAACGGTATGTTGCAAGGGTTTCAACCCAACGATATAAAAACGTACACAAAAGAACAACTGGAGGCGCTTGCAGGCAAGCTCCGTAAAGTAATTTTTGATACGGTCACGGCAAACGGCGGACACCTCGCCTCCAATTTAGGCGTGGTGGAAACGATCGTCGCTCTTTGCTATACTTTCGATTTCCCCAATGATAAAATCGTGTTTGACGTAGGGCATCAATGCTATCCGTATAAGCTTTTAACAGGTCGCTACGACCGTTTTAATACGCTACGCCAAAAGGACGGAATCGCAGGGTTTCCAAAGCGTAAAGAAAGCGAATATGACTGCTACGATACGGGACACGCCGGAACGGCGCTCTCGGTGGCGTTAGGCATAGCCAAAGCGCGTGACTTAAAAGGCGAAAACTTTGACGTTATCGCTTTCGTGGGCGACGGGTCGTTCAATAACGGCCTTATTTACGAGGCGCTCAACAGCTTAAAAATTTTGAATACGCGCGTGCTTCTCGTCTTGAACGACAACGGCATGTCGATTTCTCCGACGGTGGGCGGTATGCACGATATTTTGTCGGGGATTCAAGATGGGGATCGCGGGGAAAAAATTAAACTGTTGGAAAGTTTTTCCCTCGATTACGTCGGCGTAAAAGACGGCAACGACGTCGAAGAGATGTTAAGCGCGTTGCGTGAAGCGAAAAATCGCTTGCAACAGCGATCGGTTTTATTGCATATCGTCACGAAAAAGGGGAAAGGCTACGAATTTAGCGAGGAACACCCTTGTAATTCGCACGGCGTTTCGAAATCTAACGATGCGCAAGAGGTGGAATATTCTGCCGTCTTTGGAAAATGCTTGCAAAATATGGCGAGAAAGGACGATCGGATCGTAGCAGTGACGGCGGCAATGACGGATAGTTTAGGGCTTTCTCCGTTTTTTGAAGAGTTTCCGTCGCGGGCGTTTGACGTGAGTATTTGCGAAGAGAACGCATGCGTTCTTGCCTCTGCTATGGCAACCCAAGGACTCAAACCGTATTACGCGATCTATTCAACCTTTTTACAACGCTCTTTCGACGAAATCGTGCACGACGTCGCAATGCAAGATCTACCCGTCACGTTTTGTATCGATCGCGCGGGGATTTCCGGAGCAGACGGGGAAACCCATCAAGGAGTTTTCGATATTTCCTATCTTTCTTTAATCCCGAACATAGCGATAGTCGCTCCAAAAGATTTACAAGAATTTGAGGACTTTTTGGAGTTTAGTCGCACCTTTGAGCATCCGCTAGCGATTCGTTATCCGAGAAGCGGAAAACTTTGCAATTCTTCCGTTCCCTCAAAAATCGAGCAGGGAAAATGGGAATATTTGCACCAAACGGATTCTTCCAAAGCGACCGTCATCGGTTGTGGAGAACGTTCGATTTCCATCGCAAAAAACGTACGAAAACGCTTGCACGTCGACGGTATAGAAGTGGATATTATCAACGGTCGGTTTATAAAACCGTTAGATGAAAAGATGCTTTCTTCTCTTAAAACGAGTCTCGTTTTAACGATTGAGGACAATGTGAAAAAGGGTGGTTTTGGCGAGGCAGTACAAACGTATTTGACGGAAAACAATCCGATCCCTTGTAAGGTGTTTGGGTATAAAGACGCCTTTATTAAGCAAGGGTGCGTCTCTGAACTGCAAAAAGAATACGGCGTAAACGAAGAAGAAATTTACGCCTACGTCAAGGAAAAACTCGTATGAGAGCGGATAAATTTTTGGCAAACCGCTTTTCCTCTCGAACGAAAGCATCGGAAGAAATCGAGAGAGGGCGCGTGCTTGTCAACGGAAAAACCATTCGTCCCAAAGACGACGTCAAAGAGACGGACGAAATCGTGATTTTACAAGACGAAGCGACGTTCGTTTCCAACGGCGGACATAAGTTAATGCGGGCAAAAGAACGCTTTTCGCTTGATTTTACAGGGCTCGTTTGCGTAGATATAGGGGCGAGCACCGGTGGTTTTACCGATTGTCTACTCCAAGGTGACGCAAAAAAAGTATACGCCGTAGACGTTGGGGTCAGTCAACTTGACGAGCGTATTTCCACAAGCGAAAAAGTCGTCGTAATGGATCATACGAACGCGCGATATTTGCAAAAAGAAGATTTCTTGGAAAAGATCGACCTCGTCGTCACGGACGTCAGTTTTATTTCTCTCCGCTTGATTTTTCCATCCATTGCAACGATTTTAGGAGAACCCGGGGAGGCGATCGTGCTTGTGAAACCGCAATTTGAGAGCGAAGGTAAGCATATCGGCAAAAGCGGAATCGTGCATACGAGCGCGCACGTAAAAATCGTGGAGAAAGTATTTTCCTACGCCTTGGAAAACGGATTGTATCCACATGCGATCGTCAACGCGCCCGTAAGAAAAAATAAAAACGTAGAGTACGTTGTACGGCTGAAAAAACAACCGTGCAATCAAACGAATAAACTGCTTCAAGAAGTAGAGCACATGGTGAAAGATTATTCGCTAGGCATTCTTGAATAAGGTGGTGCGTATGATAATCGGTATCTATGAAAATCTTGATAAAATGGAAAGCGAACGGGTGCGTACGGCGTTCGTCGATTTGCTTTGTTCGGCAGGTCATACGACGAAAGTGTTCGGCGTAGGCGAACCGATCTCTAAGGTGGATATTTTGATCGTTTTAGGCGGTGACGGTACGATTTTACATATCGTCGAACAGCTGGAAAACAAAGAAATTCCCATCGTTGGCATCAATTACGGGCATTTGGGCTTTTTAACGGAGTTTGAACGTGGCGAAGAGAGAAAAGTTCTCGCGTTTTTAGACGATTTTTCCCAAGGAAAAACGACCTCCCTTCTTCGAACGATGTTGGAAGTAAAGGTCAACGGCGCAACGTATTTCGCGCTCAACGAGGTATCGCTACAAAGAAATTTTACCGACGTTCATTCGAAAATTATGCATACGACGGTTAAGCTCGACGAGGAAGAAATGCTTTCGTTTTTAGGAGACGGCGCTATATTATGCACGCCTACGGGCTCAACGGCGTATTCTCTCTCGGCGGGTGGCGCGATTTTAGATCCTAAAGCGCCCGTGTTTATGTTGACGCCGATTTGCTCCTTTTCCTTACACGCAAGACCGATGGTCGTGCGCGACGACGGGGTTTTGGAAGTAGAATGTGGACAGTCCTCCGCCGTTTTATTGATTGACGGGAAAATGATAACGGATATTCGCGAAGGGGAGAAGGTCGTAATACGAAAATCCCCGATTATGATTGATTTTCCGCTTGGAAAGCAATCAAGTTTTTATCAAAAAGTTTGTAAGAAATTAAAATGAGCTGGGAAAATATAAGACTATAGGAGAAAATTATGTTGAGAACATCCAGACACGCGAAGATTTTGGAGATTATTACGCGCCAAGAGGTCGAAACGCAAGAAGAGCTTTGCACAGAGCTTGAAAAATTGAATTTCGTCGTCACGCAAGCAACGATTTCCCGTGATATTCGCGATTTGAGACTCTTTAAGGTTGCAGGGGTGACGAAAAAATATCGCTACGCCTACCTCAAGGATTCGGAGGGGGAAATTTCCTCTAAAATGCGCAACTTGTTCCGTGACTGCGTTTTGAGTGTGAAAACGGCGCAAAATTTAGTCGTTATCAAAACGATGTCGGGGAACGGATCCAACGCCGGCTCGGTTGTGGACAAGTTAAATTATTCGGAAGTCGTCGGTTCCGTTGCGGGTGACGATACTCTTTTGATTATTTGTCAAGACAACGATAGTGCAACGACGATTGCGGAAAAAATCAACGATTTTTTGAAATGACGTAAGAGGGGATTTGTCGTGCTTTCCAAGATTACAATCAAAAACGTCGCACTCATTGAGAGCGCGGAAATTTCTTTCCACGACGGATTGAACGTTCTTTCGGGGGAGACGGGCGCGGGTAAATCGGTTTTACTCGAATCCGTCAATTTCGTTTTGGGCGCAAAGGCCGACCGAACGATGATTCGTCACGGAGAGTCGGAATGTATGGTCAAGGCCGAATTCATCCTCCCCGAGGATAGCCTTGCGGTTGCCGTTTTGCGAGAAATGGATATTGATTCCGATGGAGAAATTATCATTTCGAGAAAGTTCAACGACGCGGGCAAAAGCGCTATAAAAATCAACGGAAACACCGTGACGGCGTCCATGCTTCGGTCGGTCACGGACGCCTTGGTTGACGTGCACGGACAAAGCGAACATTTCTATTTATTGTCGGAGCAAAACCAACTCAAAACCCTCGACGACGTCGTGGGGACGGAATTACTTCCCCTTAAAGAAGAATTGCAAGAGAAAACAACTTCGCTAAAAGAGGTTATAAAACAGATCGAAAAGCTTGGTGGCGACGAGGCGTCTAGGGGGCGTCGATTGGATTTATTGCGCTATGAAATCGACGAAATCGAGCGCGTTGCCTTGCAAGAGGGCGAAGAGGAAGCGTTAAAAGCAAAACGCAACAAGATCAACCATATGGAAAAAATCCTCGCTTCGCTTGGCGAAGCGTCGGCAATCTTTTCTGGAGACGGCGGTCTTTACGACGCCTTATACGCTCTGAAACGTTCTCTTCGCTCTATAGAAAAACTCGACGAGGAATACGCTGGTTTGTCTGAACGCTTAGAAAACTTGCAATCGGAGGCAGAAGATATTGGACAAACCGTTCAAGACTTGCATAGCAACCTTTATTTTGACGAAGGCGAAGCGGAGGAGATAGAATCTCGCTTGGATGCAATACAAGCCTTACAACGGAAATACGGGCCGAATAAAGAGGCGGTGGACGCCTATTTGCAAACGATACGAGAAGAGTTTGATTTGTTGTCTGATTGCGAGGGGCAATTTGCAAAATTGAACAAGCAAAAAGAAAAACTCGGCGAAAACATCTATACGATTTGTCAAGCAATTACCCGTTTACGCAAAGAAAAGGGCAAGGATTTTTGCAAGAGAGTGAGCGAGGAACTCGCCAGCCTCAATATACCTCACGCGCGATGTGAGATTTTGTTCGAAGATTACGATCCTAAAGACGTGTTCCGCGCGACGAATAGCGGTTTAGACGTAATTTCTTTCCAATTCTCTGCGAACGTCGGCGAACCGTTAAAACCGCTGAGTAAAATTATAAGCGGTGGCGAAATGAGTCGGTTTATGCTCGCGATGAAAACGCAATGCGCGTCATGGAACGGAATTTCTACCTATATATTCGACGAGATCGACGCGGGTATTAGCGGAAAAACGGCAAAGGTCGTTGCTGAGAAATTTGCGCAAATTGCTACGAACACGCAAATCATTTGCGTATCACACTTGGCGCAAATTTCGGCGATGAGCGATCGGTCGATTCTTATTGAAAAGCAGGAAACGGACGGAAAAACCAAAACCTTTATCCGCGTTTTGGACGAGGCGGAAAAACGCGCGGAGGTCATTCGTTTACTCGGCGGAGAATTACAAGACGATTTTGCGAAGTTACATGCAGAGGAGCTTATCAAAAAAGCGAACGAATATAAAGAAGCGCTATAAATAGACAAAAAATGACAATTTATCCTTCAACTGGATAAGCAAAAAAGAATAGAAACGGCTCGATTTACGCAAATTACCTCATAGCGGAGGAATTTTATGCGAAAATCGGGCTTTTTATTATTAGCTTTCCTCGCTTTTTCTTCAATGAGTGGGAGTGGGTATATAACCGTTTCCGCCTCTAGTGAAGAAAGGGCGGTTTATATAGGCGGTATGCCGGCGGGATTTACCCTTTCCACGGGAGGCGTACAAATTATAGGAATAACGGAAGTTTCAACCGATCAAGGAGTAAAGACTCCAGCTTTGAACGCGGGACTTAAGCCAGGCGACGTCATTCGTAAAGCGAATGGGATCGACGTGCGATCTATCGCCGATTTTAACGAGATTTTAGAGAAAAATAAGGGAAATGCTCTTACACTAAACGTAAAAAGACAAGAGGAGGAATTGCTTTTAACGGCAAAACCGATGAAAGATATCTCTTCCAAACGCTATAAAATCGGCGTGTTGATCCGAGATAGCGTATCCGGAGTGGGTACGATTACCTATATAGATCAAAAAACCCACCGATTCGGCGCGTTGGGACACGCAGTTATCGGAGAAGACCAAAAGCTGTTGGATTCGACAAGCGGAGAGGTACATCCTTGCAGTATTATCGGCGTGACGAAAGGGGTGCGAGGTAAGGCAGGCGAACTTCGTGGAATGTTCCTTGGGAAAGCGATCGCAAAAGCGGATAAAATATGCGATTGCGGGATTTATGGACAATTAAACGATAATTTCGACTATTCTTCACTCATTGAAAGCGAGGCAGGGCAATGGAAAGACGTAAAGATGGGGAATGCGTATATTTATTCCACGGTAAACGGAGAATGTCCTAAAAAATATACCGTAGATATCGTAAAAGTTGATAAAAACGCGCATTCCAATAAGAATTACGTCATTAAAATTACCGATAAAGAATTGATTTCGCAAACGGGCGGTATCGTGCAAGGGATGAGCGGTAGCCCTATTATACAAAACAATAAGGTGATTGGGGCGATCACGCACGTATTCGTCAACGATCCAACAAGAGGGTATGGAATATATATCCAAACGATGTTAAAAGAATAAATATAGCATAATCAAGAGGGGAAATTCATATATAAAGGTATGAATTTTCTTTCTTTTTTATTGCAAAAACCGCTCGAAGTGATTAAAAATCGAAAACTATGTGTGACATTGCATATTGCTATGCTTGTCATAGGTATATTGTTAGGCATAGTAATTCGAGAGCAATATTCCATTCAATCCTATTTAGACGACTACGTTAGGGACTACGTAGAGGCGATTTTTACAAGCGGTTTTTTCTATTTTATATGGAAAAACCTTATTGCTCTTGCTTTTTTCCTGTTTTTATACCTTTTAGCATGTTTTTGCCCAATTTTACAATTTTTTTTATGGATATATCAGTTTTTTAAGGCGGTGAGCCTTGGGAAATTAACCATTTTAATCTTTTCCATCTATAAAATTAGCGGAATTGCCGTTTGTATCTTTGTATTTTTGCCGTTTTATCTTCTCAAATGGAGCGCAAAGAGCGTTTATTGTATTTGTTTTTACGATTCGGTAGGGCTTCTCAATCGTAGAAAAGTCAACTGCTTTCACGAAGTTGCACCGCATACGTACGCATTTTTGGTATATTACATTCTAATTTTACTTTTTGAACTTCTCACGATATTTCTCATTTTCCGACCGATTTATCATTTTTTTTAAGGATAAAGTAGGTATAATATACGAAAATAGACAAACAATAAGGATATGAAAAAGTTTTTTATATCTTGTTTGACGTTTTGTCTATTTTCTTTTGTACTCATACCCAAACATCATTCTGAAAAAGCTATTGCTATCGCCGAAAGTAGCGTCGTATCTTCTACGAGCGCAAACCTGGATCTATGCTTGCATGCGAAGTCCGCCTATGCGATGGATTACGATAGTGGAACGGTAATATACGCGCAAAACGAAACGGCGCATTTGCCGATTGCGAGTATGTGTAAAATTATGACGCTCATTCTTTGCTTTGACGAGATTCGACAAGGGAATTTAAGCCTTGACGAAATGATCACCGTTTCGGATAACGCATCTTCCATGGGCGGTTCTCAAGTCTTTCTAGAGACGAACGGGGAATATTTAGTGGCAGATTTAATAAAGAGCATCGTCGTATGTTCCGCAAACGATAGTTGTGTGGCAATGGCTGAAAAAATAGCTGGGAGCGAGGCTCTTTTTTGCGAACGTATGAACGAAAAAGCAAAGGAGTTAGGCGGGGAAAACACTCTTTTCACCAACTGCACGGGCTTACCGAAAGAACCGCAATATTCTTGCGCCAAAGATGTCGCGCTGTTTTTAAGAGAACTCACGAAAAACGAGGAATATTTCCGCTTTTCCAAGATTTGGACGGATCGTTTTTATCATCCGAAGGGCAGATATACGGAAATCTCCAATACGAACCGTCTCGTGCGTTTTTACGAAGGGTGCGACGGGGGAAAGACAGGTTTTACCAGTCAAGCGGGATTTTGTCTTGCAGCGACGGCAAAGCGTGGCGGAATGCGAATTATTTCCGTCGTAATCGGTGAAAAAACGAGCGACGAGCGTTTTAGAGACGTCCGAACGATGTTCGATTACGCGTTTGCCAATTACACTTTGAAAACGGCGATAGACTGCAATAATCCCTTGTCTGAGAAAGCGAAAGTAGTAGGCGGAAAGGTCGATTACGTTATGGTTAAACCTATGAGATCCGTTTATATTTTCTCAAAGAAAAACGAGCAAGATGAAGTGAATATCGAAATTCAACTGAAAAGCAAAATAAAAGCTCCGATTAAAGCCGGTGAAACCGTGGGGGAAATCCTTTTGTATAAGAACCATATCGAAGTGGATCGCGTGCCTATCGTAGCCAACGAATCGGTAAAATCGGCGAGCTGGTGGGATCGAATCAAAGACCTTGCAAACGTATGGAATTATTAATCGTAAAAGCGGAAATTTTTTCCGCTTTTTTTTCTTGCGTATTTTTCTTATTTGTTATAAATTCGTCGCTTTTTCAAAAGAAATTGCTTTCACACGCTTGATTTTTCGAAGAAAAATAAGTATAATAGAAGTATCATGGATTTTATTGAACTTTTAGCGAGTTTTTTTGCTGTCGCAATCGTGTTGACGATGCACGAATTTTCCCACGCTTTCGTCGCATATAAGTGTGGTGACCCAACCCCTAAGCATAGCGGACGTTTAACGCTCAATCCGATGCGACATTTCGATCCTTTGGGGCTGGTTTTGTTCGCTTTTGCCGGCTTTGGTTGGGCAAAACCCGTTCCCGTAAATCCGTACAATTTCAAAAACAAACGATGGGGAGAATTTTGGACGTCGATTGCTGGAGTATTGACGAACTTTTTGTTCGCTTTGTTGATTTTTCCGATCTGCGTCCTCGTCCTTGATTGGGCATGGAGCGCAACCCCACAAACGCTCGGTCACACCTTTCTCGTTGATTTCTTTACTTCTTTATTCTTGTATTCCATAACGTTTTGCGCGTTTAACCTATTTCCCTTATATCCGCTCGACGGGTTTCGGGCGTTGGAAGCCATGGATAAAAAACATGGAAAAATCTATTGGTTTTTAAGACGGAACGGCCAGTATATTTTGCTTGGACTCATCGCATGGTCGTTCGTTTGCAATAGCTTGCTTTCCCGTACGGGAATGAGTTTATTTTACTATTCCAACGTATTGCAAAGGGTTATGGATTACGCAACGAAATTTTTAACCAAACCGATTGATTGGATTTGGAAACTTGTTTTATAATTGCACGTGAGGTGTATTTTGGAAAAATTAACAGTGGAAAACGTAAAAAATTTCGAAACGGAAGTAGATTATACGACGGTTTTAGATAATTTCGAGGGACCGCTCGATTTATTGCTCCATCTCATCAAAGAAGAAGAGATCGAAATCAAAGACATTTTCGTTTCGCAAGTGACAGAACAATTCCTTTCGTATATGAAAGGGTTGCCATACTTGGATATGGAAAAAGCGAGCGATTATTTGAACATCGCCGCAACGATCATCAACATCAAAGCGAGAAGCTTGATTCCGCCTCCCGACGACGATTTTGGTATGCCGGACGATTGGGCGGATACCGATCCCGGACAAGAACTTATTCAAGCGCTTGAAGAATATAAAATCATCAAGGAAAAAGCCGAGAAATTAAAAGAAATGGAAACGGTCGGCTATTTCTTCAAACAGCCCGATCCCGACGTTGGAAAACCGCAAGTGAAATACAAAGATTTTACGTTAGACGGACTCGTACAAGCCTTTGCTAAGCTAATGCTCCGCAGAGAGGGGATTAAAGCAAGCGATATCGGTTCAAAAAAGAGTATTCCCCGCGATCCCTACACCGTCAAAGATAAAATTCTTAAAATCCGTGAAAAAGTTTCCACGAACGAAAAGATTTTGTTCGACGATTTATTTGAAAGCCAAACCGAAAGAGCGGAAGTCGTGACGACCTTTCAAGCGCTTTTGGAATTATTAAAACATCAATTCTTGCGGGTGACCCAAGAAGATATTTTCTCAAATATTATCATTGAAAAGAACCCCGATTGGAATGAGGAGGACGAAATTGGAGAAATTGACGAATATAATTGAGGCAATTTTATTTGCCTGCGGAACACCCGTTGCTATTGATGATTTGCGTGAAAAATTGAACGTTAATAAAAAGGAAATGGATGCAAGCATCCGTCAATTAGAACGTAGATATAGCGGAGAATGTGGGATTCGATTGTTACATATTAACCACAAATTACAACTTGCAACCAATCCCGACTATAAAGAGGAAGTGGCAACCGTTCTCAACCCCATTCGTGAGAAAGAATTTACGCGTACGATTTTGGAATGCGCGGCAATTATCGCTTATAAACAACCGATTACCCGCCGTGAGTTAGAGCAAGTTCGTGGGGTGAATAGCGACTATGCAATTTCCACCCTTCTTAGCTTGGATATGATCGAGCCTTGCGGGAAAAAGGACGCCGTAGGAACTCCGACTCTTTACTCGACGACCGATAATTTCCTTAGACGTTTTAAGTTAAAATCCTTGCAAGAACTTCCTGATTACGACGAACTTATGAAACAAATTGCGCTGATCAACACCGCTGCAGAATCGGAGGGATACTTATACGAAAAAGAGGAATACGATCCTAACGCCGTAGAGGAAGAATCGCCTGCCTTTGACGCGGACGGCTTTGAACTTCCCGATTTCTTAAGAGATATCAAAGACGGTATTATTAAAGTGCAATAACGCAATAAATTACATATTTTTTCACAATCTGCCCATATTGTTTGTATGGGCAGATTGCTTTTTATATCGCTTGGAATAACGCTCGTTTTATTGTTTATTCCTATCTATTTCGTAGGGGATTTGCACGTAGATAGCAAAAAAGAAAAAGCTATTTTTTCTATTCGATTTTTTGGGCTCGTCAAATTGTTGGGCGGTTATATAACGCTATATGAACAAGGTTTAGCGTTCCACGTAGGAAAGAAAAGAGCGATATTGTTGCCGTTTTTTGATATGGAAAGTGGCAAAAAGCAATTTTCCGTTTTCAAATCCTTTCATTTTCACACGATGAGAACGATGATTCAAACGGGATGCGACTATTTTATACCCTCGCAAGTATATATGCAACTATCGGATTTTTTTTGGAGAAATAAAAAAATCAAGGAAAACGAGCACCGACTGCTTATCGTAAATGGAGACGCTTGGAATATAACCGTTCATAGCGTTTTTTGGTTGAATATTTGGCGAATTGTAAAGAGATTTATTAAATTTTTATATAAAAAATGGAGGATTTTATGGCAGAAAAAGGGAATGGATTTCATCGGTTGATGGAACAAAAAGACTTGTTGAACGTTTTTACGAATGCAGATATGGTCATGGGAACAGCGATTACAACGGCTAGTGGATTTCAAATTATTCCCTTTTCTAAAATTACGATCGGTTCACTCATCGGGGGCGGAGAATACGGCGACGTAAAAGTTATTAAAGAGGTAAATGAAATGCCGTTTGCTGGGGGAAACGGTACGGTCGTAAGCTTAAAACCGCTTGGATTTTTATTAGACGATGGAAAAAGTTGCCGTATCGTGCGTATTACAGACGAGCCTTTAGACACGTTGATCGAAAAGGCGAGCGATATCGTAAAAAGTATTACGATGGGAGAATAATATGAAAAGAATGGGTTGGAAACGATTGCTTTTAATCGTCGCCGTAACATCTTTCCTTTTTTTCTTTACAAAAGAAAGTTTAACGGCAAGCGCGGAAGGATTTTCAAAAGGGGAGTGCGTAATAGACGTTGGCTCTCGTCGAATTTTATTCGAAATGAACGGCGATAAAGCGTTGCCCATGGCGAGCACCACGAAAATTTTAACGGCAATCACCGTTTTAGAACACTGCGAGAATATAGATGAAAAAAGAAGAATACCCATGGAGGCGGTTGGAATAGAGGGATCGTCTATCTACCTAAAAGTTGGAGATGAATATACGATCCGCGAGTTATTATACGGACTGATGTTGCGCTCCGGCAACGATTCCGCGGTAGCGCTTGCCTTACTCACCGCAAGCTCCCTTCAGCAATTTTCCGTCCTTCTAAATGAAACGGCGCAAAAAGCAGGGAGTTTGCACAGCCATTTTATCACGCCACACGGGTTGCCTTGTAAGAATCATTATACGTCGGCAAGAGATTTAGCGTATATAACGGCTTACGCCCTCGAAAACCCCGTATTTGCAGAAATCGTATCCACAACCTATTACGCGCCAAAACAATGGAAAAATAAAAATAAAATGTTGCATCTCTACGAGGGGGCGATCGGTGTGAAAACGGGTTATACGAAAGAGGCGGGGAAATGCCTCGTTTCTTCCGCAAAACGAGGGAATATGACTCTCGTATGCGTCGTTCTCTCTTGTTCAAACACCTACGGACGCTCGTGTGAACTGTTAGACGGTTGTTTTAAGGATTATACCTCTTCAAAAATAGTAGATCAAACGACGCCGATTGAACTCAAAAGCGAGAATAGGCGAATCCTCTCGCATACCGCGAAAGACGTATATTTCCCTCTTTTAGAAGAAGAGCGGGGATATATTCGTAAAGAGACGCAACATTTTGAAGATTATACGAGAAAAAAAACGGGCGAAATAGTAGGCCAAATGAAAATTTATCTCGCAAATCGGTTGCTTTTTTCCGTGTTTTTATATAAACTATAAGGGAAGAACGAAAAGGAGTTCCCTTATATGCGCATCAACAAATTTTTAGCCGATAACGGGGTTGCAAGCCGTCGCCAAGCAGACGAAATGATCGAAGCGGGTAGAGTGACGATCAATGGTAGAATCGCCGTTTTGGGTGAAATGATCAACGAAAACGACGAAGTACTCGTGGACGGCGTACCCGTCGCTCACATGGAAAAAGAACACGAATATTACGTTATGAATAAACCGAAAGGGATTGTTTGCACGGTCAAGGATGATAGAGGACGAAAAACGGTGATGGATTTATTGCCGGAAGGCGTTGGTCGCGTATTCCCTGTCGGACGGCTCGATTTCGCCACGGAAGGACTTTTGATTTTAACCACGGATGGCGATCTTTCTTATACGCTCACCCACCCGCGCAATGAAATTCAAAAGACCTATCTTGCAAAAATAGAGGGAACGTTGACGGAAAAAGACCTAAACCCCATTCGTTCGGGGGTAGAACTCGACGGCGTTTTAACGAAAAAATGCAAGGCGCATATCGTAGAAACCAACAAGGCGTATACGAAAGTAGAACTCGTCATTACTGAGGGTAAAAACAGACAAATTCGTCGTATGTTTGAGGCGATCGGAAAAAACGTTTCTTTGCTCCGTAGAATTAAAATAGGCCCGTTGACCTTGAAAGCCCTCGATAGAGGACAAGTTCGTAAATTGACGGAAAACGAAATTTACCTTTTGAAAAACCTATAACAAAAAAGGATTGCAAGAGCGCAATCCTTTTTTACTCCATAATTCAATTTAAGCCTTGTAATTTCGAATGAGGCCAACGACTTTTCCTAAGATAGAAACTTCGTTCGGCTCAAAAATCATATCCGAAAGCGTTTCGTTTTCGGGATGTAATACGATTTTTCCGTCCCGTTTGAAGAAACGTTTGACCGTTGCCGAATCTTCGACGAGCGCCACGATAATTTCGCCGTTTTCCGCCGTTTCTTGGCGTCTTACCACGATTTTATCGCCGTTATAGATTCCGGCGTCGATCATGGAAGAACCTTGTACGCGAAGCATAAACAATTGGTCACCCTTAAATTCGGTAGAGGGGAAGGTGTAATAATCCTCGTAATTTTCATACGCTAAAATCGGTTGACCTGCGGTGACCGTACCGATCAAGGGAATGTTCACACCGGAGGAACGATTGAGGGAAACGGAGCGTTTTTTATTGTCCGTTTTAATCAAATAACCTTTGTCTTGTAATCGTTCAATATAACTATGCACGGTGGCGGTGGATTTTATGCCACATTCCGCGCCAATTTCCCGAACGGAAGGGGTGTATCCGTTCTCTTCGGAAAATTTGCGAATATAATCCATGACGCTTAATAATTTTCTTTCATCAATCATTTCTTTTCTCCTATGTAAGTACCTACAAGCTTAGTATAGCATATTTTTTTACAAAATGCAAACAAATGTTTATGTAAAATGATTGATTTTTTTTATTTTTTATGCTATATTATAGGCAAATATTGTTTTGGTGGAGGAAAAATCCAATGAAAAAAGTAGATCATACGCAAAAATGCGTCTTATACGAACGGGATTGTATCGGATGTATGGAATGTGAAACGTGTGATTTAGATCCCAACAAAGTCTGCGACAACTGTGGAAAATGTATCGAAGTACAAGACGTCGCCTCTATCAAAATTGATAAAGTTTTCTTGAATCCAGAAGAATATAAGGAATAAAAAACTGCGAGAAAATTCTCGCAGTTTTTTTATAAAGTTTTTCGTTTTACAATATACGGCTGAAAACTTTCGATATATTGCACAGGGAGCACTGCAAAAATTTGTTGACCTACGTCGTTAAACGAAGAGGAACGCTCGATAAGACGGTTTCTTATTTTTCCGAACGCGGAGAGTTTTTCGTAGGGAATAAACAGTTCGCAAAATAGGAAATCTTTTGAAAATTCCTTTAATATCGCTTGTTTTAACCGTTCGATCCCTTTGTTTTCTTTTGCCGAAATAGCGATACTCTTGCTCGGAAAAAGGTCGTGTTGTCCACAAAGATCGCTCTTGTTCATTACGACGAGATAGGGAGAGCAAAAACCAAGGTCTTGCAAGACATCCAGCGTGGTTTTGAGTTGCATTTCGTATTCCCCAGACGCATCGCATACGATGAGCGCAAGATCTGCGTGCAACGCGCTTTCTAGCGTCGATTTGAAGGATTCGATGAGGTGGTGGGGTAAATCTTGCAAAAAACCGACCGTATCGACGAGCAAAAAGGGGATATCTTCTATGGTAAAGGAGCGCGCGGTGGGATCGAGGGTTGCAAATAATTCGTTTTGCACGTACACGTGGGAATTCGTGAGTAAATTCATAAGGGTGGATTTGCCGGTGTTGGTGTACCCAACAAGCGCAATCGTTTTTACGTCCTCTTTTTCCCTGCGCTTTGTCTGTAACGATCTACGCTTCTCCGTCTCTTTTAGACGTTCTTCCAAAAATTGAATACGACCGCGAATATATCTTCGATCGGTTTCGAGTTGCGTTTCCCCAGGCCCGCGTGTTCCAACGCCACCGCCGAGCCTTGAAAGGGCAAGACCTTTGCCTTTTAGTCGAGGGTAGATATATTTAAGTTGCGCGAGTTCGACTTGTAATTTTCCCTCGTTGCTCTTCGCGTTTTTGGCAAAAATGTCCAAAATGAGGGTGGTGCGGTCAATGACTTTTCTTTCGCCGACGGCAGAGGAGATGTTGAGGGTTTGAGAGGGGGATAACTCGCCGTTAAAAAGGATGGTTATATCCTCCAAACCGCTTAAAACGTCGTTGAGCTGAGCCAGTTTACCCTCGCCAATATAGGTGGCGGGATTGATTTCCTTGATATTTTGATAAATCGTGCCGACATACTGCGCGCCCGCGCTTTCAATTAAGGAAACCGCCTCTTCCCATAAAACGAGGTAATTTTCCGACGTTTGCTTGGTGATCGGTTGGATTATATAAATTTTTTCAATCGTTTCTTGCATAGGGGATTATTCTTCGTCTTGACGCAGTTTTACGGCGTCAGCGACTTTTTTTCGATTATTTTCGTTGATGGCGGCGTAGTGTTTTTTCGTGGTGTTTACGTCTCTATGCCCTAAAACGTCGGCGACAATATAAATGTCGTTCGTTTCGTTATAAAGCCTCGTACCGTACGTGCTACGAAGTTTGTGGGGGGTAATTTTTTTCAGAGGGGAGACGATTTTAGCGTATTTTTTCACTAAAATTTCCACCGAACGCACGTTGATGCGTTTATATTGCATCGAAAGGAAAAACGCGTTCTCGCCTTGTGGAATCTTCGGATCGCCCGCTTTTTGGGAAATATATTCCTTTAAGGCATAGCCAACTTCATCGGAAAAATATAAAATTGCGTGATTTCCGCCTTTTCTCGTCACCACGAAAGAATTATTGGAAAAGTCAAAACTGTCGTTATCCAAGCCAACCAGCTCGCTAATACGAATTCCCGTGCCCAAGAATAGGGAAAGGATCGCCGTATCGCGAATTTTCGTTTTTTCATGATACCCCGAGGCGTGGTTGGAGAGCCCCGATCCCGTTTCCGCCGTATGAATGAGGCGAGATACTTCTTCCGATTCCAAGCGAATAATCTCTTTTTCGTGGATTTTAGGGGTACGCACCTTGGCGGAATTATCCACGTCGATCATCCCCTTATTAAAAAAGAACTTAAAAATGGCGCGAACGGCGGAAAGTTTTCTCGCTTTTGCTCGTTCGTCGCAAGATAAATACTTATCTCTAAACTCATAGTGGGATAAATAGCTCAAAAATTGTTCGATATCGTTGCTCGTCACGCTTTCTAAGTGTTCCAGCGTAATTTCGAGAGGGGATCTCCCGCGAAATTTCTTTTTGCAAAGGAAATCAAAAAAAATACGCAAGTCAAATGCGTACTTCAATCGGGTTTGACAACTCGCCGTCGCCTCAATCCCGATAAAATAATCGGCGCAAAAGGCGGGAAGCTCCTCCAAAAGCTCCTCGATTCGATCAATGTCTTGAATATTACGTTTGTTATAGTAATTTCCTTGTTTCATATCTTCATTGTAGCGATTTTTCAAAAATAAGTCAAGGAAATAAAGATATTTCCCGAAATGTTTATAGATTTTTATATAAAAATCGCCCCAAAAGTAGGGGAAATACTTGAACGATCCGCTTTTACCCCTCTACAAAACCCCTTTTTATCCAAATGAAACTACTAAACGTATTTCATTTGAAATAAAAGTGCTAAAAATACCGCCCAATTCCTTGATTTTAGAGAGGTTTTGATAGGATAGTGGAGGGGTAAGATTAAACAAGCCGATTGTTTTAACATTTCGTAAAATACAGATTTTACGAAATGTTAGGGGTATAAATAGAGTAAAAATAGCGGGTTTTTGTTTTTTTTATATTTTTCTCGTATTTTTACTAATAAAATCTTTCAACGGTTATTTGCTCGTACTTTCGATTTTTTCTAAAAAATCTCTTCGACGTTTATTTTTTCGCATTTTCCATTCTTACATAAATTCCGAATGAATTTCCGTCTATGGAAAAATTATTTTGGATAATTTCATTCGTCCAAAGATTTTTCATCGGAACGTCGCTTTTCCATAAAAACTTTTCCGAGGAATTATTTACGAAACAATAAATACACCCAAATTCGTTTTCACGTTGAAAAGCAAACAAACCTCGCCCCGCATAAATTTCGTCGAATTTTCCGTCTTTTAATACGTTTTGATAGGTTTTACGAATATTCCCAAGCTTTTTATAATGTTCTTGAAGCGGGTCGATATGTGACCAATCAAAACAACCGCGACAAAACGGATCTATATACCCTTCTTGACCGTTCTCGTCGCCGTAATAAACGCAGGGTACACCAGGCAAGAAAAATTGTAAAACCGCCCCTTTTTCCAACTTTTTAATAGCGTTTTGGCGTTCAAAATCAGACAATTTATTGCTTGGGTTCGCCATTTCTTCCTTGGTTTTACAGGTATTTCCGCCCAAAACCGTCAAAACACGAGCCGTATCGTGCGTACCTAATATATTCATCAAAGAATCAAGCGTTTCCTTGGGATAATGGTCGACTAAAATGCGAATGGTTTCCGATAATATCTCTGCTTTTCCTGTGTTAAGATAAGAAATTATGGCGTTTTTAAGCGGATAATTCATCACGCTATCCAGTTCCAAGCCTTGCAAATATTCCCGACGGACTTGATAGGCAATTTTATTCGAAGCGTCCTCCCAAACTTCTCCAATAATAACGGCGTTCGGATTGCTTGTTTTTACCGATTTTCGCAGTTTTTTAAGGAAAAAATCGGGTAATTCGTCCGCTACGTCCAAACGGTAGCCACCGATTCCAAACCCAAGCCATTTATCCAAAACTCCGCCTTTTTCAAAGAGAAAATCCTGATACGACTGCGAATTTTCGTTGACGGACGGTAAAATATCAATACCCCACCAACTTTCGTATTGATTAGGATATTTTTTAAAGGTGTACCAATCAAAATACGGCGATTTTTTCGATTGAAACGCCCCTACGCTTGAAAATCTACCGTATTTATTAAAATAGACGCTATCGTCGCCCGTATGGTTAAATACGCCGTCTAAAATAAAGGAAATACCGTATTTTTTGCCCGTTTTAATAAGCGAGGCAAAATCTTCTTCCGTTCCAAGCATAGGATCAATCGTTTTATAGTCGGAAGTATCGTATCTGTGGTTGGACGCGGCCAAGAAAATTGGATTCAAATAAACGGTTGTCACGCCTAAATCGGCTAAATACCCGAGTTTTTCTTCAATTCCTTTGAAATTACCGCCGAAAAAATCGTTATTTAACACTTTTCCGTTTTCGTTCGGCCTAAAATACGGCGTTTCCCCCCATTTTCTTGCCACTCTGCCTGTTATGTCTGGCATAGTTCCCTTTTTATGGAAACGGTCGGGAAAGATTTGATACATCGTTCCTCCCTTGAACCATTCGGGGGTGGAATAGTCCGCCGTAGACACGAGGAGTTGATAATATTTGCCCTTTTGATAGGAAAAAACACCGTTCAAGCCCTTTCCCTCGCTCAAATATCCGTCTAATAAAGCAAAAGAATAATAATACAGTCCTATTTTATCTATCGAGAAGGTAATCGACCAACCGAAATCAGTTTTTTGCATAGGATACGCCTTTTCCGTTTCCCCGTCTTTACAAAGCAATAAAAAAGCGTCGGAATAGGTGATGGTTTGCTCTTGCTTGTGTTCCCCTTCCTCTTCGTAGGCGTAAATATTCAGTTGAAGTTCTTCCTTTTCTCGAACGCCACCCGTAATCGACTTACAGGTGGCATCCAAAGGGTTAAAATATAATTTCATTTTTTATCGTAAAGGTTTCAAATTCCAAATATTTTCCGCATACTCTTTGATACTGCGATCGGCTGCAAAATAACCCGCGGCTGCAATATTGCAAAGAGATTTCTTGTTCCAGCTCAATTTATCGTTCATATAAAGTTCGGATAATTTATTTTGGGTTAAGACGTAAGACTCGAAGTCTGCCATACACATATACGGATCCGCAACGGGCGAGCCGGTCAACAAATAATTCGCTATATCCGCAAACGATTCTCCGTTAAAGCCAACGATAAGAGCCTCGATGATCTTACGTAAAGCGGGATCTTGGTTATAATATATGCTTGCTGAATAACCGTTGCTCCAAATTTGCGACACTTCTTCTGCCTTTAAGCCGAAGATGAAGATATTGTTCATACCTACTTTTTCCGACATTTCAACGTTAGCGCCGTCGAGCGTTCCGATCGTGAGCGCCCCGTTGATCATAAACTTCATATTCCCCGTTCCGCTAGCTTCTTTTCCCGCCAAGGAAATTTGCTCGGAAATTTCTGAGGCGGGCATTAATTTTTCCGACATCGTCACGTTGTAATCTTCCATATACACAACGTTGAGTTTTTCACGGATTTTCGGGTTCTTTTTGATGTCTTCAGACAAATAGCATATGAGTTTTATAATCTTCTTCGCCATATAGTATCCTGCGGCAGCTTTTGCAGCGAATATATACGTTTTCGGTTGCATCGGAAGATCGGGGTTTTCTTTGAGTAAGACGTAATCGTGAATGATATGCAAGACGTTGAGAAGTTGACGTTTGTATTCGTGCATTCTCTTCGCTTGCACGTCGAAGATCGTGTTTGGATCAATCACGACGCCTTGCTTTTTGTAAGCAAAGTCGGAAAATTGTTGTTTTTTGAGCATCTTGATCTCTTCCAAACGTTTCAGAACGCTTTCGTCCTTTTCAAACTTCTTAAACTCCGCAAGTTTGGACGCGTCTTTAGCATACCCCTCGCCGATGCAGTCGTTCAAAAGCGCGCAAAGCTCGGGATTCGATTGATTGAGCCATCTACGGTGTGCGATCCCGTTCGTCACGTTGGTGAATTTTTCGGGGTTGTCTTCATAAAAATCACGGAAAATGCTCTTTTTAATAATGTTGCTATGCAAACCGGAAACACCGTTGACGCAGTGGGAACCGTGCACGGACAAGTTCGCCATTTTAATGGTATTATAAGAAATAATCGCCATACGAGAAATGCGATCCCAATCCCCAGGGTGTTTCTTCCATAAATCCTCGCAAAATCTTCGGTTGATTTCCTTTAATATCGTGTAAATACGGGGTAATTTCCGCGCGATCAAATCCTCCGGCCAAGTTTCGAGCGCCTCGGCGAGGACGGTGTGATTCGTGTACGCGCAACAAGAAGTCGTAATGTCCCACGCTTCCTCCCAGCTCATACCGTTTTCGTCGATTAAAAGTCGCATAAGCTCGGGAATCGCAAGCGCAGGGTGGGTATCGTTCAAGTGGATTGCCGCAAGATCAGGCAAGGAGGAAAGCGAACCGAAACGGCGCTTGTGATCCATCAAAATGTTCTGCAAGGACGCCGAAACGAGGAAATATTGTTGCTTTAAGCGCAACGATTTCCCCTCCATATGATTATCCGCGGGATATAACACTTTAGAGATCAATTCCGCCTCGTTATCCTCTTTCATCACGGCGGAATACTCCCCTTGCGAGAAGAGTTTCATATCGAAGTTTTGGACGCTCTTCGCTTTCCAAAGTCGAAGGACGGAAACGCCTTTACTGTCGTATCCGGACACCATCAAATCGTAAGCAACCGCTTCCACTTCTTTAGCGTCGCGATAAATGGATTCCAACCCGTGTTCCGTCCACTTTTCTTCTACGTATCCGTCGAATTTCACTCTAAAAACGTTGTCGCTTCTTTGCGTCAACCAAACTTCCCCGCCCGGCAACCATACGTCGGGCAATTCCGTTTGCCAACCCTCGATAATCTTTTGTTTGAAAAGTCCGTAGTCGTAGCGTATGGAAAAGCCCATCGCAGGATAATCACCCGTTGCGAGCGCGTCTAAAAAGCAGGAAGCCAAGCGTCCAAGCCCACCGTTTCCAAGTCCTGCGTCCGGCTCGAGCTCGTAGAGTTCTTCCAGCGTCGTACCATATTCTTTGAGCGCCTTTTCGAATTCCTTTTGAACGCCGAGGTTAAAAACGCTGTTTTTGAGCGATCTGCCCATCAAAAATTCCATACAGAGGTAATATACCCGTTTTGCTTTTTCACGCTTTCTTGCGTGATGGAATTTTTGGCGTTTGACGAGCATAATATCTCGTACGCTCATTACCACCGCTTTATAAAGCTGTTCTTTCGTCGCCTCGGACGGAACTACCCCGAAATAACGAGACAGTTTCCCTTCGATCATCTCTAACGCGTTCACTTTGGTGCCTACATCCTTTTTTTCCATACTATTTTTGTCTAACTCCTATTCTTGCTTATATTCTTTTATAGAACGGGTCGTTCTATTATTTTTTTAAATTTAACGTATCCGTATACAATTTTTTGTATTCTTCCGAGGAGCGATTCCATGAGAAATCCTCTTTGAGAACCCGTTGCAACAATTCGTTCCACGCCTCTTTTTTCTTGTAGAGATCCAATCCCTCGTGAATGACGTACAACATGTCGTATGCGTTGTAGGAAGAAAAGGTAAATCCGTTTCCTCCTGCTCCGTAGGGACGAATGCTATCGTAAAGTCCGCCCGTTTCCCGTACGATGGGAACGGTCGCGTATCTAGAGGCGATCATTTGAGAAAGTCCACAAGGCTCGCTTTTTGAGGGCATCAAGAATAAATCTGCCCCACCGTAAATCTTCCGAGAAAGCGCGCCGTTGAAGATAATCATCGCTTTCATCTTGTCGCTATAACGCTCCGCAATCGCCTTGAAATAATCTTCGTAGCCTTTATCGCCCGTGCCAAGCAACACGAATTGAACGTCCTCTTGAAGAATGTTCTCCAAAACCTCGCAAACCAAATCCAACCCTTTATGCGAAACGAGGCGGGTGATCATCGCAATCATTGGAACGTCTCTTTCGGGAAGTCCCAAAGATTTTTGCAGTTCCCTTTTACAAATCGCCTTTCCCGTCAAATCCTCCGCCGTAAAGTTTTGGGGAAGAGACGGATCGTTTTCGCTGTTGTAAAAATCAACGTCGATCCCGTTCAAAATACCGCGGAGCTTGAAATGATTTCTTACGATAATTTCTTCGAGCCCGTGCGCGTATTCCGCCGTTTTAATCTCGCTTGCATATCGAGGACTTACCGTAGAGAAAGTTTCCGCGCATTCAATTGCGCCTTTCATAAGATTGACACCGCCGTGATATTCGAATAAATAATGGTATTCGCTTGGAATTCCGAACACGTCGCCCAAAACGTCCATACCGTATTGTCCTTGGTATTCGATGTTGTGAATGGTAAAGATCGCGCGGATAAATTGATATTCGGGACGCTGACAATACATCGTTTTCAAATACAGGACGGAAAGTGCCGATTGCCAATCGTGGCAATGCATAATATCGGGATAAAAACCGATGAAAGGCATCACGTCCAAAACGCTCTTGCTAAAAAACGCAAAGCGTTCTGCATCGTCGTAATAACCGTAGCACCCCTGCCGTTTGAAATAATATTCGTTATCCAAAAAGTAGAACGTCACGCCGTTTTCTTCATAGGAAAAAATACCGCAATATTGATTTCTCCAAGAAAGCGAAACGAAGATATTACCGAGATATTGCAAGCGATGACGATGATCTTCTTTCATTTCCGAATACAGAGGCATAATCACGCGCACGTCGTAGTTTTCGTCTTTCGCAAGCGTCTTGGAAAGAGATCCTATTACCTCCGCAAGACCGCCCGTTGCCATAAACGGCGTACACTCAGACGCCACGAAAAGCACTTTCTTTTTGGGTGTAATCGCGACGGTTTTCTTTTTTGCTCCAGTCGTATTCCGTTTGGGCGACGAGATGGAAACAACGTCTTTTTTTTTGGCGGTAGAGGCTGTTTTTGGAGTTGCTTTCTTTTTGTTTTCCATATTAGTTTCTCCCATTTTTCCTTTTTCAAACCAGAATTGAAAAGATTAGAGCTTCGTGCCTTTATTTATGTAATACGGCAACGATTCGTGACCAATTAGAGTACGTTTTGCCGTCACGACGACGTTTTTATCGGTAATCACGCAATCGAGCGAAGCGTTGGTGGCAATGATAGAATCTTGCATCACGATCGAATTTTTCACGACCGCGCCTTTTTCCACGCGAACGCCACGGAAGAGAATGGAGTTTTCCACAGTCCCCTCGATTTCACAGCCGTCGGAAATCAGCGAGTTTCTCACGATCGCTTGTTCGCCGTATTTGGACGGCGCGCTATCGCGAACTTTCGTATAGATATCTCTCGCGCCGAACAATTCGTTTCGTACGTCTTTTTTGAGAAGAGACATACTGTGTTTATAATAGGTAGACATCGAGTCGATCGTCGCGTAAAACCCTCTGAAGTTATATTCGTAGATCTTCAAACTGTGCATTTGTTTGAAAATAACGTCTTGGCTCAAACTTCTACAACCGTTCGCACGGCAATCCTCGATTAAATGCATCAAGAACTCGCGGTTAGCGATCATTACGTTCACGTAAACGTTCGCAGTCGTCTTTTCACGAAGATGGGGTTTAATTTTGACGTCCACCACTCTTCCGTCGGCGTCCGATTGCAAAAGCATATGATTATTCGCCGATTCGAGTTCCTCTTCGTGCGTAACGAGGGTAATATCTGCGTTCTTTTCTTCGTGATATTTGATAATTTCGGAAATATCCAAGCGCGCCACCGCGTTGGCGTCCGACAACACGACGTATTTTTCGTTGCGGTGATTAAAGAAATTCGTCAAACCGTAAAGCGCCTCTAAATGGTTTCTATACGGTTTTTCCCCGACGTCCGAATACGGAGGCAACAAGATAAGTCCTCCGTCTTTTCGAGCCAAATCCCAGTCCTTACCGCTTCCGATGTGGTCGATGAGCGAGCGATAATTGCTATTCGTCATAAGCCCCACCGTCGTAATATTCGAATTGACCATATTAGAAAGCGGGAAATCAATCAAACGATACCGACTACCAAAGGGAATCGAACCCATCGTACGACGGCGAACAAGCTCGGGGACGTTTTCCCCATGTACGTTTGTAAAAATAACACCTACTGCTGTTGACATAACTTTTCCTCCCCCCTTATTCTAAAATATCCGATTCGTGTTTTTGTCCACTCAACACTTGCACGTTTTCTCCAACGACGATGTCCCGTCCAAGAACAACGATTTCCGATTTTTTGTCTTTTTTCTTGCCAACGACGGCGTTTTTACCGATCGTCACGTTCTCGTCGATGATCGAATAGGAAACGTGCGCCCCGGCGTGGATATGACAACCTGCCATAACCACCGAATCCTCGACGATCGCCCCTTCTTCTACGATGACGTTGCTACCTAAAACGGAGTTCTTGACAACCCCTTCAATCTCGCAACCTAAAGCGATCATAGCGTTGTTGATTTCGCCCTTTTCTCCGATATATTCCGCGGGCGCAAGCGGGTTCCTCGAATGGATTTTACGCGTTTTATCCGTGAAATCAAATTCGGGGTTTTCTCCAAGAAGATCCATATTCGCTTGCCAAAGCGAAGCGATCGTACCGACGTCTTTCCAATATCCCTCGAAACAGTAGGAATACATTTTTTCGCCCGCGTGAAGCATGGCGGGAAGAACGTCTTTCCCAAAGTCTTTGGAGGAGTTCGGATTCGCGTCGTCCTCTTCCAAATACTTGTAGAGTTTTTCTGCAGTAAAGATATAGATACCCATCGAAGCAAGGGTACTCTTGGGAACTTTCGGCTTTTCCTCAAACTCGTAGATAGAGCCGTTGGGATTGGTATTCAAAATACCAAACCGAGACGCTTCCGACAAAGGTACGTCTATTGCCGCAATCGTACAATCCGCCCCGTTTTTGATATGCGCTTTGAGCATAGCGGAATAGTCCATTTTATAAATGTGGTCGCCAGACAAAATCAAAACGTAATCGGGGTTATACATTTTAATGAAGTGTAAATTTTGATAGATCGCGTTCGCCGTACCCTCAAACCACGAGGAACGGGTCTTTGCTTGATAAGGGGAAAGAATATGTACCCCGCCAAATTCACGGTCAAGATCCCACGGCTGACCGTTGCCGATATATTCGTTGAGATAAAGCGGTTGGTATTGCGTCAATACCCCCACCGTATCGATACCCGAATTGATGCAATTCGACAAAGGAAAGTCGATAATTCGGTATTTTGCCCCAAACGCAACGGCAGGTTTTGCCAAATTGTTCGTAAGCGCATACAAACGACTTCCTTGTCCGCCGGCAAGTAGCATAGCGACACATTGTTTTTTTCGTTTCATAGAAACCCCCTTAAGATTTAATGAATTTTTATTAAATATACACAAGTCAACCTTGGAATATCTATCGTGAGGACGGATTTCTTTGGATTTCTTGTCATATTTTTCGTTTTATATCGTCTACGTGTTAACGCGCCCGTTCCACCGTATCTTTTATCGTCGCTATGAAAAACCACGGCGTATTCCCCTTCTTCCACCGCCAAACGATAGCCTTTCCAATCGCAACCCGAAAAATTAAAGAGGGCGACCAGCGTGTTCTGGGAACGATCTTTTCTTGCAAACGCAAGAACGTTTCGGTTTTGATCGTCGGCTTCAAGCCAATTGAATCCATCCCAAGAATCTTCGATTTCGTACAGCGGTTTATTTTGCAAATAAAAGTGATTGAGCGCAGCGACGTACCGATGCAGTTTTCGGTGATTTTTTTCTTTTAACAAGGAGAACGGCACGGCTTTTCGATAATCCCATTCCGTCAATTGCCCGATCTCTTCCCCCATAAAATGAAGCTTTTTTCCGGGGTGCGCCATCTTAAACCCTAAAAAAGCGCGAACGTTTGCAAATTTATCCTCGTTATTCCCCGGCATCTTATCCCAAAGTGATCCTTTTCCTTGCGCCACTTCATCGTGAGAAATCGGCAAGATAAATCTTTCGCTAAACGCATAGGTCATCGTGAACGTGAGATTGTTGTGATGATACGAACGATAAATCGGATCTTCGCGGAAATAGGAAAGAGTGTCGTTCATCCAACCTAAATTCCACTTATAATCAAACCCTACGCCACCCTCTTCACAAGGTTTCGTAAGATAAGGAAAAGTGGACGAATCTTCTGCTATCATAAGCGCGTGAGGAACTTCTTTTTTTACGGCAAAGCAAAGCTTTTTTAAGAATGAAACCCCGTCCAAATTGACGTTTCCGCCCTTTTTGTTCGGTTTCCACTCCCCTTGCCCTTTGTCGTAATCGAGATATAAAATCGAGGCGACGGCATCAACGCGCAAGCCGTCTAAATGGTATTCTTTGAGCAAGAATAACGCGCTAGAAATCAAAAAGGAATTTACTTCCCCTTTCGAAAAGTCAAACAGGTGCGTTCCCCAGCCCTTATGCTCCCTTTTCCATTTAGGATACGGCTCGAAAAAAGGTTGTCCGTCGAAAAACGCAAGCCCAAAATCGTCCTTGGGAAAATGGGCGGGCACCCAATCGAGCAATACGCCGACGTTTTCCGCGTGAAAAAGGTCTACAAACCGCTTAAAATCCCGCGGAGAGCCAAGACGAGAGGTAATCGCAAAATACCCCGTGGTTTGATATCCCCAAGATCCGTCGAACGGAAACTCACAAAGAGGCATCAATTCCACGTGCGTATAGCCCATTTTCTTTACGTACGGAATAAGTTCTTTCGCGATTTCTAAATAGTTATAATACCCGCCGTTTTTTCGCCGTTTCCAAGAGAGGAGGTTGACCTCGTAAATATGGATAGGACGACTGAAACTATCTTTATGTCGTACAGATTCCAAATATTCTCCGTCTTGCCAAGCATAGCTTGATAAATCGTACGTTTTCGACGCGCGCAAACCGTCTTTTTTCGATAGGTCGGCAAAAAATGCGTACGGATCGGATTTTATAAGGCGTTTTCCACTTTTCGTCGTGATTTCGTATTGATAGCGAACGCCCTCTCCAATCCCTTCTACGAAGCGTTCGAAAACACCGCAAGCTGTTTGCGACATTGGAAATTTCGTTATTTTTCCCCTTTTTGTTGGATTAGAAGAAGAATATAGAAGCAAGGAAACCGCCAAAGCGCGCTTTGCGTAAACACGAAACATTACGCCGTTTTTGCCATCAAATTGGCAAAAATGCGCGCCAAAACGAGATTGCGCGCTAAACAAATTTCCTTTTTTATAATCTTTGAGCCACGCTTGTTTTTCCAATGTTTTATTGTTCAAACTATCCCTCTTACCATAAGCACTTTTAGAAAAACATCGTCCGTAAAAGCCAATAAATCCCAGCGCTTTTATCCTTTGTAATCATTATACACTATTTTGCAGAAAATTTCAAGGGGTCTAAAGAAAATAATTTGATAATTTTAGCACTTTTTTCCAAAAAACCAAGTACTATGCTTGTCATAGGAATTATGTTATGCATAGCATAGTTATTATGCCACGCATAGCACGTGGTGTTTGCGCTTGCTTTTTTCTCCCCTTTTTTACCCCTTACCGATATCCCATATTTTTAACTTATAAAAAATGTTTCACGATAAATGTTTCACTCGCACAAAGCTAAAAATTAAAAAATAAAACCAATCCGCTCAATTTTGAGAGATTGGTTTTATTTTTCATTCGTTTATAAGGGCATCGGTATTTTTGAAAGAATTTCTTCTAGGTTTTTTTGTAAGGTTTCTATATCGCCATCGTTTTTGATAAAAATTATCTTATCGTTTTCTTCGAGTGAGGAATAAGAATATTGATGATTTATACGATCGACGACCGCCTGTTCAGGAAGCTGGTCGCGCAAACAAACGGAGACAATTCGATCCTCTTTTTTTCTAAAAACAACAAAAACGTGATCAAATCGCTCGCTATAACCTCCTTCAAAGAGCAACGGAACTTCCGCAAAAACGAGATGTGTTTGCGCTTGGCCCATACACCTTTCCAACCTTTCCATTATCAAAGGATGCGCCAAGTCGTTCAAATCTTGTAAGGCGTTTTTATCGGCAAAAACAATAGACGATAAGGCTTTTTTATCAATCGAATCGCCTTTGATTGCATGCGGAAACCTCGCGGAAATTTGGGCGATATAAGAGGGCGATTCTAGAATTTCTTTATAGATTTCATCGCAAGAAAACCCCTCAAACCCAAGTTTTTTCACGAGAGATAAAACGGTCGATTTACCGCTACCGATTCCACCCGTAATTGCAATTTTCTTTTTGTATCCTAACATATACCCCTCAATGTGCGTCAAACCAACTGTTTCCCGTTCCCACGTCGGCGACAAGAGGCACGCGCAAAGCGACCACCGCCTCCATTTCCCGCTTCAAAATCTCTCTTACTCGTTCCTCTTCCTCTTTTGGAGAATCGATAATCAGTTCGTCGTGCACTTGCAAAACGAGTTTTGCTTTCAAATTTTCCGTTTTAAGGCAGTTAAATACGTTTATCATAGCGATCTTGATGATGTCCGCGCTCGACCCTTGCAAAGGCATATTCATTGCAGCGCGCTCGCCAAAAGCTCGCAAATTAAAATTCGATGATTTAAGCTCGGGAATAATTCTCTTTCGACCGAAAATCGTCTGTACGTACCCCTTTTCTTTCGCGGAATTCACGCTATCCGTCATATAGGTTTTCACTTCGGGGTATTTTTCAAAGTAGCGATCAATATATTCCTTAGCCTTTTTTGCGGAAATACCCAAATCTTTTGAAAGACCAAACGGGCTAATACCGTAAATAATCCCAAAATTTACCGCTTTCGCTTCTCTTCTGAGGCTCGCGGTGACCTCTTCTTCGGGAACGTTAAATACTAGCGAAGCCGTACTCGTATGAATGTCTTTTCGTTCGTTATACGCCTCTTTCAATGGCTCGCAATCGGAAATATGTGCAAGTAAACGGAGCTCAATTTGCGAATAATCGGCGTCGATTAGCACGCACCCGTCGCTCGCTTTGAAGATTTTTCTCAATTCCCTCCCCTCGTCCGTACGAACGGGAATATTTTGCAAATTCGGATTTGAACTGGAAAGTCTACCCGTCGACGTCACCGTTTGGTTATAGGTGGTATGCACTTTCCCGTTTTGAATAAGCGGTTTGAATCCCTCTAAATAGGTCGAAACAAGCTTTTGGATTTGGCGATACCGAAGAACGAGGCGAACAATCTCGCTCTCATCTTTGAACTGTTCTAAAACGTCTGCGGAAGTACTATAGCCCTTTTTCGTCTTACTTTTTCCTTGTTCCGTCCGCCCAATCCCGAGTTTTTCAAAGAGGATTTTGCCGAGTTGCACAGGCGAATTTATATTAAACGTTTCGCCCGCCAAAGCATAGATTTGATTCGTCAAATCTTTAATTTCAGCGTTATATTTGTTCGAAAGCGTGTCGATAATTTGCACGTCCGCGCAAACTCCGAACTTTTCCATATCAAAAAGAACGTAAACAAGGGGTAATTCGATCTCTTCGTACAGTTTCTTTTCCGCCTCGTTCATTAACAAAGCGTAGTGTTCGAAGAGTTTGATGATCCCCACTCCACACTCCTCGGAGGAAATAGAGGCATAATCCAAGGCATAATCCAGACTTTCATTCCCGCCTTGTCCATCCACGATATATTTCATAAGCGCCAAGTCTTCGATTCGCACGGTGGGCGCAAGCGAAAGGGCGGAAAGAGAATGCAATAATCCTTTCAAATCAAAGGTGACGAGCCGTTTTTGTCCCGTGAACAGGCACTCGAAAAGCGGAACGAGTTCTTCTATATAAAACCCAACCGACAAAAGATCTTCTTTAACGGGAAAAACAAGCTCAACAAACCCTGTTTCAAATTTTAGTCCTACGTGCAAAACCTTCTTTGAAAAATACACGCCAACCGCTTGCGCCTCGCTCTTCTCTAGAAAGGCAACCCCCTCGGCTACCGTGGAAGGATACGCTGTTTCCACCTTTTCCCTATCGTTGGACGCAGTTTTTTCCTCTTCTTCAAATATAGGCAATTCCACTAAGCTTTTGAAATCGTACTGCGAAAACTTCGCGCGAACACTTTGAGAATACACCGAATGAAACACGCAGTCGGACAAAGTCGTTTGAATGGGGCAATTCGTGTCAATCGTGGCAAGTTTATAGGAAAAATACGCGCTTTCCTTCCCCTCGATCAGTTTCTTTTGTACCGCGCCTTTGATTTCCTCCACGTGCGCGTACACGTCGTCGATCGAGCCGTACTCCGCAATTAAATTGCGCGCGGTTTTCTCGCCGATCCCCGCAACGCCCGGGATATGGTCGGAGGCGTCGCCCATAAGAGCTTTAAGATCTATAATTTGACACGGAGACAAACCGATTTCATCTTGGAAGTTTTGTTTGGAAAGCTCTAAAATTTCGCTCACCCCACGTTTTGTAAAGCAAACGTTCGTCGTTTCGTCCACGAGTTGATAAGCGTCGCGATCGCCCGTATAGATAAACGTTTTCACGTCAAAGCGTTTGGATAGCGTTCCGATGATATCGTCCGCCTCGTATCCCTCCAGCTCACACGTCGTAATTTTCATAAGGGAAAGCAATTCTTTAAGCGCGGGGACTTGTACTCTTAAATCGTCCGGCATCGGCTTTCTCCCTGCCTTATAGTCCACGTACAGCGCGTGACGAAAGGTCGGCGCGTGCAAATCGAAAGCGACTGCCATATATTGAGGCTTTTTATCGGAAACAATCTTAAGAAGCAACTTCACAAACCCAAAAATAGCGTTCGTAGGAAAACCCTCTTTATTCGTGAAAGCGGGCGTTGCATAATACGCGCGATTGAGTAAGCTGTTTCCGTCAATGAGAACGAGTTTTTCCATACTATCTCCCTTTTTCTGCACTTTACCCTATTATTTTACCACGAATTAAAAAAATTTGCAAGGGCAAGAATAAAAAAGATTGCAAAAAGAGAAAAATTATATGAAAAACAAACAAAAAAACGCATGATTTTTTTTGATAGATCATATATAATATAACCGTTGTCAAATAAAAGCCGCTGTGGTGAAATTGGCAGACGCGATGGACTCAAAATCCATTGGACTAATCCTCCGTATCGGTTCGACTCCGATCAGCGGCACCAAAAAACAAGCATCGAGTTCGATGCTTGTTTTTTACGCTATTTTTTAATCGCGCTCTTTTCTTCTCCTTCTACTAACAACAACCGTAATCGCGGCGCAACCGCAAACGATCGTAGCCGTGGGTATCGCAATCCAACCGAAGGAAGTTTCTTCCGCCACGTCCACGCTCGGAGAACCGTTCGTCTCGTCGTTGTTCACTAGAACGATCTCCCCCAAACAAGCGGGGTATTCCCAATAATAGCTAATTCCGTACCAATTCGTGTAGGAATCACGCCCCTCTACGTCGGCACTTTCCGTGAGAAAATCGTCGATAGAAACGTCAAAACCGATACTGTTCCCGTGTTCAAACGCCGTTTTTCCCGTGCGCGGGATATAAACTTCCACGGTGTAGGAATTTTGTGAAGTCGTCGTTTCAACGGTATATTTACCCGTCATATCAAAGTCGTAGCCGTTAAGAGAACTCGGCTCGTCAAATAAATTTTCCCCTACGGGATTCAAGCATAAAAACCATGCGCCGTCCACCTGCGGATAGGTTAAATTATTATACTCGCTTTGACCCGTAATATACTTTTCCGAAACCCATAAATTGCAACGATCGGATAAATTAATGGAAGAATCAATAACTTCAACGAAAAAATATAATCCGCTTTCATTCCAACACGTATAAACGTCTGCTTTCGTCCCTCTTCGTGTTTGATCGGTAGTAATATGCGTCGTAGGATAAATCTCATCGCGTACCCCGTCAATTGTAGGCGCATATTCCTCCGAAACATATTCCGAAAATCCCAATTCTCCTACCGCGTGTGCGGAAAGTGCTTTTTGATCATCTAATCCGCCGGACAGATATCCCAAGGCAAGCGCTCCACTTACCAAGATTGTTGCAATTCTTTTCATATTTTTCCCCTTTTATGCTCAAAAATCGTCACAAAAAGCCTATGACAATCAAATTATATCATAAATATTAAAAAAAATCAATAAAAAGCCGTATAAAAAAGAGGACTTTTCCAAGCCCTCTTTTTCGTTTTTTCACTTCACTAAGTTTTCTAGCAACAATTTATCCGCCACGAGCGCGATAAACTCGCTATTCGTTGGTTTTTCCGTTCCTAAATATACGCGCGAACCAAAAACCGCGTTGATCGTATCAATCCGACCTCTATTCCAAGCAACTTCGATAGCGTGGCGAATCGCCCGTTCCACCTTGCTTGGCGAAGTGGAAAAATGCTCTGCAATCGTTGGATACAACTTCTTCGTCACATTGTTGATAATATACGGTTCGTGAACGGTCGTTTTAATCCCCTCGCGAAGATAGGCGTAGCCCTTAATATGCGGAGGGATACCGATAGAGATAAAAATCTCGCTAATTTTCTCGTCTAAGGAAACTGCCTTTTTCTTTCCTATAAGCGAAAGCGCTCTCGAATCTTCCTCTTTGACAAGTTCGTTCACTCGTTCAAAAGCGCTAGAAAGGGTAAACGGCTTTACTAAATAATAATCCGCTCCCTCACTCATCGCACGCTCCATTAAGGCGTCGCTAGCAACACCGAGCGCTATGACTTTGATTTTAGGAAAAGATTTCTTTGTTTCTCGAATCACGACGCACCCATCGCAACCTTTCAAAAATATTCCCACTAAAATCAAATCCGGTTTGTGTTCCAAAATTTGCCTAAGCCCGACTTCTCCGTCGTCCCCTGCAAACAAAACGCGATAAGAAAGTTCTGAAAGTCCCTTTTTCAATTCTTCTAACAATTCTCGATTCGCCTCTAATATAACAACGCTTTTTTCATACATAATACTTTACCTACCTTTTGCATAATTTTATTTGTTGTATTGCTATTATACAACAAATTTCGTACAATGTAAAGCATTATTGTATGATTTTTTTAACTATTGTACATTATTCGTCGAAAAATGTCAAAAATTTATTAAATTTAAGAAATTTGATCGATATATTCGTCGTAGGTAACGTTTCGGTCGAAGATTTTTCCATTTTCGCCGATCTCGATAATGCGGTTTGCAACGGTGTTCATAAGTTCTTGGTCGTGCGAAGTCAAGAGCATACAACCCTTGAAATTGGCAAGTCCGTTGTTAAGCGCGGTAATGGATTCGAGGTCAAGGTGATTCGTCGGTTCGTCGAAAATAAGGAAGTTTCCTCCCTCAAGCATCATCTTCGCGAGCATACAACGTACCTTTTCTCCACCAGAAAGCACCTTTGCCTTTTTGAGAGCCTCTTCGCCGGAAAAAAGCATTCTTCCAAGCCAACCGCGCAAAAATTCTTCGTAATGGTCTTGCGAGAATTGAGAAATCCATTCCACCAAATTCAATTCGCAATTTTCGAAAAATTCGTTGTTGTTTTGCGGAAAATAGGAATGATTGACCGTCTTTCCCCACTTAACCGTACCCGAGTCGGGCTGTTCTTTACCCGTTAAAATGTCGTAGAGCATCGTAATCGTCGTACTCTTATCGGCGATAAAACCGATCTTTTCGTTGTGTTGCACGGTAAAGGAAAGATTTTTAAAATACCCCTCTTTCGTCAAGTCCTCCACCATTAAAATGTCGTTGCCGATGTCCTTTTCAAACTTGAAATCAATATACGGATATTTCCGAAGCGAGGGCTTGAAATCGTTGATCGTAAGTTTTTCAAGTTCTTTTTTTCTGGAGGTCGCTTGACGAGATTTAGAAGCATTTGCAGCGAATCTTGCAATAAATTCTTGTAATTCCTTTGCGCGTTGTTCCGCTTTCTTGTTTTGCTCCTTTTGTTGACGGGCGAGCAATTGGCTCGTTTGATACCAAAAATCGTAGTTTCCGACGTACATATTGATTTGACCGAAGTCGACGTCGCAAATATTCGTACAAACTTTATTGAGGAAGTGACGGTTGTGTGAAACGATGATGATCGTATTTTCAAAATCCATCAAATAGTTTTCTAACCACCGAACCGTTTTAATATCGAGGTTGTTCGTAGGCTCGTCCAAAAGAAGAACGTCTGGGTCTCCAAACAGCGCTTGCGCCAAAAGGACGCGCACCTTTTGTTTTGCGTCCAACTCGCTCATGAGTGAATAATGCAATTCTTCGGGGATTTCAAGTGCGTTCAAAAGTTGCCCTGCTTGATATTCCGCGTCGTAGCCGTTCATCTCTGCGAACTCCCCCTCTAATTCGGCGGCGCGAATACCGTCCTCTTCCGAGAAATCGGGATTTGCGTAAAGCGCGTCTTTTTCATCCATCACGTCTACGAGATGCTTAAAGCCGAGCATAACCGTACGAATGACCGTTTCGTTATCGAACTTGTTTTGGTTTTGTTGCAAAACGGACATACGCTCGTTTTTATCCATCGTCACGTACCCTTTTTGCGGTTCAATTTCTCCGCTTAAAATTTTCAAAAAGGTGGATTTTCCCGCGCCGTTCGCACCGATAATCCCATAACAATTGCCTTTATTGAACTTAATATTAACGTCCTCGAATAATTTCTTGCTACCAAATTGTAAGCTTACGCCAGATACTTGTAACATCGTTTACCTCACTATATAAATTCCTTGTTGATTATACCATATTCCCTCGACGAAAGCAATCGAAACGATTGTAAAATAGCGCGTTTTCTCTAAAAAAAGAAAAATACGGGCTAAAATCTCTTTCGCCCGTATTTTTTCGTTGTTTTTTATGCGATTTTAGCAAGTTCGTTCGCAACGTCTTCGACCGTCTTCAATCCCTCGACGTCTTCATCGGGAATGGTCACGCCGAATTCGTCTTCCAAACGACTCAAAAGTTCCACAACGTCCAAAGAATCTGCGCCCAAATCGTCTACGATTCTCGCCTCTGGTTTTACTTGATCTAAGGGTAAGTTTAAAGCTTCTGCAAGCATTTCTTGTACCTTTTCTAACATTTTATCTCCTCCGTAAGCTTTTTTTATCAATGTAATACTATTTTAATACATTTCTTCAAAAAAGTCAACGATTTTTTTCGTTTTTTCCGCTTTTTCGTGTAAGTTGTGCCCTAATACTCCGCTCGCAACGTCTTTTTTAGAGTGCAAAGTCGATAGGTTTATCGCCTACGGCGCCAATCGCCTTTTTGCCCAATCCAAAAAGCAGTTCAAATACGTTCATTACGTCTCCTTTCGTCATTTTTTCAATAGAGGCAAGCTTTTGAGAAAAATCGTACACTTTATTGGTATAGAGTAAGTATTTTCCATAAGTAAGCATTTGCGTAGAGGTACTTTCTTGGGCGAAGAGTAAGGAAGATTTCATCTGCTCCCTACCACGCAAAAATTCTTCGTCGGAAATTCCCTCTTTCAAAATACCTTGGTTGACGGATTCAATCGCCTCGAACGCCTTTAACGCGTTTGCCGTGTTCACACCAGCGTACACGACTAAATTACCACATTCTTTATACGCGCTTGGATAGGAAAACACCGAATAGGCAAGGCCTAACTTTTCTCGCACTTCTTGGAAGAGGCGAGAACTCATTCCACCGCCCAAAATATTATTCGCCGTCACGAGCGCGTCGGTAAGCGGATGATCTCTCTCAAGAGAGGGATAGCCGATCGCAAGGTGCATTTGTTCAATGGGTTTTTGCCGAACGATCGCTTTATAAATCGGGGCAACCTTTTTTTCTTCTTTCGGCGCATCCTCGCCCATAAGATCGCTAAAAGCTTTGATTGTAAGAGCTTCCGCCTCTTCAAAATCAATCCCTCCGGCAAAGGAAACAACGATATTTTTTGGCGTATAATGCGCCTTTTTATAGCGGTTTACTTGTTCGATCGTAAACGCTTTTACGTTCGAAGCGGACCCTAGAATATTCCGCCCGTAATTTTTCCGTCCGTAAATCGCTTCGGCAAGCACGTCGAAACAAAGATCGTCGGGCGTGTCCTCGTTCATAGCGATCTCTTCGCAAATTACTCCTCTTTCACGTTGCATTTCTTCTTCGGGATAGGTTGCGTTTAAGAACAAATCGGATAAAATTTCAAACGCTTCTTTCGTGTGATCGGAAGTACATTTTACGTAGTAACAAGTGACGTCCTTGCCCGTAAAGGCGTTTGCTTGCGCCCCAATTCGATCGAACGCGTCGGAAATTTCAAAAGCGCTACGTTTTTTCGTGCCTTTGAACTGCATATGTTCGATAAAATGCGAAATTCCGTCCTCTTCGTCCGTTTCTACGCTCGCGCCCGTGCCGACCATAATCCCTGCAGACACGGAAAACAGTCCTTCCATTTTCTTTACGATAAGCCGAATTCCGTTTTTCAATTGTTTTTCATAGATCATTGCTTTCCGTTAGCCTCCGAACAGTAAATTCTCCGAAACGGTGACCATTCCGATCCCGTGATTTTTGTAATATTCTAAAATAGTGGATAACGCTTGCGCCGTTTCCGACGTAGGATGCATTAAAATAAACTCTCCGCCTGTAATTTCGCTCGTCGCTCGCCTATAAATGAGCGAAACGTCGTGATCTCTCCAATCAATCGTATCTCTCGTCCATAAAATCATCTTCATTTTAAGCCCCACAACAACGTCGATCGTCGCTTGATTATACGCCCCGGATGGGGGCGCAAACAACGTAATTTTTTGTTTCAGTACCTGTTCCACGTAGCGATTACAGGCAACGATTTCCTCTTTGTTTCGCGCGAAAGAAAGGGTATCGTGGTCTAAATGAAAATAGCCGTGGTTTCCAATCTCGTGCCCCTCTTGTGCGATTTGTAAGAGGGTTTCGTCGTTGTCGTCCGCCCATGATCCGCCAACGAAAAAAGTCGCTTTCGCGTTTTTTTCTTTTAGCGTTTGTAATATAGCTTGCACCGCTTCCGTGTTTTGATACACGTTGAACATCAAAGAAACGGATTTCGAACCGATAACCCCTCGCCGATAAATCACTCCCCCCTCAGAGGAACTTACCTTGTCAGATTCGGGGTATAAACACACCGTTCCGACGAGTAAAAGGAGGAACGATAGCGCCACGTTCACCCAAGTCGAGACTGTTTTTTCCTTGTGTTTTCGCATATTCACCTCAAAGAAATTTTTATACTATCTTATTGTTTCTTTTCGGTGATTATGCTTTTATTTGAGTTTCACAATCGTCACACCCGTATCCCCTTCGCCGTATTTTCCAAGCCGAAACTCCGCTACGACGGGGTTCGTTTTTAAGTGGGCGTGTATCCCCGCGCGCAACTTACCCGTACCCATGCCGTGCACGATGCGAACCTCTTCAAAATTCGCAAGCACGGCTCGATCCAAAAATGCCTCGACTTCGGGAATCGCCTCGCCGACCGTGAGTCCTAACAAATTAATTTCCAATCCAGACGCGGTGCGTTTTTGTAAATTTTTCGAAACGGTAACCGTTTCTTTTTTCTTGGGTGAAGATATTTTTTTGACGGGCTTTGTTTTCTCTACGACGAACGACAAATCGCCAAACTTCACGCGCAAGCGAAGATTGTTGCATAAAACTTCCGCTTCTTTCTTTTCTTCTCGGACGGACTGCACGACCCCCTCGCTCGCCATTTGCTTGACAAACACTTTTTCGCCCACCTTTAGAGAACGGTCGATCGGCAAGTATTGTGGAAGCGCCATTTCCTCTTCAAACGCCTCGAACGACTTGTTATACAACTTATTTTTTAAGGTGCGAGCTTGGATAATATCCGCCTCGGAAATCGCTTGCTTTGCAAAAATATTCTCGATCTCGCCGAGCAATTCTTCCGCTTCCGCCGTCTTTTCGTGGATAATTCTTCTCGATTCGGCTTTGGCGAGGGAATAAAACTTTTCCTTTTCGTTTTTGAGGCGCGATTGCTCCTCTTCAAGCGCGAGCAGTTTCGTTTCCCATTCCCGCTTAATTTTGTTGGTCTCTTTCAAAGCTTCGTCCGCTTTAATTCGGCTGTCTTCCGCGCTCCGTATGATATGTTCAAACGATTGCGCGCCGGAGGACAAATTCGCCATAGCGCTTTTTAAGATGCTTTCTTTCATTCCCAAACGCTTGGAAATCGCAAGCGCGTTGCTCGACCCAGGCAAACCGAGTCGAACGACGTAAAGGGGTTGCAACGTGCTACTATCAAACTCCATACACGCGTTCTCTATTCCCTTGGTTGCAAAAGCGTACTCTTTAAGAGCCGTGTAATGGGTTGTGACGACGCCGACGCAACGGGTGGACAGCAAATACTCCACCACCGCTTTTGCAAGCGCCTGTCCTTCTTCCGGGTCGGTTCCACCGCCAAGCTCGTCTATTAAAACGAGGGTACGTTCGTTGGCTTTATTTACGATATCCACGATATTCGTCACGTGAGAAGAAAAGGTAGATAGGTTTGCCTCGATGCTTTGTAAATCGCCTATATCACAATAAATATCCTCAAAAACGGACACTTCCGCCATTTTTGCGGGAAGAAAAAGTCCGCACATCGCCATCATACAAAACAACCCTACCATTTTAAGCGTGACCGTTTTTCCGCCTGTATTGGGACCGGAAATTAGTAAAATTCGATAATCTTTCCCCAGCGACAAACTAACGGGCACTACTTTTTTGCGGTCGATTAGCGGATGCCTGCCCTCTACGATCGACACTTGCCCCTTTTCGTTGATTTTTGGTTTACAAGCGGAAAGTTTATAACCGTACTCCGCGCGCGCGTAAAACGTTTCAATATCTTCGAGAATATCGACGTCTGTCTCAAGTTTATCCGCCATCAAACCCACTCGACGGGAAAGCTCGCTTAAAATACGCTCCACTTCCTCTTTTTCGTCGATGGCGAGCGTTTTCAGTTCGTTGTTCATTTCCAAAATTTCTTCGGGCTCGATAAAGAAAGTTGCGCCCGTCGCCGAACGGTCGTGGATAAAACCTTTAATACTTCTTTTGTACTCGGCTTTCACGGGCAACACGTAGCGATCGTTTCGCATCGTGACGATGCCGTCTTGTAAATATTTTCCTTCCTTTCCCGTTAAATATTCCCCTAAACGCGCGCGAATTTTCTCGTTTAAAACACGAATTTCACGGCGAAGGGTATAAAGCTTATCGCTCGCAAAATCACTTACTTGCGACTCGTTTAGAATCGTACGGCCGATATCCTCTTCCAACCCCTCGTCGAAATATAAACGGTTCGCGTATTCCAAAATCAACTTAATTTCCGCGTCGGGAATCGTCGTGATGGAGTGGAACGCGATACGCGTGGATCGAAGAAGAGTGGCGACTTTCAAAAGCTCGGCGCACGAAAGGGCGCTCCCCTTTTTCGCGCGGTCAAGTTCGTCCACAAACTCTTCGAACGGCTCGATTTTTTGCGCGCCGTAGCGGAAAAGTAATTTTTCACATTCCTCCGTTAAATGCAAAAGCTTTTGTACGGCTACGGCGTCCGTTTGCGGTTCTAAACTGCAAATTTTCCGTTTCGCGCCGGGGAGAAAAGCAAACTCCGACACCAGCGACAAAATTTTATTAAGTTCGGTCTTTTCTCTCGCTTGAATATTCATAGTTCATCCTTATTTATAAAACGCTGTTTTTCGCGTGCCCTGACGTGTAGCTCTTAAAAATTTTTTTCTGCTTTTCCACCGTTTTGGCGGAAAGAACTGTTCGCGCGTTGCCCGTAGCGGAAACGTCCACCAAAACGTTGGCTTTTGTCTCACCTACTAAAAAGGAGCAGTTATATACCTCGAATTTACACCCACCACTCGGCGAAACGTAGCGACGAAGCAAGAATTCCCGTCCGTTTTCGTCGGTCAAAGAATACGACTTTTGCTTATCGCAGTCATAACACTTTTTCTCAAACGGACAATAACAAAGATCCATTAATTTCAAATCCCCGTGGGTTAAAACGAACGCTTTTTCCGTGGCAAGATCGGTTTGTTCGCGCTCGCAAATTTCCTTGGATATCATATAATAATCGACTCCCTCTTTCAAGAGGATAGAAAGGGAAAGGTTGTTGGTAATATGAAAACCTACGCCGGCAAAGAGGGAAACGTTTTCCCTTTTCGCAAATGCAATTCCGCTATAAGTTTCCGCGTAAATTCCGTCGAGCCCGTTTTCTTTGACGAGCGAGGCAATCCTCTCTTCTTCCAAACTCGTCAAGCGTGGCGGACAGTAGATATATTTCTTATACTTGCCCTCCAAAAAGGCTTCGGGAAGGGGTTTTGTGTAATCTTGCGGTTTGAAAATAACGATATCCGCGAGGTTTTCGAAATCCGTGTCTTCGCTTACGATCACCGCCGTAAGCGGTTTTGCGTTTGCTTTTTCTCTTGGTTTTTCCGCGTAGGAAAAAATCGGCTCTTCGCGTTTTACTTCCGCTAATTTCTCAAAAAAGGCACGGCGAAATGCGTTGAGTTGCGATTTTGGAATAAAAATATTCCCCTCGATTTCCACCTTTTCAAACGAAACGGTAAGTGGCAAACCGTCGATCTTTTGAAAACACGCTTCCGCTTCTTCTATCGTGAGCGGGCGAGCCTTTGCGCTTTGCAAGATCCCCTCGGATTCGTAGGCAATTCCCCCTCCGCACGCCATCGCCTTTTCTCCCTCAACGAAGCGTAAGCAAAGGGAAATTTCTTTCGTCTTTGTAAGGGAAAGCAACCTCTCTTTCGTGGCAGTATCCGTCGTGATAAAGACGTGATCGCCGTTTAGCAAACGCACCCCAGAGGAGAGAAAAAAGCCCGTTCGATCTTCCTTTTCAAATACGCCACCGCCTACTTCCTCACCTTTTCGAAAAATCTTAAACGCGTCGCCCTTTTGGAATCGGAGCTTGGTCTCCACGTGGTATTTCCCATTTACAACTTTCACCGTCCCAACGTTTTCGCCGAGGTGTCCTTGTACGCTACGGGAAAGCAACCGCTTATCTTGACCAAAGGTTAAGCCTTGCGTATAATTCCCTCGATTATACGTGCGTTTCAAATCGGAAAGCTCTGTGGAAAGATTCTCTTTTCCGTCTAAAATAGCGCGATAATATCGCACCGCTGCCGCCACGTATTCGGGACGGCGCATTCTCCCTTCGATTTTGAAAGAAACGACCCCTGCTTTTCTTAAATCCTTTATCTTTTCGCCCACGGAAAGATCGGAAAGAGAAAGCGCGTACGCGTAATGGTCGTAATTTTTCCGACCAATCTTATATTTCTTTCGACAAGGCTGTTTGCATCTACCACGATTTCCACTATTGCCTCCGACGAAGGACGAAAAATAGCATTGCCCTGAAAAAGCGGTGCAGAGCGCGCCTTGTACGAACGCTTCCGTCTCAATCACTTGCGCGATTTTTTTCACTTCTTCGATCGGCGTTTCACGCGCTAAAATCACACGGGAAAACCCATACTCTTTAGCAAGAAGCGCTCCGCTAAGGTTGCATACGCCCGCTTGCGTGCTCGCGTGTAAAACGATCTCTTTGTTTTGCTCGTGGATATATTTTCCGAGGAAGAGGTCTTGTAAAATAATCGCGTCGACTCCGTAGCTCCAAACGAGCGAAACGGTATCCAAAAAGGAGGAGAGTTCCTCCGTTTTGATGATGGTGTTCAAGGCAACGTAAATTTTCACGCCCAAAAGACGCGTCCGCGTCACGATTGAACGCAACCCGTCGCTATCAAAATTCCCCGCGTTTGCACGCGCAGAAAAATTGCTATACCCTAAATAGATGGCGTCCGCCCCCGCGTTGATCGCGGAAAGCGCGCATTCCATCGTACCTGCCGGCGCTAAAATTTCCGTCATTTGTTCTTCCTTTATCTTTTATCTACCTACGCTTCGCGTAATCAGTTCTTCAGACGCGTCGTATCCCATACTCTTTAAGCGGAAGTTTCTCGCCGCCACCTCGATGATGATGGCAAGATTTCTGCCGGGGCTTACAGGCACGACGAGTTTGGGGATTTTTACCCCTAAATATTCCGCCGCATTTTGCGTGTCGCCGATTCGTTCGTACTCTTTGCCTTGTTGCCAATTTTCCATTTGAATGACGATTTCTATCTTTTTTTCGTTGAGGACGGAGCCCGAGCCGTACATACTCTTCACGTTGATGATCCCCACGCCACGAAGTTCCATAAAGTAGCGAATGATATCGGGCGCCGTGCCGTAGAGTTCGTTTGCAATTTGTTTAATGATGACGTTATCGTCCGCAATTAAACGGTGACCGCGTTTGATAAGCTCCATAGCCGTTTCGCTTTTCCCCACGCCACTTTTTCCCGTCAGCAAAAGTCCAACGCCGAACACTTCCATCAAAACGCCGTGTTCGTTTACGGTCGGCGCGAGCAAACGGTTCAAATAGATATGTAAATCACTCATGATATCCGTCGTCACTTTCGGGCTTCTAAACAGTGGACATTTCGCCTTGCGCATTTGATCGTTGAGTTCGGGAAGGGCGGGTAAATCACGGCTCAATATGATACAAGGAACTTCCCCGTATTCAAACAGTTTCGCAAGCTTTTCCGCGCGATTTTCGGGCGACATCGTCCGCAAAAATTCGTATTCGGCAAGACCGATAACCATAATTCGGCGCGGATCGAAATAGGGAAAAAATCCCGTAAGAGCAAGACCGGGGCGTTCGACGCTCATACTCGAAAGAGTGACTACCCCTCGGCCCGGATATACCACCTCTAAATGCAAATCTTTTGCAAATTTTTCCAGCATTACGCTTTCTTGTACTTGTTCATGCTTCATTGTTCATACCCCATCCAAATTCTTTTATAATTCTCTCAATTGCATTCTCATCGTTCGAATAGCCGTACACTTCCACTTTATCTTTCAAATACTCGTCGCAATTTTTGACGGCTAGCCCCTTTCCGCAATTTCGGAGCATCGGCAAATCGTTGGAACTATCCCCCACGCACAGAATCTCTTCTTTGGGTATTTGATAGTATTTTGCATAAAAATCCACCGCCGTCCCTTTCGAATAATCGCTCGATACGACTTCAACGATCGCCTCTGCGCTACAAACGACTTGGGCTATCTTCCCCACCCGTTTTTGCATATGCTCGTATAATTTATTTCTCCGTTCCGCTTCAACGAGCGCCGTCACTTTTTTACACGAAAAGGTTTGTTTTTCCATAAACGCGGAGGGTTTTTCGTCCAAAATTTTTGCTTTCGTCCGCGTCACCCGTTCGTAAAAGCGGAGATATTCGCAATCGTGGCTCGCATAATACTTGTTTATATCGTACACGTTGATACAAATCCCGTCAAACGCTTCATACGCCTTACAAACAAGGACTGCCACTTCCTTTTCGAGTCCGCCGTTGACCAGCAACTCGCCCGTTTCAATGTCCGCAATCACCGTTCCATTGTAGGACGCGACCAAGCCTTTGAGTCCAAGCTCTCTTACAATCCGCAAAATAGATTCGTTCGTGCGACCCGAAACCACCGCAAAAATCCCGCCTGCCTCTTCAAACCGCGAGATCGTATCTATCGTTGATTGGTCTATCGTATAATCCGATCGACGAAAGGTATTGTCGTAATCGGTAATGATCATTTTGTATCTCTTTTGTTTCATATTTCTTTACAAATGTTCCCTGCAGTAATGATAAATGCGCAAAGCAAGCTCTTCCCCGATCCCTTTTACCTTGCAAAGCTCTTCTACGCTCGCGTTTTTAATACGGTCAATCGTGCCTAACTCTTGCATAAGCGCCATTCTTTTTTGTTTGCCCAACCCTTTGATTTCCGAGAGAATGGAATCCAAATTTCGTTTGTTGTGAAGGGTGCGGAAGTAGGTAATTGCAAAACGGTGCGCTTCGTCTCGAATACGTTGCAACATTTTCAAAACGTAGTCGTGGCGGTCGATTTTAACGCTCTCACTACTATTTAAGGTAAACACTTGCTCTTCCCGTTCAGCGAGGGCGATGAGGTCAATGCCTTGCACCCCCATTTCGTCGAAAATTTCCTTTACGGCGGAAAGTTGACCTTTTCCACCGTCGATAATCACGAGGTTGGGGCGAGGAAACCGCTCTTCCTCTTCCGTGCCAAGTTTAGAAAGCCGTCTTTTCATCACTTCTTGATGGGAGGCGTAGTCGTTGGCGCCCTCCACCGTTTTAATTCGGAATCTACGATAGGACTGTCTGTCCGCTTCGCCGTCGTAAAACACGACCATCGACCCCACTTTATCTACGCCCGATATATTCGATACGTCGTAGCATTCCATTCGCTTAGGATAAGAAGAAAGACCTAAAAGTTCTTGCAACCGCTCGCACGCCTTTTTCGTCATATCGTTTTTGTGCTTGATCTTGTCGATATTCTTTTGTAAATACTCGTTGGCGTTCGTTTGCGCCATCGCCAAAAGCTTTCTTTTTACCCCTTGTTTCGCAAAGGTCAGAATAGGTTTTTTATTCGTTTTTTGCGCGAAATACTCTTCCAAAAGCTCCTGTTCGCATTCACTCGGAAGAATAATCTCTTCGGGGATATCGTGTTCGTTATAATACTGCGCAACGAAAGCGGTAAGCCCCTCTTCGGGGGTGGAATGGGCGTCCTCTAAAGCGTATTGACTTACGCCTTGCATAATCCCACCGCGCATAATCAGAACGCTCGCCGACGAATACAAATTGTTCGTCGTGTAGGCGATGACGTCGGCGTTGATGCACCGATTGATCGTGGTAATCCGCTTTTCCTTAAGTTTGGCGAGCATCGACAGTTTTTCTCGATATTCCATAGCGAGTTCAAACTCTTCGCGATCCGCAAATTCTTGCATTTTTTTGGATAAAATCCCTTCCGCCTCTTCGTATTCTCCCTCCAAAAAGCGCATCGCGGATTTTACCCGCCCAGCGTATTCCTCTTTACTACACGCGTGGGAACAAGGGGATAAACATCGCGAAAGATGGGCGAGCAAGCAAGGTTTTTTCGGCTTGTCCGTAATTGCCACTTGACAACTTCGCACAGAGTACACGAGCGAGAGAATTTCCAAAATATCTTTGCATCGAATTCCGCCCATAAAAGGACCGTAATATTTCCCCTCTTTCGTAATCCGTCTCGTGATGGAAAAACGCGGAAAATCCTCTTTTGTGTGCACTTTTATATACGGATAGGTTTTATCGTCTTTGAGGAGAATGTTGTATTTTGGTTTATACTTTTTGATTAGGGTGTTTTCCAAACTGAGCGCGTCCGCTTCCGTCGACGTGATAACGTAATGAAAATCGGCGATATTTTCCACCATCGCCATCACTTTTTGCGGTTTTTCGGAAGAGTGGAAATATTGGCGAACTCGATTTTTAAGAACGCGCGCTTTTCCGACGTAAATGACGATGCCGTCTTTGTCCAGCATCATATATACGCCCGGATTTTCAGGAAGAAGTTTACATTTTTCCCGTACGCGATCCATATTCCCTCCCTTAAAAAATGGCTAAAAAACCCCACTTTTTCATTCTTTTCTTATTATACAACATTTTCACGCTTTTTGCAACAGTTCAAGCAAAAAAATATCCCTCAAACCCCTAAAAACTCAATCGCCTTTAAGATCATATCGTTGATTTTATCGTCGGTTAGGCGATAGAAAATAATTTTCCCCTGTCTGCGCGCTTCCACCATACCGGCCGTTCTTAAATATCGGAGCTGATGAGACACCGTCGTTTGGTTGATTGCTAAAATCCTGGAAAGGTCGGTCACGCAAAGCTCGCTTATCGCAAGCGCCGATAAAATTTTCACTCTTGTAAAATCCGCAAACACCGAGAAAAAACAAACGACCCCTTCGAGAATTTCACCGCTTGGTACGTAGCTCTCGACGAGGTCTTTCGTTCGTTTATCTAGCAAAAGCATCTCAGGCATATATGGTTATCCTCCCATTTGTTAAACTATGAATATGATACCATATATTTCCGTTATGTTTTTGTCGTTTTTTCCTTGTTTTTAGAGGGTTTTATCGAATTTCTATCACTTCGTAGCCTGCCTCTTCTACCGCATTAGAAAGCGAGGCGTTGTCGATTAACTTGTCGAGGCTTACGATCGCCGTTTTCCCCTCCAAGTTTACCTCCACTTCCCGTACGCCGTCTACGCTTAAAAGCGCTTTCTTGACGTGCATAACGCAATGAGAACACATCATTCCTTCTATGGTAATCGTCTTTTTCATTTCCGTTCCTCTCCTTTCGTTTTCCTTGTTTTCTTCAAAATCCATCTCTTTTTCGTTCTTTTTTCCACCTTTGAATCGCGTAAGACGAAGCGCATTCCCCACGACGAAGAGAGAGCTACAACTCATACACCCCGCCGCAATCATAGGACTGAGCGAAAGCCCTATAAAGGCGAGCGCGCCACCGGCAAGCGGAAGGGCAAGTAAATTATAGAAAAACGCCCAAAATAAATTTTGCTTGATATTACGCACGGTCGCTTTGGAAAGGTCGAACGCGTCGACGACCGCCTCCAAATCGCCGTGTATGATCACGACGTCGGCGCTGTCGATGGCAATATCCGTCCCCGTACCCATCGCTATCCCTAAATCGGCGGTTTTAAGCGCCGGACTGTCGTTGATTCCGTCGCCAACCATTGCAACGTTTCCGCCAACACTTTGCACCCGTTTTACCGCTTGGGTTTTATCGCTAGGGAGCGCTTCGGAAAAGTATTCGTCGATCCCTACTTCTTTCGCCACGGCCTTTGCCACCGCTTCGTTATCACCCGTGAGCATCGCCACGTGAAGTCCACGATTTTTCATCTTTTCTACGGCAACGCGACTCGTATCTTTCAAAGTGTCCGCAATGGAAATTATCGCTAAAATTTCTTCTTCGCTTGCCAAAAAAACTACTGTTTTCCCTTGCATAGAAAGAGATTTTTCATATCCGTTTGCTTGTTTTTGTAGCTTTTCACGTAAAAATTTCGCGTTTCCTAATAGGTACGTCTTTCCGTCGATTACAGCCCTCGCGCCTTTCCCCGTTTCGTAGGTATATTCCGACGGATTAGGGAAATTTCCGTCCGTTTTTTCTTGCGCAAACGCCACGATACAAGTTGCGATCGGGTGGTTGGATTGCCGTTCGATCCCTCCTGCAATTTTCAAAAGGACGTCCGCGTTCTTTTCGCATATAAAACCCGTCACTTTGGGATTTCCCATCGTGAGCGTTGCCGTCTTATCAAGCAAGATACAATTGATTTTCTCCGCTTTTTGAAGCGCCTCCGCATCCTTGAATAAAACGCCGAGAGCCATACCTCTCCCCATTGACGCCATAACCGCCACGGGCGTCGCAAGTCCAAGCGCGCAAGGACAAGAAATCACGAGTACGCTAATCGCGTAATTCGTTGCCGTAGCGACTTCGTTCGTCAAAACGAACCATACAAGGAAAGTGACCGCGGAAAGAAGGGCGACGATCGGCACGAACACACCTGCGATTTTATCGGCAATTTTCTGAATGGGCGCTTTGCTTGCCCCCGCTTCTTTCACCATATGCACGATTTGAGAAAGGGTCGTGTCCTTTCCCACCCGTTGCGCTTTAATCTTCAAAAAACCACTCTTCAAGGTATCCGCGCCCGTGACGGAGCTTCCCTCTTTGACTTCCACGGGCATGCTTTCCCCCGTGACTGCGGAACGATCAACGTAGCCGTTTCCCTCTAAAACCACACCGTCCACCGGTACGTAATCGCCTTGTCGAACGATTAAAAAGTCCCCGATTACAACTTCCGAAAACGCGATGGAAATTTCCTTATCGCCACGCAAAACGTTGACCGTATCCGGCATCAGTCGAATGAGTTTTTCCACTTCCTGTCCCGTTTTTTTCGTCGAGCGTTCTTCCAGCCATTTTCCGAGGGTGACGAGAGTTAAGATCATCGCCGCCGATTCGTAGAATAAATGCGCATGCGAAAGGTTTCCAAGCAAAATTCGAACGGTTAAATAAAGGCTATATGCGTAAGAAATTCCGCTACCGAGTGCCACGAGGGTATCCATATTCGCCACGCCGTGAAACACTGCTTTTGCGCCGTTTACGAAGAATTTATAATTGATAATTATCACAGCAAGCGACAAAATCGCTTGCAACAACGCGCCGATACGCTCGGAAGTTTGCGGGAGAGAAATCATACCGCCCATCGAAAGATAGAGCAACGGAAGCAAAAAGGCAAGCGACATTAAAAAACGGAGGCGCATTCCCTTTTTCTTATCCCTCTTTTTTTCTTGAAAGTCGCAAATTCCATACCCTAGACCTTGAACAATCGAAAAGATTTCTTCTTTTGAAATCTCTTCTTCGCGGTATTCCACGGTCATGCTTTCGTCGATTAAAAAGACTTCCGCCTTTACCACGCCTCGTTTTTTATGCAACGCGCGTTCTATCCCAGCCGAACAAGCCGAACAGGACATACCAGTCACGGTAAAACGTTCTTTCATATTTTACACTCCTTTGATTCGCGTAAATTATAACACACCGACCAAAAAAAGTCAACAAAATAAAAAAGTGTCGGCGATTTTCCAACACTTTTTCTTCATTTAGTCTTCGTCGTCGGGAAGATCTACGTTGTGATAGACCGTTTGCACGTCGTCCAAATCTTCTAACGCTTCGAGCATGTTCACGAACGTTTTCACCTTATCTTCAGGCAAGATAATTTTATTTTGGGGTATCATAGCGATTTCTGCTTGTACGAAACGGATTTTATCCTCTTCCTCTTCGTTTCTACGACCCTTAGGCGCTGCCGCAACGAGTTCGGCGTTCTTTTCTTCGAGGTATTTTCTCACTTCCGAGAAAGTTTCGGGGGTCGTGAACACTTCGTACACGTCGTCGCTTACAACGACGTCGTCCGCGCCGGCTTCCAAAGCGTATTCCGTCATCGTGTCCTCGTCGAGTTCCACCGTTCTTTCAATCACGATATAACCCTTATTGTCGAAGTTGTACGAAACGCAACCGGTGTTGCCCATCGAACCGCCGTGTTTACCCAAAACCGCTCTTACGTCGCCTGCGGTACGGTTGTTATTGTCGGTCAAAGTGTTGATGATAACCGCCGAACCCGCAGGGCCGTAGCCCTCGTATACGAGTTCTTTATAATCGGAGCCGGAAAGTTCGCCTGCCGCTCTTTTAATACTGCGTTGAATGTTGTCGTTGGGCATATTTGCCGCTTTTGCTTTTGCAATGATATCGGCAAGCTTGCTGTTGGTTTCAGGGTTGGGATTGGTTTTTGCAGCGACTGCAATTTCACGACCGATTTTCGTGAAGATTTTCCCTCTCGCTGCGTCCGCCTTGCCTTTTTTTGCTTGAATATTATGCCATTTGCTATGTCCAGACATTGTATTTTCTCCTCTTTAATCTTTTTGAAAATGTTGTTTTTTTAACTCGTACATCACAATCCCTGCGGAAACTGCCGCATTGAGACTTTCTTGCGTTTCGTCCATCGGAATTCGCACCTTATTTTCCGCTTGGCGGAAAAGTTCCTCGGAAATACCCTTTCCCTCGTTGCCGATTACAAGCGCAAACGCAGGAGGCGGATTAAACGAAAAAATATTCTCGCCGTCCATATCCGCGCAAATAAGCGGAACGCCTTGGAGGGCGGAAAGAACTTCCTCTCTCTCGCCTTGATGCAATCGGACGAAGAATAAGCCGCTCATACTCGAACGCACGCTTTTAGGGGAATAGGGATCGGCGCAACCGATCATATAGATATCTTTATACCCCGCAGCGTTTGCCGTTCGAATGATCGCGCCGACGTTGGACGGATCGGAAACGCCGTCCAAAACAATCGCGTTGCCTTTGGGAGGCAAGACGGGGTTTTGCGGTATTTTTACGCGACATAAGATGCCTTGGGGGGATTTCTCATCCGCCATATGACAAAAAACGTCGTCCGACACGCAAATATCCCCTTTAAGCTTTCCTTGATAGCTTTCCGACACGATTATTTTTTCAATTTCCATACCACTTTTTTGGCATTCGAAACACATCTTTTCCCCTTCGACTAAAAAGAGGGAAAGTTGTTTTCTGCCCTTTTTCTCTTTCAAGGCAGCGGTTTCTTTGACGAGTGGATTGTTTTTCGACGTTAAAATCATTGTTATAAAACGAAAAAGCCTTTTATCTGCTAAAAGGCTTTTACATCAAGCTATTAGAGAGCCGCTTTAGCTTTTTCAGCAAGGGAAGCGAACGCTTGCGCATCGCTTACTGCCAAATCAGCAAGGACTTTTCTGTTGAGGTTGATCCCTGCAACGGAAAGGCCGTGCATGAATTTGCTGTAAGAAAGACCGTTTTGGCGCGCTGCTGCATTGATTCTTGCAATCCAGAGCTTTCTGAAATCTCTCTTTCTCAATTTTCTTCCGATGTACGCATAGTTAAGCGATTTCATCACCGCTTCTCTTGCAATACGATAGGATTTGCTCTTGTTTCCGAAATAACCTTTCGCAAGTTTGAAAATCTTTCTACGCTTTTTAAGTGCGTTTACAGTTCTTTTAATACGCATAGTCTTCTATCCTCCTTAGTCCTTGTACGGCATCATACTCTTGACGGTATGTTCTTGAGTAGGAGAAACAAGGGTGCATTGACGCAAATTTCTTTTTCTCTTGCTCGTCTTGGTTTCTGCTTTGTGGTTCTTACCGCTGTGGGGTCTGTTTACTTTGCCCGTGCCGGTGAGCCAAAAACGTTTTTTCGTTCCGCTATGGGATTTTTGTTTAGGCATATATTTATCCTCCGAATAATTTTTTCTTAATTTATCTGCTTGTCCCAAAGATGGGAGCTTACATTCCGCTTCGTTTTTACTTTGCAGGCGAAAGAATCATAATGATGTTTCTTCCTTCGGTCAAAGGCGCTTTGTCCATTTGCGCTTTTCCGCCCAAAAGCTCGAAGAAACGCTTCATTACGTCGACGCCCATCGCAGCGTGCGCCATTTGACGACCGCGCATTTTGATAGAAACCTTCACTTTGTTCCCGTCTGCCAACATTTCTACCGTCTTTTTTGCTTTGACGTTCAAATCGCCTACGTCAATCGTCATGGAAAGGTAAATTTCTTTCACTTCCACTACCTTTTGGTTTTTACGGTTTTCTTTTTCGCGCTTGGTTTGTTCAAACTTGAACTTCCCGTAGTTCATAATCTTGCATACGGGGGGAACGGCGTTGGGGGAAATTTTCACGAGATCTAAATTCTCGTCCTCCGCTAAAGAAAGCGCCGCCGCAGGACTCATGATACCAAGCATTTCGCCGGTCGAAGAAATAACTCTGATTTCTTTGTCACGGATTTCTCCGTTGATTTGATTACGCTCTTTTATAGTAGTTTACCTCACTCAAAAAAATAACGGGTTGCACGCAAAAGCAACCCGCAATAATTCCTAAAATGCTATCCTTTTGGAAATATTGAGCCGTATCGACATTATCATACGGCGAGAAGGCTTACTTCTGCTTTACTCATACATAATAGCACAATATTCCCCGTCCGTCAAGCGAATTTTACCCATTTTTTAACTTTTTTATAGTTTTTTTAAGCGGTTTTTGAAATAATTCGCCACCTCCGCCGCATATTTTGCCGCCGCGGGAAGAAGTTCCTTGGGTACTTGAGAGGCAAAGGTATCTGCCTCCAACGTAATATCCCCCGCATACCCAATCTTTTCAAGCGACTGAATAACTTCCTCAAAATCAATGCTTTGCGTAAAGGGCAACGAATGATTATCGTTCCAAAAATCCACGTCGTGCAAGTGGATTGCCTGCACGTATTCCCCCAGCGTTTCTATCATTTTGGAAGCGTTCGTACCGTACGCGTGCATCATTTCGGCGTGACCGATATCGACGTTTGCGCAAAACAAGGTTTTATCAAGCAGATCCATATGCTTTTTGAAATCGTCTTGGTGGGAACAAGCGGCAGGCAAAACGTGTCCGTCCCTTTTCCCTTTGTGATACCAATTCCACATATTTTCCACGCCGATTTTTACCCCCGCCACTTCTGCGTAAGGGGCAAGACTTTCGTAGAAAGCCTTGTTCTCTTCCGCCGTATAATCGTTGCAAGGATGCACGACGCACACCTTCGCGCCCAAAACACCACTAATTTCAATCGCTCTAACTAAATTGGGGAACATCGCTTGATTGTACGCCTCATCTCCATTTATAACGCTCGCAAAAGGCGCGTGGGTTTGATTGCACAAGATTCCAATCGAATCGGCGAACGCGCGAAGCTCTCTCGCTTTTTCAATGCAGTTTTCATCGGCGTATTGTTCGGGGCGAAAGATTGAAAAATCGTAAGCGGAAAAACCGCTATCTTTCAAAAGCTTAATAACTTCCTTGTCCGTTCCGTACGCGCGGAAGGAATTGATTTCCGTAGAAATAAGCATACCTATTTTTCCTTTTTCTATCTTTCATGAAACAAATTCTCCGCGCAAACACACGGGGAATTCGTATGGTTAAAATGCAATTTTACCTTCGATTTCTTCACGGATCGTAGCAAGGAAATCGTCCGTGGAAACCGCGCCCATATCCCCTTTGTCTCTACGGCGTACCGCAACGAGTCCGTCTTGCGCTTCCTTTTCGCCGACTACGAGCATATAAGGAACTTTTTCCATTTGCGCCTCGCGGATTTTATAGCCAATCTTCTCGTTTCTGCTATCGACGACCACGCGAACGCCTTTTGCTTTCAATTTTTCCGCGACCTCACTCGCATACGCGATTTGTCTTTCCGTGATCGGCAAAATCTTCACTTGCACGGGGGAAAGCCATACGGGGAATTTCCCTGCGTAGTGTTCGATCAAAATACCGATAAACCGTTCAATCGAGCCGAACGCTACGCGGTGCACCATAATCGGACGGTGTTTCCCTCCGTCTTCACCCACGTATTCAAGTTCAAAGCGCTGGGGAAGTTGGAAATCGAGTTGAATCGTTCCACATTGCCACGTTCTACCGATCGAGTCCTCTAAATGGAAGTCGATTTTCGGACCGTAGAACGCGCCGTCCCCCTCGTTGACGACGTAGGGAATCTCCATATCGTTGAGAGCGTTTCTAAGCGCGTCGGTTGCGGTGTTCCAATCTTCGTCGCTCCCCATACTGTTTTCAGGACGGGTGGAAAGCTCGACGTGATATTTGAATCCAAACAGGGTGTAAACCTCATTGATAAGGCGAACGACCCCTTTAATTTCGTCTGTGATTTGATCGGGCGTCATAAAGATGTGCGCGTCGTCTTGCGTGAAACAACGCACTCTGAAAAGCCCGTGGAGTTGACCCGATTTTTCATGGCGATGCACAAGTCCGAGTTCCCCCATACGAATGGGAAGATCTTTATAACTTCTCGGCTCCGTCTTATACACCAAAATACCGCCGGGGCAGTTCATAGGTTTAATCGCGAAATCTTCTTCGTCCACTTTCGTCGTGTACATATTGTCGCGATAATGATCCCAGTGACCGCTCGTTTCCCAAAGGGAACGGTTGAGCATAATCGGCGTTGCAACCTCTACGTAGCCGTCGCGCGTATGGATATCTCGCCAATAATCTATGAGGGTATTTTTAAGCACCATACCATTCGGCAAGAAGAATGGGAATCCCTTTCCCTCGCCCAAAATCGTGAAAAGTTTGAGCTCTTTTCCAAGCTTGGTATGGTCGCGTTTTTTTGCTTCTTCGAGCATCATAAAATACGCTTCCATTTCGTCTTTTTTCGCAAACGCCGTAGCGTAGATACGGGTGAGCATCTTATTCTTTTCGTCTCCACGCCAGTAAGCGCCGGCGATGCTGACTAGCTTAAACGCCTTGATTTTTCCCGTCGAAGGAAGATGAGGGCCTCTACAAAGATCGACGAAATTGCCTTGTTTATAGAAGGAAATCGTTTCCCCCTCCGGCAAATCTTGAATCAGCTCCACTTTGTAGCTTTCGTCGTTTTCTTCCATAAATGCAATCGCCTCTTCTTTAGGCAAAGTAAAGCGTTCGATGGGAAGATTCGATTTGATGATCTTTTGCATTTCGCTTTCGATCTTAGCAAAATCCGCCATCGTAATCGGCGTGACGAAATCCACGTCGTAATAGAATCCGTTTTCGATTACGGGACCGATGGAAAGTTTCGAGGTAGGATAGATCGTCTTGATCGCTTGCGCCATAATATGCGCGCAGGTATGGCGATAGACTTGCAACCCCTCCTTATCCTTTAAGGTAATAATTTCAAGGGAATCTCCCTCCGAAAGCACGTGGGACAAATCCACCGCTTTTCCGTTCACTTTGGCGCATACGGCGTTTCTTGCCAGGCCCTCGGAAATGGCTTGTACCGCTTGCATACAGGTCGATCCGTCTACAAGTTCCATACCGTCCCCGTTCTTCAAAATAATATTCATAAAAATTCCTCCGTTTTTTCTTTTGCTTTTTTAGAATAAAAAAATCCCTAAACTCCTAGCAAACAAAGAGTTTAAGGACGCAAATAATCGTTTGCGCGGTTCCACCTTAATTGTCGTTTCCGACCGCTTTTTTTCCTTACTTTTCGAACGCAAAGTGGTTTCAAACCTATCCAAGTCTTATTGCCTCGCAGCCAAGGGCAAATTCTCTGGAAAGCTAACGGATAAGCTCTACTTGTCTTTGTATTCCCTATTTTAATCGTTTTGTAGTCCTTTGTCAACTATTTTTTCAACAAAAAACCACTTTTTCCTTGTAATATTTTTTCAAAAATTCGCCGATTCCCTCTTTCGGCTTACCAAAGCAATACACTTGCCCCGCGCCCGAAAGTAAAATTTCCCTACGCAAATCCATTTTACCGATCAAGCAACTTCTCGTGAGCGGTTTATATTCCTCGTCGTATAAAAAGCCGTCTTTGAGAAACACCCGATTTTCCCCTTCTTCCACCAAAAAATCAACGAAGTTTTCAAGCGAAAAAGAATCAAACTCCGTCGGGATATACTCCGCTATTTTACTCCATCGTTTTTTCAACTCCGACAACCGAAAATGATAGGTCCCGTCGATACAATATTCCTCGACCCCCTCCATTCTGCTTTTAATGTACGTCCGATCTTCCAAAAAATCCGCCGAAACGAGCGAGCAATATAGAGTATCTTTTTCTTCTTCTTTTAGAAGGGGCAAACAGAGTATTTCCTTGAAATAAGCATATTTATAGGCAATCGCGATGATTTCCGCGATGTTTTCCTCGGCGCATTTGCGAATGTAGGGAGAATATTTTTTCTCCGCCGAAAATTCTAAGCTCGCTCTTTCTCCCTCCTCTTTGATTCTATAAGCGGTAGATAAAAAAGAAAACCTATCCTTCAGCTTTTTATATAGGTATTCCATATAAGGGACGTGATTTCCCTGCTCCGTCATAATAATTTTTTCCACATCAATATTGTATGCCGGTTTTATAGAATTATTTATTTTCTTAAAAAAAAGAAAGAAAGGTAAAGCGGGTTAGAGGATATTTCGCTTGACTTTCCCGTAAAAAAAGTTTATAATGTTTTACATATTAAAAAAATTGCACACTCACGGAGGTCTTTCGTCATATGGATATAAAAATGATTGAAAGCAAATGGCAAGCGAAATGGGAAAAAACGAAACAAAACTGTTTCAATAAAAAAAGCAACAAGGAGAAAAAATATATCCTTGAAATGTTTTCCTATCCTTCCAGTTCAAAATTGCACGTTGGACACTGGTACAACTACGGTCCTACCGATTCCTACGCGCGTTTTAAGAAAATGCAGGGATACGAAGTGTTCCAACCCATGGGTTTCGACGCGTTCGGCTTGCCTGCGGAAAACTATGCGATAAAAACGGGGATCCATCCCAAAGATTCCACGGAAAAGAATATCGTCACGATGGAGGAGCAACTCCGTCGTATGGGCGCTATGTTCGACTGGTCGGCGGAAATCGTCACTTGCAACGAGGATTATTATCGCTGGACACAATGGCTCTTTTTACAGCTTTATAAAAAAGGACTCGCTTATCGTAAAGAAGCGCTCGTCAACTGGTGTCCCGACTGCGGAACCGTCCTTGCAAACGAACAAGTCGTCGACGGAAAATGCGAGCGCTGTTCCTCCGTCGTTCTTCGCAAGGATATGACGCAATGGTTCTTAAAAATAACCGATTACGCCGAGGAACTCTTAAACGGGATCGACGCTTTGGACTGGCCGGAAAAAACGCGACTGATGCAAAAAAATTGGATTGGTAAATCCACCGGTTGCGAAGTGAATTTTGAGTGTGAAACGGGAGATATGGTCACCGTTTTCACCACCCGACCCGACACCCTTTTTGGCGTCAACTACGTCGTGCTTGCACCCGAGCATCCTTTGGTTGAAAAATTAAAAATTGTACACCCCGAAAAAGCGGAAGAAATCGACTCTTACGTCCGCTACGCTTCGGAGGCGAACGATATCGACCGCCTTTCGACCGCAAGAGAAAAAACGGGCGTGTTTACGGGCGCGTACGCAACCCACCCTCTCACGGGAAAACAGCTCCCCGTCTATCTTGCCGATTACGTCCTCTATTCCTACGGAACGGGCGCGGTTATGGCGGTTGCAGCCCACGATGAACGAGACTACGCTTTTGCGCAAAAGTACAATCTCCCCCTCACGCAAGTCATTCAAAAAGCGGGCGGAGAAACGGTTCTTCCTTTCACGGAAGACGGCATTTTGGTAAACAGCGGCGAATTCGACGGATTGTTTGGCGAAGAAGCAAGGCTTGCCATCACCAACAAGCTTTATAAAATTGGTAAAGGCGGAAAGAAGATCAACTATCGTCTTCGCGACTGGTCTGTTTCCCGTCAAAGATATTGGGGCGCGCCCATTCCTATGATTCATTGCGAAAAGTGTGGCGTCGTACCCGTTCCCGAAAAAGATTTACCCGTCAAACTCCCTTACGAGGTCGAATTTAAGCCAACCGGAAAATCCCCCCTCGCTTCTTGCGAAAAATTTATCGAATGTACTTGCCCGTCTTGTGGCGCTAAAGCAAAGAGAGACCCCGACACGCTCGACACCTTCGTTTGCTCCTCGTGGTATTACTTGCGCTATCCCGACGCTAAAAACGACAAGCAAGCGTTCTCGAAAGAAGTGGTTGAAAAAATGCTTCCCGTCGACGTATACGTGGGAGGCCCTGAACACGCTTGTATGCATCTTTTGTATGCGAGATTTATTACGAAAGCACTTCGAGATATGGGGTACGTTAACTTCGACGAACCGTTCAAAAAACTCGTCCACCAAGGCATTATTTTAGGTCCCGACGGCAACAGAATGTCGAAATCGAAAGGAAACGTCATTTCCCCCGATAAATACGTGGACGAATACGGCTCGGATATCTTCCGACTCTATTTAATGTTCGGGTTTAGCTATACCGAGGGCGGACCTTGGAACGACGACGGGATCAAATCCATCGCTAAATTCTTGGATAGAATCGAACGTCTCGTGCAAAAAGCGACGGAAAAATCCTGTGGCGCAGTCCCCTATTCTACCACTGAAAAGCAAGTCGACTACGCGAAAAACTTTACCATTAAAAGCATCACGAAAGATATGGAAAGTTTCTCTTTCAACACCTCCGTCGCGCGTATTATGGAATACGTCAACGCGCTTCAAAAATACGATAACGAACACGCGCAAACCTCCGACTTCTTCGTGTCTGCAGTGGAAAGTCTTGTAAAAATCCTCGCTCCATTCACCCCCCATTTCGCGGAAGAATTATGGGAAATCCTCGGGTATAAGAACAGTATTTTCGAAGAGTGCTACCCTCTCGTGGACGAGGAAAAACTCGTGAAAGACGAAACGGAATACGCCGTGCAAATCAACAGTAAAATCAAGGCGAAGATTATGATCGGCAAAGACCTTTCCGAGAACGAAATTCAAGCGCTCGTATCCTCCCACCCCGACGTGCTCCCTCACTTGGACGGGAAATCGGTCAAGAAATGCATCATCGTCCCCAATCGCTTAGTCAACCTCATCGTAGGTTAATAAGAAGACATAAAAAAATCCTATGCGACTTGCATAGGATTTTTTGTTTACGTTGGACTTAGTAGCGTTTCGACCACGTTTTCGGGTGGAACAACAACAGAATCGGAAAGATTTCCAATCTACCCAATAGCATATTCAAGGACAATAGCCACTTGTTCAATACGCTAAACGAGGCAAAACTTCCCGTCGGACCAACAACCGAGCCAAGTCCCGGTCCAACGTTTGAAAAACAGGTCAACACGGCTGTAAACGCCGTAAGAATATCCACTCCCTTTTGCAATGCGATGAAGGTCGTAGAAAATACGATAAGCGAAACGCACAAGAAGAAATAATTTCTAACCACGGCAACCAGCTCGGATGAAACGGGTTTTTTGTTCATTTTAACCGAATAGACCTCATTCGGCCTTAAAATTTTCATCGTATCACCGCGGGCGCTTTTAAGCAAAATCAAAGCTCTCGTCGCTTTGAATCCTCCGCCCGTTGAACCTGCCATAGCGCCCAAGAACATAATGAGCAATAGCACTATTTGCGAAAAGAGTGGCCATAAGGCAAAGTCCGCCGACACAAAACCGCTCGTGGAACAAATAGATAACACTGTAAAGGACGCGTATCGAAGCGAAGTGAAAAAATTCCCGTTATACGTAGGATAAGAAATCGTCAAATTGACGGTGATAAGCAAAATGGCTGTAAGCACGTAGAACAAAAAGAAACGGAATTCATCGTCAAAAAAGACTTGCAAACCTTTCTTCAATAAAAGTAGATAATACAAGTTGAAATTTACGCTGAATATGAACATAAAGACGGTGACGATAATTTCAACGTATAAACTGTTAAATACTTGAACACTCGCCGCAGTAGAAGTAAAACCACCCGTGCCCGCCGTAGACATTGACAGTAATATGGCGTCAAAAAAATTCAAACCGCCAAACAATAAGAAAACGACTTCTAAAACGCTAAAGAAGAAATAAATCGCATATAAAATGAAAGCGCTATATCTGATTTTGCTAACCAACTTCCCGACTTGCGGACCGGTTGATTCAAACTTGATCATTTGAAAACCCTCCGTTTCACGGGAAGGCACAAGTGCGATCATAAAAACCAAAATCCCCATACCGCCGAGCCAATGGGAAAAGATTCGCCAAAAATGTAAGGATCTTCCAATTTCAAAATCGGTTAAAATGGTAGCACCCGTCGTTGTAAAACCGGAAACCATTTCAAAAACGGCGTCGGTATAGCTCGGAACGGCGTGGCTTAAAAAAAGCGGAAGCGCGCCGATCACCGAAACTGCGATCCAAGCAAGTCCCACGACGACAAGTCCCTCTTTCGTGCGTACTTTTCCACGTTTTCCCACAAGCTTGATAAACAAAAATCCTATCAAAAGGGAAAGAATGGCGGAAACGACGAAAGTCCAAAGGCAATCGTACTCCCCGTAAATTACCCCAACGAGGATCGGAAACAGATAAAAGCAGGAAGAAAAAATCAAAATTCTACCAAGCTGATAAATAACCGCGCGATAATGCATAGCCTCAACTCCTCAACGTATCGTCTAAAGAAGAGATCACGTTTTCAGGCGCGCTAATAATAATCATGGCATCGTCGCCGTCTATTAGCGTATCCCCTCTCGGCACGATCATTTCGCCCTTTCGTATCAAAGCGGTAATCAAAATCCCCGAACGCAGGCCTCGTAAATCTTTAATGCACTTTCCGGAAAAGGCGGGGTGTCCATTCACGTTAAACTGCATGACTTCCGCTTTATCGTTTGCTATTTTATACATCGCCACGATTCTACTGTCGCTCGGCACGGAAATCGAACGCAAATAGCGCACCGTATCTTCAGCAACGACGTCGTAAGGGGAAACGACCGTATCCAAATCTAACGTTTTACAAATTTCTTGGTAAAATTCGTTGCGCAAGACGGTCACGACCTTGGAAACCCCTTTGTCTTTGGCGAAAAGGGATAACATAATATTGTTTTCGTCAAGCCCCGTCATAGTAGCAACGGCGTCCGCATCGGCGATCCCCGCGCTCTCCAACGCTTCTCTATCGCTATAGTCACTACAAATAACGCTAACGTTGTCGAGCAAGTCTCGAACGATCTCGCAACGTTCTCTGTCGGGGGATATAATTTTCACACGAAAATTCTTTTTCTGAAGACTGTTCGCCAAATAAAACGCTCTATTATCCGCACCTAGAATCATAACGTAATCCACTTTTTGTTTCAACGAATGATTGCGACGGAAAAAATTGGTGATATCGTAGTGCTTTGCGCAAATACTGATCACGTCCCCCGCTTGTAAAACCGTCTCGCCGTTGGGAATGATAATTTTCCCCTCGCGCTCGACCGCAACGATCAAAAGGGAAAACTTTTTGTCTTCTTGATTGATTTCGAGCAAACTTTTTCCAATGAGCGGACTGTCTTTGGAAAGTTCTTTTTCAACGATCTCCACCTTACCGTCTGCAAATTGATAAATTTTATCCGCCGTAGGAAAGCGCAAAATGCGACTGATTTCCTCCGCCAACGCCTTTTCGGGGTTGATGAGACGATCAATCCCGAGCTCGTCTTGCATAAATTCCGCTTGCTCGCTATATTCGGGATTGCGGACCCTTGCAATAACGTTCTTCACGCCCATTTTTTTCGCCATTAAACAACAAAGCACGTTTTCTTCGTCCGACGAGGAAACGGCAATCAATAAATCGGCGTGTTGCACCCTAGCCTCGGTGAGGTTCTCCGAAACGCATCCGTTTCCGCAAAGCCCCATAACGTCGTAGCGATTTACAATGCTTTGTACTTTTTCGTCTTGTTTGTCAATAACGGTAACGTCGTGTCCTTCGCGCACAAGCGACTGCAACACTTTTTTACCAAATTTTCCAAGACCAACGATAATTACTTTCATAGAGTTCCTTTTTCCTTATTTTTTCGGCTTGATTTTGCCTCTCTCTTTTTCGTCATTATAGCACTTTCATATCTGCTTGTCAAATAAAAAATGAAAGCCTCCAAAAGATTTTCGAGGCTTTCTTGATCAATAAAAAGTGGCAAGTTGTTCTTCGGGCGGATCGCAAACGGTTGCTTTTTTTGCAACCAAAACGGGTCCTTTCCCTTTATAAATCAAATGCTCCGTAAAGGCTATTTCAGCCTCTATTACGATCCAATCGCGCGTTTTTAATTCTAAACGATAGGGCAAAACGCAAGCGAGTCCGCAGTATTGAATATCCGCTTCGCAACAAGTCATAACGTGGCGACCTATGACGATATTTTTATCGTCCAAACGTTTATCCGTGGCAACGATTCCTTTGAATTTAACCGTTTTCCCGATATAGTGATCCATATTTTCCGAAAGATCACGATAGAAAAACGCATAATCCCTATCCTCGATTTCCACGACGCTAGCATTCAAGTCAAAGGGCAACGGATCTTCTATATCGTCGTATTCCGCCCTGCCGTCCGTATGTTCGTAAACGATATCCGCTTGACGGGTAATCCCTCGAACGATTTTATGAAGCGCCATCTTATCTCGTCCCTCTTCAAAACGGTTGAATACCACCATTTGCGTGCCTTGGATTTTATCGTAGACGAGTTGACGCATATTAGCGTTATAAGAGATCGCAGTCGCGCTATCAAAAAAGGTCATCATCTGCGCAATCATCCACCCGTCGGGCATTGCGGAAAATAAATCTTCCATCAGCCACATACCGTTGTATTCGATAATCACTCGATCGGCGTTATGTTCCAGTTGTAATCGGCGTAAATTCTCTTCCGTCAGTTCCGATTTATCGCTCAAATAGACGATTTTTACGTCTTTGACGGCAAATTCACCCTCGTCGTATTCCTCTTCTCCCTCTTCCATCACGAGCAAAAGGGTACGCTCGCCACTATAAAAACGTTTGTCTTCGAGCGTCTCTTGAATAAATTTCGTCTTACCGCTTTCCAAAAAACCTATAAATAAATATATCGGCGTTTCTACCGGTTGTTTTTTCATTTTTCTCCCCTCTTAGACATGAAACAATTCTTTTAACGCGTCCTCTTTGAGATCGCAACCGATCACACAGAGCCGACCGATTACCCCTGCCGATCCCTCGCGAAGATCGGGTTCTTCGGGAATGTAATCGAAATGCAACCAAACGTTTTCCCCTTTCACAATCCCCTTGGCGCGTAATACCGTCCCGTATTTCTCGGCGTTAGAGAGTGCTTGCAACGCGCAGGAAAGCTCGTCCTTTTTGAAAGCGCGCGCCGTTTCTACCCCCCAAGATGTAAACACTTCGTCCGCGTGGTGGTGATGATGCTCGTGGTGTTCGTGACCGCAACAACAATTCTCGTCGTGGTGGTGATGTTCATGGTGGCAAACTTCGTCGTGTAAACGGTCGAGTTCCGCTTGCAAAGTGTCTTTTTGCTCGATTGCCGACAAAATCGCTTTACCGGAAAGAGCGTTCCAACTTGCCGTGACGATCGTAGCGTTTGCATTTTCCGCTTTCAAAAGGGCAAGGCAATCGGAAAGTTTTTGCTCGGAGATCCCGTCGGTATGGGAAAGAACGATACAACCTGCGTGGCGGGTTTGATCAAGGAAAAATTCGCCGAAATTTTTCATATACATCTTACATTTTCCAGCGTCCACGACGGTGCAACAACCGTTCAAAATGCAATCGTCAAGTTCTGCGTTTTGCACAGCTTTGATAACGTCGCTGAGTTTCCCAACCCCCGACGGTTCGATAATAATACGGTCGGGCTGAAATTCGCTTGTCACCTTTTGAAGAGCCGACGAGAAATCACCGACGAGCGAGCAACAAATACAACCAGAGTTCATTTCCGTAATATTGATGCCGGAGTCTTGTAAAAATCCCCCGTCGATCCCGATATCGCCAAACTCGTTTTCGATCAAGACGAGTTTTTCGCGCGCATACGCTTCTTGAATGAGTTTTTTGATAAGAGTGGTTTTACCTGCTCCTAAAAAACCTGAAAATATATCAATTTTCGTCATATCCTACCTCTTGCTTTCGTGAAATTTCCACCCTTAAAACGCCCAATTGCCGTTTGCAAAAATTTGCACGCGCGTTCCGTCTTTTTGAACGCCTACGATCGACATATCTTTTGCGCCCATCATAAAATCGACGTGAATCATACTTTCGTTGATGCCTTTTTCTTTGATTTCGTCCTTGCTCATCTTTTCAAAGCCCTTTACACATTCGTTGAAACCGCGACCGAGCGCTAAGTGACAACTTGCGTTTTCGTCAAACAAGGTGTTATAGAAAAGCACGCCACTGTTGTTAATCGGCGAATCGTAAGGAATGAGCGCGCACTCGCCAAGCATACCTGCCCCCTCGTCCATACTCACCATTTCTTTCAAAAGATCTTCTCCCTTTTCCGCTTTGACTTCTACGACCTTTCCCTTTTCAAACCGCAAAGAAAAGTTTTCGATGAGTTGTCCGCGATAGGAAAGCGGTTTGGTTGCTACGACAAGCCCTTCCGCTGCGCCGGCTTTCGGGGAGGTGAACACTTCTTCGCTTGGAATATTCGGATTGAATACTCTACCACGCAAAGTCTTTTCGCTTCCGCCCGTAAATACGCCACCGTCGATAAGTTCTACTTTGAAATCGGTACCGTTTGCGCTCTTATATTCGAGATATTGCAAAGATAAATTATTCAAATAATCACATCTTGCGCGAAGATCGGCGTTGTGTTGTTTCCAAGCCTTAATAGGATTTTTGCCGTCCGCGTGGGAAGCGTATAAAATCGTTTGCCACATTTTTTGTATCGCTTTCTTTTCGGAAAGTTCGGGGAACACTTTTTTTGCCCAAGCTTTCCCGGGGACTGCGGCAATACACCATTGATGACGATTTTCCATCGCCTCTCTATACCCTTTCACTTGCGGATAGATCGCTCTTTGCGAAGCGCTCATTTTTTGTTGATCTATCCCTTTCATTCCGTCGGGGTCGGCAGAGGTTATAAAGAGTCTACAAGGCAAGTGTTTTGCCTTATATTCCCATTCCGCTTTCGCCATCGGCGTAAGGGTGGAAAGGGTTTCGAGCGAACGATAGTTTGCGTTAATTTTACCGATCGGTTGGTAGGAAAAATCGGTATGAACGGCTTTTGCGCCCGCTTTATAACATTCTTCCACGACCATTGCCACAAACTCCGGTTGATCGAGTTCCGCTTGAATGAACACGTCTTGTCCTTTACGTACGTTGATACCCATTCTCGCAATCAATTTTGCGTATTTTTTCAGTTGTATTTTTTTCATAGTAAACTTTCTCCTTAATCGTTCTTCAATTGTTTTTCAAGTTCTTGCATCGCATACGCCGTCGCTGTTTTCACGCTACCTTTTTCAAAAGGCACGGAAAGGTTCGACGCCTTTAACGTGTCCAAATACCCAAGCGAGCCACCGAGCTTGCAAATCGTCATATAATCTTTCCAAGCGCGCTTCTTATCTTCCGCCATCTTCTTTTTGAACTCCATCGCCCCCATCGTCGTCAACGTGTAGTTGATGTAATAGAACGGATAAAGGAAGATGTGGATTTTATGATACCACCAACCCCCTCTTTCCAAGAAAGGATTATTATCGTATTTTCGCCAAGGCATATATTTTTCTTCGAGTTCGTGCCACTTTGCCGTTCTCTCTTTAGGCGTTAAATTCGGATTTTCATAAACGATATGTTGGAATTCGTCCACCGCAACCCCGAAAGGTACGAACGTGAACGCCTCTTGCAAGTGTTGGAAACGGTATTTATCCGCCCTATCCCCAAAGAACAGCTCCGCGTACGGATAAGCGAACTGCTCCATCGACATCGAGTGAATTTCGGCAATATCGGTAGGTTCGCTCCAAAGCGCGGATAATTTTTGGGTGCGCATCGCCATATACCCCGCAAACGCGTGCCCCATTTCGTGCGTCAGCACGTCCACGTCCCCCGTCGTACCGTTAAAGCACGAGAAAACAAACGGAGCTTTGTAATCGGCGAGCGAGGTCATATACCCCGTCGCCGCTTTCCCCGGCTTATTGTCGAGATCCATAAGTTCGTGTTTGAGCATAAAGTCGATAAATTCTTTCGTCTCTTCGCTCATATCGTGGTACATTTTTTTCGCTTGTTCCACAAGGTAAGCTCTATCGCCGACGGGCACTGCGTTCCCGTCCGTATAGATATATTCCTCGTCGTAGCACTTAAAATCCTCTACGCCGATGCGCTTTGCTTGCGCCTTATACAATTTTTCGCAAAAAGGTACGATCACTTCTTTCACTTGCTCGCGGAAAGAGGCTACCATTTTTTCGTCGTAGTCGAGTCTGCCCTGCAACATATAACCAAGGGGAATGAAATTCTTAAAGCCCATATTCAGTCCCATTTGGTGACGAATTTTAACGAGTTTATCGAAAATTTCTTCAAGTTCTGCCTCATTTTTTTCAAAGAAAGAGGCGTATTTTTCCCAAGCCAATTTCCGCTTTTCTCGATCAGGGTCGGAAAAATACTTCATAAGCCCGTAAATATTTCTATTTTCCCCGTCGAATTCCATTTGACAAGAGGCGATGAGTTTTTCATAGCGAGTACAAAGCTCGCTTTCCTCTTGCATCAGTGGAACGTTCTTTTCCGAAAAACTATCGACGGAAAGTTGCAAGCCTTTCAAGAAAAATTCGCCGAATTCTTTGTCAATTTCCGCCTTAAACGGGCTGGAAAGAAGAGCAAGCTGATATTCTTGTATATACGGCATCACTTCGGGCATCGCGTTGTTGATAAATTGGTCTTCCCCATCGTAAAACTCGTCCCGCGTATCGATCGTGTGGCGAATACTTGCGATCGTCGTTTGCGTGGAAAATCTAGCGTAAAATTCCTCTTCTTCCTTAATGACCGCAACCAATTCGGCAAACGATTTTGCCGAGGAAATCTTTGTTGTCAATTCCTTATAAAAGTTTTTCAGTTCCGCAAAATCTGGACGGGTATAGTCCAAAGCGGAAAAAGTCGTCAATTCTTGCATACGTACTCCTTTTTAACCGATTAAATCGAAATTGATCGGCGTGTAAAATAATTTTCTAATTTCTTTTTCGTCCCTCGTTTGCCCCAAAATCCACATCAGTTTGGTGATCAAGCTCTCGTAGGTCATATCGTAGCTTTCTAAGAGGTCAAAACGTTGTTTGAGTCCTCTGCCTACCCGATAAATATTCATATCACTCCCCTCGCTCTGCACTTGGGTCGTGACGACGAGAGTCTTTCCTTTCCCCCTCCAACGCTCGATGGCGTCGTAAAAACCGTAATAGTCCCCCTCGGGAATCCCACCCGTGCCGTAGCCAGACAACACCACCGCGTCATTCATAGAAAAGTAAGCGTCCAAAATTTGCGCGCGCATACCAGGAGTCAGATTGATCAGTCCTACGTTTCGATTGAGGGTATGATAAAAGGTCGGCTTATCCGCTTTAGGCGAGTGGATATAAGCGATAACCTTTCCGTCGCGAATACGGGCGAGTTCGGGGAAATCCACACTATCGAACGCGTTGAAACTCTTCGTGCGAATTTTTTTCGCGCGCGTACCTGCAATCACCTTGCCTTGAAAGACGATCGAGACGTTCGAGGCTACGTCGGACGAGGCGTATAAAAAGCTGTCGATTAAATTAACGCGCGCGTCCGTATCCTCCACGTCAATGGGTTTTTGCGCGCCCGTAAGCACGATGGGTTTAGGAGAATTTTGCACCAAATAGGACAAAACGGCGGCGGAATACGAAAGGGTATCCGTACCGTGACAAATTACGAACCCGTCGTACCCATCATATTGCTCTTCAATGGTTTTCGCCATCGTAAGCCAGTGGTCGAGCGTGATATTCGTACTGTCGATATTAAAAATCTGCAGGGCGTCCACTTCGCAAATTTTCTTGATTTCGGGAACGAAGGAAAGTAATTCCTCCGCGGTCGTTTGTGGAACAAGTCCCTCCGCGTGCGCGCGAGAAGCGATCGTTCCGCCCGTCGCGATCATAAGTATTTTTTTCATATTCCCTTCTCGCTTTCTATTTTTCTACGTAAAAAATCACCTTTTTGAAGCTCAAACGGGCAAGAAAAGGTATATTTCGCTTGTACGCGCTTGGCGTCCGCTTGACTCGCCCCGTTCTCGTCGATCATTCCTTGCACGATAAAACGCTTTCCGTGGTCGCTTCTTGGCGACAAAACTTCGAGTTCCTCGCCCTCGTGGAAACGATTGCGCATTTCCACCGTCACTTTTCCGTTTTTCGAGCCTAAAACGTTTGCTATATAGACGTATTCCCCTTTGGATTGACTGTCTTTATAGTTGACCGTTTCGTGGTTTTCCCCCAAGGCGTACGCCGTGGTGTATTCGCGATGGGCGACGTTCATAAGTTCTTGGTTGCACCCCGCCAAATCTTCTTTATCCAGCGCGCGACGATATGCGTTGATAACCGTTGCCAAATAGTATTCGCTCTTCATTCTTCCCTCGATTTTGAAAGAATTGACCCCCGCTTTTTTCATTTCCTCCAAGTGGGACAAAAGGTTGAGGTCTTTACTGTTAAAAATGAACGTGCCTTTCTCGTCTTGGTCGACGGGAAGCCAACCGCGATCCTCCGACGAGGGGTTGAGCGCGCGGATTTCATACTTCCAACGGCAAGCTTGCACGCACGCGCCACGGTTCGAACTTCTTCCGTCTAAATAATCGGACAATAAACACCGTCCGCTATACGATATACACATAGCGCCGTGCACGAACGCTTCGAGTTCTATATCCGGCACGAAATCACGGATTTCGCTAATTTCTTTAAGGGAAAGTTCCCTCGCGAGGATCACGCGCGAAACCCCTTGCTCTTTCCAAAATTGAACGGAATATTTATTCGTGGTGTTCGCTTGCGTGGAGAGATGTATTTCAAGTTTCGGCGCAACTTTTTTTGCAAGATACACCACCCCCGGATCGCTCACGATCACACCGTCCGCTTTGGTACGCTCTAAATACGCCAAATATTCGCCAAGCACGGAAAAATCGGCGTTTTTTGCAAAAATATTCACCGTCACGTACACTTTTTTATGCAAAGAATGTACGAGTTTTATCGCCGAAAGCAATTCTTCCTCGGTAAAATTATCCGCAAAGGTACGGAGGGAAAAATTCTTTCCGCCAATATACACGGCGTCCGCGCCAAAGTGTAGCGCCGTTTGTAATTTTGCATAATTCCCCGCAGGGGCAAGCAATTCTACCATAGTTCGTCCTTCGTTAGTCTTTGTTGATCAAAACGGACAGCGCCACGCCGTCCCCCACGTCTAAAACCGACGTGATAAAATCTCTGTCGCTCGATATCGTTTGCAAGTATCCGCGCAATTTTTCCACGATCATATGCCGTTTTTGCGGAGTCGGTTCTCTGCCGTCCACCCAGCCGTACAAAAGCACGTCGTCCGAGAACAAAACACCGCCTTTTTGTAGCATTCGTTTGAGTTCGGGCAGGTATTTTTCATACTGCGCTTTCGGTCCGTCGAGGAAAATGAAATCGTATTCTCCGCTCATCAAAGGCAAAATCTCTCCAGCGTCGCCAAGATGGGCGGTAATTTGCTTTTCGACACCAAACGCTTTGAAATTTTTCTTGGCTTGCGTATATCGTTCTTCTTCAAACTCGATCGTCGTAATTTTTCGCTCGCGATCGGCAAGCGCCATTGCGATGGCGGAAAGCCCTACCGCCGTACCGATTTCAAGTACCTTTTTCGATTTCGCGATCGTTAAAACGTTCGTCAAAAAGTGCAACGTCTCGTCGTCGGCGACGGGAATCCCTGTTTCCAACGCTTCTTTTCGGGCCTTTTGCAAACGTTCGTCTATATGCAGTTTGACTAAATTTGCGGTATACTCCATACTTTTCGTTTTTTATACGTCTATGACCGATACAACGATCAGAGGCGATTGTTTCGTCTTTTTGTATAAATAGTTTCTAAGCGCCTTTCGAACGCAAATGCAAAGCTCGTCTTTGTTCCCCTTTTCATAGTCGTAGGAGGCGATTGCTTTTTCGACGACCTGTTTGATATCCTTGTCCTCAGAAAGGACGAACCCTCTGCTTTGAATGATGGGGTCGTTGATCACGTAGTTACCCGTGACCGCAAGGGAAACGATAAAAATCCCGTCCGCCGACATACGGAGGCGGTCTTTCATAACCTCGCTCGTTCCGTAATCCTCAACTCCGTCGCCATCGATGAGCCTCGTGCCTGCGGTGAAATTCTCGCCGAATTTCATCGTGCGATCGGTCAGCTCGACACAGTTCCCGATTTCCGTAATCAAGATATTTTGCTCTTTCATACCAAGGCTTTGCGCAAGCAAGGAATGGCGTTTCAAATGCCGATATTCGCCGTGCACGGGAATAAAGAATTTCGGTTTCAAAAGGGTGTGCAAGACCTTGTGTTCCTCTTGGCACGCATGCCCCGAAACGTGGATACGCTCCAAGCTTTCGTAAATCACGCTCGCGCCCTTTTTATAGAGGTTGTTGATGACGCGATACACCATTTTTTCATTCCCAGGGATCGGATTTGCCGAGATGATGATCGTGTCGTTTGCACCGATAACCACCTTATTGAAATCTCCACAAGCCATACGCGTGAGCGCGCTCATTGGTTCGCCTTGCGTACCCGTCGAAATAACCAAAATTTCGTGGTCAAAGTAGTCTTTAATCTTTTCGATATCAATCAAAAGACCGTCGGGAATTTTTAATTCGCCGATTTTACACGCCGCCTCTAGCACTTTGAACATACTCCGTCCCGAAAGGGCGACTTTCCGTTTGTATTTTTTCGCCAAATCAATGATTTGTTGCAAGCGATGCACGTTCGAGGCGAACGTAGCGATGATAAGACGTCTCGTCGCGTGTTCGGAAAAGAGATGATCGAGGGTAGTTCCTACCACCGCTTCGCTCATCGTGTAGCCTTGCCGTTCAATGTTCGTCGATTCGCCCATATAGAGCAAAACGCCACCTCGACCGATCTCGGAGATCCTCGAAAAGTCGATGGATTCACCTGCAACGGGCGTCATATCAATCTTAAAATCCCCGCTGTGATAAATAATCCCGTATGGGGTTTTAATCGAAAAGGCAACGGCGCCCGAAATCGAGTGGTTTACGTTGATAAATTCCACTTCAAACACGCCTGCCTTAATTGTTTCGCCCGGTTTTACCACCCGTTCCACCACGTTTTGTACGCGGTGTTCTTGGATTTTATTATCGGCGAGCATAAGGGTAAGCTTCGTCCCGTAAATCGGCGTTTCTTCGCGGATTTCTTTCATTAAATACGGAAGTCCGCCGATATGATCCTCGTGTCCGTGCGTTAAGAACACGCCTCGAATTTTATCCTTGTTTTGTACGAGATAACTGATATCAGGCACGACGAGGTCGATGCCCGGCATATCTTCCGTAGGGAAAGAAAGTCCTGCGTCGATGACGATGATATCGTTTCCGTACTCGATCGCCGTCATATTTTTTCCCACTTCGCCAACCCCGCCGAAAAATAGGATTCGAACGGGTTTTTTCTTCGTGGATTTACGTTCCTTAGTCGCTTTTTCTGCGACGGGCGTCGAAACCGATTGGCGCGAGGTTTTGCGCGCGTGTTTTTCTTTTCTTTCCGCGGGTTTTTTCTCCGTTTCCGCCTGACGGAGGGGTTTCGCGTCCATTAAAGTGCCTGTCCCTTTCCCAAGCCGTTTTTGTGTACGTTTAGGCTTTTTCATCGGTGTTTGCACGATTTTCGCCTTCCTCCGCGCGGGAGAGAGGCTTGTCTTTTTTTCGTTCACTATATATTTTCTCCTTATAGAGGATTTTCCCCTCTAATTATGAAACGGAGAGCCGAAAATGATACATTATCAGCTCTCCCTTCGTATTTTTTTGAAATTTTTAGAAATTCAAAGAAACTTTCTTTTCTTTCGTCACTTTAATCAAGCCTTCGTCAATGAGCTCTTTGGTGGAGGCGTAAGAGAATTGTTCTTGGTAATCCTCTTCCATATACTTCTCGTTCTTTTGCGCTTGCAATTTTTCCGCAAGAATGTTAATCAAGCGAACCGCTCGCTTTGCGCCCGTCTCACTCTTTACTTTAATCATAAACGGCGTCGAAGCGTAAGCTTTTTGCTCGCCCACGTTCTTTTGATGGTATACCGTTTGCTTGTATTCCTCGTTTTCGGGATCAAGCGCTATGTAGAAACACAACGTTTTTCCGTTGATGCCGAGTTTTGCAACCGTATCGCGACCGTAGTTGAAACGATCACCGTGCCAGCTCACGTTCGAATTCAAACGTTTGAAAGAAACCAGCGCGTTCTTGATCTTGCTATAATACCCTTTAACGTCGGGACTGCTTTGACGAAGTTTCGCAGTGAAACTTCTCTTCAAACGGATTACCAACCCGTTTTCCGCATCGACGAGTTGATTGGAATCGTCGTAGTCGATTTCTTCAAGGTTGGATTCCGCAACGGCAAGTTCTTCCGTCTTCGGCTCTTCTACAACGGACGTTTCTTCCACGACTTCTTCCACCACTTCTTCCACGGTTTCTTGCGTTTCTTTTACGAGCACCGTCGAACCAAGTTTTTCCGCAACTGCATTTGCGATCATTTCCGCGCCGTTTTCATCAATCAGCACTTCGTAGTTCGCCTCGGGAATACGATCGGCAAGCTCTTGCGCCAAAAGCGCGTAATCTACTTCTACCTTTTCGGGAGCGGGAACGACCACTCTCTCAGCGATCGCTTGCACGCCAGCCTCGTCCACTACCACGTCGTAAGCGGGAGCTTCAGCCGTAGGAAGTTGGAGCTTTTGCGCCACTTTTTCCGCCAACAAATCGTAGTCGATCGGTTCGGGTTGTACGGGAGCAGGCATTTTTTGAAGAACCGCCGTCGCAATTTTTTCCACGAGTGCGTTTTCGTCGATGCCACCACCCAAACGGCTATAATCAATTTTTTCCGGATAAGGAAGGCTTTCCACCACCTTTTCCGTCGTGCGATCTACGACTCTGTCGTAATCGAATTTATCGTTTTGAGGAATCGCGCTTAAAATACGGTCGAGCGAAAATTCCGTCGCTAAAAGAATACCAATCTTTTCAAGAACGTTTTCGCTCACTTCTTCTACGATGCGCGTATAGTCCACGTTTTCCGGAACGGGAATAGCGGATACGGCATCGAGAACTTCTTTGCTATGTACCGAAACGCTCGCCTCCGTCTTTTCCGCTACGCTTTCTGCAATGCGGTCGTAATCGACGTCCTCGGGCGCGGGGATAGAACCAATCACGCTGTTTTTCACGGCTTCGGCGATCGCGTCCGCTTCCGACTCTGCTTTCTTGGGCAATGCGGAAACGATTTTTTCCTTTAACGTTTCGGCGATCGCGTCGTAATCGGTATTGGATTTATTGTCGATTTCCGCAAGCTTTTCTTCCAACACTTTCAAAGCTTCGTCGAGTTTATCAAGCGCGGCGACTTTTTCTTCTACCGAAGTGAGTTTTTTATCAAGTTGACCGTTCAAAATATCTACGAGTTCTTCGTAGATCATTTGATTTTGTTGATAAGAGTATTTGATTTCGGTGGAGCTTAATTCAAGTTTTTTCGTGAGCGCATCTTCGGTCGCTTTTTGCAAAGCGCAAAGATCTTGTTTTAATTTTTCAATGGTCGTCGTTGCATCTTCGCGAAGAGAACCATACGCCTTGTTCGTGTGTTCTTCCAACTCTTTATAAAAGGAACTTGTTTGCACGGAAGAATATTTCAATTCGTCTTTAATTTGCTTTTTAAGTACCTTCAAGTCGTAAGAGATTCCGTTGTAGAGCCCTTCGATCATAAGCGCCGTTTCATTTCCACGTGTTGCATTCGGATTTCTACCCATTTCTTTACTCCTCATTCTTATTCTAGTTAAATAATCAATTATTTCGATAAAATTCGGTCGAAAGAACGATTGACGTTATTTTACCTCTTTTGCATTATAACATATTTTCCCTGTTAGGTCAAGGGTTTGACAAAAAAAATCTTCATTTTTTCGCTAAAAACACAATATTTCGCTTGGTTTTTACGCGTGTACGGCGCGGAAAGCAAGAAAGCGCGACGTTTTTTCGCCACGCTCTCTTGTATATCTCTCTCATTGATACTTTTTCCCTTTTTTAGGATCGCTAAACACGACGTCGTCCCAAACCTCTTCATATCCATTAGTCGGCTCTGCCTCTTTTAACGACATCACGTATTCGGCGTATTCCGTCTCCGTTATTTTTTGCACCTTTTCTTTCTTGCGTTTTGCTGATTTACTCATATTTCACCTCTACAAAAAGATCTGTAAAAAGTATGAGCGTCCTCCATCGTTTTTATACCTCAAAGCAAAATACAAATCACTCCGCCACGGCCCTCGTTGACGATACGAGTGATCGTTCTTCGCATCTTTTTCTTCACTTCCGCAGGCATATTCTCCGTTTTCTTTTCTAGCTCATAGGAAAGCAGTTCTCTCAAATTCTTGCCGAAAATATTCGTATTCCAAATTTCCTGATCTCCGCTTTCAAATTGCGAAAGCACGTCTGTGGCAAACGCCTCGCCCTGTTGTTTTGCCCCTACGATCGGACTCACCGTTCCCGTCACGTCGATTTTTACGATTTGATAGCTCGGCGCAACCCCCCTGAAACGAACGCCATAGCCCGTTCCTTTTTTGAAAAGTTTGGGTTCCTCCAACTCCATTTCTTCCGCACACGGCTCTACGACGCCGTAGCCCGTTTCTTTCGCCTCCTCGAACGCTTTGTTAAGTCGCTCGCAACTTCGTTTCGTCTTAGCAAGACTCGTCACGTAGCGCATAAGCTTGTCGTCGTCCGATAAATCCTCTCCACATTCTTCCCCCAAAACCTCGTGAAATAGCCCGTCTCTTGGCAAAAGCTCCATTTTTACAACCCCTTTCCCAAGATCGAATTCCACGTTCCCGTTTTCCGTAAAATCCCCTCGACGCAACGCTTTTTCAAGCAGTTCGCAGTCTTTCATTTTTTGTACTTTCGGCGCTAGTTTCTTCAAGTCTTCTAAAAGGGTCACAATGATCCGACTCTCTTTCCCCAGCGAGCGAATCCAAGCAGGGAAGCAAATGTCCACCCGTTGTACGGGGAATTCGAAAAGCACTTTTTGTAAAAGTGTTCCGAAATCCCTTTTATCCATCTCTTCGACGTTGATAGCAACGACGGTCACCCCGTATTTTTCTTGGAGGGACGCCCGAAGTTCTTCGCTTTCCGTAGGGTATTTACAGTTGAGCAAAACGATAAACGGTTTTTGGAGCGCGGAAAGCTCTTCCACCGTCCGTTCTTCCGCTTCTACGTACGACTCTCTCGGCAGATCCGTGATACTTCCGTCCGTCGTCATTAAAAACGCCACCGTCGAATGATCGCGAATCACCTTTTGCGTTCCTAGGATCGCCGCCTCGTCAAACGGTATAGCCTCTTCGTTCCACGGCGTTTTTACAAGGCGCGGTTTACCCTCTTCTTCAAACCCCGTCGCGCCAAGAACGGGGAAACCCACGCAGTCGACGAGGCGAACAGAGGCTTTCATCCCTTCTTTGACTTGAATTTGCGCGCTTTTGGAGGGGACGAACTTCGGTTCCGTAGTCATAATCGTCTTTCCAAACGCAGATTGAGGCAACTCGTCTACCATTCTCTTTTTTTGCGAGGTTTCGACGTAAGGAATAACGAATTTTTCCATAAATCGCTTGATAAAAGTAGATTTTCCCGTCCGCACAGGCCCGACTACGCCGATATAAATATCGCCATCCGTTCGCTGGGCGATATCTTCGTATAAGCTGTTTTCTTTCATATAGACCTCCCGTTTTTTAGCGGGAAAGGTGCTTTTTTGCATAAAAAATCCCCGCATTTTTCAGTTTGTTCTACTGTATGCGAGGAAAGTATATTTTATTCTATTTTTTTATTATTGAATGAGCGAAAAGCCCTCTTTTTCCGACGCTTTTCCCACGAGTTGGAAATCGTTATCGCCCGAAAAATCACGAGGCTCGTCGTATTGACCGCCGAGCGCTTCGATCGCAAATTTTAATTCTTGGAACTCCACGAAACCAATCGACCGATCCTCAATTTTTTTGAGCAAATGGTCAAGCGCGCGTTCGTCGCCGTAGGAAGCGAGGTAGCCGGCGCGAAGAGAAGTTTCCTGCTCGTTTTTCGCGCTCAAAAACGCGGAGAGCAGGGTTTCGTACACCTCGTCCGATCTTTCTTTTACTTTGGAGAGAATTTCTAGCATACTCTCTTGTTCGCGCCCGTCTCGGTAGGCGTCTAAAACTTTGCCTTTCAGCTCGTCCGCCCTTGCTTTTAACTGATCGACCGCCAAATCTTTAACTTCCGCGCCGTAGTGATTGCTCAAAACGATGGAAAAATACCGATCGGTTGCCAAGGCGTTTGCGCCGATTAAATTGATTGCGTAAGAAACGGTTTCTTCGTTGTTCGATTCAAGCAAAGGCAAAAGCTGATCCACCTCTTTTCTACCCTCCACCTCTTCGCATAAAAACTCGGAGACGGGAACGTTTTCCAAAAGGTGTTCTTTTAACGTTTCCACAAGCTCGCTCGTGGACATTTTTGCGTAATATTCTTTAGGGGTACAGCCGACTTTTTTAATTTTCGTGTCGCCGAATTTTTTATAGAGCTTAGGGATCAAATTTTCCCACTGTTTTTCGGTATATTTCCCCTTGTTTTTTTCCATATATTCCGTCAACTTTTCATCGAACATTCCGTCAAAGTCAATTGCTTTCATAATATATTCCTCTCAATTAGATAAATGCTTCGCCATAATCAAATCCACCGTAGCCTCGTCTGCATCAAGCAAGGGCGCGACTTTTTGCAAGCTCGTGCCAAGTTCTTTAAGGCCCGAAAGAAGATAGATCGCGCAAACCAAGTCGTCTACATTTTCCGCAAGCTCCCAACACTCTTTTTCCTTAAACGTACGATAAAGGCTTTCCGTCGTTTTGCGAATTTTTTCTCCGTACGTTTCTTCCACGATCGCAAACTTGGACGCGCAAGATGCGTAAGCTTGTAGAAACGATCTTCTCTTGCGAACGCCAAGCGCTACTTTTTCCGTTTCTAGTTCTTTGTAGATATGACAAAACACCACGCCGAAATCGTTACTCTCGTTCCGCAGAAAAAGTAGGTATAAAACTTCCACTTTGAAGTAATCGCTCACTTCGTCGTCTAGCAAGACGTTGCGCAAAAAATCGTCCAATCGAGCCCGATCCGCCGCCAAAACCGCGAAGTATTGCAAGTCGTTTTCCATACCGTCCAGCTCGTCGAAGCACCAAGTAAAATAACCTTCTTTCGCGAGAAATGAGCCGACGATTTCCGCCTCCGCTCTCGGCATTTTTTCCAGCGCGATTAGCTCTTGCATGCGACGTTTTTTCTCCTTTACCGGCAATTGGTAAAAATAACTGAGCTCCGGCGCCTTTTCGCTTGCCCCGTCCCTCCACAAACGAAGCTTTCGAAGATAATACTTCGCCACTTCCGAATCGGGATAGACTTCGCACAAATTTTCAAGCGCGTCGATCGCACTTTCGAGTTTCCCCGATTTATAAGCGGAAACCGCCTTGAAATATAAGGTTTTCCCGTCGTTTGGAACCTCTTTATCTAATGCGAGGAAATGCTCAAACGCCTCGGCGTGCAATTCGTTTTCGCAAGCGACCGTCGCCACCTTAAACCGCTCCTCTCTCGTTTTCAAGGGCATTTCGTTTAACGTAAGCGCGATTTGTAAACTCTCTTCTTTTCGGTTTTGTTCGGTATAAACGGCAGAAAGGGTTGCAAGAAGCGGAACGTTGTTTTCATCCTCTTGTAGCCCCGACAAACAGCTGTTTTCCGCCGATGCAAAATCCCCCGACATGAGGTAGGCAACCGCCTCGATTTCCTTTGCTTTCGCGTATTCTTTCGAGCCGTTTTCTACCGACGATAGACACTCAATCGCACCTTTCAAATCGCCGTTTTTCAAAGCCAAACTTCCCTTTTTTGTCTCCTTAGTATAGTCGGCAAGTTGAGGCGGATAGACGAACCGAAAGGATTTTTCTTTCAAATCAATCATTTCGATCACCTCTCGCTTTTCCTCGCTGGTCAAAACGTCTTCCGCATCCATTAAACGCTTATAATAATACGCGGAAGCGCGATCGTCACCCTGCGCCAAAAAATTCACGGCAAGCCCTTCGTAAGCTTCTGGAAAATCCTCTACGGAACAACCGTCTAAAAAGCGAAACCATTGATTGATCGCCGAGGAGTGTAGCCTCATACTCTCGTAGATGTCGGCAAGCATAACCAGCGTATCCCCGTCCTCTCCGTATTCGTCGATCAAGCGGTGCAAAAGGCGAAGCGCGGAACGGAAATCTCCCTCCTCGCATCGCTTTCTTGCCTCGTTTTTCAACCGTCGCAAGCTGAAATCAATTTTTACTATTTTTCGATCTTCCATTCTTATTTTTCCGAAAATAAATCCTCAATATCCTCTTTCAAAAAGGTATAATCGGTGTTGCAGTAATGGCAATGGACGCTCACTTTACCCTCTTCTTTTACAATCTGTAAAAGGCTCTCCTTGCCCATAGATACGAGAACGCCTCCGATATAATTTCTCGAACAGTTGCATTGATACCGAACTTCTTTTTCTTCCACGCTTTCCGCAAAATAACGTTCTTTAGCGGACAGCAAAACGCTTTCTTTCATTTTTTTAAGCGCCTCTTCTTGCAACTTCTTATCTTGCGCAAGCGCCACCCCCTCTTTGGAGGCAAACGGCAACGGTTGGAGGCAAACGAGCCCCGCAAAAGACAACGATCCGTCACTTGCAAACTCCACCCTCGTCGAAAAATGAGTTGGCAATTGTTCGCTCACGGAAAAATACTCTTCCATTTGTCGATCGAAATTTCCAAAAACCGCCTCGACCGACCCTACGAACGGGCGAGAATACCCGTCGTCGCGAATGACCGTCACAGTCCCCTCTTTTTGAAAAATCGTAGAGGCGTCGTCTAAAAAACAAGCGTTCGTTTTCGCTTTTTTCGGACGAGGTTCGTCAATCGACCCGCGAATATCCAAAAAGTAATTACCGGACGCGGAAATATTTTTCACTGCGCCGTCCCCTTTGACCGCGAGGGAAACGCTTCCCTTTTCTCCTTTGAGCCACACGCTCATATACGCCGTGAAAAGCAAGCATTTAACCAAAAGACTGGACGCCGTTTGGTTGGTTTGATGGAGCTCTATCGCCTTTTGCGCCATTTTCGTACCGTCGATCATCGTCAAGGATATTTCGTCACTATGAATTAACGTTTTTATCGTATTGTACATACTTTCCTCACTTTTTACGGGCGATTACACAAATTCGATCGGTAGTTTCGAGCGATTCTCCCAAGTGTCCGAACGTTTCGATCACCGTAAAGCCACTCTCTTCTAAAACCACTTGTACTTCTTCCAGCGTATATACGTATTGTGTGTGTTTTTCGTCAAAACGAACGTAATCGCTTGCATTTTTTTTCACAAAAAGGGAAACGTCCATCGTCACGACGTCCCCGTCGCGTTTATTGAAAGCTAGATAGGTGACGTCCTCCCGATCATCCACCGAAACGCTCGAAGTGAGTTTTTCTTCGAATTTCTTTTTCGAGCTGAAATCGAAAAGGAAAATTCCGCCTGCTTTTAAGCCCCTCTTCACCGATTGAAAAGCGGAAGCTAACTTCGTTTTCGGCACGTAATTGATACAGTCGTTGATCGCCGTCATAAAATCGTATTTTTGCGGAGAAGTAAATTTTACGATATCCCCCAAAATATACGGGCAGTTTACCCCCTCTTTCTTGGAAAGAGCTTCCGCTTTCGTCAACATTGGCAAGGAAATATCCATTCCCGTCATATCAAACCCCGCGCGGAAGAACGCGCGCGTGAAATAACCGCTACCGCAACCGACGTCTAAGCCTTTATACACACCGTAGCGTTTTAGTTTCCCAATGAAATACTGCGACCAATTTTCATAGCCGCAGTCGTCGTTGAGATATTCGAACCATTCGGCAAGATAATCATAAGCCGTTTGATTTTTCATACGCCCTCCCTTTTTCTCATTGCCCGAGCAATTTGGGCGGTTTACGCTTTTTCTTTTTCGTATCCGTATCTTGCAAAGCGCGTTCGCGTTCCTCGAATTGTTTGTTATATTCGACGTAGCGCGCGTCGTTCTTATGCTCTTGTTCGTACGCCTCGCTGTCCTCTTTTATGACCGTCTTGCTCTCTCGCAGGCGTTTCAAATCTTCACGCGTAAAGGAAGTGGGCAGTTCGTAAACTTCGAGTTCGTCGTCGATCGGTTTAATGGGACGCGCCACCAAATTCGATTTTCCTGCCGCCAAAAGCGTGCGACGGTATTCTTTTTCCGCTGCGCTTTCGTCGCCCGTTTCCGCGCGCGTACCGTCTTTATTGAAGAGTCCTCTACCAACCTTAGCGCCTTGAAGTTTGGGATTGATAAACTTATCGAACGCCCATTGCGAGAAACTTATCCAAACGAGCAAACACCAAGCAAGCCCGAAAATGAGCAGAATGAAAATTGCGAAAATCGTAAAGAAATCGCCGAGCAAGAAAAGTAAGAACGGAAGAAGCGCCATCGCCGCAAAGAAAACCGTTTGCGGGATCATACCAACCGTCATAAAGAACGCGTTTTTGAAAAGCGCGAAGAATTTTTGTTCGTAGTTTACCCCCAAAGAGATCATCCAAAAGGTCATAAACGTGGACAAAACGATCAAGCTTACGCTGAGAATTTTGGAAAACACGAACCAAAATCTTCTAAACCCCGTCACCTCTTCCAAAGCGAGCGTGACGTTTGCCGTATCAATGAAGAAGTTGCATATAAACAAAATCACACTCAAAAAAAGCCCTGCTTGCAACGCGTTTTTATAGTTGAGCTTTACTCCACGCCAAAAATCGTTCGTGACGAAAATTCCCTCCGTCCAAACCATGTTTCGAATGACGTACATACCGCCGGAAAGTCCAACGCAAGCGACGAAACAACTGATCGCGATTCCGCCAAAGCGCATCATATTGGATTGTAAAGTGATGTATTCGGAAACCCCCGCAAACTCAGGAAGCGCGCCCACGCCGACGCCGAGATTGGAGCCGAACGGATAAATAACGCCGTTGGATTGATCGAGAACGCCACAAACCACGATCCAGACGATCGTGGGAATGAAGAAGAGTAAAACGAGCAAGTTAATCTTAAAAATTTTGCCAAAATTCCCCTTAAATATATCCCAAAATAATTGCCAGCGGTTGGTAGGAAGGGTGCTTCTTGCATATTCTTCGCTACGCTCTTTCCCCTCCAACATTCTCGTGAAAAAACCTTTCTTTTGCTGTGCCATACAAACTCCTATTTTTTTAGCTGGGCGACGTTTTCGTTGCTCGCCCAAGAGATTATTCCTCTATTATCTACATTGTACTACAAATTCCACTTTTTTTCAAGGGAAAAGCCGTTTGATTTCAAATATTTTTCCGCTTTTTTTCCAGTTTTCACGATTTTTTAACGTTTGACATAGAATAAACCAAACGCCCGCACCACGTACGACGTTTATTTTCTAAAAGAGGGGGAGCTATGCAAAAATACCGTATCGGGATCGTTGGCGCAACGGGGCTTGTCGGTCAAACCCTTTTGAAAAATTTGTCAAATCACCCCTATTTTACTGTCACTGCCCTTTCCGCTTCCGCACAGTCCGCTCACCGACCGATTAAAACCTTTTTTCCTTTCCTCCCTCCGAACGTCGCCTCTCTTCCCTTACTTGATTTGAAAGAGGATTTTTCCGCTTTCTGCGATGCTTGCGACGGAGTTTTCGTCGCATGCGGAGGAGGTAAAAGCGAAATTCAATGCTTGGAAGAATTCTTGGCAAAACGGGAAAAACTCGTAATCTCCTGCAACGCGCCTCATCGCGTTTTTCCCGACGTACCCGTAGTGATTCCCGAACTCAACGGCGATCATTTACGCGTTTTATCCGCGCAGAAAAAACGGCTAGCAACAAAACGTGGCGCGGTGGTTTGCAAATGCAATTGTTCGTTGCAATCCTATCTCCCCGCCCTTTTCCCCTTGCTTCCCCTCGGCGTGAAAAAAGTGTGGGTTTCCACCTATCAAGCGTTGTCGGGCGCGGGAAAACAAGCTTTGACCGATCCGCTCTTTCGAAACAACCTCGTCCCCTTTATCGACGGCGAAGAGGAAAAAAGCGAACGGGAGCCTCTTAAAATTTTAGGTCGCTTAAAGCAGGGCAAAATCGTAGAGGCAACCTCCCCCCTTTTTAGTGCGCAATGCGTTCGCGTTCCAATCGACTTTGGGCATCTTGCCACCGTTTCCGTATTGCTTGAAAAACCGACGAGCGAAGAAGAAATTATCCGTCTTTGGAAAACCTACTCCCCCCCTAACGAGGTCACCGATTTACCCTCTTGCCCCAAGAGTTTTTTGCACTATTCCGACTCTCCGTTCGACCCGCAAGCGAAGCGCTGTTTAGAGGGCGACGGGATGCGCGTTTACCTTGGAAGACTTCGGAAAGACCCCCTCTCTTCCTATAAATTTATCGGACTCTCGCACAACCTTATTCGAGGGTCGGCAGGGGGCGCGATTTTTCTTGCAGAACTACTCGTTAAAAGGGGGTATTTTGATGATTAAACATACTTTGTTTCAAGGAATCGCCACCGCTATGATAACTCCTTTTTCCGAGGATAATACCGTTGACTTCGAGGGGTTGGAACTGCTTATTCAACGGCAAATCGAGGCGGGAATTTCCGCCCTTGTCGTCCTTGGTTCAACGGGAGAGCCGATCGCTCTTTCCCCGAAAGAAAAATCCTCCGTTTTTTCCTTTTTTATCGAGCGCGCGAAAGGTGAAATCCCCTTAATTTTCGGATGCGGAAACGGGAATATGGAGGAAACGGTTTTTTGGGCGAAAAAGTCCTATGAAATGGGGGCGGACGGACTGCTCGTATCCACCCCTTACTATAACAAATGCACCCAAAAAGGGCTAATTCATTATTATCAACGGGTGGCAAGCGCAACCCCTCTACCTATCGTCGTTTACAACGTTCCCTCAAGAACGGGGGTCAATATTTTGCCTGCCACGATGGGAAAAATCAGCAAAATCCCCACCGTAGTAGGGTTGAAAGACGCCTCGCACGATTTTTCTCAATCTCTCACTTTTCTAAACGAATTAAAAATCCCTTTCTATAGCGGTGACGACGAATATAATTTCCCCTTTTTTTGCTGTGGCGCGCAGGGAAGTATTTCCGTTCTTTCCAACTTATTGCCCTCGCGTATGGTAGAACTATTCCATACAAGCAAAATCGACATTCAAAAAGCCAAAACGATGCACAACGAATTATTGCCCACTCTCCGTTCTTGCTTTTCAGAGGTCAATCCTATTCCGATCAAACGGGCGATGCAACTGATCGGCTTACCCGCCGGCTCCCCCCGACCTCCGTTGACGCCACTTTCAACGGCGAACGAACAACGGCTACGAAAAGCGCTCAATAACTTTCTTTGGAGGTAGTTTTGATAAATATTTTATTATGCGGTTGCGGAAAAATGGGAAGAGCCGTTTGGGAAGCTTGTAAAGATTTCGACGATATGCAAATCGTTTGCGGAATTGACCCCCAAACGACGAATTTCCCTTGTAAAACCTACCCCAATTTTCGGAATATTGCGGAAAACGTGGACGCGGTGATTGATTTTTCCGCCCCATCGGGTCTTAAAGATAGGCTGAATTTTTGCGAAGATCGGCAAACGAAACTCGTCGTTGCCACAACGGGGTTTTCCGAAGAGGAATACGAGCAAATTCGCGGGGTAAGTAGACGGATTCCCATCTTGTTATCCGCCAATCTTTGCCCTACTATTTTCCTTTTTCAAACGATCGCTAAAAAAATTCACGAGGTTTTACAAAGCTTCGACGTGGAAATTATCGAAAAACACCACAATCAAAAAAAAGACGCCCCCTCGGGGACGGCGAAAGTCTTGTCGAATCTCGTAAAAAACGCCCCCGTTCATTCCTTACGAGGGGGAACGATCACGGGGGAACATTCTGTTTGTTTTTTTGGGCAAGACGAAGAAATTACACTCACGCATAGAGCCTACAACCGAAGTATATTCGCAAAGGGCGCTCTGCAAGCGGTACGTTTCCTCGCCTTAAAAGATTGCGGACTATTTTCCATGCAAGATTTATGTCAAACGTCGATCTCTTCCAGCTCTTGTATCCAAAGGGTATAGTAGGCGTCGGAGGACATTCTCCAATCCCCTCTTGCCGAAAGGCAAACGGGACTCACCTTTACCCCGTCCGGCAGACTACTGCGCTTAAATTGTTGGGTGAAAAACCGACGATAGAAATTTTTGAGCCATTTCAAAATCGTAGAGCCGTCAAACAAGCCGTCGAAACTACGGCATGCGCACGCGTAAATCTTTTTAGGGGAAGCCCCTCTTGCGATGAAATGATACAAGAAATAATCGTGCAAGATGTACGGGCCTACTAAATCTTCCGTTTTTTGCGTGATTTTTTCGCCGTCGGAGGGGAGAAGTTCGGGAGAAATTTCCGTGTTGCAAACGGCAAACAGGGTTTCTTGGAGGGTTCCGCCGAACCGTTTCGCCTCGCTTTCTACCAAATGGCGGACGAGGGTTTTCGCTATCGAGGAATTCACGCCGTACATCGACATTTGATCGCCGTTATACGTACACCATCCGAGCGCAAGTTCACTCATATCCCCCGTTCCAACCACGATTCCATTCGTTTGGTTGGCAAGATCCATCAAAATCAGCGTTCGCATACGCGCTTGCGCATTTTCATAGGTGGCGTCGTATTCGTCCTCCGCATGGCCGATATCCTTAAAATGTTGTTTCACGCTCTCCACGATGGAAATTTCCTTGAGTGTTGCGCCTACCCCTTTTACGAGGGACAAGGCGTTTTGATAGGTCTTACCCGTCGTGCCAAAACCGGGCATCGTCACGCAAATAATCCCCTTTCTATCCCACCGCAACATATCAAAGGCGCGCACGGTGACGAGCAATGCGAGGGTGGAATCCAAACCGCCCGAAATCCCGAGCACTGCGGTTTTTGCGCCAACGTGCTGAAGTCTACGGGCAAGCGCTTGCGACTGCACCGTTAAAACGAGTTTGGAAAGCTCGTTCCGTTCACACTCGTTTTCGGGAACGAACGGGGTTTGGGAAAAAAGGCGCGTGGGCGTTTGATCGCCGACGAAATCGGCGTACACCCTTGTGTATTCGCTCGTTTGACTGTTATACGTGGTTGTTTTTTGACGCTCGAACGTCAAATAATCCACGTCTACTTCCGCTACGGCGTACCCGCTCGTAAACGGCTCGCTTTCCGCTAAAATTTCGCCGTTTTCACACACGATATTATGCCCCGAATATACCGTTTCCGACGTGGATTCACTCGTATTAGGATTTGCATAGACGTAGGCGCAATCGTTCTTTCTCGATTGCGTTTGGACGAGCATTCGACGGTATTCTACTTTCCCCACAAGCTCGTTCGACGCCGACAAATTGACGACGACCGTCGCCCCTGCTTTGGTATGCTCGATACTCGGGGAATCGGAAACCCATAAATCTTCGCAAATTTCGCAAGCAACGACTACGTTTTTCGCCTTTTCGTCGCATACAAGCAGTTTTTTGCCAAAAGGCACTTGTTTTTTTTCAATCGTCACCCATTCCGTTTGCTCGGGCGCGGGGGCAAAGTAGCGAAGTTCGTAAAATTCACCGTAGTTGGGAACGCTCGTTTTGGGGAAAATCCCTACGATTTCACCGCCCGAAATTGCGGCGCCACAATTGTAGATTTTTCCGTCCTTTTCAAACGGCAAGCCCACAAACGCGAGAACTTTCTTCCCCTTTGTAAAGGTTGCAAGCTCGATAAGACCTTTCTTGCAAGCGTCTAACAAAGTCGAGAGCAACACTAAATCTCCGCAGGTATAACCGCACAAGCAAAGTTCGGGGAAAACGACGAGTTCGACCCCGTCCGCGATCGCACGATCTATTTTTCGTTTGATTTCGGAAACGTTATGCGAAACGTCTCCGATTTTGAGGTCGAAACTGACAGCTCCGACCTTCAAAAAACCGTCTTTCATTTTTTAACTCCCAGTAAAAAGGATTTTTTTCTCATTCTTCGTCTTTCTCAACGATGCCTTTTGCGGCATTGCGAATTTTCTCCTCGATTTCGGCAAGAATTGCGGGGTTGTCCTTCAAATATTGACGCATTTTCTCTCTGCCTTGCGCCACTTTTTCGTCGTTATAGCTAAACCAAGCGCCACTTTTTCCGATAACGTCGTATTGACAGCCCATATCAATAATACAGCCTTCTTGAGAAATCCCTTCGCCAAAGACGATATCGAATTCCGCTTGACGGAATGGAGGCGCTAATTTATTTTTTACAATCTTCGCTTTCGTTCTGTTCCCCATAATACCGTCGCCGTCTTTGAGTGAATCCGTTCTTCTTACGTCGATACGAATGCTCGCGTAGAACTTGAGCGCTTTCCCGCCTGTCGTCGTTTCGGGATTGCCGAACATTACACCGACCTTTTCACGAAGTTGGTTGATGAAAATCACGCAAGTTTTCGATTTGTTTACGATCGCCGTAAGTTTACGGAGGGCTTGCGACATAAGTCTTGCTTGCAACCCTACGTGTGAGTCGCCCATATCCCCCTCGATTTCCGCTTTGGGTGTGAGCGCAGCCACCGAGTCGATAACGATCATATCCACCGCGGAGCTTCTCACGAGCGCTTCGCAAATATCGAGCGCTTGTTCGCCCGTGTCCGGTTGCGAAACATACAAATCGTCGAGGTTTACCCCTAATTTCTTCGCATATACGGGATCGAGCGCGTGTTCCGCGTCGATAAACGCAGCCACACCGCCGAGTTTTTGCGTTTCCGCAATCGCGTGCAAGGCAACCGTCGTTTTACCCGAAGATTCCGGGCCGTAGATTTCGATGATTCTTCCACGGGGCAATCCGCCTACGCCGAGCGCTAAATCGAGCGTTAAACAACCGGTAGGAATCACGTCTATTTCCGTTTGTCCAGCCTCGTCGCCAAGACGCATAATCGAGCCTTTGCCGTATTGCTTTTCAATTTGCAATAAAACGGCGTCGAGCGCTTTTAATTTTTCGCTGTTTTTTTCTTTTATCATATCTTTTCTCCTCAAAAGTTTTTATACATTTCTCAAAAGCCGATAGGCGTCATACAAAGCGTGATTGATCGCCTTTTCGGTTATTTCCTCTCGCGTTCCGTCGAAACGATAGCGACAAACGTAAATTTTTTCTTTCGTTCCAACGGCGATAAAACAAGTCCCTATAGGCGTATCCGTCCGATCGGACTTTGGTCCTGCAATCCCCGTGGTTGCAATCACAACGTCGCAATTCCCCGTCGCAAGTAGCCCTTTCGCCATTTCGTATGCCGTTTGATCGGAAACCGCGCCGTAGCTATGCAAAGTATGTGCCAAAACGCCGAGTCTTATTTGCTTCGCGCTTTCCGAATAGGCGTTGACACCCTCGAAATACACTTCGCTCGCGCCCGAAACGGAAACGATGCGCTTGCTTACGCCACCGCCCGTAAACGATTCGGCTACGCTGATCGTTTTTCCGCGAATTTTCAAAAGTTGGACGAGTTGTTCTTCCAATAGACTATCGTCCATCGCGTAGAGATATCCGTCCAGTTGTTCGGTGAAAAAACGCAGTACGTCGTCCGTTAACACGCGAGAAACTTGCTCGCCGTAAGCGATTTCCAAAACCGTATCGTCGTTTTTCGTAAAATAATGGAAAGAAAGGGTGTCGCCGAACTGTTTTTCCGCCGTGACGATTAAACTGCGAAGATGGAAGAGCTCCACCCCCACGCACCGAAGAACGATTTTATTCTTTCTTTCCGCGCCACTGCGCTGTAAATGAGGTACGCAAACGGCTTTCGCGTACTCCCTCCCCTCCTCAAAGGAAAGCAAAAAGAGAGTAAACCCGTCTTTCGTAAACAGCCCTTCTCCAAGAGAATTGCCTTGCATGAACGGAATAGAAAGACGCTCGGATATACAGTTTGCCGTAGGCGATAAAAAGTTCTTGGGAACGACGAGCGCAAGGCAGTCCATCGCAAGGCTCGTCTCTTCCACCGCTTTTAGCATATCCTCTTTACGGCTACTGTATAAGAAACGCGTTTCAAAAAAGGTATATCCACTCGTTCGAAAAGCTTCTATGCAGGCTCTGGCGTCTTTTTCCGTCAAGCCGTTTTCCTCGTCTATCCAAGCAAGAAGCGCTCGTTTCATCTCTTTCTCCCTACTTACGCTTTCGTCGTGTCTTTGAGCACCGATATATTTTTCCAAACGTAGGAAATCCCCGAAACGATCGTGAGCATCGTTGCGATTGCAAATAGTCCTAAACCGATTCCGTTTACGATTTTGAGGGCGTTTCCGCTCAAATCCACGCTTACGAGCAACACGACTACGCAAGCGTCTTGGAACGCCGTTTTATACTTGCCCAATTTTTCCGCGGCAAGTACGATCCCTGCCGTTGCGGCGATTTGTCTAAACGCGCTGATGATCAATTCTCTGCCTAAAATCACGCAAATGCAAATCGCTCCCACAATATTACCCCAAACGCCAAACACACCGAAGACGAGCGGGTTTGCCACCATAAGGACGAACGCCGTCGCCACGAGCACTTTGTCTGCGATCGGGTCTAAAAACTTGCCGAGATTCGTCACCAAATTCCGACTTCGTGCAATGTATCCGTCGAGCGCGTCGGTAAGGGCGGCAAGGCAGAAAACCAAAGCGGTAATCGCGTGGTTATAAGGCACGCTGTCTAAGAAGAAAAACAGCACGAATACTGGTATCATGCAAATTCTTACAATAGAAATTTTGTTGGGTAAATTCATAATCAAAAATCCTCCGTTTCGCCGTACATATCGTATGCATCGACGTCTTTTATGGTCACGTTGTACGTTTTCCCTTGCACGGCTTTGGGTGAGCGGAAATAAACCTTTCCGTCAATTTCCGGCGCGCTTTGATAGCTTCTGCCGACGAAACAATTTCTTTCGAAATCAATCCCGTCGCACACGACGTTAATCGTTTTGCCGATCGTCGCTTGCTTTTGTTTAAGCGCAATCTCTTCTTGTACGGCGTAGAGTCCTCTTACCCGCCTTGCTTTGGTAGCGTGGTGGATTTGCCCTTTTAAGCGGTACGCCGGCGTGTCCGGTTCTCTCGAATAGGCAAAAAAACCGCAATTGCAAAGGTTTGCCTCTTTCAAAAATTCTTTCATCGCCTCGTATTCCTCTTCCGTTTCCGTAGGGAATCCGCTGATAAACGTCGAGCGGATCGCAATACTTGGAATTTCGCGACGGAGGGTTTGAATCAGTTGCAAATACCCCTCTCTCGTCCCCTTACGGTTCATAAGTTTCAACACGCGATCTTCACTGTGTTGCAAGGGAATATCTATGTATTTCACGATTTTTTCGTTCGTTTTTATCTCTTGAATCAACGCGTCGTCTATAACGTCGGGATAGCAATACAAAAGACGCAACGAACGAATATTTTCAAGCTCCGAAAGTTTTCTAAGCAGAGGCACGAATTGATTTTTTCCGTATAAATCCTCGCCGTATCTCGTCGTGTCTTGCGCGACGATCACAAGCTCGGAAATTTCCCCAAGCCCTTTCGCCTCCTCTATCAATCGTTCCATAGGATACGAACGATATTTCCCTCGAATTTTCGGAATGAGACAGTAAGTACAATGGTTATAGCACCCGTCGGCGATCTTTAAGTACGCCACGTGCGGGTCGGTGGTGAGTTCTCGACGCATAGTGAATTCGTCCGAGCCTTTCCCCACGAAGTTTTGTCTTTCCCTCGTGGCGTAGGATTTTTCAAGCGCCTCGAAGATCTTGTCGTAATCGGTGATTCCTAAAAATACGTCCACTTCTTGCAACGGAGAAAGGAGCTCTTCGATAAATTTTTGAGGCAAGCACCCCGTCACGACGAGTTTTTCCAAAACGCCGTTTTTATAGGTCGCACCCTCCAAAATCGTTTCGATCGCTTCCTTCCTCGCGCTTTCAAGGAATGCGCAAGTATTGACGATGAGAATTTGTGTTTGCGATAGATCGTTGGTCAAAGCGTATCCTTTATCCAAAATGCGCCCAATCAGTTTCTCGCTGTCCACTCTATTCTTGTCGCAACCGAGGGATATGACGCCGAATTTTTTGTTTTTTAACATACCATTCCTTTCTATGCAAGCATAGTATAACACTCTTTTCTTGACAAACGTACGCCGATTTTTGAATTTTTTTCATTAACCGTCTAACGGGCCGTACAATTCCTCAAATTCTTCGGGCGTGATTAAGACTTTCCGCATTTTTGCACCGTCAAACTTGGATACGTAGCCCATATCTTCCATCCATTCGATAATCTTACCCGCCTTGTTATATCCGACGGAACATTTTCTTTGCACCATCGACATCGACGCGCTCGCATTCAAAATCGCGTAGCGGAGAGCTTCGATATACACGGGGTCGATTTCTTCACTGCTCGATCCACCGCCAATCGGATTTCCGTTTGTGCTTTGCACTCTCGTATTGTTGATATACGCCGTCGCCTCCTCGTCGAAATCGCAATCGTTGTTCGCCTTGATATAGCTAACGACCTTTTGCGCGTCCTCCGATTCAATCGAGGCACTCTGTACGCGGACGGGCACCGCCGTTCCCTCGTCGGTATAAAGCATATCCCCTTTTCCAAGCAGTTTTTGAGCGCCCGTTGCGTCTAAAATAACGCGCGAATCGACTTCCGCCGTGACGGAAAAGGCGATACGGGTTTTTAAGTTGCTCTTGATGATACCCGTGATAACATCCGTAGAGGGGCGTTGGGTTGCAAGGATCATATGAATCCCCGCCGCGCGGGATTTTTGCGTTAAGTTTTGGATGCGTTCTTCCACGTCTTTCTTCGCGGAAAGCATCAAATCGGCAAGCTCGTCCACAATAATGACGATCTTGGGGAGTTTCTTTTCGCCCTCGGCAAGGTTAGCGTTATATTCGTCGATATTGACGACGTACGTCCCCGAACGGCTCTTCTTTTCAAAGAGGGTATAACGGCGATTCATTTCTCCGATCGCCCAGTTCAAACTTTGAATGACTTTTCCCGTCTCGTTGATAATTTCGTCCACGACGAGGTGCGGTAAGTGATCGTATATAACGAATTCCGTCTTTTTCGGGTCGATGAGGATAAGCCTCAAATCTTCGGGCGAATATTTGTAGATTAAACTAATGATCAAACAGCGCAAGAATACGCTCTTACCCGAACCGGAAGCACCCGCTACGAGCAAGTGGGTCATCTTGCGAATATCCCCGTAAACTTTGCGGTTTGCTACGTCTTTCCCCATCGAGAACATAAGGGAAGTGGGTTTGCTATTCACGAACTCGTCCCCTTTGAGCATACATCCGAGTTGTACGAATTGACGGCGTTTGTTCGGCACTTCGATGCTCACCGCCCCCTCCGCAAAGTTGGCGTAGATATTTACGCCGTTCGCTGCGTAAAGCCCTATTGCAATTTCTTGATCGAGCGCCACCACCTTTCGAGGGGATACGTTCCAAGGAATTGCCACGTTATAGCGCGTGACGGTCGGTCCGTACGTGACGGATGCGATCGTAGCGTCCGACACTTTGAACCCGTCGAGGGTCGTAATAATCGTTCGCTTATTTTCTTCCACTTCTTGCGTGTTGGCATCCGGCTCTACGTCTCTACAATCAAAGAAATGCAAAGGAACGGGTTGATAAGGACGAATCACTTTCGGCTTTGGAACGGGCGGGGGCGCAGGCTCCCGTTTGGGTTGCGCCGTCTCGCGCTCCATGCGTCCCATTCTACCCGTCGAAATTCCTCTGTCCGTTTGCGGAAATTCCATTCTCGACGTAGACGGACTCTCCATTTGCGGTTCTTCGGGTTCGTCGAAAATAGAAAGGCTTTCCTCTCTTGAACGGAAAGCGCGCTCCACCGTAGGCGGAGTTTCCCGTTCCACGAACGGCTCGCTCCTTTCTCTCGTTTCGAAAGGCGTTCTTGATTGCCTCTCCTCGAAAGAATCTCTCAAACCTCTCTGCGGATATGTATCGCTAGAAGAAACTTCTTCTTGGGGATAAAATTCCGAACTTCTCGAAGAGAAAATATTCTTAAAATCAAGCGTTTCACTAGGCGCAGGATCTCTCGACGCGGTCGGCTCTGCCCGTTGCGTGGACGGGAATGAATCTTCCATTCTTTCCCCTCTTCTGTCAAAATGGAAATCGGGTGTAGGCGGAGTTTCCTCTCTAGGCGCGAAAGCATAGTCGTCGGGAACGACAGGCGGGTCTTGTCTAAGCCCGAATTCAGTCGGAGCGACTTCCTCTCTTCCAATCCCAAAACCAATCGTTCTTGAGTCTTGTTTATCCTCGTAAGAATACGAAGTTTGCTCGTTCTTGAAAACGGGCGTGTTTTCCTGCACGGTTTCGGGACGGATAGGACGAGGCTCTCTTCCAACCGACTGCGCGTAGTAAGACGAATAACTCCCGGAAACATTCGAATCGAGCTGGGGTTGATTGGGGTCCACCGCCGGACGTTTGTTCACGCTCGCATTATCGTCGAAAATTAAATTCCGTCTATAATTTTCCGCAGAGTCCCCACCGAAGAGGAATTCTCGAGAATTGAACGCCGGTTGTTGCGCTTGCTCGTTATTCGTTTGAGGGGTATAAGCAAACGGCGAATACCCCGCTTGCGCGGTTTGCGTGGGCGAGGTTTTGTAATCGTCCAACATTACACCGGGGCGTCTACGCATATCTTGTGAAACTGGGACGTATGTAGGCAAATCGTTCGTCTGTCCCCCCCATTGTGCTTGCGCATACGGCTCGTACTGCGAGGGAGCTTGTCCTTGCTCTGCGGTAGTAGGCACTTGTAAATCTTCGATTTTTGAGGATTTTTCCTTTCTTTGTACGCTCGGCAAAAGCCATTTCCCCGTGATACACTTAACGGCGATTAAAACCGACAACGCGGAAAGCAAGGAAAGTACGATGATTGCACCGATCCCGCTTGTGAATCTTCTCAAAAAATATACGACGATTCCACCGAGCCAACCTGCGCTCGTTGCATAAGAAACACCCTCCGAGGGCGCGTGGAAACAAGAGGATAAATATCCGTCCAAAGCCAAAACCCGCGTTTCGATGGAATGGATAAGCAAAAACACGAAAAAGGCGGTCGATACGACGGAAAACACTGTTTTTTTCCGAAGGAATGATTTTCCGATAAACGAAGCGATCGACGTCAAAAATAAGATGGGTAAAATCAAATAGGAGGCGTACCCGAACACACCGAGGAGGAAACTTTGAATCGCAATCCCCAACTCTCCGAAAATATTAGATCCCGTAAGTAAAATTAAAAAAGCAATCGAGGAAAATAAAATCCCAACGGCCCCTACACTCTCTTTGGTGAAAAGCCCGCTCGACAATCCTTTTCCGAATATTTTTTTCTCTTTTTTATCCTTCGTCTCTTTCAAAACAACGACCTCCCGTTTTTACACAAAAATATTATAACATTTTTTTTTGAAATTATCAATTCTTTTACGGCAAAAAAAGAGGGAAAAGCCGTACTTTTTTGCTTTTTCCCTCATCTTTTTTTCTATTTATAGAAAAGTTTCCGCTAAATTTGAAAATCTCGCACCAAATACCGCGCGATTTGATAGATATCCCCAGCCCCTAAAAAAAGCGCCGTGTCCCCTGCGGAAAAAGTCCCTTTCAAAAAGTAGGCAAGTTGTTTTACGTTGTCTGCGTATAAACATCCCACTTTGCGTGCAAGCGTTTCCCCGCTACCCTCTTCGTCGTAGCGTTCCCTCGCCGGATACGTCTTATACACCATCACGTTCTCCGCGCCTCGCAGTAGCGCGACGAACTCCTCCATCAAAAGGCGGGTTCGGGAAAACGTATGCGGTTGAAAGACGATACATAGCTTTCCTTTGCACAGTTTTTTCGCCGTTTCGATTGCAAAAAGCAGTTCTTTGGGATGATGCGCGTAATCGCAAACGACGTGGATTCCGTGATATTCCCCAACCCTTTCAAAACGGCGTTTTACCCCCCAAAAGGAACGTAGTCCCTCGGCGATTTTTTCCACCGGAAAACCGAAACTGCGCATACACGCAAAGGTGCCGAGAGCGTTATAGATATGACATCTTCCCACGACTTGTAAATCAATTCTCGTCGCAATTTTTCCGTATTCGCGTACGGAAAAAGAATATCGTTCCCCCTCGCCTTTCAATCCTTCCGCCACGTAATCGGCGTATTGATTTTCGATAGAAAAGGTCGTAAAATCCCTTCCAAAGCGCATACTTCGCTCGTCGTCGGCGTTCGTGAAGGCAATCGAGGCGTTTTTACAATAGCTCGCAAAACTTTCCACGATATCCTCCTCCCCGTCGTAGCACTCCATATGATCTAAGTCAACGTTCAATAAAACGGCGCGCTTGGGTCGCAGGGTTAGCATATTTTTCTTGTATTCACACAGTTCACTCAAAAAAAATCGCTCTCCCGTAAAGCGAAAATTCCCAAACTCACAATCCTCGCCTCCAATATGCGCAAAAAACGGTTCATTCAGCGCGTCGAGCACGTGCGAGCACATCGCCGTGCAAGTGGTTTTTCCGTGGCTTCCTGCAATTCCGATCGTTTCCTGGAAAAAACTCGCGATCTTTTTCAAAAGTAGCGGTCGGCGATATATCGTCTTGTTTAACCCTCTAGCATATAACAACCGCTTATCTTTCTCTTGAATCGCGTCGGAGTAAACGACGATGGTAGATGCGAACAAGTTCGACTCGTCCTCCTCGTCGCCAATCGCTATTTTGACGCCCATAGCGGAAAGAGTCCCCGTATGCTCGTTCCTTGCCCGATCGTATCCGAGCACCTTCCCGCCGTTGCGTAATATTAGCTTGGCAAGTCCACTCATACTTACCCCGCCGATCCCGATAAAGTAAAAAACGTTCGCTTGACAAAATTCGCCCAATTTCATACCTTTACTTTATGCGATATAACTTTTAGTTATGCCAATCATACGGTTTTTTTATATATAAAAATCTCGTTTTATGCTTTTATTCGCTTGAATTTAGAAAAAAAGTATGCTAAAATGCAAGCATACGATTCAATCAGTCATTTATTTTTTCATTTTTCAATTTTTCTCATTTTTTATTAGCAAAAACACTTCGGCTTTCGCCGAAGTGTTTTTGCTTGTTATTCTTATTTTTCGGAATTTTTACGAATGAAATAATCCACGAAACGAGGACGGTGTTTCTTTTCCGTCGGCTCTTCCGTTTTTTCGTTTGCGGGAATCGGATCGTCCGGTTCAAACGGAGTTGCGGGAGTTTGCGGAGCTTGCACATAGCCGTAATCGGGCGTTTGGGGCGCCGTTTGACCTTGGTACGCTTGGTCGATTCTTTCCGAAAGCACGGACGCCTTTCTTGCGGAAACCGCTCTATCTTCCATACCCGTGACTGCTTGTCCCGACGCGGGGAAACCGGTTGCGATAATCACGACTTCTACTTCGTCGGACATATTCTCGTCGATACAAGCGCCGAAAATAACGTTTGCCGAATAGTCGATGACGCCTTTTACGAGGTCTGCCGCCATCCAAACTTCGTCGAGAGACAAATCTTTTCCTCCGACCACGTTCAAAATAACCGAGCTTGCGCCCTCGATCGTCGTGTTCAAAAGAGGCGAACAAACGGCGCAACGAACGGCGTCGGAAATTCTCTTTTCGCCCTTAGCCACACCGATACCCATATGGGCGATTCCTCTTGCTTTGAGGGTCGTTTTTACGTCCGCGAAATCAAGGTTAATAAGCGAGGGATTGACGATAAGTTCTGCAATCCCGCGAATCCCTTGCCGAAGAACCTCGTCCGCCACTTTTAACGCGTCGGGGAACGGAGTACCTTTCGGAACGACGTCGCGAATTTTATCGTTGGGAATAACGATGATCGAATCGACCGATTTACGGAGTTCTTCCACCCCAGCAAGGGCGTAGTCCATACGGCGTTTCCCCTCGAACGAGAAGGGAAGGGTCACGACTGCCACCGTTAAAATTTTCATATCTTTTGCAAGTTTCGCAATAACGGGAGCCGCGCCCGTACCCGTGCCACCGCCCATACCTGCGGTGATAAAAAGTAAGTCGGTATCGCGCAACATTTCTTGCACGGCTTCTTTATTCTCTTCCGCTGCAGCTTTCCCTACGGCGGGATCAGCGCCTGCGCCAAGTCCTTTGGTAAGTTTTACGCCGATTTGGATGCGGTTGTTGGATTTCGAGCGAGCCAGAGCTTGGTTGTCCGTATTGACGACCAAATATTCCGCGCTTTTTAAGCCCGATTCGATCAAGCGGTTAACGGCGTTGTTTCCCGCACCGCCGACGCCGATCACTTTAATTTTCGCCACGCCGGAAAGGTTGTTGTTTTCTTCCACGGCAACCGGCTCGTTATACGAATATCCGTATTCGTCTCTTTCGTATTGATCGTTCATTTTTTATTTTCCTCCGAATATGTGTGTTATTATTTTTTTCAACCCACGGCTTTCTTTTTGAGAAAGCGCGTAGGATAAGAGCGAAATTCTCGAAGCGTACATTGGTTTATCGTAATACGGAATATCGGGACATACCATTTCCGTCAAACGATTGAGTCGACTCGAAATATGTTCGATTCCTCCGCGAATCCCGTGGATTCCTTCCCCTGTCGCAAACAAAGGATTGCTGGTAAACCCTGTCGATTTTCCTTTGTAATATTCGTCCAAAAAAGCGTCTACTCGTTCGCAAATACTATCGAGGGCGCATTTGATAACGTCGTTGATCGTAGAAACCAAGTAGGTTTGTCCGTCCCGATCTGTCCACGTGACGTCTTTTCCTACCACTCCCCCCGAAACGCTCGCGAACGATAAAATTTCTTCCGCCTTTTCGTAAGGTACGTTTAATTTTTCCATCAGCTCGAAAAGTACTTTCCCTTTTCCGCCGTCGAAAACGGTTTCTCGAACGACGCCACTGCCGTACACCACCGAAAGGGACGAGGTTAAAAAACCGATATCCAAAAAGAACGCATAGCCCTCCCTCGCTTTTTGAGGTAGGAGCGTCAACGCTTGCACGAGGCTTTGGGGAAGATAAGAAATCTTTGAAAAACCTTTCCCTTTTAACAGCGATTGTAAAAAGGCGTAAAGGCTTTCTTCCATACAATAATAGGAAAGCGCGCCTTGCAACTGGGCGGTATGCGCGCCGTAGAGTTCGCGCGCGGTGAAATATTTACGATTATCCCCCAGCGAAAAATACATCGCCGAGCGGTGGATAACCCGCTCTTTCGGCATCACTTCAGCAAGCCCCGCTTCGAATAAAGAATCGAATTCTTCCTTTTTCAGTCGACGCTTTGAAGGGAAAGATATCGTTTGCCCTTTCGTATAAACCCGCGTAAACGCGGAGGGGACGCCTACGTAAATTTCACGGATCTCGCCATCGTAGTTTTGAAGAACGGAATTCATACAAGAAAGAATGGCGGACGCGAGAGCTTCCCGTTCCCCTAAAAAGCCCGTCGGCAAAAAACCGTCGTAATCCTCGGTTTTACTACCGCGGAACACGAACGTTCCGTTTACGCCCTTTCCACCCAGCAAAAAAGTGACTTCACTCGATCGAATATCCAAAATCGCTATGCTTTCGCTTCTCATTTGCTTTCTTCCGCTCCGTAAAAGTTCTTCCGTTATATTATATATGATTTCTCGAAAAAAGTCAATAAAATGAAGAAAAAAAACGCAAAAAAAACACATAAACCGTTCGTTTTAACCGTATTTTTGACCCTTCAAATAAAAAAGAGCGCAACATCCGTCGTGTTGCGCTCCTTCTACGTGCCGTTTTTCTTTTTTATCTTAAAATTTTCGCTTTTATTGCGGCGAATTCTTCGTTCGAAATCACTTTTTGATCTAACAATTTTTTCCACTTTCTCAAATCGTCGAAGGAAAAGTCTTTTTCCGCCGTCGTTTCCAACGTTCTTTTTTTCAATTCTTCAAATTCTTCTTTGGAGAGTACGTTCTCTTCTTGCATTTCTCTATAACGAATCAGAATATTGCTTACGTCTCCTGCTTGCGAGCTGGGTTCCCCGTGCTTTGCAAACCCGAAAAATTGAAGGACCGAAACCATAAAATACAAGAACGCGGACACGAGCATCAAAATCATACCGATCGATACAAGCACGTACTCATCTTTAATATTCATAAATACGATGCCCATAATGCCCGCCAACGCGCCAACGGCATACCCTACGTTCTTTACCACCGTGTTTTTAGCAAAAATAAACGTGACGGCAAGTATCGGCGCAAGCATCACGTCTATTCTAAGAAACGCCAACGCCATCTCGAGGTTGTCGAGCGACATGATAAACACCCCCAAAACAATGAGAGCAAAGCCTATTACCATTAAAATTTTGTTTAATTCCTTTTTCATTTCTAACTCCTTTGTATAACTGGCACGTAAAATAGCACCATAGTGCTATTTTACGTAATTATACTACTAAAGTGCTAAAATGTCAATAAAAAAACGGGAGGAAATAAAAAATGGTGATACTTTTTGCGGAACGATTAAAAGAACTCATGAAAGAGAATAAACTCAACCAAGTTCGATTGGCGGAAAAAGTCGGCGTAAAACAAAACACGATAAGCGCTTGGCTGTTAAAGAAAAAAGAACCGTGCATTCACTCTTTATGGTTGCTCGCCGATTTTTTCGACGTGGAAATAGATTATCTCGTGGGCAGAAAAAACGATTAATCTACCCTATTTCGACGCCCTAAAAACGCAAAAAAACGCACGAAAAGTGCGTTTTTTATTTTAGCTTTATTCAAAAATCCAGCGCTTATTGGAGAGTATAGTGACAATCGCCTACGTTGGGCACGATTACCTTTCCGCAAATTCGTTGCTCCGTGGACATATTTTCGTAAAACGAAAGTAGTTTCGTCGCCTTTTCTTCATGATTTTGTAAAGGCGCGTATACCCAAATCTGCACCCCTTCCCTCGCTTGCAAAACGAGATAATCGTCCATCGCGTTCGACGTGGGTCGAACGAGCGTGACGGAGAGGATATTGCTACGAAGCCCCTCGAATTTTTCGTCTAACACCTTACAAAAAGCAAGGATACTCAAACTCGTTTCGTCCGTGGTAGGCTCTCCTTTTTCAGCCGTAAACGACAGTCCGTTTATGATAACGTTGTCTTCCCCATCCGAACGGTTTTTCGGCGTATCTCGTTCTTCGAGCATTACCCCGTCGCCGTTCAAAATAAAATAATTCCCGTCCTTTTCCACCGCGTACACTTCGGGATCCTCTGAAGCTACGAAAATTAAACGATTGGGGTATGATTTTTCAAACTGTCCGAAGCGGAAATGGGGATAACTTTCAAACGCCTCTCTCGCTTTCGTATCTTCCACGGAAAAAATACTCTCTTTGTCGTAAAGTTCCAAAAGAGTTTTCTCCAAAAGCTCCGCCTCTTCTTTCGCCGCCTCGGATACGGTGGAAATCTGCAAGGTGACGGCATTCACGCGAAACACGGAAAACACCGTCAAAAGCGACGCCGTTAAAAATAAAACCGCCGTTAATAGTATCGTTAAAATCTTCCGTTTTCGCATATGTATTTCCTTTTTATGGTATTCTTCTTACGTTAGCGCCCAGGTTTTTCAGTTTTTCCGCAAAATTCGCATACCCCCGATCGATATGCCAAAGGTCTCTTACCGTACTGATCCCCTCAGCGCAGAGCGACGCGATCACGAGCGCAGCGCCCCCACGGAGGTCGCCCGCCGTGACGGATGCCGAGTGTAAGCGTTTGACCCCTCGAATGACGGCGGTTCGATCGCGAATCGTGATATCCGCGCCCATTCTTTTGAGTTCCCCTACGTATTTATATCTCGTTTCAAACAAGTTCTCCACGAGGATCGTCGTTCCCTCTGCGATACAGGAAAGCGCGACGTATTGCGCTTGCATATCGGTGGGAAAGCCGGGGAAAGGCAACGTTTGAATGAGCTTCGTCGCACGCAACTTACCCGTGCTCGATATTCTTATTTTATCATTTTTCGTATGTATTTTGCAACCGTTTTCACGCAATTTATGTAAAAGAACGGCAATATTTTCTTTTTCAACCCCTTCGATCTCGATTTCACCGCCACAAACCGCCCCGGCAATTAGATACGTACCCGCCTCGATTCGATCTTTTATCGGCGTGTATTCTACGCCGTGTAGCCGTTTTACTCCCTCCACGTAGATTGTACCGCTCCCCGCGCCTGAAACTTTACCGCCCATACCGCAAATAAAGTTTTGCAGATCAACGATTTCCGGCTCTTTGGCGGCGTTATGTATGATCGTGCGCCCTTCCGCTTTCACGGAGGCGAGCAAAATATTTTCCGTTGCGCCAACGCTCGGAAAATCCAAAATTATTTCCGCGCCTTGCAGTTTATCCGCCACGCAAGATATGTATCCGTTCTCTTCCTCGATCGAAACGCCCAAACGTTTCAGTCCTGCAAGGTGTAAATCAATCGGTCGAAGCCCTATGTCGCACCCGCCGGGATAGGAAATTTTTCCGCGTCGAAACCTGCCCAAAATGGAGCCGAGCATAAACACGGACGAGCGCAATTCTTTGGTGAGCCGTGCCGGAATCTCGTGCGAGACGGCGTTGCAACCATCGATAATTACACTATCCCCGTCTTTTTTAATCTTACACCCGAGCTCACTTAAAATGCGGAGCATATTCTCTACGTCGGCGATCTTCGGCAACTTCTTTATCATCACTGGTTCATCGCTTAAAACAGATGCGGCAAGAAGGGGCAAAACGGAATTTTTCGCCGACTCGATTTCCGCTTTACCAAACAGCTTTCTACCGCCCTCTATCATAAATTTATCCATACAATAAAACTCCTTATGCTTTATTGTATGTGTTTTTCCCCTCCTTTGTGTTCGCGCTTTGTTTGGAGATTCTATAGAGCAATCCCATCGCCGACATCGTGATGATAATCGAAGTATTACCCGAACTTATCAATGGAAGCGGTAGCCCCGTCGGCGGTATCGCTCCGCTTACGACGAGGGCGTTCACCGACATTTGCACCCCGTAAACGAGAGTGATTCCCCCAGCGAGCAAAAACGAGAAAAAGTCTTCCGTTTGCGCCGTGATGCGTATGCCTTTTATCACCAAATAGAAGCAACAGCAAAAAAACGCCACGAGCCCTATGAATCCAAATTCTTCGCCGATGATCGAAAGGATAAAATCGCTTTCCGCAAACGGTAAAAATCGGTATTTTTGTCTCGAACGGAAAAGCCCTACGCCAAACCACCCGCCGTTTCCCAGCGCGTAGAGGGATTGAATCAGCTGATACCCCTCGTTTTTCGGCGAAGCCCAAGGGTCTAAAAAGGCGCTAAGTCGCAGTAGGCGGTACGGCTCCATAACGATCAATACGGGGATGGATAAAAGGGCGGGGAGACCGATCCACAGAAAATATTTCATTTTCATTCCCGTCAAAAACAACATGCCGAGCATCACGACCCCTACGCACATCGTAACCGACATATTCGGCTCTAACATAATTAAAACGCAGATAATTCCGCCCGAAAAAAGAACGGGCAAACACCCTTTGAGTGTCCTCGCTTTCCCCATGTTCCTCGAAAGCGAGCCGGCGGAAAAAATTACGAACGCGTACTTGGCAAACTCGGACGGTTGCAAGGTGATTCCCCCAACCCCAATCCACCTAGTCGCGCCGTAATTCGTGATTCCGAGCCCAGGTACGAACACGAGCGAAAGCAAAACGACAGCGATTATGTATAGAACGTATTGCCATTTCTTGTTTTTTAATTTCTCGTAGTCAAACCTGCTCGTTCCCCACATAGCGACCGTCCCAAGCCCCACGCCGATTAGTTGTTTTTTGGCGAAAAAGAAACTGTCGCCGTACTGCGTTTTTCCGACGTACGAGCTTGCGGAATATACCATAACCACACCGAAAAGTGCGAGAAAAAACGTCGTAATCAAAACGGAATAGGCGCCTTTATTCCTCTCGCGTTTCCAAATTCTTTTCCTCGGCCCTCGTTTCATTTGCAAACGATCGGACAATCGAAACAAAGCGTTCCCCCCTCTCTTCATAACTCTCAAACTCGTCGAAACTTGCGCTCGCGGGACTTAGCAAAACCGTTTCCCCCCGAGGTGTCGCTTCTCTCGCCATTCGCACCGCAAAAGCAAAATCGGGGCAAAGGTAGACGTTTTTATACCCTTGTCGAAATGCGCTTTCGTAGAGCGCAAAACGGTTTTCTCCATACAGCACCGCGCGAACCCCTTTGGACGTGACGAGAAAGGAAAAGAGTTTGTCGTAATCGTACCCTTTGTTTTTCCCGCCGAGAAGAAGCGTCGTATTCGTTTTCATCGAGGAAACGGCTTTGATCGTCGCGTCCACGTTCGTACCCTTAGAATCGTCGACGTAGGAAACGCCGTCCGCTTCGCAGACAAACTCGATCCGATGCGCAATCCCCTTGAACGAGGCGAGCGCTCGTCGAATCGCACCGTTTTCAATCCCCATAAGCTTAGCGACCGTGATTGAGGCGAGCGCGTTGGAAAGATTGTGCGCGCCGTCCAATAAAAGGTCTTGCGCGGACAAAATCTTTTCTCCGTTAAAACATAGATCCGTCCCCTCTAAATACCCACCGTTCGTGCGCGATTTCGTGGAAAAATATACGACGGTTGCTTTCGTTTTCTCCGCAAAACTTTGCGCGATATCGTCGTCGTAGTTAAGGACGGCGTATTCGCTTTCCGTACTGTTTTTAAGCAATTTTCCCTTCAAAAATATGTAATTTTCCATATTGTAGTGCCGAGTCAGATGATCTTCCGTCACGTTCAGTACCACCGAGATATGCGGACAAAGCGACGAGAGGGTTTCGAGTTGAAAACTGGAAATTTCAGCTACGGCAACGTCCAACCCCTCTTCCACCACTCCCACGAGAGGCGCGCCGATATTACCGCACGCCTTTGCTTGCAAGCCACCCTCTTTTAGGATACTTTCGATCATACTTACGGTGGTCGTTTTTCCGTTCGTCCCCGTCACGGCGATCGCGGGGCAAGTTAAGTATTTTGCGGCGATTTCCGCTTCCCCCGTCACCGCTTTTTTACCCCGTTTGAACGATAGCGCAAGCGGATGGTCAATGGGGATCCCTGGACTTAACACGAGCACGTCGCATTGTTCGTGCATAGAGAAAAGCGACTCTTTAGGCACGTTAATCCCGCCCATAGAAACGAGGTGTTCTCGGTTTTTGGAAACCGTTCCGCCCTCTAAATCGTCGTACAAAAATACTTTACTTCCTCTTTTGAGTAAAAACTCCGCGACGGCTACACCCGAACGGGAAAGCCCCATCACTAAAAACGATTGATTTTTGGGATACATTTTTCCTCCTTATACGATAAGCAACAATAAAACCGTTCCAACAAGCGCCGTAATCAGCGCGTAGGCGTACGATATTTTCGTCTCCGAAAAGCCTTTTTTCTGTAAATGATGATGAAAAGGCGCCATTAAAAAGATACGTTTGCCACCCGTCCGTTTGAAATAAGCGACTTGCAAAAGCACCGATCCGCCCGATACGACGAACATAATCCCAAGCACGGCAACGAGCAAGCCGTTCCCCGAAAACACGGAAAGGCAAGCGACGAAACTGCCAAGCGAAAGGGAGCCCGTGTCCCCCATAAAGACGCTTGCGGGGAAACTGTTAAACAGCAAATAGGCAAGAAGCGCTCCGCAGAGGGAAAAGCAAGCAAGAACGAACGGCGTCTCCGCTTTTTGCGCGATTAAGATAAAACCTAAAAACAAAAAATAAGAAAAAGAGGTCGCGCCTGCAAGCCCGTCTAATCCGTCCGTCAGGTTCACGCAATTCACTGCGGATAAAAAAATAAAAATGGAAAGCGGAATCATCCAAAACCCCAAATCGACGGAGCGGTTCGTAAACGGAAAAACGAGCGACGTCCTGCCCGATTGATAGCAATATATCCCTGCAAAAATCGCCACCGCCGTTTGGAAGATGATTTTTTGGCGAGGAGTAAGCCCTAAATTTTCACGGCGCTTTTTCTTGGTTAAATCGTCCAAAAAACCAACGATCATATACGAGATCGACACCGTCAAAAGCACGATCGTCGGTCGATGAATCCCCCTTACGAACACGAGCGTCGAGAGGACGGAAGCAAAGACGAAGGCGATTCCACCCATCGTCGGCGTTCCGCTTTTCGATCGATGTTCTTTTACGTAAGATAAAATGTTTTGCCCTGCTTTATAACGCCGTAGAACGGGGACGAGCAGTTTGCAAGATAAAAAGGATACAATCCAAGAAAAAACGGCAACGTATAGATATTCTTTTCTCATAACATTTGCGATCGAAAAATCGAAACGATCTCCTCAATGGTAGCTTTGTCGTTGTAGGCGTATTTTATACCCATAATCTCTTGCGTATCCTCCGCGCCTTTCCCCGCGACGAGAAGTACGTCCCCCTTTTTAAGCAGTTTGATCGCGTACGCGGTTGCCCGCTTACGATCGGGAATAACGACGTAGGCGGTCGAGAATTTTCTGGCGCCCTTTTCGATTTGCATCAAAATCTCCATCGGATCTTCTCCGCGCGGATTATCGGAGGTCAAAATTGAAAAGTCCGCGTATCTCGCCGAGGTCTCCCCCATCGTTTGCCGTTTTTTCTTATCCCTATCTCCTCCGCAACCGAACAGGCAATAAACCTTTCCCCGCGCCACGTTTTTCGCCGTAGCGAGCAGTTTTTTTAAGCCGTCGGGGGTGTGCGCGAAATCGACGAATATATCTCCGCCGTTCCAGCTCTCCACCCATTCCATTCGCCCTGCCACTTTCACTTCCTTAATCCCTTCCCCAATCGAATCCATCGCCACCCCTAACTTCCGCGCGCAAAGGGCTGCGGCAAGCGCGTTATAGAGATTAAATCGTCCCCCCATTGGCAGAGACGCGCGACAGAGCTCGTCTTCAATATTCAGCATACTTTCACTGCCGTAAAGTTCCTCGCTCGTCGGAATCGCGAACGCCTCGCACGGCGTTTCAAGTCCGTAATAATAAGTTTTCCCCGCCCGTTTTCGCCCGAACTCTCTGCCGACGGGATCGTCGCCGTTCAAAATGGCAATCGGACAACGCTTTTCGTCGAACAATTTCTTTTTCGTCTCTTTGTACTCCTTCATATTTTCAAAAAAATCCAAGTGGTCTTGGCTCAAATTCGTAAAAATACACGCCTCGTAGAAAATCCCCTCGTCTTTTCGATAGAAAATAGCGTGCGCGGAAACCTCCATCACGACGTACTCCACGCCACTTTTTAGCATATCCGCAAACGTTTCGTGCAAAAAAATTGGATCGGGCGTCGTGAGTTCCGGCGCGATGAATTTTTTACCGTACGTCGTCCCAAGCGTCCCTATTATCCCTACTTTTTTTCCCGCTTTTCGTAAGATCGAGGCAAGCATCCAAGCGGTGGTCGTTTTTCCGTTCGTGCCCGTAATCCCTATAATTTTTAATTTTTCCGCGGGATTGCCGTAAAAACGGCTCGCCATTTTCGACATCGCTTCCCTCGTATTTTCCACGACGATTTGCGGAACGGACAGTTCGAGTTCACGCTCCACTACGACGACCGTCGCTCCTTTTTCCACCGCCTCCTTGGCATAGACGTGACCGTCCTTTTTCCCGCCCGTCAAACAGAAAAAACAACTCCCTTTTTCGCACAACAAACTGTTTGCCGTAAGGGAAAGTACCTCCTTTCCCTCGGAGCGTTGCATCGTCCCCTCTCCGCACACAATCCTTGCGGTTTTATCGCACGTAGCAAGCTCTTTTACCGTCATTGTAAGCGCTCCTTTTTTTCCTTTTTCTATGTGTATGCAAACTGCCCCTTTCGTATGAGCGACAAAAGAAAAAAGCCACTTTTCTCAAGTGACTTTTTGTGAAAATTTTTTATATTTAACACTTCGTTACCCGTCGGACAATCTTGCTTGCCACAAACAGATAAAATACCGTAATACCGCTCCCGAAAAGGACGTCGGACAAGAAATGCGCTCCCATTACCATCCTTGAAAACCCGACCAAAACGGGGAAGCCTATTCCCACTGCGTAAAGGACGATTTTCCATTTTTTGCTTTGGAATTTTTCAAAATAAGCAGGGAGCAAAAGCAAAACGCCCACCAAAGCCGACGCTCCGGCGTGCCCCGAGGGGAAAGACTTAAATCCGTCCGAGGCGATCCCCATTTGTGCCCAAGCCTCGCTTACGGAACGCTTGCCCGAAAAAACGTACCACGGAGTGTAATAAGAAAATCCGTCCAAGCCGACGCACTCTGCGACGTACATCGTCCGAAACCGCGCTCTACCCGAAAAAATCTTGAGTCCTTGAATGACGAGTTGGGACGCTCCTGCCGTGACCAAAACGATTAAGGAAAGCGCCACGAACGAGCGTAGCGTTTCCCCATTTGCCTTTTGCAATCGTTGGTCGATCAAAACAAAAACCGTCAACGCCAAAGCTAAACAAACAAGGTCGTCCACCACGCCTAAAAGCGCCTCTTCGAAGCGGTAATGTTCCCCGATATAGCCTATCATCACACGAAAAGAAAGATAAAACGATAGGATTGAACAAAGGGCAAACAAACCGCTCGCGATCAATCCTTTTCCCGTCGATTTCCAACCGTGGAATTTACGGAAATATACGAGGAAAGAAAAAGCGACGAGAAGGTAAAACGGGGAATCGCCGATCGTTTCAAAAAAACGACCGAAAAGATTCGGGGAAATATATTCGCCCGACCGCAAATCGGCTATAACGCGATTAATTTGCAGATCAAAAAAGGTTGCAATCACAAACAAAACGAGCCAAACCGTCGCCACGATAACGATCGAAACGTGTTTTCGTATCCACCTCATAAAAATCCTCTTCTTTCGTATCTTTTATTTCTATTATATTCTTTCCCCTTTGCTGTGTCAAGCCCTCGCGTATAAAATATAGCCATGTTTTTCACGCCGATTCTTTTTTTACACAAAAGGCGGTATGTTTTTCAAGGAAATAATCCCCTCGAACACCTCTCTTGCAACCGGTGCGGCGACCACGCTCCCATAATACGCCCCTTGCGGTTCGTCGACGATCACGAGCGCGAGATATTTCGGCGCGTTTGCAGGAAAAAAACCCACGAACGAGGATACGTATTTCCCTTGCGCGATATGACCGTTTTCGTATTTTTGCGCCGTACCTGTTTTTCCGCCGACGCGATAGCCCTCGATATACGCCTTTTTACCACTGCCGTCCTTGACGACCCCTTCCAACATCTCCCGTAAAAGCTCGCTCGTCTTTTCACTTACCGTTTCCCGTTGCAATTGTTTTTGTACTTCCTCTAAAACGTAGCCGTCTTGCGCGAAGATCTTTTTGACGAGGTGGGGCGTGTAATACTTTCCGCCGTTTATAATCGACGCCGTCGCACAGGCAAGTTGCAAACCGCTCGTTGCGATCGTTTGCCCGAACCCGATACGCGCAAGATCGCATCCTCGCACGATCTTTTCAGGCAAAACCATTCCGTACGCCTCGCCACCGTAGTCGATCCCCGTCCTTTCTCCAAACCCAAACGCCGATAAGTATTTATAAAACGTCTCTTTCCCGAGCGACAACGCCATATCGGTAAAACAAGGGTTGCAACTGTTGTTGAGAGCGGAGGCGATCGTTTGATTGCTATGTTTTCCGTTTTGATGATTGCTCCAACACTTGACCGTAGTGCCGTCCACCTGCCTCGTTCGACTGCTTGAAAAGATATGCGTAGGCGAAAACGCGCGATGATTCCCCTTGAAATATTCCTCTAAATTTGCGGCTACCGTGACCACCTTAAACGTAGAGCCAGGCTCGTAAATATCGCAGACGATGTGATTGCGCGAAAGTTCGTTCAGCTTCGTCAAATCGTCTCTGGGTATATCGTTCAAATCGTAGGACGGCGTGGTGGCAAGCGCTAAAATTTCAAACGTGCTTGGGTCGATTACGATACATTCCGCCGATTTAGGAGAATAGGCAAGCGAAGCTTTTGCAAGCGCCCCCTCCACCGCCGATTGTATGCCGTGATCAATGGTTAGTTGCAAAGAATACCCTGGAGTCGCCTCTTTATAAGCGGCAACCGCGCCGTTTAGCTCGATACCAATGAGGTCGGTTTCGTATAAAAGTTCGCCGTTTTTACCCGTTAAAACGCTTTCGTAATATTTTTCCAGCCCCGAAAGTCCGTGCGAATCAGAGGAGGTGAACCCAAGCACTTGGCAAAGCAGTTCGTCGTAGGGATAGTTGCGTTGATTTTCACGGGAAAAATAAACCCCCTCGATCATAGACGCGGATAATTTTTCTATTTTTGCTTTTGAAACACCTTTTGCGATCGTCACTTCCGACGCCTTTTTCCCCTCGAGTTTGCCAAGAAGCTTCGCAAAATCTTCCTCTAAAATTTCCGCGAGCAATCTTGCCGTTTTCTCCTTGTTTTTCACGGCGTTGGAGCGCGCAAATATAGAAAAAGTCGTCCCATTTTCAACAAGCGAAACCCCGTTTCGATCTACGATTTTCCCCCTCTCCGCGATAATGGGGATTTCCCTCGTCCATTGATCGAGCGCTTTTCCTTTTAATTCTCCGCTCCAAACGACTTGCACGTAGAAAAATCGACCGCCGATCGCGCAAAACAGCAATAAAAATACGATAAAAATGCAAAGCGTCCGCTTTCGCAAAACGGAAATGGAAAACTGCGTATCCCTCATACCCCTATCCTTATTGTTTTTTTACTATTATATAAGGAAACGGAGAGGATTAGACCCTTTCACAAAGCAAAAAAAGAAGCCGTTGCCACTGGCAACGACCCCTTTTTTTATAAAAAAATCTTTTTATTCAAAGGTATACCCATTTTTTTCAGCCCATTCTTTGATATATTCGATGGAACGAACTTCCGCCAAACGTTCTTGAAGCGATTGGCTCTCTTCCATAAGCTCTTGTCTTTTTTCTTCCAAGGAGCGAATTTTCACTCTTTTCAATTGAATTGCTTTGGAATTTACGGCGATAATCGAAAGCATCGTAATCACGAGGACGGCAAAAATGACTGCAACTGCCTTTGCCAACGCACTGAACGCGTACGTGTCTTCTTTCGCTTGTACTTTCACGCTCTCAACAGCAACCGGAGCGGAAACGACCGTTTGCGAAGTTTGTTCGCGGTTAAAGGAAAGGGTTCTTTCGAGGGTTTCCGTCGTAAACAAGGAAGAAGTGACGGGAACGTGCGAATAAACCTCGTTTTGAACGGGTTCTTCTTGCACGGGAGCTACGGCGATAGGCGCGACGAACGTTTTCCCTGCGGAAAAACTTTCCGTGAGCTGAGAGTTTTCGGCATTCATCAATTGTTCGAAGCGTTCGCTGATCTTACGATTGTGCTTTTCCGCTTCGACTTGCGCCGTTTGTATTGCTACGTTCACTCTGTTTTCGGTTAAAGTCGCCATTTCCTTATCCTCGCCTTTATTGCTTTTTCAGTTTGTCGATACTCTTTCTTCCTTTATTCTATAATCCGCTCCGCGATACGAAGTTTAGCGCATTTGCTTCTCGAATTTTTCGAAAGCTCGTCCGCGCTTGCCGTCGTAGGCTTATGCGTTATTATTTTTATCTCTTGTTTCTTGCCACATACGCATACGGGCAAGGTTTTGGGGCAAGTGCACGGGTTTTCCATATACCGCATCGCTTCTTTTACCGCCCTATCTTCCAAGGATTGGAAGGTTAAAATCACGATACGTCCGCCTTTTTTTAACCTTCTCGTGAGCCCCACGACCAATTCGTATAATCCGTCGAGTTCCCCGTTGACTTCTACGCGAAGCGCTTGGAAGCTCTTTCTTTCACAAGGCGCGCCGAATCGGAACTTTGCCGGAATACTCTTTCGTATGATTTCCGCAAACTCTCCGCAAGTTTGTAAGGGCTTGTCCGCCCGCGCTTTTACAACGTTTCTTGCGATTTGTTTCGCGAAAGGTTCTTCGCCGTAGTCTTTCAAAATACGGGCAAGTTCCCTCTCTTCGTAATGATTTAAGATATATTCAGCCGTCAGCGGAGCCGTTTGATCCATTCGCATATCAAGGGGAGCCTCTTTCGCGCGATAGGAAAAACCTCTGTCCGCATCGTCTATTTGGTGGGAGGAAATCCCAAAATCGAGGATTGCGCCGTCGATTTTATCAATTCCTGCCTCGTCGAATACTTTTTCAAAGTTTTTATAGTTTGATTGAAAGATGCAAAAGCGTCCTGCAAAAGGCGAAAGCTTCTTCCTTGCCGCCTCAATCGCTTCCCTATCTAAATCGGTTGCGATCAAATTGCAATTGCATCTTTTCAAGATCTCGTAGGAATGTCCCGCACCGCCGATCGTACCGTCAAAATAGGTTCCACCCTCTTTCAAGGCAAGTCCCTCTATACATTCTTCCAGCATAACGGGTACGTGCGAAAATTCCAGCATACTTAAATCCCCAATTTCTTAAACTCTTCGTCGTAGTTCGCGCCACTCACATAATCGTTGTATTTTTCCGCCGACCATATTTCCAAGCGCTTCCCTCGACCGATCGTCACGATATCTTTTTTTATCCCTGCCGCCTCTTTGAGTTTAGAAGGCAACGTCACTCTTCCTTGTCCGTCCTCTTCGGCTGCGAATACCGAACTGAAGAACATCAAGGACGCTCTGGAAGATTCCCCAAGTCTCTCCTCGGAAAGTTCTTCGAGCGTTTCGTTTAACACGTCGTCGGGAAAGACGTAGATGCAACCGTTTACGCCACGAACGAAACTGTAGGTTTTTTCAGGATAACTTTCAAAACCCTTTTTGAACTTGGCGGGGATTCTGAGCCGACCCTTATCGTCGAGCTGATGTTCATAAATCCCACGAAACAACGTTTCCATCGCCTTTCCTCCTTTTGTGATATCGTGATTTTATTATACAACCATTTTTAACCATTGTCAACGGTTTTTAGATACTTTTTCAAAAAAATTTTAACTTTTTTGGGATTTTTGACCACTAACGCCCCTCTTTTGACCCTAAAATGACACGAACATTTGTTCGCATAACCACTTATTGATGTTTTTTCCGCTCCCCGCAAAGAAAATAGAAGTCTTTTTTTGACGATATCTCTCCTCTTTTGCCGAAACGAGCGACTCGTTTTTTTCGCCCTCAAACTTCAAACGCGGGCAAATTGCCTTTGGTTTTGCAAAATTTTCCGCAAAAGTGGTTAAAGGTGGTTGCAAGCGTTCGGGGTCGTATTTTTGTAGCCACAAGGCGACGTTTTTCGCGCATTCTTTGGAACTATCATAGACGGGGCAACGGTAGAAGTTTTCAAATTTTTCTCGCAAAAAGGAATAATGCGTGCAACCTAAAGCGACGGCGTTTGGGCTTCCTTTAGGCAGAAAAGAAGAAAGGTCGATATCGGAAAAACAAGGAGCTCCTCTCTCAATCCTTTTCGCAAGTCCAGGCAAGGGAATAACGCGTATACGCTCACGCGTACACGCACGCGCGTTTTTTAGATATGTACTTTCCGCCGTTGCCGGCGTGACGAACGCAAAACCCCCTTCATTCAACCGTTCAATAGGAGGATAGGTGCCGAGAATAGGAAAGGAATATTTTTGCCGAAGCCAAGGCAAAAACAAGGTTGTGACCGTATTGCAAGCCACGACCGCCAATCGCACTTTACGTCGCTCGAAAAATCCGAACGCCTCTTCCACGTAATCTTGCAAGACCTCCGCGCTCTTTTCTCCATAAGGCGCGCGTTCGTTGTCGCCGTAATACAGCACCTCTCCGCAAAGCCCGTTTCGAAGACATTCCCGCAAAACGGATAAACCGCCGATTCCGCTATCAAAAAAGGCGACCGCCCCAAGCGGTTTGGGACGGTTAGAAGTGAAAAGCGAAAAATTTTCCGAAATTTTAACGAAATTCACGAAGAAATACCTCAAAAACAGTTTACAAGCCGACCAAATTATGCTAAAATAGACTACGCTATTGATAATCACGTCAAAGATAAATAAAGGAACAAATTAAGGAGAGAATTATGCCTAATATTAAATCCGCAAAGAAAAGAGTTTTAGTAAACGAGAAAAAAGCGCAAGCGAATAAAGCCGTAAAGTCGGCTCTTAAAACGCAAATCAAAAAATTCCTTGTAGCTGTTAACGCTGGTGACAAAGAAGCAGCAACCAAGTTGTACCCTGAAACCGTTTCCGCTATCGACTCTGCTGAAACGAAGGGAATTATTCACAAGAATAACGCAAACAACAAAAAAGCAAAGCTCGCTAAGAAATTGAATTCGCTCGGCGAATAATCCCCCTTCCCTTTATCCATATGAAGGTCTGCTTTCGGGTAGACCTCTTTTTTCGTTGTTAACCGCTTTAACGCACTTTCCCCTCGCCACACGGTGAGGGTTTTTTGTAAAAAATTTTTTCTTTTCTTCGACATTTTTTTCGCTTCCCCTATCAAAACGTTTGACAACTCGTTCTCTTTACAGTATAATACCCCTCGTAATCAAGTTTATTTTTCCTAAACTTTTAGTTTATTATTAACAAACAGACGTCGGATTACATAAAAAGAGGCAAAAGTTTACAAATAGTAAACCGAAAGAAAAAATCTACGGGAGGATGGCTATGGATCTAGGGAATAAAATCAAGCAAATACGACATCAAAAAAGCCTAACACAAGAAGAGCTAGCCGATCGATGCGAACTCACGAAAGGATACATTTCGCAACTGGAGAACAACCTCAACAGCCCTTCAATTGCAACGCTTACGGATATCCTCTCGGCACTGGGGAGCAATCTTGCCGATTTCTTTCGAGAAGAGACGGAAGAGCAAGTGGTTTTTTCCAAAGACGAATTTTTCGAAAAGAACGCGGACGGAACGAAATACAAATGGCTAATACCCAACGCGCAAAAAAATATGATGGAACCCCTAATTATGGAACTCGAAGTCGGAATTTCCACCCCCGAAGATTACGCGCATGAAGGCGAGGAGTTCGGCTACGTGTTGGAGGGGAAAATAGGGATCGACCTTGGCAAAAAACGGTATATTTGCAAGCGAGGAGAAGCGTTCTATTACCCCGCGGATAAAACGCATAAAATCGTGAATTTAGGAACGAGCAAAGCAAGATTTTTGTGGATTTCCACACCGCCGAATTTTTAATCTTTTCTGGGAGATAAACATATGAAAAACAATCGTGAAAATAATTATATCATCGAACTTATCGACGTTTCGAAAGAATTCGATTCCGTCACCGTTATTGATAAAATGAATTTATACGTGCGCAAGGGCGAATTCGTGACCTTTTTAGGTCCGTCCGGTTGTGGAAAAACCACCACTTTGCGTATGATCGCAGGGTTTGATATGCCCACGAGCGGTAAGATTTTGCTCAACGGAGAAGATATCAGCGTTTTACCTCCCAACAAACGCCCCGTCAACACCGTTTTCCAAAAATACGCCCTCTTCCCCCACCTTAACGTGTTCGACAACGTCGCGTTCGGGTTAAAGCTGAAAAAAGTGCCTACGACGTACGTGGATAGAAAGGGCGTCACCAAACAAAAAATGGTGAAGCTTTCTAAAGAGGAAGTAGCGGAAAAAGTGAAAAAAGCGCTCGAAATGGTCGATTTGGTCGGGTTTGAAAAGCGTAGCATTTCCACTCTTTCGGGCGGTCAACAACAACGTATCGCCATTGCAAGAGCGATCATCAACGAGCCGGAAATTTTGCTTCTCGACGAACCGCTCGGCGCGCTCGATTTGAAGATGAGAAAGGAAATGCAACTCGAACTTAAACAAATGCATAAACGGCTCGGCATTACCTTTATATACGTTACGCACGATCAAGAAGAAGCGCTTACGATGTCGGACACCATCGTCGTTATGTCGGACGGGTACATCCAACAAATCGGTACGCCCGAAATGATTTACAACGAGCCGAAAAACACGTTCGTTGCCGATTTCATCGGCGAAAGCAACATTTTCACGGGGGTTATGGCTAAGGACAAGCTCGTTCGTTTTTGCGGAAAGTCCTTCCCCTGCCTCGATTCCGGTTTTGAAAAAGACGAACCGATCGACGTAGTCGTCCGTCCCGAGGACGTTAAAATCGTACGCCCCGAAGAGGGTATTTTGAAAGGAAAAGTGACGTCGGTTATCTTCAAAGGCATCCACTATCAAATCCTCGTACAATGCGGTCGAAACGAGATCGAAATCCAAAGCACGGAAGCGCCTAACGTCGGCGAACAAGTCGGCTTAAAAATTGAGCCGAACGGTATTCACGTTATGAAAAAGATTTTCCGCGTCAATAAATTCTCTGGCGTAATCACCAAACGCAACACCGTGGAATTTGGCGACGGCGAATTCGAATGCGACGTCACCGAGCTCTATCCCGGCAGTCACTTAGACGAAGAGGGCTATCTCATCACCGCCAAAGGCGAAAAACTCGACCTCACCGACACGGAGGTGAACGTGGAAGTCGGACTTCACGACATCACGATGAGCGACAACCCCGAAGAAGGCGGTGCGGTTGGGAATATTATTTCCCTTATCTATAAGAGTGAATATTATCAATATATCGTTCGAACGGAAAACGAAGAAGACTACGTTCTTGCGTGCGAAGATTTGTGGAATGAAAACGACCGCGTCAGCTTAATTATTCCCAAGGAAAAAATCCATCTCACCCTTAAAAATCAAAAGGAGAGCAAAAAATGACGAAAGTAAAACCGCATTTTTCACGGAAATTACTTGCCGTTCCTTACGGACTGTTCTTGCTCTCTTTCGTGGTCGTTCCCCTACTCATTATTGTCTTTTACGCCTTTACGGACGGGAACGGGAATTTTACGTGGGCAAACGTTCAGGAATTTTTCGATAGCGACGGAAAAGGATTTTTAGGCTTTTTACAATCGAGCAATTTTAAGACGATTTTGCGCAGTTTAGGGATCGCCGTAGCAAGCACCGTCGCTTGCCTTTTAGTCGCCTACCCCGTAGCTTACATCATCGCACGCAGTAAGATGAAAAAGAAATTCATTCTACTTCTTCTTTTCATCGTACCTATGTGGGTCAACTTCGTACTCCGTATCAACGCGCTCAAAGAATTGCTCGACTGGATCGGTATTTATAATAAGAACGAATGGAACGTATTCAATACCATTTTAGGTATGGTATACGACTTCCTACCGTTTATGATCTTGCCTATCTATACCACCATCGTTAAGATTGACGAAAGTTATATAGAAGCTTCTAGAGATTTGGGCGCGACGGGTATTCAAACCTTTCTCAAAACGACTCTTCCCCTTTCCAAACCGGGGATTGCAAGCGGGATTTCTATGGTTTTCTTGCCGTCTATGACCAACTACGTGGTGTCTGGTTGGCTCACCAACAATAAAGTGACGATCATAGGCCCGTTCATTGAAACGTCGTTTTCCTACGGGCTTTGGGGGGACGGATCCGTCACTTCCCTTATCCTATTCGGACTTATGTTCTTAATCACTTGGCTCACGGGCGGTTTTAACGCCCAAGCGGAATCTGGCACGAGAGGTACGTCGTTATGGTAAAAATCAGATCGTCTTTGAAATGGTTATTCATCGGCTTAGTCCTTTTGTTCATCTACGCGCCCATCTTGCTTTTGACGGTGTATAGCTTCAACGAAAGCAATTCCATTCGCGAATGGACGGGGTTTAGCTGGGATCACTACAAATACTTCTTTAATTTAGACAACGCGCCTTTGCAAATCGTACTCGATACCCTACTGATTGCAGGGGTAGTGGCAATTATTTCCACCCTGCTTGGCACGATAGGCGCGCTCGGTATTTTCTACTCGAAAAAACGGGTTTCGAAAACACTCGCCGCCATCAACCAAGTCCCCGTAATCAACGCGGATATCGTGACGGCAATCTCGTTTGCGTTGCTCGCGACCTTTTTGGGTTTTAACGACGGAGAATCCTTTTTGCCTTTAATTTTGGGACAAACGTTGCTCTGCACTCCGTTCGTCGTGTTGTCGATTATCCCGAAACTTAAACAAATGGACGGAAGTTTATACGAAGCGGCACTCGATTTGGGAGCAACACCCACGAAAGCGCTCTTTTCGGCGGTAATTCCGCAAATTATCCCCGGCATCGTTTCGGGATTTTTACTCGCCGTTACCCTTTCGCTCGACGATTATATTATCGCGGCGTACACGAAACCGGAAAATTTCAACACGATTAGCACCCATATTTACGGGCTTACCAAAGGCAAGCAGGTGGAAACGATCAAAGCTTCCTATTGGGCGTTTACCGCGATCGTATTTTTCATCATCCTTTTGGCGGTTATTCTCGCCAACGTATGTACGGGTAAAAAGAAAAAAGGAGGATTGAACGGATGAAACGCAAACTGTCCCTTCTTTTAGCAACTCTTATCCCTCTTTCCCTGCTCCCCTCCATCGCTTCTTGCGGAAAACAAGAGACGGTACTTCGGATTGCAAGCTGGGAAGAATATATCGACGAGGGAGGTGACGACAGCTATTTTGGCGGTCAATCTATGATCGAGGACTTTGAAGACTGGTACGAAGAAACGCGTGGCGAAAAAATCCGCGTCGTTTACGTTCCCCTCTCCGACAACGAGCAAATGTATGCGAAAATTGATAAATTCAATCGTCACTACGATCTACTTTGCCCCTCGGAATATATGTTTATGAAGCTTGCGGCGGAAAACAAGCTCGAACAATACCCCGATTCCTTCTTCGACGTAGAAAAGGAAGAAAATTATTACGCCAGAAACGTCACGCCGTATATTAAGGAAACTTTTGAAAACAACACGATCGGCGGTGTAAAATGGTCTAAATACGCGGCGGGATATATGTGGGGCACGACGGGATTTATTTATAACGCCGAAACGGTGAACGCCGACGACGTGAAAAGCTGGAACGTTTATTTCAACGAAAACTATTCCATTTCCGCAAAAAATAACGTGCGAGATAGTTATTTTGCTGGGCTTGGTATGTATTATGAAAACGATCTTCTCGCTCTTCAAAACGGCTTAACGGACGACGGTTTACCCGCTTATCAACGGCAACTTTCTTCCCTTATGAACGAAACGAAGCAAAGCACGATGGACGAAGTTAAAAAATTATTGATAAAAATGAAAAACGCACCCAATTTCTGGGGTTTTGAGACGGACAATGCAAAAAGCTATCTTCTTTCGGGGGATATCGACATATCCTATCAATGGAGCGGTGACGCCGTGTATATAATGGACGAGGCGGAATCGGAAGATTTAAGCGATCCTATTCAATTTAACTATTGCGTTCCCGAGGCTTCTTCCAACCTTTGGTTTGACGGTTGGGTTATGATGAAAGGCGCGAACGTTGACGCTGCAACCGCGTTCGTCAACTTCGTTTCCCGCCCCGATAACGTCATTCGGAATATGTATTATATCGGTTATACGAGTTGCGTAGGCGGAAAGGAAAGCTACGACGGTTATAGCGTGTTCGATTACGTCGAAGAAACGTACGGCGTGGAGAAAATCGACGGCGTTTACTACGATTTGAGCGCATATTTTGGCGATGGCTACGGAATCTACGCAGACCCCGAACAACTCTATCGTCAACTGTTTGCGCAATACCCTGACGAAGAAACTTTGAAACGCTGTGTAATTATGCAGTATTTCAACTCCGATGCAAACCATCGCGCCAACAAACTTTGGAAGGACGTAAGCGGGTCGTAAACCCTCGCAAAATGGAAAAAGCAACCCTTTTCTTAGGGTTGCTTTTTTATTACGCCTAACATATAAAAAACTGAAAAACGGTCTTTTTTTCGTGTTTTTATTGATTTTTCGTTTATTTTTGAAAATTACTATGCCTAACGTAATTATTACGACACGCATAGTACCCGTAAAGAAATCCCCTCTTTTAATATTTTTTCTCTTTCGCCGTGCCTTTCGTTTTCATTCTTTTTTTCACGCCTTTTTCCTAAAATATGCAATCCGTTTCCTTGACTATTCTAAAAAAAATGGTGTATAATACCATTAGGAGGTTTCTATGCGATATAAGATTTTTGAACGAGATCCCTATCTTCTTCCCTTTGAGAACGATATTCTTCTTCGTATGGAACGATTAAGTACAAAGAAAAAGGAAATTTTAAGCGACTGTTCGCTTTTGGAGTTTGCGTCGGCACATGAATATTTCGGCTTTCATAAAACGAAAGACGGCTGGTTCTATCGCGAGCACGCTCCCTCTGCCGACGGCGTGTATCTTATGGGGGATATGAACGATTGGAATCCCACCTCCCTGCCTTTAACTCGCCTTACAAACGGCGTTTGGGAGATTTTTTTACCTAAAACCACCGCTTTATACGACGGTTGTCACGTAAAGACCGTCATTCGCAAAGGAAACGTCCTTTTAGAACGCACCCCTTTATTCATTCGTCGCGTCTTACAAGACGAAACGGGGAGATGGTGTGGAGTGATTTGCGACGAAAAAACCTACGTTTGGAAGAAAAAAAGCTTCACTCCCAAAAAGAAGCTTTTTATTTACGAATGTCATATCGGTATGGCGCAAGACAAAGAGGCGATTGGATCTTTCAACGAGTTTAGAGAGGTTATATTGCCTCGCATTGCCTCCCTTGGTTACACCGCCATTCAAATTATGGCGATTATGGAACACCCTTACTACGGGTCTTTTGGATATCAAGTTTCCTCTTTTTACGCCGTTTCTTCGCGGTTTGGAACGCCGAACGACTTAAAACGGCTCATTGACGAGGCGCATCGGCTAGGAATCGCCGTACTACTCGACGTCGTGCATTCCCACGCCGTTAAAAACACCGCCGAGGGTATTAACGAATTCGATGGAACGCCCCATCAATTCTTTTTAGACGGAGAAAAAGGCGAGCATCCCGCTTGGGGTACGAAACTCTTTGATTATCATAAGAATTTCGTTTTATCTTTCCTCTTATCCAACCTTACGTTTTGGCTCAAAGAATTCCACTTCGACGGGTTCCGTTTTGACGGCGTGACGTCTATGCTCTATTGGGATCACGGACTTGGAACGGCGTTTACCGACTATTCGAAGTATTTTTCGTACAATACCAACCTCGACGCCGTCAACTATTTGCAACTTGCAAACGAACTTATCAAAACCATCAACCCTAAAGCGATCACGATCGCCGAGGATATGTCCGCTATGCCGGGAATGTGCTTGCCCATCGAGGAGGGAGGCGTAGGGTTTGACTACCGCCTTGCGATGGGAGTTCCCGATCTTTGGATTAAACTTATCGAAAAGGTAAAGGACGAGGACTGGGATATGTGGCATATTTGGCACGAACTGACTTCCAGACGCCCGAGCGAAAAATATATCGCCTACGCCGAATCACACGACCAAGCGCTCGTCGGCGACAAAACCTTACTTTTTAGGCTTTGCGACAAGGAAATGTATACCGCTATGCAAAAGGGTAGCCAAAACCTTATCATCGAGCGTGGAATTGCCTTGCATAAACTGATAAGACTAATCACCCTTACCCTCGGCGGAGAGGGATACCTTACCTTTATGGGAAACGAATTCGGACACCCCGAATGGATTGATTTTCCGCGCGAGGGAAACGGTTGGAGCTATTTTTACTGCCGTAGACAATGGCATCTTGCAGACGATCCCACTCTTCGATACGGCGATTTGCAAGCGTTCGAAAAGGAGATGCTCGCCTTTGCCAAGAATTCGAATATTTTCCAAGCAAAAACGCAATCCATTTTCATCGACAACGAGAAGAAAATCCTCGTTTTCAAACGCGGAAAATATATCTTCGCTTTCAATTTCCACCCTAACGTCTCTCAAGAAAGCTATTTTATCCGTTTGCCCGCAGGAAGTTATCAAGTATGCCTTTCTTCCGACGATGCGATATTCGGCGGGTTTGACCGTATTTCCAAGGAAACGACCTATCTATCGAACGCGGACGGTTTCCCTATCTATCTCCCTGCGCGAACGGCGCTCGTTTTGGAAAAAATGTAAAAGCAATCAACAAAAAAGGATAGCCGACGGTGATATGCACCGTCGGCTATCCTTTTTTGTTGGCGTAAAATCGTTTTTATTTTTGCGAAACGGTGTAGAGGGAATAGAAATATTCCTTTCGTTCCATTAGCTCTGCAAACGAGCCGTATTCGATGATTTTTCCGTTTTTCAAGGTTAAAATGCAGTCGTATTTTTGAAGAACGTTTTCGTCCAAATCGTGCGAAACGACAATTTTGGTGATTCCGTCTAGCGACAATATAGCGTGGGAAATCTCGTTTGCCGTTTTGGCATCGAGGGAAGCCGTCGCCTCGTCGACGAGGAGTACTTGCGATTTTTTAAGAAGCGCTCGTGCAATCGAAATTCTTTGTCTCTCGCCTCCCGAAAGCCCGCTTCCGTTTTCACCGCATTGGTAATCCACCCCGCGCTCTAAAACGAGTTGTTCGAGCCCCGAAAGACGTAAAACGCGTTGAATTTCCTCCTCTTCAAATTCGCCGTACATCGTGATATTATCACGGATATTCGATTGAAACACGAATACGTTTTGTTGAATGAGCGAAACGAGATCGAACAGCGATTCGCTCTCGAGGGTTCTTACGTCCGCGTCGTCGTAGTAGATATTCCCTTGATAATCGTCGCGCGAGGCCATAAGCAAGTTAAGCAAGGTGGTTTTTCCGCTTCCGCTCGCCCCAACCAGACAATAACTCTTTCCCATTTCAAACGTGAAAGATACGTCGTTTAACACCTTTTCCTCTTCGGTATATCCAAACGAAAGATTTTCCACCTTGATTCCTTTTTGCAAGGCGGGAAGAACGGCGTTTCCCTCCTCTCTCACGTTTTCTTCCAAAACGGTTGCCGTTTTTTCGATGAGTTTTTTCGCCGCGCCCATTTGCACAAGCGCAACGGGAATTCCTTGTATGGGGTTTATCACGTAATTGAGGAGTTGCACGAACACAAAAACGGAACCTGCGGACATATTTTTACCGCTTAAAACCAAATAAGCGCCGATGATTAAAATGCCGAACTGCAAAATCACACCGCCGAAATCCGCAAAGGTTTGTACGATAATCTTTCTTTTTTCTCTCCCCTCTTTCGCGCTACATACACTCTTTAATTTTCTCGCGTGCAGACCCAAAATCTTCGCTTCCGCTTTGAAAGATTTAATCACGGAAAATCCTTTTAAGGAATCGTTTATAATCGAGACGTATTCCTCTTCCTCTTTCGACACCCTCTTTACCGCTTTTCCTAATATCCCTCCCGTGCAAACGACGATGATAATGGGAAGCAACGAAACGCCAATAGAAATCAACGTCAATAGCCAGTCGTAATAGAACATTAACCCAAGCCCGCCGATCAAAAGGAGGGTTAAATCTATTACGGTGAAGACGTTCGATAAGTAGGACGTTTCTATCGCATTGCTATCATTCGTAAGGGCGGATATGTAGAGGGAAGAATTTTCCTTATGGAACGCCGAAATATTTTTCTCCGAAAGTTTTTGAAAAACCAACCCTTTATATTGCGTCATTGCCTTCGTGATAAATTTCGGCCGAGACAAATAATCTATGATCGCGGATGTCCCCATCAAGGCGAATCCTACGATGATAACCCACACCAAATCTTTCAAAGTGAATCCCGTGTCTACGCCCGCGATTAAATCAATCGCTTGTTGTATGATCCAAGCCGCCAAAAGCGCTGACACCGTTGAAAAAATCGTTTTCACAACGGAAAGGAGCAAATATCCGATATTTCCTTTATAAAACTGTTTTACGTAAATTTTTGCTTCTTTTTTCATAATTTTAACTCCTAAAGTCCTCTTCCTTATTATACGGCTACGTAAAAGAAAGTCCAGCGCTTAAAAGTTGTATTTTGTTAACCGTTGGTTGAAGATTTCAACAATTTCGCTAAAATCTTTTTCAAGGCGTATTTCGAGTGCTCGTAGGTAAGACCGCCTTGGAAATACGCGGTGTAAGGCTCTTTGATAGGCGCGTCGGCGGAAAGTTCGATCGACGAGCCCTCCACGAAGCACCCCGCCGCCATGATCACTTTCGCGTCGTACCCGGGCATATCCCAAGGCTCGAGCGTCACGTACCCGTCCACGGGCGAAGCCTCTTGCACCGATTGAATGAAGTCGCAAAGATGCTTTGCGGAGTCAAATCGAATCGCGCGCGTGATATCAGAGGGCGCTTTATCGAGTTTCGGGAAATTCTCGTACCCAAGCGTTTCCATACATTTTCCGATAAGCAAATTCCCCTTAATCGCTTGGTTTACCACGTGCGGAGCGAGGAATAAGCCTTGATAGAACAATCTATATCCGTACGCGTACGAGCCGACTTCGTTCCCCACGGACGGCGCAGTCAAACGGCGACCGACTAAATCGACGTACTCTTCTTTCCCCACGATATATCCGCCCGTCGGAGCAAGACCACCGCCGGGGTTTTTAATGAGCGAGCCAACCGAAAGATCTGCCCCTATGTCGCAGGGCTCTTCTTTTTCCACGAACTCGCCGTAGCAATTATCTACGAAGATACAACCCTCAAATCCTTGGGCGCGCACATATGCGCATATTTCACCGATTTCCGCTACGGAAAAGGCGTCGCGAAGTTCGTACCCGCGCGAGCGTTGGATATAAATCATTTTCAATCTATCTCCGCATTCCGCCATTTTCTTTTGTATATTTTCTTTCGAAAACCGCCCGTTTTCGTCTAAATCCGCCACCTCAAAGGAAATACCGAAGTCTTTGAGCGACCCGTTCCCCTCGCCAAATACGACCCCTTGAATGGTATCGTAGGGCATAGCCGAAATGGAAAGTGCTATATCGCCGGGACGCAAAACCCCGAAAAGTCCCACGGTGAGGGCGTGCGTACCGCTTAAAATAGCTGGCGATACAATCCCGCTTTCCGCGCCCATAGACTCCGCAAACACCTTGCCGAGCAGTTCTCTTCCCTCGTCGCCGTAGCCGTAGCCGGACGTACCGTTAAAATGGCGAAGCGCCACGCCGTTTTTTGCAAATACTTTGAGGACCTTTTCTTGGTTGTATTCGCTAATTTCGTCCGCAAGCGCGAACGCGTTCTCAAGGGATTTTTCACTGTTTTTGATCAATTCTTCTACCTTCATTTTTCTTCCTCTAAAAGCTCCGTCACTCGATCCACCGAAATTTCGTCGTAAGGGATCCAATGATTATTTTCCATTCGTTTGAAATAGGTGATTTGCCGTTTGGCATAACGGCGGGTGTTTTGTTTGATCGTTTCCTTCATCTTCTCGTTAGACCAACCTTCCGCAAGTCCTTGTGCCACCTCTTTATAACCGATTCCTTGCATACATTGATTGTCTGTAGAAACGCCGTCAAAGAGCAACGATTGCACCTCTTCTTTAAGTCCGTTTTCGAACATAATATCCACTCGTTTTCCGATTCGCTCATACAAAAGATCGCGCGGATAGTCTATGCACACGCCGACGAAATCAAACCGAGGCTTGTTATCGTCCTTTTGCGCCGATTTTTTTTGCCCCGTCGTTTCATAAATTTCAAGGGCGCGAACCACCCGTTTTACGTCGTTTTCATGCAAAATAGAGGCGCTCTCCGGATCGACGGAGGCGAGCAAGGAATGGAGGTGTTCCTTTCCTTTTTCCCTTAAAACCTCTTCGTATTTTTGCCGCACGTTTTCGTTTGCACCTGCGCCACCGAACGAACGCTCGTATAAAAGGGAATCGACGTAAAATCCCGTCCCACCGCAAATAATCGGCGTTTTCCCCTCTTCAAACAAGCGATCGACAACCTCTCGCGCTTTGCTTTTATAATCGCTTACCGAAAAGCTTTCTTTTGGGGATACGACGTCGATTAAATGATGGGGAATCTCCTCCCGTTCCTGCATCGTCGGTTTTGCCGTACCGATGGAAAGCCCGCGGTAGATAAGCATAGAGTCCGCGGATATAATTTCCGTTTGCAAGCGTTTAGCGCACGCTACGGATAACGCCGTCTTGCCCGACGCGGTTGCACCGCAAATGACAAGCGCTTTCATTACACGATCCTCTTGAACATTTTTTCAAGCTCGGTTTTCGTCATTCTTACGACCACTGGTCTGCCGTGCGGACATTTAAGTCCCATATTTCCGTCCATAAGCTTAAAGAGTTCGTTCACTTCCGTCTCGGATAAATCCATACCGCCTTTTACCGCCGCCTTACATGCCGCCGTTGCGAGTTTATCTTTGATTAAGGATTCCAACCGAATGGATCTGAAACCGCTTACGTCACCTAAGATCTCGTTAAAGAATTTTTTAAGGTCGATGTCTTGTAAATCGACGGGTACGGCGGAAATTTTGAAGCTTTGCAAACCAAATTCCTCGATATCAAACCCCATCGAGCGAATGTTTTCCAAATGCTCGCGGATAAAGGACGCCTCGAACGCGTTTACGTCGAGTTTATAGGGCAAAAGCATCGGTTGAGAAACGGGCGTTCTCGTTTCTATTTTTTTCTTTAACCGATCGAAAATAAGTCTCTCGTGTGCAGCGTGTTGGTCGATGATATAAAATTCTTCGTCCTTTTCGTAAAGCAAATAGGTATTGAACAATTTCCCCGCGTATCGGCAAGCGGTAATATCAATTCTATTTTGTTTCGCCTTTTTCGCCTCTTCTTCCAAAAACCGCTTGTTTTCCACAAACCAGTCCTTTTCTTTTTTATCCTCTTTGCGCACCTCGAAAGTCGTATCGGGGGCGGTAAGACCGGGATAGAGGTCGAGTAAACCGCTTTTCTTTTTCTCTTCCCTCTCAAAGCGAGGGGTTTCCTCCGCCTCTTCTTCCATTTTGTTCAAACGCTTAAAATATTCTTCCGAAACGTCCGATTTATCCTCTTTTTTGACCGAGGGAAGGTCAAAGGGAAGATCGTCGATCGAGGATTGCTTTTCGTCCTCTTTCAAAAAGGCAACCTTTCTAAACCCGTCGTTTTTTTCCATTTCCTTTTTCGCGTCTTCATAGGTAAACGGAATTTCCGCCTGTTTTTGCGTTTGGGGAAGGTAATCGAGCGCTTTTGCGTTGCCGTCAAGCACCGCGGAAACGACGTTATATAAACAGCCGTAAATGATGCGGTTGTTCGCAAACCGTACGTCCGATTTGTTCGGGTGTACGTTGACGTCCACGATTTCCGTCGGCACTTCTATATGCAAGACGTAAAACGGAAATTGCCGTTTCATAAGATAGCTTGCATAAGCGTTTGTCATCACCGCGGAAATGGTTGCATTTTGGATATATCTACCGTTCAAAAACACGCTTTGATAGGTTTTATTCGGCTTGGAAAAATTCTGATTGCCGATATACCCACGAATTTTAATACCGTGTTTTTCCGCGTCGATCTTATACAAATCGCGCAAAATCCCCGCGCCGTAAACACTCGAAATCGCCTCTTCGTCTCCACCTCCGAACGATTGCAAAACGCTTTTTCCATTCACGTATAAATGGAATGCGATATCCGAACGATTGAGAATAAAACGGGAAACGAAATGGATAATATCCGCCTCTTCCACCTTATCCGACTTCAAATAACCAAGCCGAACGGGAGTGTTGAAAAATAGCATTTCCACTTTTACGTCCGTGCCGTTCATCCCTGCCGACTCTACGATCTCGCCGAGCGTTCCTCCGTCGGAAAAAAGGCTATAACAATCGCCGTCTTTCGTTTTGGACGCGATCGTCATTTTAGAAACGGAGGCGATCGACGCCACCGCTTCCCCTCGAAAACCGAGAGTCATGATCGTCTCTAAATCGCTCGCTTTTTCAATCTTACTCGTCGCGTGGGGCATAAACGCAGCGTGCAGATCCTCTCTTGCAATCCCCTCGCCGTTGTCGATGACGCGAATGAGTTCTTTTCCGCCCTTTTCTACGTAAATTTCAATTTCCGTAGCCCCCGCGTCGATGGAATTTTCCACGAGCTCTTTCACAACGGAATAAGGGCGATCCACCACTTCCCCTGCGGCGATTCGGTTGTACACTTGCGCAGGTAAAATATTGATCTTAGACATTCTTTCCACCACCTATCTTTTCTTTTAAGTCGCCGAGGAATACGAGCGCTTGCATCGGCGAAAGGGTATTGATATCGGTATCCCGTAAAATCTTTTCCACTTCGCTAAGCGCTTCTTCCTTTTCCTCTTCTTCCGCCTCAAAAGCGTTGTTGCCAAAGAGGAAATTTCTCGTCACGTCCGCTTTTTCAAGCGTTTTTAAGATTTCTTTGGCGCGCGCCGTCACCTCTTTGGGAACGCCTGCAAGCGATGCCACTTCGATCCCGAAACTGCGGTTTGCACCCCCTCGCGCAATCTTGCGTAAAAAGACGATGCTCCCCGCCATTTCACGCACCATAATCTTGTAATTTTTCACGCCGTCGATCCGGTTCTCGAGTTCGGTAAGCTCGTGATAATGGGTGGCGAACAGCGTTTTCGCTTTGACGTGCTTCGTTAAATATTCAATCACCGACCAAGCGATACAAAGCCCGTCGTACGTACTTGTACCACGCCCAACCTCGTCTAAAATCAGCAAACTGTCCTTCGTCGCGTGAAGAAGAATGGAAGCCACTTCCGTCATTTCCACCATAAACGTACTTTGATCCAAAATCAAGTTATCGCTTGCGCCCACGCGGGTGAAAATTCGATCGCATACGGGAATTTCCGCTTTCCTTGCAGGCACGAAACAACCGATTTGCGCCATAATAACAATCAAGGCAACTTGTCGCATATACGTACTCTTCCCCGCCATATTCGGCCCCGTAATAATCGCGCTACGGTTTTCTTCGTTGTCCAAAACAACGTCGTTGGGAACGAACCGTTCTTTGGAAAGCGCTTCCACGACGGGGTGACGTCCCTCGCTGATTAAAAGGGGCGTTCCGCTTTCTTTGATGGTGGGACGAACGTATTTTTTCTCTTTAGACACGGTCGCAAACGCCGTGATACAATCGAGCAATGCTAAAGACACGGAAATATTCTTAAACCGCTCGATGTGTTGCGAGAGAATAAACAGCAGTTCCTTATACAAACTCTCTTCCAAGCGAAGCGCTTTTTCCGCGCTCGTCAAGATTTTTTCTTCTAAAATTTTGAGTTCTTCCGTAATATACCTCTCGCCCGTCGTCAAGGTTTGCTTGCGGATATAATGCCCCGGCACTTTGTCTTTGAAAGAATTGCTCACTTCAATATAATACCCGAACACGCGGTTATACCGAATTTTCAGCGTCTTAATCCCCGTCTCTTCCCTTTCGCGTGCTTCGATTTCCAAAACCTTGTCCTTGCTATATCGGTCGATGTCGCGAAGCTCGTCAAGTTCCGCGTTGAACCCACTGCGAATATACCCGCCGTCTTTCATAAGAGCGGGCGCGTCGGGGTCGATCGCCGTCGTCAAATGTTCGGCAAGATCGCTAAGATCGGGAATGTTGCTTGAAATATCCCGTAAAATCGGCGAAGCGAATCCGGAAAGTTGGAACTTCACCGACGGCAACGCGCCAAGCGAGGAGGCGAGCGCCAAGCAATCGCGAGGATTGAAATTACCGTTCGAAAGTTTCCCCGAAAGTCGTTCGATGTCTTTGACTTCTTTTAACGTTTCCGCAATCCCCATACGGGCAACGGTCGCGTTTACAAGCTCCGCCACCCCCTCTTGGCGATAGCAGATCTTTTCGATATTTTTCAGCGGATTTAAGAGCATTTTCGCAAGCAATCTTGCCCCCATACTCGTTTGCGTTTTGTCAAGAAGCCATAAAAGAGAGCCGTATTTCTTGCCCTCGGCGTTGCTTTTGATAAGCTCTAAGTTTCGCACGGCAATATTGTCGAGAGTCATATACTCTTCCCGATCGACGAGACGAACGGAAGTTATATTCTTGAGTGCGTGCTTTTGCGTTTCTTTCAAATACTCCAAAAGAGCCCCCGAAGCGGAGATACATTCCTCTTTCCCCGAAAGCCCGAATGCGGAAAGAGTGAGCGTTTGACATTGTTCGAGTAAATTCTTCTCAGCATGTTTCACGTTAAACGCCCAAGGCACGTAGCAAGAAAATACAGGGAGTAAACGGTGCTTGACTTCTTTATAGTCCTTCGTTTCCATCACCATCTCTTCGTTTGCGATAATTTCCGCAACCGAGAGACTGAGCAAAAGATCTATCCCCTCATCCATCGCGTTTTCGCCAAAGAAGGAGCAAACGGAAAATTCGCCCGTCGTGATATCCGCCCAAGCGATCGCAACTCCGCCGATAAACCGATAGGCGCAGGCGATATAATTATTCTTTCGATCGTCCAGCATACTGTCTTCCGTGAGCGTTCCCGCCGACACGATTTTGATAACGTCTCTTTCTACGAGCTTTTTCCCTTTAGTAGGCTCGGTGAGTTGTTCGCAAATCGCCACTTTTTCGCCGAGGGAAACGAGTTTTGCAATATACCCCTCCGCCGCGTGGAACGGGATTCCGCACATCGGCGCGCGCTCTTCAAGTCCGCAATCTCTTCCCGTGAGCGTTAAGTCTAAAAGAGCCGATACCTTTTTCGCATCGTCGAAAAACATTTCGTAGAAATCGCCAAGACGGTAAAAAAGTACGCAGTCTTGGTATTTTTCTTTCATTTCGCAATAATGCTTCATCATACTTGACATTCCGCTGGTATCCATAGTTAAACCCCTTTTTATCTTGTCGTTTCTCCGTAAAGAGAAATTCCGTTCACTTTCGTCACCTTGAGTTTCACAAGCTCGCCGATACAGTTTCTCGCGCTCGTAAAATACCCCATTCGACCGAATTCGTCCCTGCCCATATACAATTTCTTTTTCTCGTCGTAGTCCTCGCAAAGAATTTCCACCGTTTTTCCAAGGTATTTTTCCGATTTTTTCCGCGTGAGGGAGTTGACGAGTTCTACAAGGCGCATAATCCGATCTTTTTGCACCTTTTCGTCCACTTGGTTTTCCATCGTGGCGGCTTTCGTGCCCGTACGCTTGGAATAGACGAAAGTGAAAGCGGAGGCAAAATCCACTTCTTTAACGAGTTTTTCCGTCGCTAAATAGTCCTCTTCCGTCTCCCCGGGGAACCCCACGATAATATCCGTCGTCACTTCCGCTTCGGGTAAGATTTCTTTGAGCATCTTGATCTCTTTCAAGTATTTTTCGCTCGTATAACGGCGGTTCATTTCTTTCAAAATCCGATCGGACCCCGACTGTACGGGAAGATGCACGAGCCGACAAATTTTTCGATGCTTTTTCATCACTTCCACCACGTCGCGATTAAAATCTTTTGGATGGCTCGTCATAAACCGCAAGCGAAAATCCCCCTCGATCGACGCCACGGCGTCTAAAAGCTCGGCGAACGTCATATCCGTTTGACCATCGGAGCCGTAGGAATTGACGTTTTGCCCAAGCAAGGTAATTTCTTTATATCCGTCTTCTACGAGCGCTTTCACTTCCGCCAAAATATGCTCGGGTTTTCTCGAACGCTCTCTGCCCCGAACGTAGGGCACGATGCAGTAAGAACAGAAATTGTTGCACCCGTACATAATATTTACCCAAGCGTTGGGATAGCTCGTGCGAAACGGGACGATCCCCTCGACGATTTCCCCCTCTTTTTCGCGGATTTCCATCACCCGTTTCTTCTCTTTTCGCTTTCGCTCGATAAGAGTTATCAACTCTTCCAAATTCAGCGTTCCAAAGAGTATATCAATAAACGGGAATTTCTTTTTCAAAAGTTCCGCTTTCCCCGCCTCTTGCGTCATACAACCGCCGACGGCGATGATGAGCTGGGGGTTTTTCTTCTTTAATTTTTTGAGGGCGCCGATATTCCCAAACGCGTGATTTTCCGCGTTTTCTCGAATACAACACGTGTTGAAGAGAATGACGTCCGCCTCTTCTTTTTCTTGCGTGGAAACGTAGCCCGCGCCTCGAAGAAGCCCCGCCATTTTTTCCGATTCGTGTATATTCATTTGGCAACCGTAGGTCACGATAAAGTATTTTTTGTTCATACTCTCCCCACTATAAAAGGATTTCTTTCATTATACTCTTTTTTTTACTATTTATCAAGTCTTTCTTCCCTTTTGCCGTATTTTTTCGTCATAAAAATTCAAAAATAGCAAAGAATAAGCACTATGAAAGTTATCCGAAAAATATTGTTGGTTCTTTTCCTTATCCCCCTTGTTCTATTGCTCGTTTCTCTCACTTGGTACTCTTTCGTGACGAGGGACGTATCTTTGCAAAAAGAACGCCTCAAAACGAGCGCGAATAAAATAGAGGTTTTCGACGTTTTCGATCGAAAAATAGAAGACGCCGTATCCGTTTTTTCCGATCAATCGTTTTCCGTTTCTAACCTATCCCCTAAGGTCAAGTTCGCCTTTATCGACACGGAAGACAAACGGTTTTATTCTCACGGTGGGTTTGATTTTCGAAGAATCGTCAAAGCAACCTTAACCAATATCCGTTCCCGTTCGTTTGCGCAAGGGGCGTCCACCATTTCCCAACAACTCATCAAAAACACCCACCTCACCCATGAAAAGACCATCAAACGAAAACTCCAAGAAGTCAAGCTCACGCGCGCCTTGGAAAAGAGCTTTTCCAAAGACGAAATTTTAGAAAAATACCTTAGTACGATCTATTTTGGGCATAACTGTTTCGGAATTTCTTCCGCCTCCGCCTTTTATTTTGGAAAATCACCCGAGGATTTAACGGTTGCGGACGCGGCGATTTTAGCAGGACTCGTCAAATCGCCCAACAACTATTCCCCGTTCAAAAACCCTACCCTCTGCCAAAGCCGAAAGCAAACCGTGCTTTCGGCGATGAAAAACCAGGGGCATTTGACCGAAAACGAATACGCCGAGGCGTTAAACGCGCCTTTGCCCACCCCTAGGGAAGATTACGGCGCCGTCTCCTCGTACGCACACTCCCTCTTCGACGAATGGGCGGAGATCGTGGAAGAAAACGACGTTCCGCTCATCGGCAACATCGCCATTCACACCTATTACGATCCGCAAACGCAAGCGCAACTTTTCAATCTTGCCAAGGATCGCACCACGGACGTATCCTTTCTCGTTTGCGATCACGAGACGGCAGGAATCAGCGGTTTTTATTCCACCATTCGAGAGAGCAAACGTCCAACCGCTTCTCTCATCAAGCCTTTACTCGTTTACGCTCCGGCTTTGGAAGAGGGTACAATCAACCTTTCCACGCCTATTTTAGACGAGCCGACCGCGTTCGGCGATTATCGCCCGCAAAACTACGGAGGAAAACATTACGGATACGTAAGCGCAAAGGAGGCTTTCGCGCGAAGCTTAAACGTTCCCGCCGTCAAAATTTTACAGGGTACGGGAGTCGAAAAATCTGCGAAATACCTAGAAAAAGCGGGGCTTTCTATCCCGAAAAACGACTATTCGCTCGCCCTCGCTTTAGGGGGAATGAAACAAGGTTTTTCCCTGCGCCAACTCGTCTCCGCTTACAACGTTTTTCCTCGCCAAGGAGAATTTACCCCTCTTCGTACGATTCAGAAAATCGTGATCGACGGGCAAACCGTCTATGAGCGAAAAAACGCTTCCACGAGGGTATTTTCCAAAGAAACGGCGTATCTCACCACTCGTTTTTTACAGGAAACCACGATAAGCGGTACGGCGAAAAAGCTTGGCGATTTGCCTTTCCCCGTGTTTGCAAAAACGGGTACGAACGGCAACAAACAAGGCAATTTCGACGCCTATACAGTCGCTTTTACCACGAAAAACACCGTTGGCGTTTGGATCGGAAACGCCGACAATACCCTTATCTCTCACACGGGAGGAGGAAAATGCGCGGAAATCGCCCGATCCATTTTATCCTCCTTGCCCGCGCCAAGCGGTGATTTCCCCTTGCCAAACGGCGTAAAATCCTATGCAATCGACCGTATTTCTTACGAAAAGGAGCGAAGAATCGTATTGGCGGACCCCCTTTCGCCCTCCGCCTATACGAAAGAGGAACTCTTCTCGGAAAAATATCGCCCTACGACGGGGTCCAAACGCTTTTCAACCCCCTCTATTCCAGAGCCAACCTTCACTTTGGAGGGCAACGTCTTTACCCTTTCCTTGCGCGATTTTCCCACCTATTACAGGTATAAAATCGAACGTTTCGACGGGAAAGACTCCAAGGTGGTATACTTTGGAGGTTATACGGAAACGATTACGGACGAATTGAGGGAAGGCGAGAGCTACGTCTACCGCGTCACCCCTTATTTTTTGGAGAACGAGGGGTTGAGCGTATCCTTGCCTACCCTATCGTTAGAAAGAGGAAGCACCGTTCCGATACAACCACCGCCCGACATCGTCGATACCCCTTGGTGGGAAGAATAAAAAAACTCCCCACGGCAAAAGCCGTGGGGAGGTTTTTTTGTCCTTTTACAGTTTCCGTTTGGGTTTTTCTATCGTCCAACCCTCGCCGGAAATTTCGTGCGCTCTATGAATGGTCATAAACGCCTTTTTGTCGACTTTATGCACGATATCCATCAGCTTTGCGTACTCGCTCATATTAAACGAAACCATCAATAGCGTCTTTCCCGTTTTAGAATATCCGCCCGTCACGTTCATAATCGTCGTCGTACGATCCATATCCCGAATGATCGCCTCGTTGATACTTTCGTAGTGCGACGAAATAATATGCGCGACGAACGCCGCCTTACCGCCAAGGAATACCTTATCCACCATCACCGCGCCGATAAACGCAGAAATAATACCAAGAAGCGTGAGTACGAAATCGCCCAAAATAAACATACCGAGCACCACCGTTCCGCCGTCTATTAAAAACATTGCCACGGAATTTTTCAGTTTTTTGAAAATCTTGCAAAGGGTAAAAGCAAGAACGTCCACGCCACCCGTAGAACCACCGCCCAAGAAAGTTAACGCGCAACCGACGCCGACGCAAACGCCACCAAACAGCGAGGCTAAAAGCATCGCGCTTTCCGCATACGCCTCGTAGCGTGGCCCGTTCAAGGCGAAAAATCCGTCAAATACGCTCGCGTCCGCCAGCTTGAAAAACACAGGCAACGCCGACGTGTAAACGACGGTGGAAAGCAGTGTTTTCAAAGAAAAACCCTTGCCCAATATCAAAAATCCTAAAAAGAAAAACGACCAAGAGAGAATGACGATAATCCAGTCGATTTCAAGCTCAAACGGTATAATCTTATGCAAAATAATCGCTATGCCCGAAACACCGCCCGTGACGAGGTCAAAAGGGACTAAAAATACCGCAACCCCGAACGCGAGCACCAACGTGCCGAGCACGACGAACCCTATATTTTTGGAAACCATAAAAAGTTCCGTTTTGGTGAAACGCATCTACCTTTCCTCTCTTATAGCGCAATTTTTTCCAAGCTTGCAAACGCTTGGTCAATGAGTCCTTCCACGTCGAGTTTTGCCTCTTCCCTTTCAATATCCTCTATTTTAGGACGAATGACGGGGTGTTCGGGTAAAAATACCGTACAGCAATCCTCAAAAGGTAAAATGGAAATTTCGTAGGCGCCCATCTTAATCGAACGATCAATGATTTCGTTCTTATCAAAACCGACGAGCGGTCGAAGGACGGGTAAATCTTGCACCACCGCGTTCGACGAGGTCATACCCTCGATCGTTTGGCTTGCTACTTGCCCCAAACTCTCGCCGGTGATCAAGCACTGCGCCTTAATTCTACGCGCGTAGCGTTCTGCTATGCGGTACATAAATCGACGAAGCAAGGTGACCATATAGGACGGCGCGCACTTTTCGTGAATTTCTTCCTGGATATGCGTGACGCTCACCGAATAGACGTTCGTTCCGAGCGTATAGGCGGAAAGCACTCGCGCAAGGTCGATCACTTTCTCTTTTGCTTGCATATTCGTGTAGGGATAGCTATGGAAATGCAAGCAGTCGATCTTCATTCCGCGCTTTGCCATCATATGCCCTGCGACGGGACTGTCGATACCGCCCGAGAGTAGCAACAAGCCTTTTCCTGCCGTACCGACGGGCATGCCGTTCGCACCCTCGAAAAATTCGCCGAATACGAGCGCCGTTCCGTTTTCACGGATATCGACGTAAACGATAAATTCAGGGTTTTTCACGTCCACGGAAAGGTGCGGATATGCGGACAAAATCATTCCGCCAAGCTTTGCGCTCACCTCTACGGAGGTCATAGGGTATCTCTTATCCCCTCTTTGCGTGACCACCTTAAAGGTTTTTCCGTCCCCCATTACGAGTTTGGAAATCTCGAAGATCTCCGTAAGGCTCGTACCCGTCTCGTAGGCGATACTCATCGAATGAATCCCGAACACCTTTTGCAAGCGATCGAGAATCGTTTCCTCGTCCGTAAAATCTTGCACGAGATATCTACCGCTATTTCGCACGAGGGTGTGAGGAACGCCTTTCAAAGCCCTCTCAACGTTATCGAGGAGCAACCGTTCGAAAAAACCACGGTTCTTCCCTTTCAAATAAATTTCCGAATACCGAATAATAATTACTTTTTTCATACGTCACGTCCTTTGTATTCCCACTTTCCCGTAGGAAAGGGCTATTTCGTTTAAGATTTGAACGGCGCAAACCACTTCCTCTTCCGTCGTTTGCGGAGAAAAACTCAGTCGCAAAGCCCCGATCGCAAGCTCTTTATCCACTCCGCACGCAAGGAGTACGTGGCTATATAAAAGCTGGGAATTCGAAGAACAAGCAGAGCCCGTCCCCACTAAAAGTCCTTTATCGCACGCCATTCTTTGCAAGATTTCCCCTCGCATACCCTTTGCAGAAACGCTTGCTATGTAGGGGGATGTTTCGGCGAAATGGAAGCAGGAATACACCTCGCTATTCAGCCCCTCTTCCAAAATCTTTTTATACCCTTTTAGCCTTTCAAAATCTTCTTGAATCGTCGAGAATTTTTCTTCCGTCGCATACTCAAACTGCTTGATCCCAAAGCTATTTTCCGTTCCGCTTCTCAGTCCGTTCTCTTGTCCTCCCCCCCATAAAAAAGGGCGAAGATTTAACGTCTTTCGCTTGATCAAAGCGCCCGTGCCTTTGATCCCGCCGATCTTGTGCGCGCTTATCGAATATAAGTCCACTTCTTTTGAAAGGCGAAAAGGAATTTTTCCGTAGCCTTGCACGCCGTCGCTATGAAAAACGACTTTCGGAAAGCGTTTTTTAACCGTTTTTGCAAGCGCGTTGATATCGTTGATCGCGCCCGTTTCGTTGTTTACGTGCATTACGGAAACGAGGGTAGTTTTCTCGTCGATCAAAGAGAGTAATTGTTTTTCGTCCACTTTTCCGTCCGCTTGCAACGGCGCCACGCGCAGTTCGATCATGCCTCTATTTTTCAATTCGCGTAGCGGCTCTATCACAGAGGAATGTTCCCCCTCCGTCGTCACGACGTTGCCCCGTTTTCCAAAGGAAAACAGCGCCGTGTTATTCGATTCGGTACCGCAAGAAGTGAATATCACGTCGAAAAACGCCGAATCCGCCACGTGCGAAAGGATCGCTAGTTTGGCTTTTTTGAGTTCCGTCTGCACGGAAAAACCCTCTTTATACATAGCGGAAGGGTTAAAATACGCCGTCGACAAAAACTCGCTTGCCCGTTTTATTGCATTTTCATTCGGCCTCGTCGTAGCCGCGTTGTCTAAATAAATCATACGCCTCTCTTTTTCTCTTGCGACACGTAATCGTGAGCGAGTTTATTCCGTCCCACAAACCGTAAAATTTGCGCGAGCAATTCCTCGCGACACTCCAACACGTATACGTTTCTGCCTTTTTGCCCCGCCGAGTGGATATACATAAAAAATTTTCCTTTCATTGGGTATGCGTTGGAGGTGCAAACGACCAACTTCACCATCGGATCTTTGCAAATTCGCTCAAAGCTCTCCGTCTCGACGTCCCCAAGCGCAAGCACGTCCTCCGCGCCGATTTTTACTATAAACTTACGACGGGTAGAGCTCATTACTTTTGCAATCCGAAGCTCTCCCGAAACGAAAATATAGTCGTACGTGACGTTCATGCGGAATTTAAGAATCCGAAAAATCAACCAAATGGAACTAAAAACGACGATGATCAGCCCCAAAAACACGATAAACGTGGTAAGCAAACGATAGTTTTCCAAAGCTTCCCCTTCGCTCGGTTTTTGACTCCCGATTCTCGACATTATCAAAAAGACAAATAAAATCCCCACCACGACGGTGATCGCAGCCGCTACGATGGATATCGCGTGAAAAATTTTATATTTTTTTTCTTGTTTCACCGCTTTCGAGCAAACGGCGCTCTCTTCGTAAAACGCTTCCATACCTACTCCTTTTATCCTTTTATGGGGGGAACGACGCCGTAAGCGCTAGCGCGATAGTTCCCTTGTCCCACGTTGATTTCTATCTTGATTTCGCTTTGCGAGAGGTATTGCTCTACCTTTTCGCGTGACAACGGCAAGCCTTTACCCTCGTCCAAAAAACAAAGCTGGGGAGATCCGTCGAGGAATCCGCTCACCTTTTCTTTCTGGCAATTTTCTCCCATCGAAAGAGCGATCGACAAAATCGCGCCCACGCAAAGTTCCCCTTCGCTAAGTCCTTTGAGCACCTTCGAGGCGACGATCGCCTTTGCCGTTTGCCTTGCGCAGGCCTTGGATTTTGCGCCTTTCACCACCACCTCGACCGGTCGGTCGGCGCTCGTAAATTTCAAAAGTTCTTTGGCGACTTCTTTCATAAACAAATGAAACGCCGACTGGAATTTTTCATAGTCGGTATCTTCTTGATCTATGACGTAATTTCCCGCCTCCCCGCTCGAAAGCATATAAATGCAATCGCTCAAACAGGTCAAATCCATCGTCGTTTGAAGCGCGACGTCTTTCCACTCGGTTTTCAAGGCTTTTTCCATCATTGCAGAAGATATCCGCGCGTCCGTCGTGACGATCATTCCCCATTCGTCGCCGTCTACGAGATTGCGCCGTTTCGCAAGAACGCCAAAACGGCATTGAACGTCTCCGACGTAGTAGGAATACGCCGTCGAAAGAGCTTCCCGTAAACCCGAAAGCCCCTTTTTCGCCTCGCTATCCTTTGCTTCTAAAATCAATCCCGAAACGACTTGCGGGAAAGACGGCGATTTAATTTTTCTGCCTACGCCCCCTACGATCATCGGCAAAACCTCCGCTTCCGGAACGCGGAAAGTACGGCTTGCATACTGGCAAAGATCCCTTGCCAAACAGAGGTTTTCCGCCTCGATTACACCGTCGGCAACCGAAACGACCCGCCCTTTACCCCTCTGCGCCTTTTTTTGCGCGTATTGTATGTATTCGTTCTCGCTTTTACGGGGGAAATACACCGCGACGTCCACCCGTTTTTCTGCGCCTACGAACGCAAAATTCCATTCGGAGGGATGTACGAATCTTCCGCAAGCGAAAAAACCTTTCGGCGCGGTGACACCGCCCTCTATTTTTTCAATCTCGCGAATGACGCTATTTTTTCTCATACTTACCCCTTAGCAAACGTCACTTCCGCGCGAACGACAAGCGCGCCCGTTTGATTGAACCCGCAAATCAAATACTTTTCCCCGTCCTTTTTGCGATAGAAGGAAAGCTTTTCTCCCTCATAGCATTGTTTTACGTAGGCAATCGCAAATTCCTCCACGGAAAGGGTGGAGAGTTCTTGCACGGAAAAACAGTTGAAACAGTAGTCGATATACTTGGTGTTATTGACGTGCATATTATGGTCGTATTCCGAATTAGAAATACAAATTTCAAACCGTTTTTCACCCTCTTCCATAGGGAATTTTGCAATTTTTGACGAGGTTTGGATCGCTTTGTCGGTGCAATAGGTCGAATAATCTTGATCCACCAAAAGTTTGGAAGACAAAATTTTGCCCGTGGCAAAATCAATCATGCACCACTTCGAGGAAGCCGACAAAACTTTTTCCCCTGCTTGATCGTATCCCTCGTATTCTCTTCCGAACACGACGAACGTGGGAGGAGTCGGCCAAGTACTCATCTTGATCCTTTCCCCAAGCGTCGCTTTTTTATGCAGTTTTACACGAATTTCCGTCACCATAAAGGCATAGCCTTTCGGTTTCAAAAAGCGATATCCAAACCCAAGCTCGTCTGCGCTCAAGCAAGCAACCTCTTCCAAATAGGCAAGGACTGTGGACGGTTTTATTTCGTCCTTAAAATCCACGTCGCAAAAACCGAGCGTGAACTCTTGAATGTGTCTATATTTTCCCATACGCATCATTATACACCAAAATCGTTAAAATGTCAATAAATACTCCTTTTTTTCGCCACTTTTTTTTATTATTGTATTGACTTTTCGTCTTATATGTGATATAATACTATACGAGGGGAAAGTATACTTTCCAAAAAACTACTGTGCCAGATAAAGAACAAAGGAGAATACGCACTATGGCTAACGTAGAACGCGAAGAATTTGCAACAGACGGACTCGTCGGCGGAGAAGATCAAAACCTTTCCATTAGCGCCGATTTAATCCGTGGACACATCAACACGATTATTTTGAGAAGTTTGTACGACGGCGATAAATACGGTTATGAAATCATCGACGAAATCGAAAAGAAGAGCGGCGGGCTTTATACGATCAAGCAACCCACCCTCTACAGCGCCTTGAAACGACTCAAAAGTTTTAACTACGTTGATTCTTATTACGGTGATTTTTCCAACGGCGGAAGACGGAATTATTTCCACCTCACGGAGGAGGGTAAAAAATTCACCGAAGAAAACCTTTCCGCTTGGGAATATTCCCGCACGATTATCGACAGTTTGATTTCCGACGGTAAAGCGCACTACGACTTCTCCTTTATCACGGACAAGCAACAAGAAGTCAACGAATTAAAGCGCACGCTCGCCGCTCGCGAACAAGCGCTTGAAGACGAGCGAACGGCTTTGAAAAACCTGCAAAACGAGGTACAGCGCGAACGTTCTCTTCTTTCCGTGCAGTCCTCCTCTTTGCACTCGCAAAAAACGGATATGCAAGCGTTAAAAGACCAAATTGCAACCCAAAAAGCGGAACTGGAAAACAAGGAACGCTCGATTGCGGAAAAACAAGGCGAAATTGAAGCAAAAGAACTCTTGCTTTCGGAAAAACAAACGGAAATCGACGCGTTTAGCGCCGTTTTGACGGAAAAAACCGACGAGCTCAACCGATTGAAAGCTACGATCGAAGATTTACAAGAGGAATTGAACGAAAAGGAACAACTCCTCGTGGCATCCGAACGGGAAATGGGCGGTACGAACGAATCGTTGTCCGCCTTAAACGACGAAATCAAAACTTTACAAACGACTCTCATGCAAAAGGAAGAGTCTTTAAGCGATTTGGAACAAGAACTCGTCGCCACCAAACGCGCGTTAGAAGAGGCTATCGCTACCCCCACCGCGCCGGAAAGCGAATACCTCGCTCTCCAAGAAGAACTTCACAAAACGCAAGACGAACTTTCGAGCGCGATCGCTGAAATGGAAACTCTAAAAGAAAACCTTGCGGAACGTGAAAGAGAGCTTGCCGACAGAGAGGCGTTGGTGCAAACGTTAAGCGATTCCGTCCGCGACAGTGAAGAGTCGGTCGCGCATAATATGTCCACTCTCGCAGAGCGCGAACTTGCGATCGCGCAAAGGGAAACTTCTCTCAAAGAAGATCTGGAACAATACGAAATCAACAAGGCGTCCCTCGAAGAAGCGGAAAAGCAACTCATCGCGCGCCAAACGGAATTCGATAAGAAGAATTACGATCTGTTGCAAAAGGAATATCTTTTGACCGACCGTGAAAAGATCGTGACCGATCGCGAGATAAAAAACAACGAACGGGAGGCGGAAATCCGTCGCAGTAGCGATAGTTTTTCACTCAGCGAAGCGCAACTGAGCGAGCAGGCAGAAGAGTTGCGCCGTCAACAAGATGAACTTACGACGAGACAAGAGCTCTACAACCAACAACAACTCGAACTAATGCGCCAAAAGAACGCGCTTTCCGATCAACAATTCGCTTACGCGGACAAGATTAGCGAGTACAACGCCCAACAAAAGGAACTCAACGAATCGTTGGCAAAGTTTACGAGCGATCAAAACGCGTTCCGCACGGAAAAAGAGGCGTTTGATAAAGAAAAATCCTCTTTTGAAGAGGAAAAAACGCAGATCCTCGACTTGGATAAAAAAGTAAAACTTCTCTCCGAAGAACTTGCCACCAAGCAATCGACGATCAACGCGCAAATGCGCGATTTGGAAATCCGCGAACAGGAGCTTGCCGATCACGTCGCCGCACTCAACCAAGCGCGCAGGGAATTCAATCAACAACGTTTCTCGTCCGAATATAACCCCCAATATCTCCAGAAAAATCCTTTCGCCTATACGCAAGAGGACGAAAACAAAACGACCAATCCCCCCGATTTAGGGGACGTGCACAGTCGCGCTATGACGGACGGTATCCGCGTGCGGACTTCCTCGCAAGCGTTCGCCTCCCCCACTGCTCGATTTGAAAACACGTCACACTACGGCGTATTTAATAAAGGTCTTGCCTTGTTCAAAGCCGTTTGTATCGTGTTTGCGATCATCATAATGGAATGTTTGAGCGTATTCTTCCTCAAAGACACCCTCGAAATTTCGGGGCTTTACCCCGCGATCGGCGTAGGAATCGGGTTCCTCGCGTTCGTCGTTTGCACGGCGCTATACGCAAACGGTTATAAAGCGCGCGCCATTCGACCCAAACACCCCTCGTATATAGGGACGGCGATGATTTTATTCGTCATTGCCACAATCATCGTCGCAATGGTTTCCGTGTATTTGCGGATCGACTTAAAACAAATGCGCGAAATGCTCGTTTACGTAGCGCTTCCCGTATTGTATCTGTTTAATACCGTGCTCTTCTCCGTGTTCTATTTACTATTCAGTTCGCAAAAGAAACACGAATAAAAAATCCCCCTCGCAAGGCAGTCTTACGAGGGGTTTTTCTTGCTCTTTTTAGCGAATGTCCGTAAAGGCGTCGCGATGTTCCACCGAGGTGGAAAAGACGATTTGCGTTTTCGTTTTGCCGAAATGTTGGAGTTCTCCAATAAAGTGATCGAGTTCGCTCGTCGTACGGAACACGACTTCAATTAGCATCGAATAATCGCCCGTCACACAGTTGCATTCCACCACGTTGAGGCAACCTTGAATATAGGGATAAAAATCCTTTTTTTGCATCGGCTCGACTTCCAAATGAATGAACGCCTTGATCGAAAACCCAAACGCGCGAGGATCAATCCGTACTTGATAACCGCCGATAATCCCCTCGTTTTCGAGTTTTTCAATACGAGAGGCAATCGCCGTCGGCGAAAGAAAGGTGCGCTCCGCGATGTGTCGAACGGGTATTCTTGCATTCTCTTTCAAAAGGGATAATATTTGTAAATCCGTTTCGTCCACGAGCAATCCGTCCACTTTTTCAACCTTTTTCATTCGTCAACCGCCTTTTTTCTTTTATTATAAGCGTTCCACAAAAAAAAGTCAAGCGTGAGCGATACACTTTTAGAAAAGGCAAAGAAAAACTCTTTATTTTTATAAAAATCGCAAAAAAACAGTTGACGAGCGTGGTTTTATTTGTTATAATAGCAAAGCAAGAATTGTGGAGGCGTAGCTCAGCTGGTTAGAGCGCTACCTTGACATGGTAGAGGTCGAAGGTTCGAACCCTTTCGCGTCCACCACTTCCCTCATCCTTTGGGTGAGGGTTTTTCTTTTTTTTCGTGATTTTTTCTTCCTTTGCATAAAACAGTTGCTTTAGCGCCTTTTTTTTGGTATAATCATACTAATCATAAACGGTCAAGGCGATTGACTGCAAAAGGAAACGTTATGCAAAATCAAGAAGTTATACAAGCGATTGAAAAACATAAAATCATCGTTGTCTTACGCGATTTTACCGCGCAAGAGCTTTTAGGAGCCGTTTCCGCAATGGAAAAAGGTGGAATTCGGCTCGTTGAAGTCACGTTCGATCAAACGGGCAAAACGAGTGATTTGCAAACGGCAGAACATATCCGCTTGCTCGTTGATACGTTCGGCGACAGAATGTTTATCGGCGCGGGTACGGTTATGACGGAAAATCAGGTTGAACTTGCCAAACAAGCAAGGGCGAGATATATCATTTCCCCGAATACCTGCCAAGAAATCATCGAAAAAACAAAAGCGCTTGGACTCGTTTCTATTCCCGGGGCGTTCACCCCTACCGAGGCCGTGAATGCGCATCGCTACGGCGCGGATTTTGTTAAACTTTTCCCCGCATCGGAAATGAACCCTTCCTTTATCAAAGCGATGACTCTTCCCCTTTCGCATATCAAATTCCTCGCCGTTGGCGGAATCACGCTCGATAATTTACAAGAATACGCCTCCGCCGGCGTAAAAGGATTTGGAATCGCCGCCGCCATCGCTGACAAAAACGCCATTTGCCACGCTAATTTCGACGAAATAACGGCAAGAGCGAAAGCGTTCACCGATCTTTTATAAAAAGACAAACCTCGTATCCAAAAGGGATACGAGGTTTTTTTTATTTTTTTGCGTTTTATGCTTTCATACCTTCTTCGATCGCAACTGCAACTGCAACTGTAGCGCCTACCATCGGGTTATTACCCATACCGATAAGACCCATCATTTCTACGCTTAATTACGCATCAATTTGTAAAAACGCAATCAAATGCTTTGCATTATAAGACTTTAATCGTAAAAATCAATTACGCGAAACACATCGTTTCTTATTTTATTAACCGCATTATATCGTGTTTTGATTCATTTGTAAGCCAAATTTGCATATGTAATTAAAAATTCTTTTTGAAGCCATTGAAATTCTTGATTTGTCAATTATCTGCTAAATTATATAGAATGACAATATTTTGTGCTCTGTTGTTATTCTAAAGGCACCGAACTCACAACCAAGAAATCAATTGAATGCAAAGCTATTATAAAGAAGCACGCCAAAGACTTCGGCGGCACTTTAGATGATCCAGACGTTATGAAACTCTGCGGTTGTTCTAGAAATTCTTATTATAAATACAAGAAAGAAGCTAAAAACGAAAAGATTTAATTTATAAATATAATTTCCAAAAAAAGAACCACTGCCAATTTTTTTAAGCAGTGGTCTCAACTTGTTAGAGCGTTAATAAGATTTTATTATTTTAAAACTGCCACTTTTGATATTTAGGCAATTGGTTACTAATTATACTTCTGTTACTTCCCAAATTGTTACTACACCCCAACCGCCAAGGTCGTCCATCGCATGCATACGCGCAAAATCAGCACAAGTCGCTTGATAAAACGCCACTTTTTGCCCCGGTTTATTAGCAATACTATATACAACTTTAAATGTTTTCATAATTTTGATTCCTCCTATTGAATGTTTAAACTATTTTACTTATGTTCTATTATTTTAAAGCGGCCCATTTTTGATATTTAGGACAACTGGTTCCAGACATAGCAGAAGGTCCTTGTGTTACCCCACAAAATACACCTTCCCAACACTTGGCTCTATCACCAGGCGAATTTGTTTGAGCAAAACCACCCGAGGGTTTACGTTCGCCAGCCCAGTGAGCACAAGTTGCACAACATTTAGAATTTGAAGACCATGACATATTAAATTCCTCCTTTGAATAATTTTATTAACAAACAATATTACTTGTTTTGTTATATAAGTTTCTTACAGTTTTCAATATTTAATTAATGCGTTATCAATGAATTCTATTGTAACAGTCTTTTAAATATTCTAAATAAATATTTGAAATTGTGGAAATATCAGCACCCACAGCAACATCTTTATTACCACACAATTTTATGCATGCAAAATAAAACAGTGCATCTATAGATTCTTCCTTATCCAAAAAGCTAGCCAATTTACTAGATTTTATAATCTCAAGGGGTGAGTTACAAAGGTCTTCCGCCCATTTCGCTCTCACCTCATCAGCGGCAAAGGGATCGCTATCAGTATAAGATTTCAACACGTCACTATTTGCAATAATAGATTCAAAATCAGCAGCTGCCAATGTTCGATAATTACCTTCTTCCGCTCCATTGTTCAAGTAATTAGCAACACGTCCAGCAACACCGTATAGAGCTTTAATAAAAGGTTCATTCCAATCCGCCATAGAAAGCCCTTTTTCTCTAGCAAGAGCAAATCTCATATATTCAGATAACAATCCGTCGTCAATAACAGCATGCACAAAATAATCGGTTGCCACAGCTTTAGCCACCACGCACTCAGCATCAGAAAAAGCACGAGAGAACAATTCCTTCTTTATAACAAAAATAATTTCTTCTTCTGGAACAGACATTTCTGCTTTAGACAGCATGTGTTTGACACCTTTTTCAAAGTTGATTGCCGTTGCGCTACTTTTTTCTAGAATATTGAAAATATATTCAAACTCTTCATCCATATTGATAGAGTCAAAAAAATCATTAATGAGTTTTTCTTTTTCTTGCTTCTCTTGCTCTTTTTGCTCCCGTAAAGCTTTCTCCTTCGCTAAGCGCTCTTGCTCCTTAATGCTAGGATCGATCCCCTTAGCGACTTCTTTCTTGACGGAAGCCATTGTTTTTATTACCTTTTCTTTTAGTTTTTCGAAAAATGCCATACAAAGTACCTCACTTTTAATTTATTTATCTTATCTAGCTCTAAAACTTACATAGTTCGGCTTTTTATATTATAACACTATAAGACTAATAAGTCAACTGTTTAACGCTAATAATTTTTTGATTTTTATGTTAAACTATTCTTATAAGACTAATTAGAGGATGACTATGGATATTGGTAAAAGATTAATTGCGTTAAGAGAAAGTTGCGGTTTCACCCAAAATGGCTTAGCTGAACGCGCTGGCGTATCACAAACACACTTACGCCGCGTTGAACTCGGTCAAGCCGATATTACAGTTGGACATCTTCAACTTTTATGCGACGCAATGAGTATTTCAATGCAAGACTTCTTTCAACAAGCTTCAGATTCAGATGAAATGTCTGCAGCGTTTTCTAAACTTTCCCCTAAACAAAAAACTCTTTTGCTCACATTTCTTGAAAGCCTATAATCCAATTTTATATTTTCTTTTATATATAAAAATAGGAACACATCACGATGGTTTTATACCAAAATGATGTGTTCCACTTTTTTGTTTTTAATTTTTCGCGATTTGATTTTTACAATGCTCTATAAGAACCAAAAAACACGCTGAAATCCTTATGAATAAAGGCTTATTTCATACCTTCTTCGATCGCAACTGCAACTGCAACTGTAGCGCCTACCATCGGGTTATTACCCATACCGATAAGACCCATCATTTCTACGTGCGCGGGAACGGAGGAAGAGCCGGCAAATTGCGCGTCGGAGTGCATTCTACCCATCGTATCCGTCATACCGTAGGAAGCGGGACCTGCCGCCATGTTGTCGGGATGCAACGTTCTACCCGTACCGCCACCGCTTGCAACGGAGAAATATTTCACGCCGTTTTCCGTACACCATTTCTTGTAGGTGCCTGCAACGGGGTGTTGGAATCTCGTGGGGTTGGTGGAGTTTCCAGTGATGGAAACGCCTACGTTTTCAAGTCTCATAATTGCAACGCCTTCCGTCACGTCGTCTGCGCCGTAGCATTTCACTTTTGCGCGAGGGCCGTCGGAGAACGCCTTTTCATAAACGACTTTCACCGTTTCCGTAGCGTGATCGAATTCCGTTTCAACGAACGTGAAGCCGTTGATTCTAGAAATGATATACGCCGCGTCTTTTCCAAGACCGTTCAAGATAACGCGGAGGGGTTTCGTTCTTACTTTGTTCGCGTTTTGTGCGATGGAAATAGCGCCTTCTGCCGCCGCGAAAGATTCGTGTCCTGCAAGGAAGCAGAAGCAGTCGGTGTCTTCCGACAAGAGCATTTCGCCGAGGTTGCCGTGGCCGAGACCTACCAAACGGTTTTGCGCAACCGAGCCGGGGATACAGAACGCTTGCAAGCCGATACCGATTGCAGCGGCTGCTTCCGAAGCCTTCTTGCAACCTTTCTTAATTGCGATCGCAGCGCCTACGGTGTATGCCCAAACGGCGTTTTCAAAGCAGATAGGTTGGGTGCCTCTTACGATTTTATCGCAATCTACGCCTTTTGCAAGGCAGATTTCTTTACATTCTTCAATGGAAGAAATTCCATATTCTTTCAAAGTAGCATTGATTTTATCAATTCTTCTTTCATATCCTTCAAATAACGACATTCGATTATCCTCCTTTGATTACTCTTTGCGAGGGTCGATAAACTTCACGGCGCCTTGTTCTGCCGTAAATCTACCGTAGTGCCCCATCGCCTTTGCGTATGCTTCGTTGGGTTCAAGACCTTTCTTGATGAAATCGGTCATTTTACCAAGGGAAACGAATTCGTAGCCGATCACTTCGTTGTCCTTATCAAGGGCAAGGCGGGTGACGTAGCCTTCTGCCATTTCAAGATAGCGAACGCCCTTTTGCAACGTGGAATACATCGTACCCACTTGCGAACGGTGGCCTTTACCCAAATCTTCAAGACCTGCGCCGATGGAAAGACCGTCGTCGGAGAATGCGGATTGGGAACGTCCGTAAACGATTTGCAAGAAGAGTTCTCTCATTGCCGTGTTGATAGCATCGCAAACGAGGTCGGTGTTAAGAGCTTCTAAAGGAGTTTTGCCGGGCAAAATTTCCGCAGCCATTGCAGCCGAGTGGGTCATACCCGAACAACCGATCGTTTCTACGAGCGCTTCTTGAATGATCCCTTGCTTGATGTTCAAGGAAAGTTTACAAGCACCTTGTTGCGGTGCGCACCAACCGATACCGTGCGTGAAACCGCTGATATCTTTAATCTCTTTCGCATGAATCCACTTGCCCTCTTCGGGAATAGCGGCGTTTTCATGACGAGCAACGCCTGCGCCTTTTGCTACGCAGTACATTTCTTCAACTTCTTTCGAAATTGTCATTATGAATTCCTCCAATTTTAATTTTTCTCATCGTTTAGGACGGCTTTTCGAATCTCCGTCACGTTTACCAGTCATAGTATAACACATTTGAAAAAAAAATTCAACGGTAAAACCCCCTTTTTCCACTTTTTGTAAAAAATTTTTTCATTTTTCACGTGAAAAAAGAGCTCGCTTTTCTGGCGAACCCTTCCCTTTTGAAAGATCTTATTCAATTGGTAAAAAATCTTCCCGATTTAGGCGCGTCTGTAATTTTTCGATTCCCCGCTTTTCAATTCTTGATATGTAAGAACGAGAAATTTTCAAAATTTTAGCCACCTCGCGCTGGGGCAACGGCACCCCGCCCTTTAAACCATATCGCAAACAAATTACTTTGTATTCGCGCTCGGATAAAATTACTTTGATTTGCGCGAGAAGTTTGCTTTTAATCACCGACTGCTCCACTCGATCGTATACGACGTCTTCCTTTTCAAACAAGATGTCCATGAGGGTCAATTCGTTTCCGTCTTTGTCCGTTCCTACGGAATCAAACAAAGATACAGTGTTCTTGTATTTTTTATTCGCCCGAATGAGCATTAAAATCTCGTTTTCTATACAACAAGCCGTGTAGGTCGCAAGCGCCGTCCCACGGTGCGGTTCATAGCTTTGAATCGCTTTGATAAGTCCAATGCTCCCCACGGAAATTAAATCGTCCGTTTCGGCGACCCCCGCGTATTTTTTGACGATGTGCGCAACGAGTCGCATATTGTGTTTTACCAATACGTCCCTCGCTTCTTTATCTCCCGCCTTGGCAAGCGCAAGATACTTTTCCTCTGTTTCCTTGGGAAGAGGCTTCGGAAAAGAGTTCTTCCCTCCTATCAACCCCGTAAAAAATAGCAACTTTCCAACAACCGCCCACAAAAACTCTAAAAACATACAGACCCCCACCTTTTGATTGATGATTTATCGTATGCCTCGGAAAGTTTGTACTATTCATCGAAACTCCCTTGCTTTTTCAAGGATTTGAAGACAAGTTTTATGTCACGCACAATTATTATATCACGCATACTATGTCAGACATAATTATTACGTGTGACATAATACACAGTATTTTTATTGTTTTTCGTTGTTTCTATTGAATTTTAACCCTATGTTAAGTTTTACGTTGATGGTCTATATGGTTTTTACAAGAATTTTGTTGCCTTGCGGAAGACTTGATTGAGTAAAACGTATTGAAAATATAAAAGACGGTAATTGATTCGAAATTCACCGAATTTTGGGTGCATATACAACGATCCGTATTTTCGACAAAGCCAGACAGAGAATTTAGCCGACCTACCCCTCAACCCTTAGGAGCTTTCATAGGTGTTCGTGCCTATCTGCGTGTAGACTGTTTTTGTGTAAAATAAGCGTAAAATCCACCGAAAAGATAGATTTTACGCTTGGTAGGTTGTGGATAGATATGTAGATTTTATAGTGCTTTGTAATGTGCGGGTGTACAAGGGGGGGGGGACAAATATTATTTATGGCTAAATTAAACCCTCTTAAAATGAAAGAACATTACGATTTGCCTAAAATGAGAAATATTAGACAATGCGTAAAGTTATGGAATAACACTCACAAAAGATTTGGGCAAATGATAAATTAACACACTGTTGAACGTTGTATAAAAAGCAAACGTGTTTTTGCTTACCATCACGGAAACAAATGGATTATAAATTATAACCAGCTTGAGAATGTTATCGCTGAACTTTTCGAGTAAACCAACTATAAAATTAGAAAGATAAAACGAAAAAAAGTTAGAAAACAAAAGGAAATTTTAGAATAAAATTTGTATAGTTTTGGTATAGTAGCAAGTAATTCAAAACCAAAGCAACTGTGTTAATATATAGTAAAATAAAAGAAAAAGACCACAATATATAGTGGACTTTGGCGTTCCCACAGGGAATCGAACCCCGAACTAGCCCTTAGGAGCTTGAAATGTTTTCGATAATTAAATCTTTTATATTAAAAGTCGAACATAAAATTCGTTTTGTCAAATAAATTGTTTCATAAAATTCGTATCGTTACGAAAAATTTGTATCGTTTCCTAACTTTTCTGATGAAAATAATTCAATTTCTATTCCAAATCGCAAAAATGCAATCCCAAAAATTTCGCCACTCTCGTTGAGAATCGACTCAAAAAGAATCTCAATTGTAGTCACCCCACACTTTTTGGAATTAATCTGGAATTACAAAACCCGATTTTTTGCTGTTTTTCACTCCCTTCGCGAATCGCGTCATTCCCCTAAAAGCAACCTAAACTTATCCGACTCCATTTCCGTTAATAAATTTTTCCTTTCTTTATTTACGATTAATTTATCGATAAATTTATCTTTGGAATGATACACGTATTTTAATATTAAGTATAAAAAATCCTTTGGCGTCAAATAATGACTTACCGGAATTCTAAAATTAGTTTTATATACTCCAACATGTAAATGGACTTTAGTATGTACTACATCTTCATGACCTTCTTGATCATAGTCAACTCTAATATACTTAGCACGAGCAGTTTCTTCTCCAGTTCCATTATCTTCATCTATTGGAAATGGAAGATACATTAAATTGTGCCCAACTATTTCATTTTGTTTGTCATAAATATAATAAAAACATATCAAGGAATCATCACTTAAACAAATAGAAAAAGACTCTTCTTCAAAAATTTTTGTATGAAGATTAATAAAATTTTTAGCTTTTATATGGTCAACTTTTTGTCCAATTGTTGCTGGATTTATAATGGGTTGCTTTACGTGTGATATTAAATCGAATTTATTAAGATTCTCGTAAATCCAATTCCATTCTCTTATAATTAATTGCTTTTCATTCGTTCTTCTACTCATCTTTATCATCTATACCCTTTAGTATATCTATAGCTTCCTCAAGGGATCCCGCTCCAAGCTCTTCTAATAATGCCTCTTTCAACAGCTTTGGATTTGCTTTTAGCAACTTAATAGAATCAATTAACGACTCATAGTCTTTTGCTGATTTTATCTCTGTTTTAGCAATGGTAGACATCTTTTGCAATTCATTTTTTGTCGGATACTTGAATTTCAACTTGTAATCATTTTCCTTAACAGTCTGCGCTTCTTGAACAAACGATTGCATATCTCCTACACCCAACAAATAAACCTTAAAACGAGCGCGTGTCATCGCAGTAAAAATTCTGTTTCGACTATAAGATGATATCGACTGTAATTTATGCGCATTTATTACAAAAACGATATTTGCTTCATTACCTTTTGCCCTAAAGATTGTTGTATATGGAATGCTGTCTTTAATTCTAAATTTTATAGCATTATCCTTATTAACTAAATTAACACCACAAATCCATTTAGAATTGCTTTCATCCCATGCTTTTGACATTAAAACTTTTTTAAAAAGTGTAAAATTATCATTCAAATTAATAGAATCCAAGTCAATTATCATTATATCATCTGGGCTTACATCCTCATTTTGAATCAAATTTAAAATCTCATTTGACACATAGGTATATTGTTCTTCAACTGAGTTCGAATCTAAAATCACAACTGAATCTTGACACTTATCGCTAATAACGTCCTTTCTAGACAAAACAACGTCTTGCCCTAATGCTAATTTACCATCCTCTACCTCGTAACCAATTGCCGCCCACGTATCTAAATCTTGTATCATATTTACAATATTAGGAGTACCATCATCATTTTTCTTATATACGCCCAAACCTAACGCATGGGCTGTAACCAAAATTTCTTTTGGGGTACGATAGCATACCGATAGGTTAATATCCTCACATTTCTTTCTTCCGAAAATGCTGTATTTGGAAGGCATTTTATTGTCAGTATTTAGTGATTGCAATTCGTCATACGCATACACTAATTTGCCTGTCGGTTTTAAGGATTTTAAGGCCAACTTATAAAATGGCAAGGTAAAATCTTGCGCTTCATCAATAAACACATAGTCATACAAACCAACATCTTGCTTGTTTAACTGTTCCAAAAGATTATTACAAACTGCCCCTAACTTATCTGCTTCCCCGTAAACGTCTCTAAATGTTTTTCTTTCAATATTAAAGTTTTTACATATTGTTGAATAAAAGCCATCCGTGTTGCGACTTCCCCAAGAGTGAAGGATGCTAACCTTGGACATATCTGGTTCTTTGTACGCGTCAAACTCTTTATAATATAATCTAAATAATTTTTCAATGAATTGTTTTAAAGATACAGTATAAAAAACATATGCTATGTTAAGATCTGGATTCCTATAATGTAAATACGCCATTTTCTTAACAAGTAATATTGTTTTACCACTTCCAGCCAATCCTCTTATTCTAGCATGTCCAATTTGTGATTTATATATAGTTTCAAATTGCTCTTCATCTAAAACATTTACCTTGTTATTTCTTTCCTTTATTACACTTCCTATCGATTCCGGTTTATTGATTTGTCTATCGTCAAATTTGGATAAATTATAAGCCTTTTGAATAACAGCCACCAACAAATCAACATCTTTTTTAGACATTATATCTTCCTTGTTTTCCAAGTAGTCAATAATACTTTCTATTTCATCAAGGTTTTTAAAAGATATTAATCCGACGCTCGGGTCGATAGCCAACTCACTTATTGTTGGGCATTCCATTATAGTTTTATTAATATGTCTCCAATAAACCATCTTTTCGTCATTTAAACTATGTAATATCAACACTCCTTTAGTGCTTATCATACAACCCTTCATTATAGTAGAAGAATTATCTAATTCTATCAAAGGAAACCCATAAAACAATGAACATGATAAACCTTTGCTTTCTATCCCGTTAATTATTTTTTCTATTGCTTGTACATTGTTTTCGCTTAACTCACTAAAATCACCAAATTTTCTCATTATATACTCCTTCTTGCTTTTCTATTTTGTTCAAAATCTCTTCATCTGCGGGGCAGAAATCGTAGTTAGGAATTTCTGCAGGCGTTATCCATTTTATATCATTATGCTCTAGTTTTTGTGGAACGCCTTCGGTTATCACTGCATTAAATAATGTTAAATGCACGGTAACATCAGGATACTCGTGAACAACTTCCATAAAAATATCCCCAACGTTAAGCGTAATATTTAATTCTTCTTTGCACTCACGAATTAAGGCTTGCTCTTTTGTTTCGCCTTTCTCGACCTTTCCGCCAACAAACTCCCAAAGGAGCGCTCGTGCCTTATTTGCAGGCCTTTGACAAATCAAAAACTTATCCTTATCCCATATAAGAGCCGCGACAACTTCAATCATTATATTTCCTTAGGATTAATCGCCAAAGTAGTTCTCCTTGTTTCAATCCCACTATTAATTATTATTGTTTTGTTTTTATCTTCCTTGTTTATTGAAAAATTTAACTCAAGTTCGTATAAATTTTCCAACATATCTTGTAACAATATCGCTACATATTCGATTTCATTTGAATAATCAAATCTAAAATCATTTTGCAAATAAAATGTTTTATTCTTTGGCAAGACTTGTCCGTGATCATAAAGATGATATTCATCATTAATTCTAAATCCTCTTATTGCAACATGAGAATAATCCGAATTGCTAATAACGATTTGAGGAAGAATAAACGCTACTTTATTTGCTTCCGCAGTTTTTAAGGAACCTATATTTCTTTTACTAAGCAAGATGCCTTTCATCAACTCTTCTTTGTTTATAGATGTTGTTTGAGGATTGCAAATAAACACAAGAGGCTTAACTCTTTGCTCCTCTGCTTGTTTTCTATCATTGTCGGATTTTTTTATCGTCCAAGCAACACCAACAAGCGTTAATAATCCGCCATAAACCGCCGCAATAATAGGAATTATAATCTCTTGCAACTCTTTATTAGGAATGATGTAAATTAAATATACCGTCAATGATATGCCAACAATAAAATCTTGGATTAATCCAAAGCTAAAAGCTTTATTACCACTTATAAATGCTTTAGAAAGGTTATAAAATACAATAACCATTATTAATCCACCCAAAATAAATCTCCACGTAAGATTATTTATGATGAACGTCATATAGAAAAAGTCACATAACCAATAAAACAAGCATAAAACAAAAATTCTTTGATTTGCCTTAGATTCTTGCTCTTTTGTTGGCTTCACTCTCTTAATCGCAAACTTTTTTATATTATATAACCCGTACGGTATTGCTATAATTATTAGGGCAAATATAAGCCATTGCCACCACATTATTTACTCTCCTTTATCTTTTCCGCAATTCGCCTTACAACTGGCACTACTACACTGTTGCCACATTGTTTGTAAGCACTATTTAATGGTATTCCCTTAAAAATAAATTCTTTAGGAAAACCTTGTAATGCCAAACATTCTAATGGTGTTATTTTACGTATACCGTAGTCATCTTTAATGATTGGTACTCTATTGGGATATGTCCCCATATTTGCCGTTAACGTTGGACAAATAAAGTGTTTTCTTGGCGATACGCCATGGTCATTTATCTTATATAATGCTCGCTTGTCAATAACCGTTTTTAGCATTTCGTCATAATAAAATGAACTCGCATTATAGTAATAAATATCATCGTGTTTAACACTTCTATCCAATATATCGTTTAGTTGAACTGTACGTTCAATCGGTTCCGGATAGTTAAATCTTACGCATTGTTCATAATCTAAAAAAGCAACTATAAAAATACGTTTTCTTTGCTGTGGTACATTTCCGTATTCTTGCGAATCTAACACCTTATATTTAACAGCATAACCAAACTGAGCAAGCGTATTATAAATAACCAAAAAAGTTTTCCCGTCATCGTGTTCCATAAGATTTGCAACATTCTCTAAAAACACGATAGGCGGTCTTTTTTTATCAATAATTCTACCAATTTCGAAGAATAAATTACCACGTGGGTCATCAAATCCTTTTTGTCTCCCCACAATAGAAAACGGTTGACAAGGAAATCCCGCTACAAGCACATCAAAATCGGGAATATCATATGGATTAACTTGACGTATATCCTTCTCAACTAAATGCCCATCGCCAAAATTTACACGGTATGTAGTAGCAGCATCATGGTCAAATTCATTTGCCCACACGACATCAAACCCGGCTTGTTGAAAGCCAAGGTCAATACCACCTATTCCACTAAATAAACTACATACCCTCATTTTTCTAAACAGACATCCTTTTTCTTTCTTGTTCTTTCTTAAAGAAAATTTCTCTATGGTCTTTCATATATTCCATTCTCTTTTCGTTTAACACAATTTCAAAAATAGGTTGATTTAACAATAATTTTTGTTTCAACATATAATCGTTATCTATTAAGAAAGAGAATATTAATTTCTTGTTCTCATCAACGGTTATCATGTGTTTATCGAAAAGTGCATCTGCATTTGCACATAGCAACAACCCATTGTTGATATCAAATGCTTCATCACAATCACTATCCGAAAATCTTTTAATATGAGATGCAATAAACAACATAGGCACTGCTTCAAAATTACCACTAATTTGCGTAAACGGACAGAAAACTTCACCTTCGTGTGTGGTATAGTTCATCATCTCGTTTGCTAAAAGAACTTTCCACTTAGATTGTTTATTTCTATTCTTTTCATCCTCAACGTCAAGCGTAGTTTTTGCAGTAAATCTTGCTTCTTCTTGAGAACGTTTAGTCTTTAAGTAGTTTTCCCAAGCAGTATTATTTACTCCAGCAAGAGTATAAAATCTCGGATTTTTATCAAGCATTACGAACATTTTCTTTCTTCCAGCACAATGTTCTATAAGAACTATAAATGTGTCGTTGCAGAACATAGAAAGTCTTAATTTATGAAATTCTGTATCGTTTGCAGTTCCAAGACCGTGAATTGCTTGTGTAATTTGAATAGGCGTAAAATCCCCTTCTGCACAAGTAATGGTTTCTGAATCTTCCCATCTAACACCTTTAGCTAATTTATGTATAACTTTATTTGTATAAGGCATTGTAAAATATTGCACGGTTTCATTAACCAAAAACACGTCAACAGTATCGTTTAATACAATGTGTTCGTGCTGAGTTTGTTGTGGACCAATTCTTCTTTGAAGTCTTTGAACCCCTAAATCCCTATAAAACGCATCCGACATACCAATATTTGATTGCTTTGCACTTTCAAAAGGTTTCTTGTTTGCCTCTTCTATAGCTTTCATTTCGGGCACACTTAAATAATATAGAAGATTCTTTTCTAATCCTTCATGAGAACCATTACGCTTTCCTCTATTCGTTAAATCTGAGTGCGCTAAATTTTTATACCACACCGAAAAACGTGAGTTTGAATTACGCACATAATTAGACATCACTTGTGAACGCGAATCTAAGAAATCAATTATTAAGCTTTTATCTTCTAAAAAATTCACTAAAGAATGTCCCATATTAATTCTCCTTTATGTTTTCTTCTATATATTTCATCAAGTTAGTTGCAATAGCATAGATAACATCTACTGTAACAGCGTTGCCGAATTGCTTATATGCTTGACAGTCTGAAACGACTTGTACCCAATCACTTGGAAATCCTTGTAGTTTCCTACACTCATTAGGTGTAAGTTTTCTCAAGTTTGTTCTATCTTCATCTTCAAATAAAGCACGGCTTTCTAAATCTGTAACGTAATTATCTTGACTTGCCCTATGCATTTTGTGCATTGTTGCTGTTAATGTTTTTGAAATTTCTTGGTCAATCGTAGGCTTTACAATATATCCCTTTGTTCCTTCACCTAAAATAGTTTTTTCAAGTTTTCTAGTTAAAAAATATTTTTTATCAACATTTTTATCTAATAAGTCTTGAGTCGTAACTTTTAGCTCTTTCTTTTCGGGGAAAATAAACTTTTCTTCCTTGAAATACCCCCTTAAGAAACCAACGATAAAAATTCTATTACGCCTTTGTGGAATACCATAATCAGCAGAGTTCAAAACTTGATAATAACAATCATAGCCTATACTATCTAACTCAGTTAAAATCCTTTTAAAAGTTTCTCCGCTGTCGTGATTTACAAGATTTTTAACGTTCTCTAAGACAACGACTTTAGTTTTATGTTTTTCTAAAATGTCTTTTATTTCAAAAAACAAGCCTCCACGCTCTTCATCTTTGAACCCTTGTAATTTTCCAAACGTACTAAAAGGTTGACAAGGAAAACCTCCAACTAAGATATCATGTTCAGGAATATTTTCTTTTTCAGTTCTTATATCACCTAATACTATGTGCTTGCCCACATTTGCTTTATAGGTTTCTACTGCATATTTATCAAAGTCGTTTGCCCAAACCACTTCAAAACCAGCATTTTCAAAGCCTATATCAAAGCCACCAATTCCAGCAAATAAGCTTACCACCTTAAACTTTTTTTGCTTATGTTTAATTCTTTCCATATTCCCAGCCCTCAACTTTAGCAATTTCTTTAACAATATTCATTAATACGTCTACAACAATAGAGTTACCAGCTTGTCTATATGCTTGAGCCTTAGATACTACTATTTTATAACTATCTGGAAATCCCATTAATCTATGCGCCTCTCTAATTGTTAAAGCTCTAACCCTACCGTTTGTTGTAACGTAATTATTTACACTAGACCTGTGAGAGTTACCCATAGTTGATAATAATGCTCTCGCAATAGGTAAATCAATTTTTGCATCTGCATGCATAAAGTTTTTTGTACCAGGAGATAAACAGTATGCTTTCAATTTTTCAGATAAATAATATCTTTCTTCCGGAACACCTTTTTTGTCATTTATCTTTGTTAATTTACCATTGATACTCTGCAAACTACCTTCTGCGCAGTTTTCCTCTAAGAAATCTTGCATTGTATATTCCAAATCAATCTCTTCCGGAAACTTAAATTTATCACAACTTTCAGAGTCTTTAAATCCAACAACAAATATTCTTCTTCGGCCTTGAGGAATACCAAAGTTTCTTGAATCAAGTATTTTAAATTTAAAACTATATCCAAGCTCTTCGAAAACTTGCTGCATTATAGACCAGGTCTTACCTTTGTCATGTCTTGTAAGACCATATACATTTTCATATATAAATACCTTAGGTTGCATCTCCTTTACCAATCTAACGTATTGATAAAAAAGTGTACCTCTCGTATCGTTAAATCCACCCTTAGCACCGATAACGGAGAAGCTTTGACAAGGGCTTCCACCTACAAACAAATCAACTTTACCCTCAAAATCTGTTGCATCTAATAGTTTTACATCATTAAAAAACATATTATCTTCTATTGAATAATTTGCAAAATACGATTCTTTAACAAAGTTATTCTTTCTAGAAAGTTGCACATATAGATTATCCACGTAATCTCTTTTTTCTTTTGCAGATTTAAGAGTTTTTACTTTTTCCAATTCTTTATCAGCATCAATTTCAATTTCAACGTCGCCATTATCACAAGCAAAAAGAATCTTATGCTCCATGTCTAATCTAATAAGCGCTTGTTCAATCGCTCCAATTCCACTAAATGCTGTCGCTAATTTTATCATAATATATATTATCCTTGTAATTCATTTGCTAAAATCAAAACGATTTTAGCACAGTAAATATGACAATCTCAGTCATATTATAAAAATTAATCTTCTTTTTCTGTTGCATCAACAACGTCGCCAATGTTGCATTCAAGCACTTTGCAAATACTAAGAATAACATCTAAAGAAACATTTTCGTTCTTACTCATCTTTGCGAGCGTGGATGTAGACATACCGGTTTTAATACGTAAATCAGTCTTTGTCATACCTTTGTCAATCAGTAACTTCCATAGTTTATTATAATTTGCTGCCATAAAAATACCCCTTGGTATAAATAATTGATTCTATTATAGCATAATAGAATTAAAAAAGCAATAACAATATTCGACTTTTCAAATAAAAGATTTGAATTTGAGCATAGAAAAAGTCGGTGGTTTTATCCACCGACTTACGTTATTTATGCAAAGAAAATTAATCCTCTAACTCATCAAACAAAGCATCATCAAAAAAGTCTTTGAGTGTAATACCCAAAGTTGCAACGATTTGATATATGGTATCTAATTTAACTGTTTTATATTTGCCGTCAACAGTAACTGAAATTGTAGAACGAGGAATTCCTCCGTTTTTGTAAAGTTGATATTGTGTCATATTACGTTCTGCAAGTAAATTTTCTACCCTTTTACCTACTGCTTCAGATAATTTCATAGTTACCTCCTTGCGTTTATCACGATAAACGTTCATTGCAATAATTATAGTTTGTGCAATTTAATTTTTAGTTTATTGTGCTGAACGCTTTCAAAATGTAGTTCATTGTGATAAACTATTGTATAAACGGAGGTTTTCTAATGATAATTACCTTTTGTGGACATTCTAATTGTTTGTTTTGCGACGACATTAAAGAGCAACTTAAAAATATTCTTCAAGAAAAGATAATAAAAAATCCCACCTGTAAGTTTTACTTAGGTGGGTATGGCGATTTTGACGTATTATGCTTGCGCACACTAAAAGAATTAAAAAATGATTTTCCGGAGATTGAGCTTATATTTATTACGCCCTATCTTGATAAAAGTTATTCTAAATTAGAGTTTGCTAAATATCATTATGACGACGTTATCTTCCCTCCTATTGAAAGCGTTCCTCGCAAATTTGCCATCTTAAAAAGAAATGAATGGATGGTTAATGAAGCCGATTTAGTTATTGCTTACGTTATGTTTTCTTGGGGTGGCGCTGCAAAAACTTGAGAATATGCTAAGCGAAAAAAGAAACGTATTATGAATATTGCTGAATAATTAAAAAAACACTTAAAGCATTTTTTGCTAAAAGTGTTTTATTTTTATGTCCATTTTTAAACTTTTGAGTAGTACCTGTTCTTATTAAAACGTTTTCATATATTAGTTTTATTGTTAAATTTTGCTTCTCTAAACCTCATAATGTAATCTCTATCATTTTTAGATATTGAAAAAGAAATCTTGTTTTCTCTTATTTTATATATCTCATCAATCATAGAAAAAATTGCTTCACTCAAAATTGCATTTAGTGCATCATTTCCAACACGGTTAGCATAATTTTTTATAGCACTTAAATTCATTTTAACACCGTTAAATGTGGAATATAGTTCATGTCCTTTAGCATTAGGAAAGTTTAATAGCACATCAAAATTTAGCCCTTTAACACAACTGCTTAAATCATCGACATAATACATAAAAAATTTATTATCATCGTTCAAATTCTCTAACAACAAGCATATGTCGCTTATAGTATAATTTCCATCAACATCAAATGTTCTATATTGTTTAGCAAAACTATTTAATGCTTTATGCATAATATCTTTGATGCAAATATCAAAATTTTCTAAAAAAGCATCTATAGTCTTCTTGTCTTTATAAGCTTCTCTTTTACGATTCGACACCTCTAACAAAAATGAAACTACTATTGACACTATACCGCTGCAACCAATTGAAGCTAAGATAGTAAATATTTGACTTGAAGTATTAAAGAACAACGAAATAGCACATATAACAATTGAAACAATTAATATAATAATATATAAAGCAATATTATTTTTTCTCATAATCTATCCTCCATTACATAGTCTTTGGATTAAAAACTTTTGCAAATACATTTTTAAAATCAAATCTATTAAAACCCTATTCAATATCTAAAATATTGATTTTCTTTTCCTTAAGTAAGAACGCGTACGCAACAAGTGAGACAATCGCATCAAAAGCGTTCCCTATACCAAATAATA
>JAZLBD010000010.1:0-55949 GCA_045613545.1 Christensenellaceae bacterium
CGTTGGTACCGAAGCAGAAGAAGTCAGCGTTCTTAGCGATCTCGTCTGCGGTGAGGCAAGCTCTGGGGATCTCGATCATGGTACCAACCTCATACTTGAGGGTAGCGCCGGCGGCTGCGATCTCGGCGTTTGCGGTCTCAACGACGGCAGCCTTAACGTACTTCAGCTCCTTGACGTCGCCTACCAGAGGAATCATGATCTCGGGAACCATGTTCCACTCAGGGTGCTTCGCCTGAACGTTGATAGCGGCACGGATAACGGCCTTGGTCTGCATCTTTGCGATCTCGGGGTAGGTTACAGCGAGACGGCATCCACGGTGACCCATCATGGGGTTGAACTCGTGGAGAGAGGAAATGATGTTCTTGATGTCCTCGATAGACTTGTTCTGTGCCTTTGCAAGGAGAGCGATGTCTTCCTCGGTGGTAGGAACGAACTCGTGGAGAGGGGGATCAAGGAATCTGATACATACGGGGTTGCCCTCGAGAGCCTCGTAGAGAGCCTCGAAGTCGGACTGCTGGTAGGGAAGAATCTTTGCGAGAGCAACTTCTCTTTCCTCAGCGGTGTCAGAGCAGATCATCTCACGGAATGCAGCGATTCTCTCTGCCTCGAAGAACATGTGCTCGGTACGGCAAAGACCGATACCCTCAGCGCCAAGCTCTCTTGCCTTCTTTGCGTCGGTAGGAGTATCAGCGTTGGTTCTTACCTTAAGAGTTCTGAACTCGTCAGCCCAGCCCATGATGGTGCCGAAGTTGCCGGAGATCTCAGCGTCAACGGTAGGAATAAGACCGTCGTAGATGTTACCGGTAGAACCGTCGATGGAGATGCAATCACCCTCGTGATAGGTCTTGCCTGCAAGAGTGAACTTCTTGTTCTCCTCGTCCATAGCGATTTCGCCACAGCCGGAAACGCAGCACTTACCCATACCACGAGCAACAACTGCTGCGTGAGAGGTCATACCGCCACGTACGGTGAGGATACCCTGAGAAGCCTTCATACCGGTGATGTCCTCGGGAGAGGTCTCAAGTCTTACAAGAACAACCTTCTTGCCTGCATTCTTCCAAGCCTCTGCATCCTCAGCGGAGAATACGATCTGACCGCAAGCAGCACCGGGAGATGCGCCAAGACCCTTACCGATAGGAGTAGCCTTCTTGAGTGCCTTAGCATCGAACTGGGGGTGAAGAAGAGTATCAAGGTTTCTGGGGTCGATCATAAGAACGGCCTCTTCCTTGGTCTTGTGACCCTCAGCAACGAGGTCAACGGCTATCTTAAGAGCAGCAGGAGCTGTTCTCTTACCGTTTCTTGTCTGAAGCATATAGAGCTTCTCGTTCTCAACGGTGAACTCCATATCCTGCATATCGTGGTAGTGGTTCTCGAGAATCTCGCAAACCTTCTTGAACTCCTCGAAAGCAGCAGGGAACTTCTCAGCCATCTGAGCGATAGGCATGGGAGTACGAACACCTGCAACAACGTCCTCACCCTGAGCGTTGGTAAGGAACTCACCCATAAGCTTCTTCTCGCCGGTAGCGGGATCACGGGTAAATGCAACGCCTGTTCCGCAATTGTCACCCATGTTACCGAATGCCATTGCCTGAACGTTTACTGCGGTACCCCAAGAATAGGGAATATCGTTGTCACGTCTGTATACGTTTGCTCTGGGGTTGTCCCAAGAACGGAAAACTGCCTTAACAGCGCCGAGAAGCTGCTCCTTAGGATCGGTGGGGAAGTCAGCGCCGATCTTAGCCTTGTACTCAGCCTTGAACTGGTTAGCGAGCTCCTTAAGGTCGTCAGCAGTAAGATCAACGTCCTGCTTAACACCCTTTTCTTCCTTCATCTTGTCGATAAGCTCCTCGAAGTACTTCTTACCAACCTCCATAACGACGTCGGAGTACATCTGGATAAATCTTCTGTAGCAGTCCCAAGCCCATCTTGCGTTGCCGGACTTCTTTGCCATAACGTTAACAACGTCCTCGTTAAGACCAAGGTTAAGAATGGTATCCATCATACCGGGCATAGATGCTCTTGCACCGGAACGAACGGAAACGAGAAGGGGATTCTCAAGATCACCGAACTTCTTGCCGGTAACCTCCTCCATCTTAACAATGTACTCCATGATCTGAGCCATGATCTCATCGTTGATCTGTCTGCCATCCTCGTAATACTGAGTACAAGCCTCGGTAGTGATGGTAAAGCCCTGGGGAACAGGAAGACCGATTGCGGTCATTTCGGCAAGGTTAGCGCCCTTACCGCCAAGAAGGTTACGCATGTCTTTGTTACCTTCAGAGAAGAGATAAACATACTTCTTGCTCATTTTAAATTTCCTCCAATAAAATTATTAACATATTTAAGTACGCGGCTTCGCGGGGAAAATACCATAAAAATACCACGCGCGTACGCCGCAACGATTATTATAACATAATGAAAGCTAATTTTCCACAAAAAAATCAAAAAAAGTGAAAGATTTATCATTATTTACAATTTGTTCATATTTATCAAAACAAGTGACCTTGCACAAATTACAATAGCGCCGTTTGTGACCTTTGCACAATAATCAAGGCTGCTTGCTCACAAAACGACTCTTATCTATCACCCCGAACGCCTCGTAGAAATCCTTGCCCGACAGAATAGCCTCCTTCACTTTCAAGGAAAGCGAGGAGCGTGGAGCAAGTGACTTAATATCCTCGCGTGTAGCCCCACGGCGAAAAAGATAGTTGAGTAATCTGTCCGAGCGCTCGGTATGACTTATCCTGAATTCCCCGGCAAAGCGCAGAATATTACTGCCCTCGGGCAAAAGCTCCCCTAAGGTCGGGTCAAGCAGCCAGGAGTAACAGGTGAAATGAGTATATTTATATTCGGGGAAATACCGCTCGAAAAATTTAACGGCTGAATTAAAGGACGAAAGATATTCGTCTCTAAAAAGCGGCGTACCCGCCTGAATATGAACTCCGATAACGGGGTCTCCCTTGGTAAGCCCCGCGTCATTTGCGTCGTAATAAGCGTGGCTGAAGCCGAACTGAAGCCGCCCAAGCTTGAATAGCTCCATCTTCATATGATTGGATAACCAATTAAAGGTACCCAAAACAAGCTTTCCTTTTACCTCATACCACGACTTGAGCGCAATGGGAATATCCGACAGTGTGTCGAGAAGTATATCCTCGCTTATACCCACCGCCTTGTATCTTTCACTGAGAGCCTCACACATATAAAGCACCGCGAACAGGTTTTTGACACCGTCTGTCTCTTCTATATCGTAAGTAGAAATATCGTAGGGGATCAGCAGCTCACCGCGCTCACTCAACAGCGCCTCAAATTCACCGTCGTGCTCACTCGGAATATTTACCTTTCCGTACCATTTTCTTATTATCTCTTCGGGACTTCCGTTCATTTATGACTCCTTATGCGTCCGTCTATGAAATTGATGCGCTTTACTTCCTAATTATATCAAATTAGGTTACCATATGTCAACTTATACCGTGAAAAAGCGAAAAATGCCGAAAAATATAATAAAACAAAGAATTCATCCCATCACGGTACCTGAATTTGTGCAACGGTATAAAAGCCTTTTTCTCTAAAATGAGCTTGTTTTAGACTCTTTTTGACAAAAAAGCAAGCGCAAACCCACCTATAAAGGCAGTATTTACGCTTGCTTAAAATATAATATTATTTGCCTTCCTCGCGCAGCTTCTTTCCGATTTTCTTGAGTATCTCCACGGACGGAGCGGGAATTCTTCCGAGATAGTCGGGTCCTACGTTAAGAAGAAGGTTTACACCGTGACTGTTGACCTTCTCCTTTATTGCCAAAATTTGCTCCGCGCTCTTCCAATCGTTATCAAAGCTCTTATAGCCCCAGGTATGGTTCATGGTAACGCATGACTCACCGAGACCGTCCCAATCCTTGTCGGGAAGCTTGTTGTCACCGAATGAATGGAAATCTCCCACTCCGTTACCTATTCTTGAGGGAACTAAGCAGTCGGGCTGATATTCCTTGATTAGCTCGTAAAGCTCTTGGCTTTGCTTGGGAGTTATCTCACACGGATCATCGCACCAGATACAGAGCAGATCTCCGTATTTTGTGAGCAGCTCCTTAAGCTGCGGCTTTACCTTCTTTTCTATGAATAAGTTAAGGTCCTTCTTCTCCTTGTCGGGAAAATCCCAATTGTTCGCCCAGTCGCAGTTGAGCCAAGGATCGAGATAATGAACTCCACCTGCGTGCTCCTCGTGGAAATCAAGCTCCTGAGAATAGTAAAGACCGAGCTTTATACCGTGCTTTTTACAAGCCTTTGCAAGCTCGTCGACTACGTCACGTCCAAAGGGCGTCGCATCAACTATATTATAGCTATCCACCTCTGACTTGAACATACAGAAGCCCTCTTGATGCTTACTTGTGAAGATTATGTATTGCATACCTGCTTCCTTAGCAAGCAAGACCCACTCCTCGGCATCAAAGTAGATAGGATTAAATACCTTTGCTAACTCCTCATATTCCTTGATCGGTATCTTGTTATAGGTCATTAACCACTCGCCGGGTCCCTCAGCTCTCTTGCCGCGCCATTCTCCGGCGGGTAGGCTGTACAAGCCCCAATGGATAAACATACCGAATTTTGCCTGCTTAAACCACTCTCTGTTAGTCATAAAAATCTCCTTTTATAAGCCAAGCAGCTTAATTGCATTCTTGTGAGTTACCTTGTCGTAGATTTCCTTAGTGATTACTCCCTCGTCGAGCAGCTTGTTGATAAATCTGACGTGAGGATAATCGTAAAATTTATTGCACATATCCGTACCGAAGTAGAGTCTGTCCTGGAATTCAATAAAGAATTTCTTGGTGTACTCGAAATTCCTCGACAGAGCCTGAATAGGAGAGCCGTCGGATAAGTCGCAATGAAGATTTTCATATCTGCGTAAAAGCACCGGAAGAACGCCCTCGACAACGCTCTCGCCGCCTCTTTTTCCTACCTGATCGGTGCCTTGAAAATTGAATACGTACCCTCTTTCACCGGGAGTCTGCAGTCTGAAAAGCTCAGCCCAAAAAACAGGACCGTGTCCAAATATCTTAAGCTTCGGGAAACGCTGAAGCGTATGCTCAAGCTGAGGAAGTCCGGGATCGTCGTAAAGACCGAAATCGCCGTCCTTAACGTCAGAGCCGTCGAAAACTATAGGCAGCTCCACCTCCTCCGCTGCGCGGAAAAGATTTTGTACCTTAGGGTCCATAAGCTCCATGTTGGGCATAACCTCACCGATACCCTTGCACCCCTTGTTTTTGTAATACTCGAGCACCTTGTGTAAGGGGGCGTTAGGCGCGTTTGTCATTGCTCTGGGGTCAATATTACAGTACGGAATAAATCTATCGGGATACGCCGCGCATATCTCAAGTATCTCGTCGTTAGACTGTGGAAAATATATCTCCGCGTTTACAACGGGCAGAAGCACCGCCTTGTCAATTCCTTGCTTGTCGTAAAAGCTGATAAGCTCCTCGGGGTCGCAAAACGGCGTTACGAACGGCACCGGATTTTTATAGCAATGCGAATGAATATCGATAATCATTTTAGGAAAGCCTTTCGTTGAATCTTTTCTCTATTATAATGTTATTTTACGGTTTTGTATTTACATTATCATAAAACTTTTTTGCACAATCGTAAAGAAATGGATAGTCACGGAGTACAAATTACCGTCATAGACGGTAGTTCTCACACCTACTATACGTTTCGCAAGCAACAAACCGGCATAAGAGAAAAAAGGCAGTCAAAAGACTGCCCAAACATTATTTCAAATTGCTTCGCTTTCGCTTGCAGAGCAGGTTGATTCTGGAGAGTGCATAAAAAGAAGGTCTACCGCAAGGGCAGACCGCAACAGGAATCCGCCTCGCCTTACGAGGTTTCCCACGGTGAAACGGCGAGGCGGTGGTTCGAACCTGTAACTAACCCTTAGGAGTGCAAAGCCATTGTGAAGGCTTTATAAAAAACGTTCAATTCCGTGCGTTTTCGTGCGTTTTTATTAAAAATGTGAGTTTCGTAATATTAAAAATGTCATTTTTTGTTACATAACTTTCGTATTGTTACGTAACTTTCAAAGTAAATTTATACCGATTTTATACCGATTTTATAATCCCGAAAAACACATACCGTTATATTTAAATCATACGATAAACTTAATTGTGTCAACACTGTTGGCACTTTTTACAGAAATGGTTGAAACTATCTTTGAATGTGTGTTTTATGCAAAAACAAGCGTAAAACCCACCTGTAAGGCAGATTTTACGCTTCGTTTATTGCGTGTTAATATTTGTCGTTATAAGGAGTGTCTTCAACCCCGTTTTTGCGTAAACGATTTACAAGTTTATCGGTAAAGAATTTCCATATCTTCTTAACGACTTTACTTTTTCCAAATACTCGAACCAAAATAGGACTAATTGCATAATAAACTTTTATAAACGCCCTACCAAACACATTGTTTGACAATGAATGATCTCTAAAGCGACGTAGCATCCAAACTTGGGGACAATCATATGAGCCATAAACACAGGTGGCAATATAGCACCCTTGATTGTTTGCTTCAGCTTTTTCTTTTCCTGAATCCGTAATTTCTTCAACAGTCTGCTTGCTTGTATCAGAAAGTCCGCTCATAAATTCCAAGCGCATTTTCTTCTTTTCTTCTAATTTTGCATCCTGCATATATGCCGAATAAATAGTTATTCTATTGACATACATTGTATGATAAAAGACATACAGCCTGCAAACACGCAAAACGCCCTCGGTTAAATCCGCATTGTTGGAAATCTCATTATCAGGTACAACTTTCTTTATCATTAAAGCACCATTAACAAGATTTTCAACCATTGTTAATGTTGTTGCATCTGAGGCGATAACTTGTGCAGTGACATTTCGCGGATTTACACGTTTTACACTGTCGGTAAGGTTTTTAACCATTACAGTGTCACTAACTAATTGTGTAGCCAATGAAATCATATTTTCGGCTCTGGTAAGCAGATATTTATATGTCTCAAAAACAAACTCAGAATCGGAATTGGTAAGTTTAATAACTTGTTTTGCACAACTAACAACCTCTTCGGCTTTGGGATTGCCTACTTTTGCAATATGTTCAACCGATTTCATTTTAATAAACCAAGCTTCCACATTGTTGGAATCAATAGCTAGAACTTTGTTTGCATAGTCGTATGCTTCTTGACCGTTTTGCGATTCTAAGGCAGTTTTTGCAATGCCAATATAATTTTCTATCTCGTTACTATTTTCTTGCGTCGTAGAAATAATAGGACAACCACAATGAATACATGCATTTGACTTGTCTGATATTTCTTTTCCACATTCAGGACATTTGATTAAAGCCATATTTTTTACCTCATAACGAATTTTATAGTTCAATTATAGCACGTTTTGTATTATAATTCAATTGTTTTTATTAGATTAAAAAATGAACGGCGAGGGTTTTACCATCTTCTCTAATTTTTCAAACAAAGTCTTTATGTACGGATATAGTACGTTGTTATCAAACTCCAACAATTGAGAAATAGCACTTTCTAAACTAATAGCTTTTTGCACATCTCTAATGTCACTTGGGCAAAGTTGGTCATTTACTTGAAGCGAAAAAAATCTACATGGTTCAATTTTTTGTATTTCCCCGTAACACAAAGCACCTTTGTGTTTTAAGAAATTATAGTTTATTCTAACGTTCGATTGAGAAAAAGAATCCCAAAATTCTATTACAAAATCAATGACGTCTGTGTATTCTGGGCAAACAGATTTCAAATATTGAAAAGGATTATTTTCTGTGTGTGGATGTTCGACTAGTTTTTCTTGACTACGAATAGCATTATAAGCATCTTCGATAGAAGTGATTTTCTCGGTTTCTATCGCTTTGCCACTTACATATGCAACATATTCTAAAGATACATAACAAGCAATCCAAGACAAATCAATAACTGTATTATAAAACAACAAAGCTGCTTCATAAAATTGTGCGCGATACACATTTTGGACATAGAGATTTGCCTGCTCATTTTCTAATGCATTAAAATAATGATTCCAATCCCTATTTTCCGTTTCACACAAAAATCTTCGAGCCGCTTGATATCTATCGAGAGTTTCTTTTTGTTTAGCTCTAAAGAAAATATCTTTATCGGACGGAAGAATTGCTCCAATTAGACTAATTTTGGCTTGGCGAGATGGATATAAATAAGAAACATCATTTTGAAAATCCATAATATATTCTCCCAATGATAAAATAAGGGGCTATATTTATAAATATAGCCCCGAGTGGCCTTTCCGGCGGGAATTGAACCCACAGTCTATCGCTTAGGAGGCGATTGCGTTATCCGATTACGCTACGGAAAGATTTTTACGTTTTAAAAGTTATTTTACGATACGAAAAATACCAATTTTATACCACAATACTGCACGTTTCGCAAGTAAAACACAATATATTGTGGTATATATGACTACACCATACTATATTTAGGGATATAACGCACCCTTAGGAGGCGACTGCGTTATCCCGTTACGCTACGGAAGATTTTTACATTTTAAAAGTTATTTTGCGATACAAAAATACTAAATTTATATCCATTTAACTAAGAATGCAATAGAAACAATTTTATTATACGCTTATTCCCTTAGAAAATCAACCGCAAAAAAGGTATCAATCCTCTTGTCCGTGTAAAAAAGGCAACGTTTCCAAGTATGGCAACATATACGACGTATGATCATAAACCGCAAATTGCGCAACGAACTCCCCCGTTTCCCTTTTATAGACCTGCTCCATCGAACCGTCTATACAAAAATTTTTTCCAAAAATAAAGCACAATTTCTTTGCAAAATTTCTTTCAACGTACCCCAACACCCTATTGATTTCTATATTATAAACGTACGTCAAATAGGGTTGCTGTTTGCTTGGCACGTGTACGATTTGCAAGCGATCGTCCATACGACTTTGCGCAAGCGCGCCTTGGCGATCGGCTCCCATCGCACCCCAAAGCGGTTGTAAGAGAGGAAAATCCACCCGCATAAAGCGTTTGCGAATGGATTGAATCAATCTCTTAAGCAAATTCTCTCCCATCCCTTACACGATCTCCACGTTAATAAGGCTCGTATTCCCGCTCATTCCGTTCGCCGTGCCACCCGTGATAACGATCGTATCCCCTTTTTCCACGAGGCTACTTTTAAGGGCTGCGAGCTTGGCAAAATAGAATAAAATATCCACTGAAGCGTATTCTTCCGCCATCATCGGACATACCCCCCAACTGAGCGCCAACTTGCGATAGGCATGTTCGTCTGTGGTAAGCCCAACGATGGGAATTTGCGGTCTAAAACGCGAAACCATACGCGCCGTAGCGCCCGTTCTCGTACAAACCACGATCGCTTTTGCTTGCAACTCCTTGACGAGCGAACAAGCGGCATGCGAGACCGCCTCGGAGGCGTTTTTCACTTCGAATTTTTCTATGGCTTGAATATACTCCGTATGGCTTTCTGCTTGCTCCACGATTTTAGCCATAGCCGAAACCGATTCCACGGGGAACGTGCCCATAGCCGTTTCACCCGAAAGCATAACGGCGGACGTACCGTCGTAAACGGCGTTCGCCACGTCGGAAATTTCCGCGCGAGTGGGGCGCGGATTATGGATCATTGATTCTAACATTTCCGTTGCGGTAATAACGCGTTTTCCGTAAATACGACATTGCGTAATGATATATTTTTGAATATCGGGCACTTGCTCGTAAGGAATTTCCACCCCTAAGTCCCCTCTTGCAACCATAATCCCGTCGCAAACGGTCATAATTTCTTTTAAATTCTTCACGCCGAAAGGGTTTTCGATTTTTGCAATAACGTCAATATTCCCTCCGCCGTGTTGTTTCAAAAATTCTTTTACCTCTATCACGTCCTCTTTTCTTGAAACGAACGAAAGCGCCACGAAATCCACGTCTTGTTCAATACCAAACAAGAGGTCGGCTTTATCTTGCTCGGACAAAAAAGGAAGGGAATTGAGCTCTCTTCCCGGCACGAAAAACGACTTCCGATCAGAAAGTTCCCCCTCCGTCTCTACCATAGTCACGATATCTTCGCCGTCGATTGCTACCACCTTAAAATCCATCATTCCGTTGTTGACCAAAATATGATCGCCTACGCAAACAAACTCTTCTATGCGCGGGAAAGAAACGGACACAATCGACTCGTCCCCCATAATTTCGCGTGACGTAAAACGAAAGCTATCCCCTACTTTCAAAGATATGGGACCGTTTTCAAACGCGCCAATCCGAAACTCCGGACCTTTCGTGTCGAGCATAATCGCAATAGGAATATGTTTTTCCGTTCGCACTTGTTTTACCGCGTCGATAAGTTCTTTTTTGTCTTGCAACGTACCGTGGGAAAAATTAAGCCTTGCAACGTTCATTCCCGCTTTTGCCATAGCAAAAATCGTCTCTTTCGTATGACTAGCCGGCCCCAACGTGCAAACAATTTTCGTTTTTTTCATAAATTCTACCTCAAAACTCTCTTCTTATGAAATTTTTCAAAAAAATATCGCTTTATTATACCATTTTTATAGAAAAAATGCAATACTTTTTTTATAAAATATGCTATAATAATAAAAAGATTTGAGCTTGCTATACGGTCGCGGGGCTGCAAAGCCGTGAGGAAAGTCCGAGCTGCATAGGACAGGGTGCCTGATAACGTCAGGCGAAGGTGACTTCCGGGACAGTGCAACAGAAATAAACCGCCGTAAACTCGTTTTACGGTAAGGATGGAAAGGCGAGGTAAGAGCTCACCGATACCTTAGTAATAAGGTATGCCATGTAAACCCCACCCGCAGCAAGATTGGGTGCTCGTCATATAGGGCTGTCCGTCCGACGAGTACCGTGAATATCGCTAGAGGGCGTTGGCGACAACGCTCGTAGATAAATGACCGTACCAGACAGAACTCGGCTTATCGGCAAACTCAAATCTTTCCTTAAAAATTACCAAAAAGGCAAGGCTTTTCATCGTAAAAGCTTTGCCTTTTTGCAAAAGAAAAAGCCGAGCTTCTCTCGGCTTATTTTACTACGTCTATTTCCTCTATCCCATACGCTTTGAAAACGGGTAGCATTTCCTTTGTGATCCTCTCTCCGCTAACGGCAATGGGAACGGCAGGCGGACAAGATACGCAAACGGAAGCGCAAATCCTCCCTACACTTTGTTCCACGCGCACCCGCTCTTTCACGCCGAAAAGCGCCTCGCGAATCGAAACCTCTTGCTCTGTCCCGCCGAGAGAAAACTCTTCCTTTTTTATCGGCGTTTTTGGGGAAAGTTTACGCAAAGCGGACAACAGTTTGCGATAGTCCCGACTGGAATTTTGTGGCGAGCACATACAAACGATGTACTCCCTATCGAAAAATTCCACTTCTATCCCGTTTTCTCGTAAATAATCGGCGATAAACCGTCCTTCGTAGCCGTACGGCAAGCAATCGAGCACAATTTTCAACGGCTCGCAGTTTTTAAGCGGAATACCGATTTTCTCGATTTTCCCTTTTACCCCCTCAATCCGTTTGATTTCTTTTTTCAAACGGGGGCGCAGTTTTTCCAAATAGGAATTGCAAAGATCAAGCGATTGCAAAATCAAATAAGACGGGCTCGTAGAGGCGAACAAGGAAAGCGTTTCCCTCGCGCCGTCTAACCATTCTTTTTTTCCCTTTTTTGCTATATGCAAATACCCGCCTCCCGTCAAAACGGGCAAGGTTTTATGCGCCGAATCGGCGCACATACAAGCTCCCAGCGAAATCGGATGCTGATCGGCCGGTAAAAACCGAAAATACGCTCCGTGCGCGTTATCTACAAGGAGCGGAACGCCCGCCTCGTCGCAGACTTTGGCAAGCTCTCGTATATCCAAAGAGTTGCCCAAATAATCGGGCGAGGTCACGAATACTGCCATCGGTTTTATTTTTGCATTTTCTAGCGTCCTTTTCAGCGTTTCGCCCGTAAGCGTCGCCGAACACAAATGCGCGCTTTCCCCCTCGATCCATTGTACGGTAAGATCGAGAAGTCCACAAGCGTAAACAAAGGATTTATGCACGTTTCTGCACGCAAAAACCACCGAACTTTCACTCGTACTTTTCGCGAGGGCGAGCATCGCCTTAATCGAGAGGGAAGACCCCTCCGTAGAATAATAGGTATGCGCGGTTCCAAAAAGACGGGTGGCGTTATTTTCGCTCTCCAAAATAATCCCGCTAGGCGAATATAAAACGTCCGCGCCGACGATTTCCGTAACGTCCGACGCTTCCATACCCAAAAACCGCCGTCCTTTATGCCCCGGCATATGAAAACGGGCAGATTTTTGCGATTTATATTGTTTGATAAAGTCGCAAATCGGCGTACGCATCTTATTCCTCTTCCGCTTCGGCTACTTGCATCATCACGGCGCATTCAATCCGTTTTTTGAACAAGTCGCAACCGTATTTATAAATCCCGTGGATATCGCCCGTGGCGTGGTAGGCGTTTGCAGCGCAACCACCCGAACAATAGAGCTTTGCCCAACAATCTTTGCAATCTTTTCTCGCGTACGCGTTGCAACCGCGGAAGTATTCCACCATTTCCACGTTTTTAACGCCGTCCCAGATGTTGCCGAGGCTGTATTTTTCGTCGCCGACGAATTGATGGCAAGGAAAGAGTTCTCCCCAAGGGGTAACCGCCATATATTCCGTCCCCGATCCGCAACCGGCGATCCGTTTATAGATACACGGCCCGTTTTTGAGATCGAGCATATAATGATAGAAGGTAAAGCCTCTACCCTCTTTCTTGCGTTTGAGCATTTCTTTTGCTAAAATCTCGTACTGCTCGAATAAAACAGGCAAATCCTCTTTCGTGAGGGCGCAAGGGTCCCCTTCAGGGCATACGACGGGCTCCATACTAAGTTCGGTAAAACCAAGATCCGCCATATGCAATAAATCGTTTGTAAAATCGACGTTGTTGTGGGTGAACGTACCGCGTACGTAATACCCCTTTCCGCCTCTGCTTTCCACGAGCTTTTGGAATTTCGGAACGATTTTTTCGTAGCTACCGTTCCCTGCATAATCCTTACGGAAATGGTCGTTCACTTCTTTTCTTCCGTCCAAACTCAAAACGACGTTGCTCATTTCTTTGTTGGCGAATTCAATCACGTCGTCGTCGATTAAAACGCCGTTCGTGGTCAACGTAAAGCGGAAATTTTTACCCTTTTCCTTTTCAATACTTCTCGCGTACGCCACGAGCTGTTTGACGACTTCCCAATTCATAAGCGGTTCTCCGCCGAAAAAGTCCACTTCGAGGTTATGGCGAGAGCCCGAATTCTCCACGAGGAAATCCAAGGCGCGCTTGCCCACCTCAAAAGACATAAGCGCGCGTTCGCCTTGATATTTGCCTTGACTTGCAAAGCAATACGAACAGTTCAAATTGCAAGTGTGCGCCACGTGCAGACAAAGGGCTTTTATGACGTTCGACTTGTTTTTGTAGGAATAGGCGAGGGCTTCGTATTTATCTTCGGAAAAAAGCTTTCCCTCTTTTTCGAGCGTTTTTATATCTTCCAAACATTCGAGAACGTCCTCTTTCGACACGTCCTCTTTATCCGCGTGCTTTTCTAAGATCCAAGCGACGATTTCGTCTCGCGATTTGCTTTTGTACGCCTCGATAATATCGTACGCCACCTCATCGACGGCGTGCACCGAACCGCTACAAGTATCCAAAACGATATTATAGCCGTTGAGTTTATATTGATGTACCATAATTTTACTCCATTACGATGGAAAATCTCGTTTTGGGAAAAACGAGATTTCTTTTTTTTCTATTCGATTGTGTAAAAAATTCGCGCCGAAAAAGGCGACGAACTATCGTCTGTTTTATCCAATCAATCGTTGTTTTTATTTTCGCATTGTTGGTTGATAACGCCACAAGAAGTCTTGCATGCAGATTGGCAAGAAGTTTGGCATTCACCGCAACCGCCACCGTTTACCGTCTTGGACACGTCTTTCGTTTGAATCGTCTTAATTCTGTTCATAATTTTATCCTCCGCCTAAATTGTATCAATAAACTTTGTTTATTTTTTGTCATTATACCATAATTCCCTACGCTTGTCAAGGAAATTAAAGAAAAAATAAAATTTTATTCTCTCGTTTTTCCGCCTCTACCTCTGCTCAAAAAAGATTATTTTTGGATTTTATCCCCTCCGGCCTTGTAAATGATTGTAAGTTCAAAAAAAATGTGGTATAATACGAAGTAATCCCAAACAAGATTTTTTATCCGTTGGAAAAAATAAAGGAGAATCTTTATATGTCTCAATATATCGAACGCGTTTTGGAGAACTTGAAAGAACGCAATCCAAACGAACCGGAATACCATCAAGCAGCTACGGAAATCTTGCTTTCCTTAAAGCCGATGATCGATGCGCACCCCGAATACGAATCTTCCGCCCTTTTGGAACGTTTCGTAGAACCTGAACGGGTGATTTTGTTCCGTATCCCTTGGACGGACGATAATGGCAAAGTGCATATCAACAAGGGCTACCGCGTGCAATTCAATAGCTCGATTGGGCCTTACAAGGGCGGACTTCGGTTCCATCCCTCCGTCAACCTTTCCGTCATTAAGTTCTTAGGGCTTGAACAAACCTTAAAAAACAGCTTGACAAAACTCCCTATCGGCGGTGGCAAAGGCGGTTCCGACTTCAATCCCAAAGGAAAATCCGACCGCGAAATTATGGCGTTTTGCCAAAGCTTTATGACTGAGCTGTACCGTCATATCGGCGCGGATACCGACGTTCCTGCCGGTGATATCGGCGTGGGCGCAAGAGAAATCGGTTATCTCTTCGGTCAATACAAGCGCCTTGCAAACGTTTACAACGGCGTTTTGACGGGACGTGGACTTTCGTTCGGCGGTTCTCTTCTTCGCACCCAAGCGACGGGCTACGGTCTCGTTTACATCACCTCCGAGGCTATGGCGGAACGCGGAGACAGTTTCGAGGGGAAAACGGTCGTGATCTCGGGTAGCGGGAACGTCGCGATTTACGCAGCGGAAAAAGCGATACATCTCGGCGCAAAGGTCGTTGCTATGTACGATTCCAACGGCTATGTCTACGACAAAAACGGTATCCAACTCGACGTCGTGAAACAAATCAAGGAAGTAGAGCGTGGCAGAATTAAAGAATACGCTCTGCGCGTAGCAGACGTCGTTTACGGGGAAAACCCCAAAGATATTTGGAAAATTCCTTGCGACGTTGCCCTCCCTTGCGCTACGCAAAACGAAATCGACGAAGAAAGCGCGAGAATTCTCGTGCAAAACGGCGTGAAATACGTATCGGAAGGCGCGAATATGCCTTCCACCCTTTCCGCAATCGAGGTATTCCGCTCCTCTCCCGTCGTATTCCTCCCCGCAAAAGCGGCGAATGCAGGCGGTGTTGCCACTTCCGCTTTGGAAATGGCGCAATCGTCGAGCCGTTTATACTGGTCTGCGGAAAAAGTGGATATCCACCTCAACAAAATTATGCGCGATATTTATCACAATATCGCCGACGCCGCAAAGCGCTACGGTTTAGACGGCGACTACGTTGCGGGCGCGAACATCGCCGGCTTTGAAAAAGTGGCTTCCGCTATGATGATGCAAGGCAACGTATAAACAATCGAGAAAAAAAACCTTTCCTCGTTCTAGGAAAGGTTTTTTTGTTTAGAAAATTTCCGAGGGAGCGTCCACCAAACAGGTTGCGCCCGCCTCGATTAAAAACTTTCTTTCGCGGAATCCCCAAGTGACGGAAATACAATCAATTCCCGCGTTTTTCGCAGTGAGAACGTCCACGTCCGAATCACCGATATACACCGCGTTCCCTCCGCCGAGGATTCTAAACGCCTCGTTGACCGAATCGGGATGCGGTTTTTTTCGTATCCCCTCCGCCTCGTTTTCCCCAATGGCGACCTCGATCCACTCGCCGAAAAACCGATCGTTCAGCGCTTTGACTGCAAAATCGGCTTTATTCGAAACTACGGCAAGGCGCTTTCCTTTTTCTTTCAAGCGTTGTAAAAGGGAAAGTATCCCCTCGTACGGATGCGTTTGACGAATACAATTCGTCTTATAATGCTCCTTGAAAAAGGTTAATATTTCGTTATAGTGAGGATTTTGTCTCCCGTTTGCAACGGACAAAGCGATCAGTTGCGCAAACCCATTCCCCACGAACGAGCAAACCTCTTCACGCGTTCGAATAGGCTCGCCGTACGCCTCTAAACCGGCATTGACGGAGGCGGTTAAATCGTCTAGCGTATCGAGTAGCGTTCCATCTAAATCGAATATGTACGCGTCGTATTCTTTCATGCGAATAATTCCTTCATTTTTTGCAAAAAATTCGATCGGTTTTCGCTTTTCGTTTTTTCATAAATGGAAGAAATATAATTCCTCGTCGTCCCCTCGGATATTTTAAGCGCGGAAGAAATTTGGCGATTGGTAAACCCTTCCATCGCCATCAACGCAATCTCGGTTTCCCGATCGGCAAAACCGAAAGTCTTTTTGAGTCTTATTTCTCGATCCAAGGAAACGGTTTTGGCGGCGTCCGTGATCCGACGCGCGATTTTTGCAGGCAAAATCGTATCCCCTGCATGCGCGTTTCTGATCGCGCTCACAAGCGCAGACGCTCCAATGTCTTTGAGTAGATATCCGCTCGCGCCGTAGTTGATCGCGTTGAGGATATAATCGCTGTCGTCGAACGTCGTCAAAATAAGCACTTTTATATGAGGATACAAACTTTTGATTTGTTGGGTGGCGACCACCCCGTTCATATTCGGCATACGAATATCCATAAGCACGACGTCGGTGGGCGTCTTTTCGATATTTTGCAAGGCTTCTACCCCGTCGCAAGCTACCCCCACCACCTCGATCGTAGGATCGGTGCTTACGATATTTGCGATTTCATTCGCCAAATCTTTTTGATCGTCCACGACCAAAACTTTTATACAATCGTTCACGTTCCCTCCCTCTTTTGGTTTGGCAACCAAATCTTTATTTCAAAACCTTCCTCTTGCTCGGAAAAAAGCGAAAATCTTCCACCGGCTTCCTCCACCGATTTTTCCATGGATTTTAAGCCGAATCCCTTTCGTTTTTCTACGTTTTTACAACCGTTTCCATTGTCGGAAATCAAAAAGGAAACACCTCCCTTATCCGATTCGAGCGCCACCCAAAACGCCGTGGCGTTTCCGTGTCGAATACCGTTGGATATCCCCTCTTTTAAGGCGTTAGATAAAAGCCGAACGTAGTCTTGCGGAAGCTCGATTTCTTCGAGTTTGGAGCGAATGTTAATATTCGTTCCGTCCATAGATTCTCGAATAATGCGCTCAAACTCCATTTTCACGGAAGTGATTTCGCCGATCCCCGACAAAAGGTGTACGCTACGTCTAAGCTCGTCCAAAGCGAGCTTGGCTTGTAAATTCGCTGAAACGATGCGAGTTTTCGCCTCTTCCGGTTTTTCGTCGATCATAAGTTTCGCCGACTCTGTTTGCATAATCACCGTCATGATGGAATGTCCCGTCGTATCGTGGATTTCTTTGGCGATGCGTTGTCTCTCTTCCAGCGCCGTCACCTCCGCTAAATCGGCGTAGGCTCGCTCAAGTTTTCGTTTGCTTTCCGCAAGCTCACGCATCGTCTCTTTTAAGCGTACGTATTGCAAGTAAAATCGAACGGCGATATTCACGACTACGAAATGCACGACGATGATAATAAAATTACTCAGCGACCGCGTCAGACTCGTGACGACGGAAATCGGCGAGCGATGTACCCATTCCGCAATCCAGAATGTCAAGTGATACAACACCATTCCCAAGGCGCAAAAGGCGGCGGACGGGATCATTTTTTTAGAAGAGATATATATTTCCGTGAGTAAGACGATACAAAGGGGTGTAAGGTAGCTCGTCCCTGCCAAAATCGTCAAACAAAACAGCGATATGGCGCTCATAAAATAGCAAAGTCCTTTACTTTGCCGACTTCTCACCACGAAAAATTTCAAAATTTCGTTGACGGAGAACACGCAAACGACGAAAAGCGTGATAAAAAAGCTCGAAAAGGTTTGATTGTTAAGCGCCGTACTGAACTGTTGCACGACGATCAACCCCTCGATAAAAAATAGCAATAAAATCAAAAGTCGTTTGGTAAATTTCAACAAAAAAGGCTGGTCGCTTGAATAAAACTTTCCCAACAACCTAACCAGCCAATTTTTTTTATCGTTTTCGCGCGTTTTCCTCTTTTGCATCTTATCATTCGTTCCTTTGTCCGTATTATAACATATTTTCCTCCCAAATGTCAAAGATCTTTGGCGTGGGGGAAATATTTTTTGTTTTTTTTGCGCGGACGGGTTTTTTTAGTTTACCTCAATCGGAAAAAAGTGTATAATAAAAGCATTCTATTACGAGGTTTTTTATTTATGTCGCATATTGTAGATCGCTATTTCGATGATATCGTAAAAAGCATTTGTGAGTCCGTTCAATTCGACTCTTCCTTAAAACCCGCCGAGGGAAACTACCCGTTCGGCAAAGAAACCGCGGACTGCTTAGAGCATTTCTTGTCTTTGGCAAGCTCCTTTGGTTTTGAAACGCATAACTACGACAACTACGTCGGCGAAGTGATTTTCGGCGAAGGCAAACCCCTCGCTATTCTCGCCCATCTCGACGTCGTGCCCGCTGGAAAGGGTTGGAAATATGCCCCTTTCGGCGCCGTCATCAACGACGATATTTCAAGCGGTGGTGTGACGGGAACAAAGATTTGGGGACGTGGCACAATGGACGACAAAGGCCCTGCGATCGCCACCCTTTACGCCTTAAAAGCGCTCAAAGACGAGGGATTTTTGCCCAAGCGCAAGATTCAATTCATCGTGGGTTGCAACGAGGAATGCGGTTGGGCGTGTATCGACCACTATAACAAGGTCGCCGTAATGCCCGAAGAAGGTTTTTCGCCCGACGCGGACTTCCCCGCCATCTACGCGGAAAAAGGAATTTTGCATTTCGATTCCTTTTACCCCATCGAAAACGCTCCCTTTACGCATTTAACGGCGGGCGAGCGAGTGAATATGGTATGCGCGGAGGCGAGCGCCGTCTTGACGAAAGAGGCTGTTTCCGCCCTTTCCACCTATCAAAACCCCGTAGAGGGAACGCGCTTTTCTTTCGATAAAACAACGAACGTCCTCACCGTCACGGGCAAGAGCGCGCACGGTTCTACCCCCGAAATGGGCGCGAACGCGCTCGGCGCGATTCTTCGGTTTTTCGCCGCCTTGTCCCCCGCTTTGCACAAGGCGTATTCTTTCCTTTTCGAGGACGAAACGGGGCTTAAAAAATTAAACGACGAAACGGGATTTTTGACGATGTCCCCCGACGTAGCCACCTTTTCAAACGGCGTTTTGACGATTTCAACGGATATTCGTTATCCCGCTACCCTTTCGCAAGAAATGATCGAAGGCAAAATCAAAGAGGCGGACGTATCCTACTCGCTCAGCCACGTACAACCGCCCCTTTACAACGATCCGAACGGACCGCTCATTTCCACCCTTATGCAAGTATATAACAAGGCGACGGGCAAAAACGAAAAGGCGATCGCCATCGGCGGTGGAACGTACGCGCGCGCGCTCAAATGCGGTTGCGGTTTTGGACCAGAACTTCCGGGGGAAGAAGCGACCATTCACCAAGCCAACGAATACGTCACGTTCGATCGCATTCGATTGATGACGGAGATTTACTTCGAATCCATCAAAGAGCTTTGCAAATAAGGAAAACGATCAAGCAAAAAAGATAGCAATGGTTTGCTATCTTTTTTCTTTTTATTCGCTGAACTTCGCAAAAATCGCGTCCGCCACTCGCATTCCGTCCACCGCGGAAGAAGTAATCCCTCCAGCGTATCCCGCGCCCTCGCCACAGGGATAAATTCCCTCCACGCTCACCGATTGTAAGCGATCGCCACGCAAGATTCGAACGGGGGAGCTCGTCCTCGTTTCCGCCGCCGTCAAAAGCGCGTCGGGGCAAGCAAACCCTTTGAGCTTACGATCCATATCCAACAACGAGAGGCGCATACTTTCGCAAATATTCGGCGATAAAACGCCGTCCATTTCGCAAAAATTCGTACCGATCGGATAGGTGGGCAGAACGCTTTCAAAACGCTTGCTTTCTTTTTTTTGCAGGAAATCCCCCACGAGTTGCACGGGTGCGCAATAATTTTTTCCGCCTTGAAAAAACGCCTTTCGCTCTATCGAGCGTTGAAATTCAACCCCCGCCAAAGGATGTTCGCTTGCAAAATCTTTTCCCGTCACTTGTACGATCAAAGCACTATTGGCGTTCTTCCCATCGCGGGCGTAGTTGCTCATACCGTTTGTGACGAGCCCTCCCTCTTCGCTCGTGGCGGGCATTACGTATCCGCCGGGGCACATACAAAAGCTAAAACAAGCGCGAGACGACGCGTGCGAGATGAGTTTGTAATCGGCGGGCGGTAAAATCGAATAGGATTTTCCGTACTGGGAACGTCCGATTTCGCTCTGCAAATGCTCGATGCGAACGCCGACTGCAAAATCCTTTGCTTGCATACAAACACCGCGACGATCGAGCATTTCAAACGTATCCCTTGCGCTATGCCCAACGGCTAAAACGACGCAGGAAACGTCTAAAACTTCTTCCTCCCCCTCTCTTTGCAAAGTCGCCGTCGTCACCTTTCCATCCTTGATACCAAGATCGACGAGCTGGGTGGAAAAAAGGACGCTCCCACCTTGCCGAAGTATATATTCTCTTATGTTTTTAACGACTTTCTTTAAGTTGTCGCTACCGATATGCGGTTTGTTGAGGTATAAAATTTCTTCGGGCGCGCCGAAGCGAACGAAGGTCTTATACACTTCCCCATTCTTCCCCGTATGCGTGCCCGTGTTGAGTTTTCCGTCCGAAAACGTCCCTGCTCCGCCCTCGCCGAATTGGACGTTCGATTGCGGATCCAAACGAGCGAAACGAGAAAATTCTTGCACTTTTTTTTCGCGTTTTTCCACCTCTTCCCCTCGCTCGATCACGATGGGTAAAATACCACGGCGAAGAAGTTGCAAAGCGCAAAAGAGCCCTGCTGGGCCCGTTCCTACCACAAGCACTGGCTTTTTAGGGAGTTTTTGAGGGGATAGACGCTCGAAATCCTCTTCATTTTCTATTTGCTCCCTCTTCGAGCAAGCGATCGTATAGACGTAGCGGATCGCATTTTTATCGCGCGCGTCCAAAGATTTTTTGACGATGCGAAAATAACTCGGCTTCCCGCCGAGCGATTTTTCCGCCACCCTATACAACGCGCTTTCCGACTGTGTCGGATGTAATTTTATGTTTGACAAAGTCAAAACGTCCGTTTCTTTATTCATGCAACCCCTTTGCCACCACCATAGCGGACGTAAACGCCCATTGCAAATTATAACCACCGCACGCGCCGTCCACGTCGAGGATTTCGCCGATAAAATACAAGCCTTTGACTTTCTTGCTTTGCAAGGTTTCGTCCGTATCTTCTAAAGGGATACCCCCTTTCGTCACTTGCGCGTAGTCAAACCCGAGCGTGCCTAAAAAAGGCAAGGAAAAATCTTTCACCGTTCTTGCAATATCGCGAGCAAGGAAGGAGGGAGTACGTTTCATTACGCACCTACCCACTTGGTTGTTGACGATTCCACAAAGAAGTTCCTCTTTGGCAAAACCCGCTTTTTGCTTGCTTTCAATTACTTTTTCGAGCTTTTCCATAGAAACGTTCGGCAACAAATCGACGTGCAAGTCGATCGCCTCTTTTCTGCCCGCTAAAAAGGCGGAAAGGTGGAAAACGGCGTCGCCCGAAACCCCGTACTCGGTGAAAAGGACGTCCCCTTTTTGCTCGGCGATTTTCTGATCGTTCACGCTCGCCCAAAGGGTAGCGCCTGCTATACGCACCCCTTTGAGCGATTTTGTATCTTTCGTCGCCGTTTTCAGTTGCACGAGCGAGGGATACAGCGCCGTAGTTTTGTGTAAAAAGGGCGCAACGAGCTCGTATCCGTTTCCGTCCGAGCCGAAATTCTTCGCCGCTTTTCCGCCCGTCGCAACCACTACCTTCTCGCTAGCGTATTGTTCTTCATTGCCGTTTACGTCCACCGTAAGGACGAACAAGTCGCCTTGTTTTTCGATGCGTTCGACCTTATGAGAAAGGAGAATCCGCCCCCTTTGTTCGAGTGGTTTTCGAAGCAAATCGCAAAGCGCGGAGGCTTGTCTACCCGTCGGATACACTCTGCCCCGTTCGTCGGCAAGAAAAAGACCGCCGAGCTTTTCAAAAAAGCAAATAAGCTTTTCGTAGCCAAATTCGTTTAGATACGCCGTAAGCCTTTCCTCATCCTTTTTCGCCACGCTAAAGAAATGTGAAGCGTTCATTTGAACGTTCGTCACGTTTCCTTGTCCGTTGCCGGTAGCGGAAAGTTTTTTTCCAACCCGCTCCCCTCGCTCAAGCAAGAGAAAATCCCCTTGTAGCGCGTTTGCGAGCATAAGACCCGAAGCTCCACCGCCTATAATCATCGTTCGTACGTGTTTCATCATATCTATATTGTAGCCTTTTTTTCTTGCATTGTCAAATTATTTAATTTTTTTTGCGAAAATTTTTCGAGGTATATTGACTTTTTTCACTTTTTATATTAAAATATAAATAAGAGATCATTCCCAAAAAGAACGGAGGTTTTTATGGATAAACTCATCGAATATTGCAAGGAAAACACGACGCTCGTCCTTATTCTTGGGGCTATCGTTTTACTCGCGCTTATTTCTATTATCGCGTTGGCGGTAAAAAAATCGAAAGGCAAGCAGTCCGACCCCGCTCCGCAAGTAGAACCCGTCAAGGCGGAAAAAATCGAAGTGAAAATGGAAATGGCAAAGGAAAAAACGGCGGTCGAAAAACGCACCCCTCCTACCGCCGCGCCCGAAAAAGAGGTTTCCTTAAAATCGGTTAAGGAATCCCCCGCCAAGACGAAAGAATCCATCAAGACGAACTCCCGTTATAGCGGAAAGTGGAAAATCTACCGCGTGGCTTTGATCGATGAAAACGGCAAGGACGCAAATGGCGAAGAAAGTTTCTTCTTTGAACTGCGCGCTTCCAACGGTGAAAAGCTGTTCGCGAGCGAAGAATACACCTCCTATAGCGGTGCAGTGAGCGGTATCGCCACCCACAAGGCGAACGTGGAAAAGGGAAATTTCAAAATTACTTTAACGAAGAAAGGCGATTATATTTTTAAGCTTTTGAACGGAAAAAATATGCTTCTTTGTATGGGCGAACATTACGCTACGCGCGCAAGATGTGAAAGCGCCATTCAATCGACGAAACGTTTTTCCGCCACCGCCGTTTTGGAAGAAAAGGTGGAAGATATCCTGATCCCCTATTCTTCAGAAGAAGAAATCGACTCTCCCGTCGACGAAAACGAGCACGGGAAATGGGTTATTCGTTCCAATTCCCTAGACGGCGAAGAGGTTTTCTATTTCGAACTGATCGCCTCGAACGGCGAACGACTTCTCTCCAGCGAAGAGTACACCACGTACGTGGGCGCGGTCAACGGGATCACGACCCACAAAAACAATATCGAAAAGGATCATTTTAGGGTATCGTTTACCAAACAAGGCGACTATATCTTCAAGCTTTTGAACGGAAACGGGCAACTGCTGTGTCTTGGCGAACATTACGCCACGAGAGGGCGTTGCGAAAGCGCCATTCAATCGGTGAAACGGTTCGCTGGTAAAGCCTCCGTCCTTGCCGATTCGAAATTTCTTAAACAAGAATAATCGCAAACCCCGCCGAGATTCGTCGGGGTTTTCTTTGTTTTTTTCTTGCTTTTTTCGAGTCGGTGTGGTATAATGGCACTATGAAAAAGAAAAACGCCTCGACGAAACGATTCCCGTTTCGTTTTTCCAAACTGATTATCACCCTTTCTATCCTCGCGCTTTGCCTTTGCTTGATCGGTGGAGGAATCGCGACCTCGCGTTGGATTGAATACGGCGCGCACTCCTTGCAAGAATTCTTGCAAAGCCCCTTTTTGATCCTCGTTTGTGTCTTTGGGATCGTCGTGCTCGTCTCCCTCTTGATTCGTTCGGAATACGCCGTTTCGGAAAAGCATTTCCACTCCAATTTCGGGATTATCAAAAGCAAGGTGGAACTTGAAAAAATCACGGCGCTCGTTTGCGATTATAAGGAGAAAAAAGTCACGGTGTATATGGGCGAAGAGTTCTTCGTCGCCCTCGTTCGCGAAGGCGATATTGAACCGCTCGTCCGCGCCGTACAAGAAAGGAACGAAAAGGTGGACGTAAGTTTCACGCTAACCGAAAATAAACCGATGGATAAATAAAAGTTTCCCTCTTCCGCTTGGAAGAGGGATTTTTTTACGCTTGGTTTAAGTCGTATAAATATTTAAGACCTTTAAGGGTGAGTAGTTTATCGACGACGTCGATGCAAGACACTTCCTTGGATATAATTTCGGAAAATCCGCCCGTGGCGATCGTCAAAACGTCCTCCGTTTTAAGTTCTTTTTTGATCCGAGCAACGATGTAGTCCACGAGCCCTGCAAACCCAAAAACGATACCTGCTTGCATATTCGTGACGGTGTTTTTAGCGATAATGCTTTTCGGCGCTTCAATCTCCACTCTCGGAAGTTTTGCCGTACCGCCGACGAGAGAATCGAGAGAGCCCTTGATCCCCGGCGAAATGACGCCTCCGATAAATTCCCCCTTTTCGTTGATGATGTTAAAGGTGGTCGCCGTGCCGAAATCGACGACAATCATCGGTTTTTCGTTTCCGTACTCCGCAATCGCCGACACGCAGTTGACGATTCGATCCGCCCCCACTTCCCGCGCGTCGTCGCAACGGATATTCAGCCCCGATTTAAGCCCCGGCGCGATTTTGAGGGGCTTGAAACCCAAATATAAATCGCACATTCTATCAATCGTGTAGTCAAGCGAAGGAACGACGGAGGATACAATCCCCCCTACGATTTCCTTTTCGGATATATCCATCGTTTTGAGCATCGCGACGAGCGCAGAACCGTATTCGTCCGACGTCTTTTTGAGATCAGTCGCCACGCGGAAGGAGATTTTAAGCGCGTCCCCGTCGTAAATGGCGTATTTTACGTTCGTGTTTCCTATATCAATACAAATAATCATTTTTTTACTTCCTCTTTCCGTTAAAACCGACGGCGTCGAGCACTCTACCAAGCGCGGGCGCTACGAGTAAATTCAAAGCAAATTCAACAAAGAAATTAAACGTCACAAGCGAAACGAGTATAAACACCAGCACGTTTTGTCCGTCGGCGATTGTATGCACCGAATTGGTCATAAACAGGCACCCCACGATAAAGAGCGCCGTGTTAACAACGGGCACGATCCCAGCCGTCGCAAACAAGGCTACCGTCTTATTTTTCCTTTGCAACGCTTTATATAAAAGACCTGCCACGTACCCCGCAACCGTCGTTTTCAAAAGGCACGTAAGCGTCGTTGCGATCGGATCGTTCGTCCAAATTAGGGTGTAGAAAGGTACGGCGCCCGCAATGACTTGTATTAGCACCACCACACCGCAAGCAAACCCTAAAATCGCGCCTGCGATCGCGCCGAACAACACCGCCCCCAAAACGATGGGAATTAAGGTGAAGTTTAATTGTACCGCGCCTACGGTGATCGTACCGCCGAGCGCTTGTAAAAGAATGACGAGGGCGAGCAAGACTGCAAGCCCCGTTAAACGTTTCGAAGAAAAATAGTTGTTTGATTGCATAACGACCTCCATCGAGCCCGCTTGGGTGCCCGTAGAAAAAATTTTTTTATATCCACTCTTTTTTGGTCCGTCCCGTTCGGTGACAGCCGAGTGATATTTCCTTTATTATACAGCAACTTCCCTCAAAAATCAAGAAATTTTCCTTACCCGTCACAATTTTTATTAAAAAACAATAGAATGTAGTAGATAGATAAAAGTCGTTTCCTTCCAAGGAAGCGACGAAAATACGGGAGGTTTCATATATGAATTGCTGTTTACAGGGTAATACCACCCTTTGGATTCTCATTGCGTTGCTTGTACTTGGCTCAAAAGACGGTTTCTTCTGTGAAGGGATTTTTAGCGGCTGCGGATTGCCCATCGTCATCGCCTTGCTCTATTGCCTTTACAAAAACGGAACGCTTTCTTCCATTCTCACCCCTTCTTGTGGCTGTCGTTGTGATTGCGACTAACGTAGCTTACATAGAAAAAAGACGAAGTCTTACGGCTTCGTCCTTTTTTTATTCTTCCATGAAATACGCTTGCAGGGCGATGATCGTCTTTCCGTCTACGATTTCCCCCTCTTTTAGCATTTTTTTCACCCGTTCTTTTTCAATCCATTCCACGCGCAAAAACTCCCCTTCGTCGAGGCAGGTTTGCATTTGTTTTCCCTCTTTCGCGCGATAAATATAAATCTTCTCGTTCGTGTAGCCGGGAGTGGGATAAATCACGTAAAGGAGGGTTGCGTCCGAGGATTTTATCCCCGTCTCCTCTTCCAGTTCGCGAAGCGCGGATGTTTTCGGGTCTTCCCCTTTTTCAAGTTTCCCGGCGGGAATTTCTAGCACGTGCTCGCCGTAGGCGTAGCGGAACTGCCGAACGAACAAAATTTTTCCGTTCTCCACGTACAAAACACACGCGCCACCCGTGTGATCGACGATTTCCCGTTTGGCTTTCTCGCCGTTGCAAAGAAGAACTTCGTCCACGCGGAGGGATAAAATTTTACCCTCGTATACGTAATTCCTTTTTAACGTTTTTTCCGTAAAATCCATAAAAACTCCCTCTCTCTTCGTTAAAAAATAAACACGATTGTTATTTTATATAATCATTATAGCACAAAACGAAAAAAAATTCTAATTTTTTGAAGAAATATCTTGATTTTTTTCAAGAAGTTATGTATAATAATATCGATATTAAAAATCGGAGGTGCAAGATGAAATCCGTAAAAATTTCTTTGGAAATGGCGCAACGCGTAAAAGAATTCGTTGCAATCACGCAAGATTTCCCCTATGAAATTCTTTTGAAAAGTGGCAAATACGTAGTCGATGCAAAATCTATTTTGGGTATTTTTTCGCTCGATTTGTCGCAACCCCTTACCGTCGAAGTGTATGCAGACGATTGCACTGAATTCCTCGACAGACTTGAAAAATTCAAGGCATAAATTTTTCTCTACGAAAGAAAAATTCTAAGCGAAAAAGCAGGGCCGCTCTTTCGCTTTTAATTTTGTGAACAAAGGAGCTTACCCAATATGCAAATCCAAGGCGAAACGTCCGTCAATAAACTTATTTTGCTTTTCGTGTTCGACAAAATGGAAAGCGCTCTTTCCGAGCGCACGATCGTCGAAATGTGTACGGGCGGAAATAGCTGGCTCAATTATATGGATTGTATGGAATTGCTCCCGAAACTGCTCGAAGACGGGTTCTTGTGCAAGGTCCCTACTTCCGACGAAGAACCGCTCTATTCGATCACGACCGACGGACGGGAAAGCTTGAACAACTTCTATATCAATATCCCGAAAAGTATTCGCGAGGATATTTCTGCATTCGTCAAAAAGAATAGCGGACGGCTCCGCAATCGGCAAGAATGTAAAGCGGACTATTATTTGAATACCGACGGCTCTTATACGGTATTTTTAAAAATTTTAGCGCCCGTTCAACCGATGCTCGAATTAAAATTCGTCGTTCCCGACAAAAAAATGGCGCAAAAAATCTACAAAAATTGGGAATCCAAAGCTTCCGAGCTTTATTCCGCTGTATTCGACACGCTCGTCGATTAAATTTATTACAAGAGGTGAAAATTATGTTTACTTACCAGACGAAAGGAACTTGCTCAAGATCTATCATCTTCCGCGTTGACGAAAACAACGTATTGCACGACGTCCGTTTTATCGGCGGTTGTAGCGGAAATTTACAAGGCGTTTCCCGCCTCGTTGAAGGCAGAACGATTGACGAAGTCGAAACCTTGCTTGCTGGAATTATCTGTCGCAACGGTACGTCTTGTCCCGACCAACTCTCCAAAGCGATCACGGAATATAAACAATCGCAAGAACCGAAAGCTGAATAAGATTTACGCCCGACTATATGCGGGCGTTTATTTTTTATAGAAAAGCGCAATAATAATTGTGCTATGCTGATTTTATATTTATTTATCATCGCCTATATCGTTTCCATCAACTTTTACGCTTTTATTCTCATCAAAGATTTAAGTGGCGATATAGACGGCGACGAGGTGAAAAAAAGCTCGGACGGACGTCTCGTTTTGACGGGACTACTCGGTGGCGCAATCACCATTTACGTGTGCATGTTTATATTCAAATACCGCACGCGCAGTTTGTATTTGATGATCGTGATGCCCCTACTTGCCGTCTTGAACGTGTATTTGGCGTTTCTTGCGTTCCGCTCCGGGTTTTCCTTTCTCGTGATTCGCTGAGAAAAACCGCTCTACAAAACACTCCGCGTACGTGTGTTTTTTGTTTGGTGGACGATCAGGGGGCTTGGCTTCGCCAAAGAAAACCACAAGTTCCCCTCCCGTCCTTTCTCGTCATTTCGGCGGTATCTCGCGCTACGATCATACGGATGAGCGTTTCCTGCCCTTCAAACTTGATTTCTATGGGAATATTGACCTTAAACTGCCCGTCGATCCTTACGCTGTACTGGTCGAAATCCGATTGCCGCATATCCGTCATAGGGACTTTTGCCGTACCGTGCGTTTCGTCCAAAACACTTTCCCACGTGATCGGCAGATTGATGTACTTTTCTACGGAAACTTCGCTCCCGTTTCGAAATTCCATTATATCCGATTCGATTTTATTGATTTGAATTGCCATATTTCTCCCAATGAAAAAGGACGAGGGTAAAGGCGGTTGCCATTAGGGATTTTTAGTTTACAACAAAAGTATAGCCCACTATACTTCGCAAAAAGCGAAATGTAGTGGGCTTTTCTTATCCACAAAGATTAAGTTAATAAAGTTATATTTTTAGCCTTGTGGCTAAAAGTTGTATTGCTTGTTTTACAAGCAGTTTTATTTTGGCTATCGCCAAAGTTATATTAAATAAATCCTTAACCTTGCGAAGCAAGATATCACTGCGTTAGCAATATCACTCGTCGTTAGACGAATATCACAAATCCGCAAGGATTTATTTAGTTGCCGAATCCCTTACAGGGACTCGGCTAATCGTCGTCCTTGTTTTTCAATTTTTCGATTTTTGCATTTAACTGCAAGATTTTATCCTGCTTCCTTTTGGCGTTTTGCTTACGCCTAATCTCTTGCTTTTCTTCTTCCGTTAAAATCAGTTTTTCTCTTTTAATCAATGTGATTGTGATTATCCCAAAGAGTATTACGGTGGCAAAACTAAAACACATCGACAGTATCGGCTTTACAATGAAAGGATTCAAACATAAGACTTTTAGAGTGATTTTGTTCACCAAATTGTTCACCAAACCCCACCGAAAACATATTTTTCATTGAATATTTATTAAAAATACACAAAAAATAACGGCTTTATGCAATTTTTTTGCATAAAGCCATTATTTGGTGGACGATCAGGGACTCGAACCCTGGGCCCACTGATTAAGAGTCAGTTGCTCTACCAGCTGAGCTAATCATCCATTGGTGGTCCATCGGAGGCTCGAACTCCGGACACCTTGATTAAAAATCAAGTGCTCTACCAACTGAGCTAATGGGCCGTTTGGCTGGGGTGGCAGGATTTGAACCTACGAATGCCGGAATCAAAATCCGGTGCCTTAACCACTTGGCGACACCCCAAGGTATTATGGGGCGGGCGACGAGAATCGAACTCACGACCTCCAGGGCCACAATCTGGCGCTCTAACCAACTGAGCTACACCCGCCATTTAATTTGGTGCGCCTGAAGAGACTCGAACTCCTGACACACGGCTTAGAAGGCCGTTGCTCTATCCAGCTGAGCTACAGGCGCATAGTCAACATTCTTTCGATGCCCACCGTTTTCTTTACAAAAAAATGGAGCGGGTGATGGGAATCGGACCCACGCGGCCAGCTTGGAAGGCTGGAATTCTACCATTGAACTACACCCGCAATAACCATGCTAGCGCCGTTTTCACAACGCTTGTATATAATACCACTTATCCAATAAATTGTCAAACAGTTTTTGGCGTTTTTTGAAAAAATTTTTATTTTTTTTCTTCGCTATAAAATTACGCGCCCCCTAGTGCTTAGGGGGGCGCGTCTCGTTTTAGAATTTGCTCATCAAAAGCGAACGAAGATCTTTATAAGTTTGTTCCTCAAAAGGACTTGCAAGTCCGAATTGTGCCAAATTACCAACGAATCCCGTCGTATAATCGATTTCTTCTACGAGTTTACGATAGATTTCTCTACCTGCGTCGCAGTCCTCTTCCACTGCAAGATAAAGGTTGAGCGAAGCAATAGCCGAGGTTGCATAACTGATGTAATATACAGGGCTCGTCAACGCAACCGCTCTCCAGTAGTTGTTGATGGAAGCGCTATAAGCGTTCGCGTTCGTCGTTCCCATTATATCTACCAAAACGCTACGCATAATGCCGTCGAATTGAGCGGACGTGCAGTTTTCAAGCTCGTCGTCGGAAAGATCGTACACGTATTGTTCGAAATAGTCGATCACCGTACCAAGCCAAATGATTTCCAAGCTACTTGCAACGTTTTCAAGCAAGATTACCTTATAAATAGACGAAAGGTTCGCGCCCTTATCCGTCGTCCCCGTCATTTCATCTTCCAAGTAGGAAAGGAACATAAATTCATTCCCTTGCGAATGAATTTCGGCAAGGTCATACATGAGACTGCCTTCTTCGTGCAATTCCGCATAGTAGTGCCCAACTTCGTGTGCAAGCGTCATTACGTTTTGATATTCGGGACCAAAGTAGCAGAACGGAGAATCGGTATCGTAAATCGTTGTCGTGAACGCGCCTGCCATACCTTTTCTAGAGCCGAACGCATAATTGTTGTTTATAAACATATGCTCAAACCCTTCTTTCGTGCTACCCTCAAAGGAGTTTACGTAAGAATTCCAATACCCTTCTACCGTTGCATTGTTGCTATATTTATATTCGTTAAAACTACGATAGAACTTAGAGTTTTCACCGCTCATCTGCAAACTTTGCGATGCCATCGTTTGCCAAAGAGGGAAAATATAGTCCCCTACGTAATCACGCATTTTTGCCATATCCGCTCTTTCATAATCGCGAATATATACGTTATCGTAAGCGTAATCGTAATAGTTTTCGTAGTTTTCACCGTCCTCATCTTTGAAGTGTCTTGCGATCGTGTTGTTGTTTTTGACAAGACGCTTATAAAAGTCTGCCGTTTGACTTGCATAAGAACTTGCGCTCGAATCAAGTTTTCTAAATTCGATCAAAATCGAATCGTTTTCATCTTGCAACGCCTTAATATCGTCCGAATACCCCAACATGTCGTTGATGTCCGATTGCGACCAGTCTGAAAAGAATTCTTCCTTGTAAGGAGATTCCGATTCGTAAATGTCTACGCAAAGTTCGTTATAAAGAGAGTACGCGTCGCCGCTTGCAGCCGAAGAGAATTCGTAGTAAGCCGTGCAAACTTCATCTTCCAAGTTCGCGCAATACAAAATATACGCAATATTCGATTGCGATGCGATGTGATAATATTTTTCAAGCAAATCTTCCCACGCCTCTTCGATCGCCGTCGTATCCAACCCCTCGATCGTCAAGGAACGAGCCGCCGCCACGAGCGTTTCGTATTCCGCCATATCCGCGTTATTGAGCGTATAGGTCAAAGGAACGCCTGCAATCGTGCCGTTGATCGGTTGATCAAAGTCAACGACAGGAGCTTCGCCGCCACCGCCTTCGCCGCCACCGCTTTCGCCGCCACCACCTTGTTCCGTGCCGTCACCGTCGCCATCGTTGTCTTTGTCGCAAGCCGCGAACGAACTAAGCGCCATGCCAAAGCAGAGAAGCAATGCTAAAAACTTCTTCCATTTTTTCATAATCAGCCTCCGTTTTACTTTATATATCCCTCAAAGATATATAAGTATGTTTTATCTATTCCATAAGTTTATATTATAATACAAGAAAAAATATGATAAAAATTAAGTTTTTTATTCTATTTTTCTTATATCTACTATATTGTTTTACATTTTATCACAATACTCTCAAGAAGTCAAATAAAAAGGTTGAATTTTTCAAAAAAAATATCCATCTTTAAGCAGGGAAGACGTTTTCCTAAAACCCCCTATTGACTTTTCGTCTATTTTGCGATATACTATATAAAAAAGATAAGGAGAAAAAGCATGAAAACGTTAATTGGAAACGCCGTCATAGGGCAATCGGGCGGACCCACCGCCGCGATTAACACCACCCTTTCCGGCGTCATTCGAGGAGTTATCCAGCAAAAGGACTACATTCAAACGTTGTACGGAATGAAAAACGGGATCGAGGGTTTTTTGAAAGAAGACTTCTTGAACCTCACGGAATTTTTCGATAACGAAGAAAAGTTGCGACTTTTAGAATCCACCCCCGCCGCGGCGCTCGGCTCTTGCCGAAAATGTTTACCGCCCGTCGAAACCGATCTTGCTATCTATCAGAAGATCCTTTCCATCTTCAAGAAATATAATATTCGCTATTTCTTCTATATCGGCGGAAACGACTCGATGGACACCGTCGATAAATTGAACGCCTTTATGCAAAACGAGGACTACGCCGTCCGTATTATCGGAATTCCCAAGACGATTGACAACGATCTGGCGATCACCGATCACACACCTGGGTTTGGCTCGGCGGCAAAATACATTGCCGTCACGATACAAGAAATTTTACGCGACTGCGCCGTCTATCAACGTCCCACCGTCACGATCGTAGAGATTATGGGGCGAGACGCCGGTTGGCTGACCGCAGCTTCGGGGCTTGGCTTACTTTCGGGCGCGCCCGTTCCCGATTATATCTATCTTCCCGAACGTGTGTTTAACGTGGAAAAATTTGCAAAAGACGTTCGAATCGCCCTTGCACGTCACCCCAACGTCGTAATCGCCGTTTCCGAGGGAATTCATACGGAAAAAGGCGCTTACGTTTGCGAGTGGGAGGGTATTTCCGCAACGGACGTGTTTGGACATAAGCAACTTTCAGGAACGGCGAAGGCGCTTGAATTCGTTGTAAAGCGTGAAATCGGATGTAAAGTTCGTTCGGTTGAATTGAATATTTGCCAACGTTGCGCGTCACACGTTGCATCCGCTTGTGACCTTAAAGAATCCTTGGAGATTGGAAAAACGGCGGTTTACGAAGCTTGCAAGGGTGTTTCGGGCGTTATGATGACTCTCGTTCGCACCAGTGATAACCCCTATTCCTTCACCATTTCACACACCCCCACCTCTTCGGTTGCCAACCATATCAAGTATCTTCCCAACGAGTATATTAACGAGGAGGGAAATCATATCACAAAAGAGTGCGCCTCCTTTATTTTACCCCTCGTGCAAGGCGAGGCGTACCCCGTCTTTGAAAACGGGATCCCCAAATTTATCATTTTGTAATTCCCCGCAAACAAAAAAAGCAACGAAATTTTCTTTTCGTTGCTTTTTCTTTTTTATTTCACATATAAATACGCGTTATTCGCTGAATTCATAAAAACAGCTCTCTTGCGGGGTGGGAGGCATCGTTTCGCCTTCCCCTACGTAGACGGAGCCAAGAATTTTGCCGTCACGATTGAGCATTTGATAGCTACCCGTTCTCGGACAAACTTCACCGCTTTTCAGTTTCATACCGTCACCTCCTTTTGGTTTCAGTATGTGCGGGTGTGCCCTACTTTATGCCGATTATTATTTATCCAAATCAAGAAGATCTTGGTATCTTGAAACGAATTTCTCTACGGAATCTTCGCTCTTATAATCGCCGAGGACTTCCGTTTCAAGCTTGGTCTTGCTCACGTCTGCCGACGCTTCTTTCAGCGCTTCATACCAAAGGTACGAGAAAGTGCCTTCCGTTTCCTTATCTGCGTCGTTATATCCTGCGTACACTTCGCCTGCCGTACTTCCGTAAGCGACCGTCACGTACATCACGTGCCAACCGTATTCGGTTGCGCAAACGACGTAGGTCCCTACGCCCTTATTCACAGCGTATTGTGCCGCGTAAGCGAACTCTTTCACGTATTTGTCCGTAAGCGAGGACATTGCATACCCGAAATAGGTGTTAAAGCAACCAGGATCGGTACTGTAAGCGAACATAATTTCGTTGACTGCCGACGTCGCCTTGTAAAGATCGGATTCCTTGTTGAAATATCCGTCCAAACTCGTATCCGTCAAATTGACTTTCCCTTCGTACTTCATAAATTGCTTGAAGTCGATAGGACCGTTTGCATACGATTCGTTTGCTTCGACGTAGTCCGAAAGCGTCGTTCTGGGAGCGATGACGTTGTTTTTACCCACGCTGTCGCTGATATATCCTTCCATCACGTCGAGGAATTGTTCCAAGGTAAGCGCGTTGGGTTTCACCGCAACGATTTCGTCCCCTTCTTTCGTGACCGTACCGTTGTAGGGATATTTCCCAAGATATTGTTTCAATTCTTCATAACGATCGGTTTCCACGAAGTTATCTTCGAAGAAGTAGTATTTTCCGTCATCTCCAACGTAAGAATAGTTCTTGTCTTCGTTGTTGGAGAACCAGCTCGCTCTTTGGTCTTTCGCTTTCACGCCTTCCAAGACTTCTGCACGAATGCTGTAATACGCTTTTTGTTTTTCAAGAGACAAGGTAGAAACGTCCGTCACGCCTTTCCCTCTTGCAATTTGCAATCTTTGACTATCGGTTGCCGAGAAAGGAATCAAAATGTTATACACGAACCCCATATTTTGCCCCGGCGTGTAAACCACGAACGAGGTGTCGGATACGCTTTGAATCGCCGTTTCAAACGCCTTGGGGTTGGATGCATACAAGTTTTGTTGTTGCGTGACCAATTGATCGTAGCGACCTTGCAAATAGCTTTCCGTCAACACGTCCCCTTCGCTTTCGACGATATCGTCGGAAAGTTTTTCCATAAGGGCTTGTTCGAGTTGCTCTTTGAGTTGATCGTAATAATAATTCGTCTTTGTGAAATCAATCGTTTCCTCGTCGCTTCCCAAAAGGTTGTTCGCGGAAAGATTCGCAAGGAAGTCGTTATACGCTTTCCGACGGGTAAGTTGCGTGGAATCGTCTAATTTTTCATACGTTCCACAGCTCCCCGCCGTGTTATGACCGGTATAAACTTCGTAATCAGCGGAATAGTAGTCGTCCTTTTCCGTACCGACGCCCGTAGGTTTCGTTCTATCCGCGCCGAACACCTTGTCCTCGTCTTCTTTTTCCGCTGCGATATACCCCTCTTCCGACGCGTCAAGCGTTTGGTTGACGATTTTCTTCAACGTATATTCCGCTTTTTCGTAATGCTCGAAATCCGCACTACCGTCGCTATCGAATTCGGTCAAGAAATATTTGAGGGTCAAGACGGTGGAATGTTCTTCCAACAGCTCTTTTCTATCTTCGTCCGTTTGAGACGCAAGCTCTGCTTCCACGAACGCGTCGTGACCTACTTCCGTGTAGACGCTATCCTCTTGCGCCATATAATACGCCATCGCGTATTGCACCATAATTTTACGGCTCACCAAACTATCCATAAGCAAATTAAACGTTTGCTCGTAGCCGTAGTTTTGCACGTAAGAAGAACCGTAGTTCAAGAAGAAGGAAATTAAATCTCTCTTCAAAATGGTACCGGTTGCCTTTTTCACGATAGGCGCGTACGCAGCGAACTTGCCCGTTCCCTTGAAATCCGAGTGACCCGTAATATCAACGGTTGCCACCACTTGCGCCATATCCTTGTCGCTATCCGTTTTGATAAGCGAACAAGAAGTTGTGCCGAGCGCGAAGCTCGCTACAAGTGCAAGACCTGCTATTCTTTTTACAACGTTATTCTTTCTCATAAAACACTCCGATTTTTCTCGTCGTTTATTGCTTTCGTTTTTGTAAGTTCTTTTCTTTGAAAAGACACTACAATATCAACATTCTATATTATAAACTATTTTCGTGCAAAGTGCAAACGATTTTTGTTATAAAGTTCAGAAAGTTAGCGCAAATTTCAAAAATTTTGTCATTTCCGCCATTAAATCGGGGACCGAACGGTCGTTTAGGATCTCTATCGTCGGGGCAACCGTCATATTCAGTCGCACTTTACTCCTATATTTGTCGAGGGCAAGTTGCAACCGTTTGTCGCCGAGCGACTGCAACGACGCAAATTCCATCGCCCCCACTCCTTTTTTGACGACGATCCTTTTTACGTGGAATTTCGTCGCGTAGTATTTGAGCACCGACGCCACCATCAAGTTCACCACCGATTGCGGAAGCGGACCGTAGATATCTTCGAGCGACTCATACACACGCTTGTAATCCGCCGTCGTCGTCATTTCAGCGATTTGCTTATACGTATCGAGTCTCCCTGCGGAAGACTCGATGTATTCCTCGGGAATATAGGCGTCCGCGTGAATTTCTATCTCCGCCGTTTGCTGGCTTTCGCCCGTCAATTCTTCCTTTAAGAGTTTGGAATACAGCTCGTACCCCACGCGGTCCATATGTCCGTGTTGTTCCGCACCCAAAATATTCCCCGCGCCACGAATTTCCAAATCGCGCATCGCGAGTTTATACCCCGAACCAAGCTCGGTGAATTCCATAATCGCTTTGAGCCGTTCCGTCGCGTTCGACGTCATCACCTTTTCGCCCTTAAACGTGAAATACGCGTGCGCCAGCCTCGTTCCTCTTCCCACTCTGCCTTTCAACTGGTAAAGCTGGGAAATACCGAGCCTATCGCTATCAATCACGATAAGGGTGTTGGCGTTGGGAAGGTCAATTCCGTTTTCGATAATCGTCGTGGTGATAAGCACGTTCGTTCGACCAGAATAGAAGTCGAACACACTGTTTTCGAGGGTCGTTTTGTCCATTCTGCCGTGCGCCACGGAAATTTTCGCTTCGGGCAAGATTCGTTCGATTTTCGAGGCGAACGTAAAAATACTCTCTACGCGGTTATACAAAATAAACACTTGCCCGTCCCTTGAAAGCTCTCGAATACACGCGTCGCGTATGAGCGTTTCCGTCTCTTCCACGACGTACGTTTGCACGGGCAACCGCTCGGTGGGTGGCGTGTGAATCGTCGAAATATCACGAATCCCCGAGAGGGACATGTGTAGCGTTCGAGGGATCGGCGTCGCCGTCATCGTGAGGCAGTCGACACCTTTCCGCAAATGCTTGATTTTCTCCTTGTGTTCGACGCCGAAACGTTGCTCTTCGTCGAGCACGAGAAGTCCTAAATCTTTGAACGCAACGTCCTCCGAAAGAAGCCTATGGGTACCTATGACGAGGTCGATTGAACCATCTCGAAGTCCGCATAAAATTGCTTGTTGTTCTTTGGGCGTGTTAAACCGATTGAGCGCCGCCACTTTCACGCCGTAGGAGGAAAATCGCTCCATAGCGGTGTTGAAATGTTGACCACACAAAATCGTGCTGGGGCACATAATCGCCGCTTGTTTGCCTGCTAAAACGCAAAGATAAATCGCGCGGAAAGCCACCTCCGTTTTACCGAACCCAACGTCGCCACAAAGCAATCTATCCATCACTTTCGGCGAGTACATATCCTCTAAAATTTCCTCTACGCTACTTTGTTGATCGGGGGTCAAATCGTAGGAAAAACCGTCGAAAAACTCCTCCAAAAACACGTCGTTTCTGGGGAAAGCAAACCCTCTTTCTTCGGCTCGTTCTGCATATAACTGTTTGAGGTCGAACGCGAGTTTTTTAAGCGAAGCTTTCACGCGCGTTTTTACCCGTTCAAAGTCCGCCCCGCCGATCTTGGAGAGCGGAGGATCCGCCTCCCCTACGTACTTGGATAAAACGTCTATATTCTCCACGGGGACGTACAACGTATCCCCGTCCTTATAAGAAAGAGCGATATACTCTTTCGTCCCGTCCGTCGTTTCGATTCTTTTCGTACCGACGACCTTACCGATGCCGTGCGTTTCGTGGACGGCGTAATCCCCGACTTCGGGCGCAACGAATAGAACCCCGCGCTTTCTACGTACCCGCTTTTTATCGGCGGGTTTCGTATATAAATCCCCTGAACCAATCACGACAAGTTTACTTTCGTGCAAGACGAAACCTTTTTCTACCCGTCGAGAAAGCACGCACACGCCCGCTTGGTTCTCCAACAGATTTTCCAAAGGATAGACGGGCAGGTATTCCCCCGCCAATAATTCTTTCATTTTTTCTCCGCGCCCCACCTCGCCACAGCAAAGCAGTACGCGATAACCGCCTTTGAGCCAGTTCTTGACGTCGGTTAAAAGGTTGGGGAAGCCGTTGAGATACTTGCTCGTCGGTGTGAACGGCAAGCGGTAGGTTTTCATCGGTTCAAAGAAATACGGACTGCCCGTAAAGGTTTGTAGCGCGAGAGATCGAAACTTTTTTAAGCCTTGCAACAAGGTTTCTTTGGCAAGGTATTGCCCCTTGGAAAACGGGAAAACTTCTCCGCCTTTCATGAGGCGGTTAAATCGTTCTTCAAACTCCTTATAAAGGGATTCGCACTTATCCCAAATCGACTTTCCCTCGTCGAAAATCACGACCGTATCGGGGGAAAGCAACGAAAAAATATCCGTGGTGTTTTTTAGCAACGGTATTAAAAAGGAGGCGTGATCCCCTTGCGATTCAATAAGTTCGTCCGCAATAGCGTTCGCGCGGGCGTAAGCGTTTGCGTCGTGGAATTGTGAGAGCTCCTTTTTGAGACGATCCTTGATCGTTTGTTTTTCTTCCTCCTCCAAAAAGCAGTCGGTTGCAGGAAAAATAGTAATCTCCGAAAGCGTTTCCAATCGCTTGCCCGTTGCTATGTCGTACGGTTTTATCTTTTCTACGACGTCGTCGAAAAAATCCACGCGAACGGGGTTTTCCATCTGCACGGGGTAAATATCCAAAATGTCTCCGCGCAGGGCGAACACTCCCTCTTGTTCCACTTCAAAACTACGAGTATATCCCATTGCCACGAGAGTCTCCGAAAGGCGCGAAAAGTCGACACTCTCCCCCTCTTGCAAAGAAATTTTAGGCAAAGATTTGGGAAAAAGTTGCATAACGGCGTCGATTTCCGCCGTTACTACTCCGCCTCCTCGCAAGCCGTCCATAGCCTTGATCCGCTTGAATAACGAATCTTTGGAAAGCGCCTTGCGATAGGTAAGTACCTCGTCTTTTGCAGGGAGCATATCCACAGCTTTCCCCGAAAACTCGGCTATGGCATCCGCCGCCTTTTGCGCGGTAATATGATCTGCGGTAATATATAAAACGGGCGCGTCCACCATGGAAGCGACGAGGTATTTCAGCGAATCGGAAACGCCAAATACCGCCGTGGGAGTCCCACGGCGGATATCCGCTTCTAATAAGGGGTAGTCCCCCTTCAGTTGTGAAAAAGAAAAATACTTGTCTTGCATACCCTACGTTAGCCGTTGAATTTGCACATTACGTTGTCGATGGATTCCCCTTGCGCAAAACACACGACTGCCTCCCCCGCTTTTTTGCAAGCGGAAGAATAAATTTCATAATCCTCTTTTTTGACGTCGGAAAGCACGTAATCAATGATAGGAATTTCCACCTTTTCGTCGCGAATTCCGATACGAATTCTCGCAAAATCCTTGATCCCCGTCTCCCCAATCACGCTACGCATACCGTTATGCGTGCCGGCGCTACCGCTTGCGCGGATGCGCACTTTCCCCTTGGGCAAGTCGTAATCGTCGTAGATCACGAGCAAGTTTTCGGGGGACGTTTTATATTTTGCCATGAGTTGTTTTACCGCTCTTCCCGAATGGTTCATATAGGTAAGCGGACGCGCGAGAATCACCTTTTCGCCACGGACGAAACATTCCGCGACCGACGCTTCACATTCTATTTTTTTGAACTTCGCACCGAGCTGTTCCGCCGCGTCGCCCACGGCGATATACCCCATATTATGGAAAGTTTTTTCGTACTTTTTATCGGGATTGCCGAGTCCTACTATTAAATACATACTACCTTCTTTTTGTAAAACCGCCGTCCAAAATACGTATAGGACGACGGCTTTCTCTCAATTTTTTATCAGTCGTAAAGCTTGGACATCGGCTTGTCGAGATATACGTTCTCGATTGCTGCCGCAAAAATGTCCGCAACGGTCAATACTTCAAATTTATCCCGTTTCTTTTCATCGGGGAGATGAATGGTATCGAGCATAATCAGTTTGGTAATCGGTGATTTATCCAATCTTTCCACCGCAGGACCGCTTAAAACGGCGTGGGTGCAAGCGGCGTAGATTTCCGTTGCGCCAAGGTCTTTGAGCGCTTGCGCGCCTTGACAAATCGTGCCTGCCGTATCAATCATATCGTCGATCATAAAGCAACGTTTTCCGTTGACGTCGCCGATGATGTTCATAACTTCCATCACGTTCGCCTTAGGACGGCGTTTGTCGATGATCGCAATGGGAACGCCGAATTTTTCCGCTACCTTTCTTGCGCGCTTTACGCTACCCATATCGGGCGCGACGACCACGTCGATGTTGCCTTTCTTTGCAAAATAGTTATACACCGTAGGACCACCGAGCAAATTGTCCACAGGGATATCGAAAAAACCTTGAATTTGTTCCGCGTGAAGATCCATCGTGAGCACTCTGTCCGCGCCTGCTTTCGTAATGAGGTTTGCGACGAGTTTTGCCGTGATGGGATCGCGAGAACGCGCTTTTCGATCTTGACGGGCATACCCCATATAGGGAATAACCGCGGTAATACGCCCAGCGCTTGCGCGCTTTGCCGCGTCGATCATAATCAACAGTTCCATAAGATTGTCGTTGACGGGCGCGCAGGTGGATTGAATAATGAACAAATCCCTACCGCGGACCGTTTCCGCAATGTGAACGTTGATTTCTCCATCGGAGAAAGTGGCAACTTCAATTTCGCCAAGCTCGGTATTGAGCTTCTTTGCGATTGCTTCCGCCAAAGGGCGGTTGGAATTGCCGGAGAACAACTTGATTTCATTTCCGTGAGTTATCATGATGTACCATCCTATTTTTTTGTCGCTCAAAGCTCCGCTTTACCGCGCAAGCTCGTCGCGATTTTTTTTCTATTGTAAAAAACGGCCGACGTACAGTAGACGTCCGTCTACTTTTTTGGTTAATTCTATCATACTCTATTTCAAGCGTTTCGTCAACCTATTCGCCGTAGAAATGAAAAATTATTTTTCGCTTTTTTCTTTTTCTTCCAAAAGCTCTTTCTTCTTACGCTCTTCCTTTTCCTGTTTTTGCTTGTCCCGCATTCCGGAAAAGAAATCCGTAAGAAGAGTCGAACACTCCTTTTCTTTCACTCCCCCCACGACCGTTGTGGTATGGTTGAGAAGATTCGCCTCGGCAAGCTCTTTGGTAAGAGATCTCCCTTTTTGTTCGTATGCCCCAAAATACACCTTGTCCACGCGCGCATTCAAAACCGCGCCCATACACATCGGGCAAGGCTCTAACGTCACGTACAGCTCCGCCCCCTCGGGAAGACGCCACGAAGAAAATTTTTTACAAGCGCGGTCGATCGCCATCATTTCCGCGTGCGCGGAAGCGAGCTGTAATTTCGCGCGACGGTTATATCCGCTGGATATCACCTTATCCTCGAAAACTACCACCGCTCCGATCGGCACTTCCCCTTGCTTTTGCCCACGCTTTGCCGCGCGGATTGCCATATTCATAAATTTTTCTTCTCTCGTCAGTTTTCTCATAATTCTTCCTCTTTCGCGTACGTTCGATACGCCCAAGAAAGGGTGTGTAGCACCTCTTTGTTTTTTTCGACTATCTCTCCCAAATCTTTAACGGAAAGAGGATGGGACAAGCAGTCCGCCCCCACCTCGATCGTAAACGAGGGGATTTTTCGCTTTTCGATGCACCAATCCTTATAACCGCCCACGCTTCCGAGCGCCATGGAAAGAGAATAGCCGGTATCTTTTGCTATTTCCAAAGCGATCGCCTTATCGACGGCGCAACGGTATAGCGGTTGGTAAAAATACCAATAAATCTCTTCGCCCTTGCTATGATAACTGAGCGTATAGTCGGGAGAAATCTCCTCGGTAAAACGCTTCAAGGCTAGGGTTTCCGGCTCGGAAAAGGGATGCTCGCCCACGTAGTTTTCGCTCGACGGTATAAACGCGTTGGATTTGCCCGTCCCCCACCTTGCAGGGAAATTCACGTTTAAGTCCACCCCTCTTGCATTCGCTTTCCATAGGGAAAAATTTCCGTTTTTAGACAAACTCAACAGTCTTTTTTTCTGCCGTTCCCCTTTCACGGAGGCAATCCCCTCTTGGGATAAAAGCGCTCCGTCGGGATTGGAGAGAGGAACGAGCCAAACGCTCCCGATTACCTTGCTCGTAGCGTGCAAGAAAGCGAGCTTCGTCGTAATCCATTCACGTCCGTGGATCGCGTACTGTACGATCCCCGTAGGACGTCCGTAGCCGATTTTAACGGCGTATATGTTTCGTCCCAAAACCGATTTTCCGATCACGCGTTTCTCGCCGCAAAAACGCTCGAAAAACCCTTCCGTTTCTTCATAAATATTCATACAGCACAGTATATGCCGTCAAGGGTTTATTTGTGATAGGTGGATCCGCTTATAATCATAAAACTGCGATAGACTTGTTCCGCTAAAATTACCCGCATCAGTTGGTGCGGAAAAGTCATATCCGAAAAAGAGAGTTTTTCGTCCGCTCTATTCTTCACGGTATCGGAAAGACCGCAAGACGATCCAATCACGAACGTGATCTCTTTGCCTGCGTCCATTTGCTTTTTCATCACGTCCGCAAGTCCCTCGCTCGAACGTTTCTTCCCCTCCACCGCAAGCGCAACGACGTATCCGCTCACGGCGCGCAAAATATCTTGCGCCTCCGCCTCGAGCGTTTTCCCTTCCGCTATTTCCTTTATTTCTATTTTCGCAAACCGCGAAAGGCGTTTGACGTATTCTTCCACCGCCTCACGGTAAAATTTTTCTTTGATTTTTCCAACCACTACGAAATTAATCTTTTGCATACGATCCCTTTACACCCCCGTAAATAGGTTGAAGATCCAAACGATCGCAAAGATGAGAATTCCACCCAATGCATATAAGAAGAAGTCTTTCTTTTTCGATTTTTCCTTGCTTTCTTCCCGTTTGTCCCCTATAATCAAATAGCAAACGCTACAAAGGAGCGCTACAGCGGAAAGGCTGTAAAACACGATCGAAAAGGAAGTGGAAAAACGTTCCAGCCCAAACCGATAAAACAAAAGTATCGTCGCGTTGTTCAAAAAATGTGAGAGGATCGTGGGAATAATACTGCCCGCTTTTAAGGCGATCAGCGCGAACAAAACGCCACAGATAAATTGATAGACGGTTTGCGCCGGATTTTGATGATAAAGCGCAAACAGTCCTCCGCACGTCAAAACGGCGAACAACGTTCCGTAATTTTTGAGTCCGCGAAGCAATAGTCCTCTAAAAAATAATTCCTCAAAGACGGCGGGCAAGAGCGCCACTACGAGCAAATTCCCCCAAAGTCCCCAACCGTAAATATTCGGCAATTGGATTTCCGAGGGTTCGTAGCCGAGCCATTTATGTAAGACGTTCACGAACATCCCGTTGAGTTCCGACAAGGAAAACAGTCCGAATTGGAGTAGGAGCGCTATCCAATAATAACGTCCTTTCCCTTTGCAGAAAAACTCTTTCGGTTTCATTTCCGTCTTGCAAAAAGCGAACAGAGCGATGAGTAAAAACGCAATCGGCGTGATTAAAAAGGACGCGTACAAAAACCAATCCTCGTTTTCATACCCCTCCTTGGTAAGGCCCAAAAGAGAAACACCCAGCAAGAAGAGGAAAGAAAGCAAGGTGGGTAAAACGGCGGAAAGGGTATACGCTCCGCCCGATAAATTTTGCTTATTCAGGCGGGACAAATCCCAGCCGTTATTTTGATTTTTTTTCTTATTCATACCTATATTATAACAAATTTTTCAAAGAACGCCAACAAAAAAAGAACGGGAAAAGCATTTTTCTTTCCCCCTTCTCTTTTTTTATCGTCAACTCAGCAGTTTTTTCTTAAAGTCTTTCAGAATCTTACTCTCCAGTCTCGACACTTGGACTTGGCTAACCCCTATTTTTTGCGCTACTTCGCACTGCGTCATATCGCGAAAATACCTAAGCACGATGATTTTTCTCTCGCGTTCGGGCAATCGTTCGATGGCGGTGCGTAAAATCATTTTTTCAATCATTTCCTCTTGATCGTCTTTCGCCGGCAAAACTTCCAAAAGCTCCCTTTCGTCCCCTCTGCCCACTTCCCCGTAAATAGAAATCGGCATACGCGAGGAGCCCATCACGAAAACCGCCTCGTTTTCGTCCATCGAAAAAGCGCTTGCCACTTCTTGAATCGACGGTTGTCTCCCCTCTTTCACGGAAAAAGTCGCGATAAATTCTTTCATTTCTTTCGCTGTTTGTTTCATTTGTCGGGACACTTTCACCGATCCGTCGTCGCGCATAAAACGTTTGATTTCACCTGCGATCATCGGTACGGCGTAGGTGGAAAATCGCACCCCAAACTTCTCGTCGAACCCAACGATCGCTTTCAAAAACCCCATACAGGCGAGCTGGAATAAATCGTCGTATTCTACACCTTTTCCCAAATAGCGTTTCACGATGCTCTTAACGAGAGACACGTTCTCTGTAATCAGACGGCTTTTTGCCTCTTCGTCCCCCGATTTTGCAAGGCGAATATACTCGATTGTAGCCTTTTCATCTAACATTCCCCCACCTTTGCGCCGATCTTTTTCGACATTGAAATTTTCGTACCCTTTCCGATCTTGGTATCCATAGAAAACTCGTCCGTAAACGTTTGCATAATTGTAAGCCCCATTCCTGAACGCTCGTCTTGAAGGGCGGTGGAAAAGAACGGTTGCATCGCTTGTTCGACGTCCTCGATCCCGCACCCCTCGTCTATGATCGTGATATGTACGACGCCACCGTTTTGGTCGCCTTGTAAATCGCACTCGATCACGATTTTATGCTCGAAGCCACCCCCTTTATAGGCGTGTACGATACAGTTGGTCACTCCCTCGCTTACCACCGTTTTAATATCGGAAATTTCCGCAAGCGTGGGATTGAGCGGAAGCGCGAACGCCGCGACGGCGCTCCGAGCAAAATTTTCGTTTTCGCTAAGCGCGGAAAATTCCATTCTAATATAATTTTTCATACCCCTACTCCTTGTGCGTCGTTGATTTTTGGAATGATGGAATAAATACCGCTCATCGCCAAGATTTTATCTGCCGAAAGATTCGGCTCGGCTATGTAGCAAGACACGCCGAACTTTTTTAATTTTTTATACCGTCCGATCAAAAACCCGATCCCCGTCGAATCCATAAACCCTATATCGCGCAGATTAAATACGACCCTCTTTACGTATAGATGCTCGTCCAAAATAAGATCGGCGCGTTTTCGCGATTGAGAGGCGGAGTGCTCGTCTATCTCGCCACGCAAAAACATATAGAGGGTATCACCCGACAGTTTTTGTAATATTTCCATAGTTTTTCTCCTTTTTTCACCGCCCTTTCATTGTATAAAAATTTCCAACACGTGTTTTGTCAAAATCGGACGAATAATAAGTAATTTACTCGAAAAAGTTTTTTTGAAAAAGTGGTAAAAAATACTTGACATTTCTTGAAAAATCGTCTATTATAAACAAGCGCTTGTAAGAGCGAGGCAGGGAAAGGGCCTTTAGCTCAGTGGTCAGAGCTGTCGGCTCATAACCGATTGGTCCGCGGTTCGAATCCGTGAAGGCCCACCAAAATTACATAAAAATATGGCCCAGTAGCTCAGTTGGTTAGAGCGCCAGCCTGTCACGCTGGAGGTCGACGGTTCGAGCCCGTTCTGGGTCGCCATAAAAATAGCCCGTTTCTTGTAAGAGGAACGGGCAAATATATGCCTTGATAGCTCAGTTGGTAGAGCAACAGACTGAAAATCTGTCTGTCGATGGTTCAATTCCACCTCAAGGCACCAAATCGGGCAGATTCCAGAGTGGCCAAATGGATCAGACTGTAAATCTGACGTCTTCGACTTCGGTGGTTCGAATCCACCTCTGCCCACCACAAAAAGGACATACCGTTTGGTATGTCCTTTTTGTGTGTGGCTGAGGTGTCTTGATGAAACACCGCATTAACGGTGGTTCGCGCGAGGAGCGTCCGTAATACGCAAAATCTCTCTTCCCGAACCTCAACGGCGCGACGACGCTCTCGCCATAGGCGAGAATCCACCTCTGCCCACCATAAAGAAACCTAAATCGAACCACTTATGTTCGCGATTGGGTTTCTCTTTTTTTTACGCGCAAATACAAAATCGTTTTAAGAGCTCTTCTTTTAACTGCTACAAATAATTGACTTGCTCACAGAATTAAGTTATAATATTTTTAAATAATAAATTCAATATGCAATAAGGAGATTAATTATGAACGAAGATTCTTTGGATTTTTGTATCACTGCGCCAAAATGGCAAATCATTACATTCTTTGTCGGCTTATTTTTGGGAATTGCCTTGATGATTTTTGCTGCTGTCTTTTATTGTATTAACCCAACGGAACTTGAAAACTTTTTTTGGATTCTATTTATTGGCTTTTTCTTCGCTTCTCTCTCAACCTTAGGAATATACGTAGGAAAAAAAGAAAAATTTGTTTTTGAAAATAAATCATTTACCGTCATAAAAGCTTTTAAAAAAAGCCAGACCGCGCATATTGACAATATTCTTCGCGTTGAGTTACGTTCAAGAGGTGCTGTGATTAAAGTTTCCGTTATAGGAAAAGACGAAGTTTGTCTTATTAATTTTCTTGACGACGGAACAAGTTTTAAAAATAATCAATTCGTTTGCGTGCTGATGCATTATAATATTCCCATCGTAAATAAATACTAAAAGTATCAAAAAATTTATTTGTAACAACGATTTTTGGAATTACAAAATTTATTCCTATTTTAAAGATTCTAATATAAAAGGTTCGATTTAGGTTACTCTTACTCCACCACAAAAAGGACATACCGTTTGGTATGTCCTTTTTGTGTGTGGCTGAAGTGTCGCAGCGAACACCGTATTAGCGGTGGTGCGCGCGAGCGTTGTCCGTTTTTCTTAAAAAATTAAACGGGACGCTAAATTGTAGTCGCTTCACAAACCAAAATAATCCGTACCACGTTCACCTATTTGCGACAAGAGAATCGTTCGAATTATTTTGTATTTATGAAAAAGGAAACACGAGTGTTATCCCATGTTTCCTTTATCATTGTCGCAACTTACGAGAAAAGATATTTACCTAATGAAAATCGAAAATAAAAAAGTGTGCCTTGCAAGCAAAGCACACCCCGAAATGTACTTCACTTGTTGTCACACAGCTCTTTTACACAGAGAAAAGAAGTACAAATTCGCATAATTGTACTCTGTGCAAAAAAAAGATTCAACTGTGTGACGAATATAGTTTACCATATTTGCAATCAGTAGTCAAGTATTTTTACAGTTTAATTTACGTTGCACTCGTTCCACCACAAAAAAGACTAACGAACTTTCGTTAGTCTTTTTCTTATCCGTTTTTATTAGAGCGCTTTTTTGTAAATCGCGAGGATATCCTCTTTCGTCACGTCCGCGGGATTTCCGCCCGTGCAAGGGTCGATAATGGCGTCGCTTGCGAGCATTTCCAAATCGCTTTCCTTGATGCCGATTTCGGACAGGTGTTGCGGTATTCCGATGGCTTTGCTAAGTTTTACCACCGCGTCAATCGCCGCTTGCGCCGCGCTATCTTCGTCCATTCCTTTCACGCAAACCCCCATAGCGCGCGCGATATCTGCGTATTTTGCCTTGCGAGACGCTATATTGAATTCCATTACGTACGGAAGCAACAGCGCGTTTGCAACGCCGTGGGCGATATCGAATCTTGCTCCCAGGGGGTGCGCCATCGAGTGCACGATGCCGAGCCCTACGTTCGAGAACGCCATGCCTGCCACGTACGAGCCGAGCGCCATACCCTCTCTTGCATTCGCGTCGTTGCCGTCTTTTACGGCGTTTTCGAGATTTTCTGCAATAAACTTGATCGAGTTCCAGCAAAGGAGGTCGGAAAGCGGTTGTGCGCCCCTTGTAATATACCCCTCAATCGCGTGGGTGAGCGCGTCCATACCCGTTGCCGCTGTAAGACCCTTGGGCATACTCTTCATCATATCCGCGTCGTTGAACGCGATCATGGGGATATCGTTGGGATCGACGCAAACGAGTTTTCTACCCGCCTCCTCGTCGGTGATTACATAGTTGATCGTCACTTCCGCCGCCGTACCCGCCGTGGTTGCAAACGCGATCAAGGGGAAGGACTTATGCTTGGTGTCGGCAACCCCCTCGAGCGATTTTACGTCGTAGAAATCGGGGTTTGTGGCGATAATACCGACCGCCTTTGCCGTATCCATAACCGATCCCCCGCCGATTGCGATAATCACGTCGGGCGCGAAATCTTTGAACACGGCGTACGCGGATTGTACGTTATGGATGGTAGGGTTGGCTTTTACGTCGTCGAAAACAACGTATTCCGCATGCATCGCGTCGAGCTCGTCCGTCACGAATTTAGCCACGCCGTACTTTACAAGGTCTTTATCGGAAACGACGAACGCTTTCCTAAACCCTCTTCTTGCCATTTCGCCCGCAAGCTCTTTTCTGCAACCTGCGCCGAAATAGCTCGTTTCATTCAAAATCATTCTCATATATTTTTCCTCCTTATAAAAGAAAATTTATTAAGTCTATTATAACACGTTTTCTCGCAATATACAACTCCTTTTTGAAAATTTGTTCTTTTTACCATCTAAACAAAAAGGGAAACGCGCCTTTTTTGAATAAGGCGCGCTATAATACAAATTAACTATTCTTCAAAATAACCGATTCGACATTATCCGCAATGGATTCCGCAGCGTCGAAGCACTTTTCAAAATTGCTATACACGTCGCGCCATTCGATAATTTCTCTCGTCGTTTGCGCGGTAGCAGAAAGCGTTCTTACCGCGTCCATATACAATCTATCCCCTCTTTCTTCCAAGTCGTTAAGCTCGACAATCGCTTGTTTAAGCGTTTCGGGGGATTTCTTAAAGTTGCGGAATTCTTGGAGCATAACGCACGTTTTTTCGCAACAAGAAATGACCAAATCGGCAAACACGCCCACGTCCTCGCGGAGGGTACGAATATCCGCCATATAGAAGAACACGACTACCCCTTCCACGCAATCGACCAAATTGTCGGTAATGTGTGCTAAATGGAACAAATCGTCCCTTTCAACGGGCGGTAAGAATTCACGGATAAGCGCTTTGGTGAACTCGTGTTTTTCCATATCGCACGCGTGTTCTAAGTTATGTAAATGATCTTTATGTTCGGGCAATTTTTCAGGATCGAACGAATCGCAGATCGTTTTCAAAAAACGCGCTTCTTCCAAAGCAAATTCCGCCATTTTCACAAGAGAAGCGAAGTAATCAAAGGATTTGTTTTTCATAATATTTTTCTCCTAATTTCATTTCAAATTAAAATATAAACATAAATAATTTCGTCATAAGGAAGCCAACGAGTCCGCAACCGGGGAAGGTAAGCACCCAAGTGAGCGCCATTTCTTTGGCAACCCCCCAATTAACCGAACGGAACCGTTTCGCCGCGCCGACGCCCATAATAGAAATCGTCTTTGCGTGGGTCGTGGATACGGGAAGTCCCGTAAGGGAGCAAACCAAAAGTCCGGCGGATGCGGCGAGGTCAGCGGAAAAGCCTTGATATTTTTCAAGCTTTACCATATCCATTCCTACCGATTTGATAATCTTCATACCGCCGATGCTCGTCCCAAGCGCCATCACGGCGGAACAAAGCACCATGAGCCACGGGGGTACGATAAAGGTAGATTCCATCTGCCCTTGCGTGAGCGCCATACCAAGCAAGAACACGCCGATAAATTTTTGACCGTCTTGCGCGCCGTGCATAAACGCCGTACCAGCCGCCGCCACGATTTCTCCTTTTTCGAAGAAATTATTCAAACGGCGATAATTCATATTTTTACAAATTTTTTGAATGGCTTTCGTGATAAGAAACCCGAATCCAAACCCAAGCACGAGAGATACGCCGATCCCAATGAGAACCTTTATCCACTCACTACCATTGACACCGCTAAAACTATTATTGACGGCAATCGCGGCGCCAGTAAGCCCTGCGATGAGCGCGTGGCTTTCACTTGTCGGAATTCCGAACGCCCAAGCCATCACCGCCCAAACGACGATAGCAAACATAGCGGCGGAAAGCGCGATGCTCGCAATTTGCGTATCGTCGCCAAAGCTCACCATGTTAAAAATAGTGGCGCTTACAGCAGGGGCTAATTTCGTCATGACGAACACGCCCAAGAAATTAAACACAGCCGCCATCCAAATAGCCGTTTTCGGCCGTAGCGCTCTCGTCGCTACGCAAGTTGCAATCGCGTTAGGCGCATCCGTCCAACCGTTGACAAGGATAACGCCGAGCGTCAAAAGTACCACTACCCAAAGGATAGGAGTTTGTCCAAGCAAGTGGAAAAATTCCCCCAATCCTACTTCCGACGATAAAAGACTCGTTAGATTCATACTTCTTTCTTACTTCTCCATTTTAATATTTGCGTATACTTTCCGAAAAATAAAATACGTTTAAGTCAAAAGGATTATACGCTTTCTTGACTGTGCGCGAGGAAGTTGATATGGTCGCCGACACGTTCCAAATTGGAAACGAGGTTGACGAAAATCGTATTGTTTTCCGGTTTACATTCCCCTTTACTAAGGCGCGCGATATGTTCGGAAACGAGCCACTTTCTCATATCGTCGATCTCCTCTTCGATCGCATCCGCAGAGGAGAGCAAGCGTTTGTTGCCGTCCAAACAAATTTCCTTGACGACGGCGTATTGTTTTTCAATCTTGTCGTACATTCCTTGAATTTTTTCTTCAATCCCCTCCGAGAAAGTGAGGTTTTCCGTGACGGCTTTTTTGGTGTATTTGGTAAGGTTGTCCGCAAGTTCAGAAATACGCACGATATCTCCAAGATCACTATGGAGCGCGGCAACTTTCTTCTCGTCGCGAAGAGATACGGCGCCAGCGGATACTTGCACCAAATAATCGCTTACGGACGAAGCAATTTTAGAAACGCTCTCGTTGAGGGAACGCACGTCCCCCTCTACGGATACGTCCTTTTGCACGAAGCCGTCGAACGCCTTTTTTAAGCTCAGCATCGCCATATCCGCCATACGGAAGGTTTCTTTAGTGAGCTGTCCGATGGCAAGGACGGGGGAGGACAAGAAGCGCTTGTCCATATAAACGAGTTCCCAAGGCTCTTTGCCCGCTTCCGGTTTTTTCTCGGGAACGAGAATCGTAGACGCTTTCACGAGCAGATTCGTAAACGGCAAGAACATAATCGTACAAACCACGTTGAAGAAAGTGTGGAACATAGCGATTTGCGTGCCTTCGCTTGCAAACCATTTTGCAAAGGTGACCTCGTAGAAGTTAGCCCCTATCACCCCTTTCGACCAAACGAGCAACATAATGGTAAACAAAAGCGAGCCGATCACATTGAAAAGAAGGTGAATAATACTTGCTCTGCGCGCGTTGATCGAAGTGCCGATCGACGACAAAAGCGCCGTCACGCACGAGCCGATGTTCGATCCTAAAATGATATAGAGCACGGCGTTCCCACCGCCACCGATGAGAAGACCTTGCGTTGCCATAGCAATGATAATCGTCGTCACGGCAGAAGACGATTGCAAAAGCGCCGTGAACACCGCCCCGAACAAGAGGAGGAGGAACGGGTTTTGTATCGATTCCAACAAACGAATCACCGCGGGCGATTCCTTATAAGCGCTCATTGCAGACGACATCGTTTCAAGTCCGAAGAATACGATCCCAAGCCCTGCAATGGCAAGCCCGATGGATTTTACTTTTTCGCTTGTACAAAGCATTTCCATCATAACGCCGATAAAGAGCAATAAGATAAAGAACGGCGCGATATCAAACGAGCTAAGCGCGGCAATTTGCGCAGTGATCGTCGTACCGATATTGGCGCCCATAATCACAGTCGCCGCTTGGAACAAGGTCATAATCCCCGCATTGACGAAGCCGACGACCATAACGGTTGTCACGCCCGAACTTTGCACAACGGCAGTGGAAACGGCACCGATCCCAACGCCGACCATTTTCTTATTCGAGGTTTTGTTAAACAATTTTTTGAGTCCGTTCCCAGCGATTTTTTCCATATTATCGCTAAGGAGCTTAAAGCCAAGCAAAAATGCACCGCACCCAGCCAAAATGTTTACGATTGCCTTAAAGACTTCCATAAATTTTTTCCTTTCGTATATTCTTCGATTTTTCCCATCGTATATTATACTATATTTTTCGACGTTTGTCACTTATATTTTACTAAAAAATACAAAATTTTTATTTGATCGTATCTGCGAAACTCCCACCGAGCTTTTCTTTGAGAGCACAAAGCGCCTTAAAACGGTGAGAAACGGCGTTTTTCTCCTCCGCGGAGGCAACGCCGAACGACTTTTCGAGTTCGTTGCTATAGAAAATACAATCGTACCCAAATCCGCCCGTCCCCTCTTCTTCCAAAAGGATTTTTCCGTACGTTTTTCCCTCGGCTAAAACGCTACTCCCGTCGGGATAGCAAAGGACGATGGCGCTACAAAAATACGCCGAACGATCGGTCTCCCCTTGTAATTTTTCTTTGAGCAAATCCCGATTCTTCTTATCGTCGCCGTGATAGCCACAAAACCGCGCGCTATGCACCCCGGGAGCACCGCCGAGCGCGTTCACGCAAATCCCGCTATCGTCCGCAAGGGCAGGCACGCCAAGCGCTTTTGCGACGGCGTACGCTTTTAGGTAGGCGTTCTCGGCAAAGGTTTCCCCCGTCTCCTCTACTTCCTCTAAAAAACCAGCCTCCTTTTGTGAAAGGAATTGTATATCGGGGAAAATCTCCGAAATTTCGCGCAGTTTATGCTTATTTCCCGTGGCAACCACCACCGTTTTCTTACTTTTCATAGAATCCTCCGTCAAAAGTTTTTCATACGCGATCCGCTTTTCACCGCTACGGGATAAAATCACCTCTCCGCAGGCGATAAACCCGTTTTTTTCAAGCGCACGGCGCATAGGCAAATTGTCCTTATGCGTATCTGCGCGCAAACTTTTCCTATTTTCCGCGCGGGCAAGATTCTCGGCGTATTCGTATAATACCCTCGTCCAACCTTTTCCTCGCGCAAAAGGCGCAACGCAAACGCGATGGATCGCAAAATACTCCTCTCCTTTAACAATCCACTCCCCCTTAAAAAGGTGGCGGTAGTTCTCGTCAAAGGGAAAAATCGCCATCGTGGCAACCGCTTCCCCGTTCACCCACAAAAGATAAGAGGCGGAAGCGGAGAGATCCTCGTTTGCCACTTCGCGGTTTGGATACCCGTCTTGCCACTGATCCACCCCTTGCGCTTTTAGAAAGGCAATCCCCTCGCTAAAAAGCTCGCAAAGCAAAGGAATATCCTCCCTCTTCGCCACTTTGATTTCATATTTCATAAACCACCTTTCCCAAAAACCTTTTATAGGCTTAGTATAGCATAAAAACCGCCCGTGTGTCAATCTTATAAAACGCAAAAAAAGAATAGGCGTATTGCGCGCCTATTCTCTTTTTTGTTTTGTTGTTATTAAAGCTTATTCAGCGATAACCCAAGCTGCAGATGCAAAGTAGAACGTTACGGGAGCCGTATCTTCAATGAAAATGGAGAACCAGTCACCCGAATAGTTAGCTGCTGCGATTTGCGCTTTCGTCAACGTGATCGTCACGTATTCGCTCGAGAAGAACGAATCGGGAGAACCGGAAGATACGTGGGAAAGAGCAGATTTGTTCGTATAGATTTGGAACCAGTTACCTTCTTGATCCATCATCACTGCTTGACCAATTCTGAATTCTGCGTTCTCGCTGGGAGCAGCGCCGTCGTTTCTTTCTACTCTGAACGTAATCGTGAAGTAGTCGGTATCTTTGTAGTCTGCAAGACCAGCCAAGACGTTCGACATATCAATCTTCACGCCCGAACGATAGGTACCCGAGTAGGAACCACCTTCTACCTTGAGCGCGCCGTCAATTTCCGTTCCGGTGGCACCGGTATAACCAGCACCAGCAAGTTCAACATATTGGTTAGCGCTTGCAGTTAATTCGCCAGCAAACAATACCTTTTCAACCCATTGAACGTCTTTCACGTAGAGTGCTACGGGAGCGTTGTCTTCAATGAAGATCGTGATCCAGTTGCCGTTGAGGTCGTTTTGAGCCGTCATCGCATCGATTTCGCCTTTCGTAAACGTAAGCGTCACGTATTCACCAACGAATGCGTTGGGAGAACCTTTGGAAATGTGAGCAAGACCGCCCTTATCGGAATAAATCCAAGCCCAAGTACCTTCGGTGTCAGCCGTTGCCGTTCTCGTGATTCTAAAATCGTTGTTTCCGGTAAGAGCACCGCCGGTCGCTTCAATCTTGAGGGTGACTGCCAAGTAGTCGGAAGCCTTGTATTCGTTCCAACCAGCAAACACTCTCGACATATCAATCTTCACGCCCGAACGGTAGGTGCCGGAGTAGGACGTACCTTCTACCTTGAGCGCGCCGTCAACTTCCGTTCCGGTTGCGCCTGCGTAGCCGTATTGAATCATATCGTTGTATTGGTTAGCGGAAACGTTCAATGCGCCGAAGAAAGATTCGTACTTCACCCACTTAGCGTCTTTTACGTAGATCGTCGTTTGAGCGCCTGCGTTTTCAACGAAGATGGAGATGAAGGAACCGTTAAGGCTGCCTGCTGCAACGATATCAGCCTTCGTCAATACGATTTCAATGAATTCTTCGCCGAAGAATTTCGTTACGGAATCAGCGCTGCTATCCACGTTGGGGTTTGAAAGCCACGTATAGCCTGCACCCAAAATCTTGAACCAAGAACCTTCTTGGTTGTTAGGAGCGTGACCAATTCTCATTTCTACGTTGGAATTAGGCGCATAACCGTCCAATCTTGCAGCCTTTACTTTTACCGTGAAGTAGTCGTTGTCTTTGTATTCGTCCAAAGCGCCAAAGATATTCGTCATGTCGATACTAACACCCGAACGGTCAGTGGTGCCGCTATAGAAGCCACCCGTGACTGCCGTCACACCGTTTTCAACCGTTGCGGTTGCGCCGGTATAATCAGCAAACTCAACATATTGGTTAGCGGAAACGTTCAAATCGCCATAATAGGTTTCATATTCGTTCCATTCAGCGGAATAGATCGTGATCGTGGTTTGTGCGCCACCGCCATAGCCCCAAACTTGCAACCAGCTACCAAGACTCTTTTTGGATTCAAGTTCCGCTTTCGTAATTCTCATTTCTGCGAATTGACCTACAAATTGCGTAGGATCGCCTGCAGAAGGAACGTGTCCGTATTTACCGCTGTGGTAAATCTGCACCCAGTCTGCACCTGCCATGCTGTTATGAGCAGGAGAAAGTTGCGTTCTGATTTCAAACGAGCTAGAAAGCGCTTCGCCGTCCACTCTGTCCACTCTAAGCCATATCGAAAGGTAATCGGAATCTTTATAGCTATCGAGATTGTTCATTACGGAAGAGATATCCATATCCAAGCATACGTGATTCAGGTCGGATTCATTACCCGTCACTTTTACTGCGGATTCTTTCGTGAATTCGCCCGTGTAGCCTGCAGGAACACCAACTTTCACCGTTTCGATGTTTCTTGCATAGCCCCAGTTTGCTTCAGGATTGTTAGGATCTTGAATGGGTGCCATGGAGATGTTTTCCGTCGACCATGCGATTGCATTTTCGGGAACGTCGTACACTTCAATTTCTTCGCCTACCCATTCCACAGAGTAGATCGTGACCGTGGTTTGACCGCCTGCAAATCCTGCATAGATTTGGAACCAGTTGCCA
>JAZLBD010000011.1:0-60365 GCA_045613545.1 Christensenellaceae bacterium
CGAAAGCACTTCAGCCATAGGGCTACCCGTAACGTAGGTACGCTCTCTTGCAGTACCTTCGGCGTTAAGGTAACGCCTTGCGTGTTCACTATAACACATATTAACGTCTGCAATATGGTCAACTATTCTGCGGTTGGTTTCTTCTGGTAGGTTTTCATCAAAGCAACGGTTACCCGCTTCCATGTGGAAGATAGGGATGTGCAAACGCTTGGCAGGAATCGCCGAAAGACAAGAATTCGTGTCCCCTAAAATGAGAAGCGCGTCCGGTTGAATCTGCGCCATGAGTTTATACGAGCAGTCGATGATATTTCCGATCGTCGAGCCGAGATCGTCGCCCACCGCGTCCATATACACTTCGGGATCGGCAAGCTTCAAATCGCGGAAGAACACGCCGTTTAAGTTATAGTCGTAGTTTTGTCCCGTGTGCGCCAAAATACAGTCGAAATATTTTCTGCACTTGTCGATGACCGCCGAAAGGCGAATGATTTCGGGGCGAGTGCCTACGATAATCAAAAGTTTAATGCGCCCGTCGTTTTGAAAAGAAAGGTTTGAATAGTCTAATTTTTTATCCATTTTACACCACCTCAAAGAAAGTGTCCGGACGGCTTGGATCGAACGTTTCGTTCGCCCACATCACCGTCACCAAATTTTCCGTATCCGATAAATTGATAATATTGTGCGTATATCCAGGGAGCATGTGCACCGCTTGGATATTTTCACCGCTCACCTCGAATTCGAGAACCTCGTCCGTACCGATTTTTCGTTGCTGGATAAGTCCGTGCCCCGCTACGACGATGAAAAATTCCCACTTGGTATGATGCCAATGTTGTCCTTTCGTAATCCCCGGTCGCGAGATATTGACGGAGACCTGTCCGCATTTTTCCGTTTTGAGAAGCTCGGTAAAACTTCCGCGCGCGTCCTCGTTCATTTGCAAGGGGACCGCGATTTTTTCTTTCGGTAAATAGGAAAGATAGGTCGAATAGAGCTTTTTCGCAAAACTCCCTTGGGGGATTTCGGGAAGAACGAGCGTTTCGCTTTGTTTTCGAAACGATTCGATGAGCGAAACGATTTCTCCCAGCGTGACCTTATGCGTGATAGGAACGAAACAATACCGTCCGTCCGCCCTTTCGACGGGGTTTGCGCCGTCGTATTCGCAACGGAAAACCTTTCCCTCCAGCAATCCTAGCATCGCGCCAACAAGGTCGTCGATATACAAAAGTTCGAGTTCCACCGTAGGATCGTTTACGGTGATGGGCAAATCGTTTGCGAGGTTATGACAAAAGGTCGCCACCGCGCTGTTGTAGTTCGGTCTACACCACTTCCCAAAGAGGTTGGGGAAGCGGTAAACGAATACTTGTCCCCCGCATTTCTCTGCGTGAGAGAAGAGCAGTTCTTCCCCCGCTTTCTTGCTTTTACCGTATTCTCCGCCCGCGTATCTTCCCTCGAGCGTCGCTTGTACGGAGGAAGAGAGCATAACGGGGCAAGCGTTTTTATGCTTTTGCAAGACATCAAGTAGCAAGCTTGTAAACCCGAAATTGCCGAGCATAAATTCCTCTTGCGTTTGCGGTCTATTGACGCCCGCAAGATGGAAAACGAAATCGGCGTTTTTACAGTACTCATCGAGTTGTTCTTTCGTGCCGTCCACGTCGTAGGAATAAATTTCTTCCACGAAAATCTTACGCGTTTTATCCTTTCCGCTTTGCACGTTTTTCAAGCTCTCTACGAGATTTTTACCGACGAATCCATTCGCCCCCGTGACTAAAATTTTCATAATTCCTCTTTATAACCGCCTCGTGTCCCAGTTCGTATCTTTTTTTACTATTTTTGCAGGTACGCCCGCGATAACGTTGTTTGTTTCCACGATACTCTTCGTGACGACAGATCCCGTCCCGATCATATTATCGTCGCCGATTACGACGCCTTTCCCCACCAAAACGCGGTGGCCGATCCATACGTGGTTACCTATCCGAATATCTTTGGACGGATTGATTCTTTCCCCCTCTCGATTCAAAATCGAATGAGAGTCGCCCGTACGGAATACGATATCCGAAGAGAACAGACTGTTTTCGCCGATTTCTATCTTCGTTCCTTCAATGCACGCCAAGTGGATTTTTCCGCAAAGATGGGTATTCTTTTCTATTTTAATGAGATTTCCGTCGTTTTCCATACAGATATCCCCTTGATGGATAAGAACGCCTTCGCTAAGTTCAATCACGTTATTGTCGCCGTAAACGTGTATCGTACATTTTTTAAGGAGGGTGTTTTTGTGTAAGATAATTTGATTTCCTTTTCCCTTACACCTTATCTTACAGCGAAACAACAAGCCTTTAGAAAGGGTAATCTTACCCCCTCCCATTTTTATACTGTTGTTCCACGGGACCCTATTAAAAAACCAAGAAAACTTTATCAGTAATTTTCTTATCCATTTTCTCATAATCGACTATTCCGCCTTAAATTTTTTTCAGTTCCTCTTGAATAAAGGCAAGGTTCTCTATTTTTTCTTTCGTTTGCGCAACGTTCAAAAGTTCCGTGTTGTTGGAATTAAATTCCGTAAGCGTATTTCTTTCCACGTCGCCGTCGCTGAAATACTTGTCGTAATTGAGGCCTCGCTTATCGCAGGGAACGCGATAGAAGTTCCCCATATCAATGGCGTTTGCGCATTCTTCATTGGTAAGGAGGGTCTCGTACATTTTTTCGCCGTGACGAATCCCGATCACTTTAATTTCCGTTTTATTTGCTTTATCGAACAGTTCCAAAACCGCTTTTGCTTGCGTTTCAATCGTGCAAGCGGGCGCTTTTTGTACGAGGATATCCCCGCTCGTACCGTTCTCGAACGCGAACAATACGAGATCCACCGCTTCGTCGAGCGACATAATAAACCGCGTCATATTCGGATCGGTAATCGTAATCGGTTTTCCCGCGCGGATTTGCTCGATCCAAAGGGGAATCACCGAGCCACGACTACACATGACGTTGCCGTAGCGGGTGCAACAGATCTTCGTTTTTTTAGGGTCGACCGTTCTGGATTTTGCCACGATGATTTTTTCCATCATCGCCTTGCTCGTCCCCATCGCGTTTACGGGATACGCCGCTTTATCCGTCGAAAGGCAAACCACGTTTTTAACGCCCGCCTCGATCGCCGCCGTCAAAACGTTTTCCGTGCCGATCACGTTCGTGCGTACCGCTTCCATCGGGAAAAATTCGCAAGAGGGAACTTGCTTTAATGCCGCCGCGTGGAAAATATAATCCACGCCGACCATTGCAGGGCGGATGGAATCAATATTTCTTACGTCGCCGATATAAAATTTAATTTTTTCCGCGTATTCGGGGAATTTTGCTTGATATTCGTGGCGCATATCGTCTTGCTTTTTCTCGTCGCGCGAGAAAATACGAATTTCTCCGATATCCGTTGCCAAAAACCGATTCAAAACGGCGTTGCCAAACGACCCCGTACCCCCAGTGATAAGTAAAGTTTTATTTGTGAAAAGTGACATAATTTATAATCTCCAAAATCTTACGTTTGCGTTCGTTAAATCCGAAACTTTGAAAAGGCCTTTCACGTCGAGGAGCACTTTCTCCTCGTCAGGAAGTTCGCGCTTATAATAACTCTTGATTTCCTCTAAGGAAAGCGCCTTAAACTCGTCGTGCGCCACCGCCAAAATGATACAATCAACGCCACGCACCTCATCTAGCTTGGTAAGCGAAACGCCGTACTCTTTGTTTGCGTCGCGCTCGCTTGCCCAAGGATCGACGACGATCGGCTCGATATCGTATTCGTTCAAACGTTTGATAATATCCGCCACCTTACTGTTTCTCGTATCCGGACAATTTTCCTTGAACGTGAGTCCGAAAATCGCAACCTTGGAATGCTTCGGCGATTTCCCCGCCAAAATCATTTGCTTAATCGCCGCGTCGGCAACAAAATTCCCCATTCCGTCGTTCACCATACGGCCGTTCAAAATAATTTGACTGTGATATCCAAGTTTTTCCGCTTGATAGGTAAAATAGTAGGGGTCGACGCCGATACAGTGTCCGCCGACGAGCCCAGGTCTAAACCCCAGCGCGTTCCACTTGGTGTTCATGCCGTCCACCACTTCGTTCGTGTCGATGCCCATACGGTCGAAGACCATCGCAAGCTCGTTCATAAACGCGATATTGATATCCCGTTGGCTGTTTTCCACGACTTTCACCGCCTCCGCCGTCTTGATCGTAGAGACGGGATAGGTGCCTACTTCAATGACGAGATCGTACACGTTTTTGATTTCTGTAAGCGACTCCTGGTCCATACCGGAAACGATCTTGTGGATATTCTCCAAGCGGTGCACTTTATCGCCGGGATTGATACGTTCGGGGGAATACCCCACCTTGAAATCAACTCCGCATTTCAGCCCCGACTGCGCCTCCAAAATGGGAATACAGACGTCCTCCGTCACCCCGGGATACACCGTCGATTCGTAAACGACGATCGAGCCTTTTTGCAAGTTTCTTCCCACGATCTCGCTCGCGCCGATCACGGGGGTAAGATCGGGTGTATGGTCTTGATTGACGGGCGTAGGAACGGCTACGACGTGAAATTTCGCTTCTTGCAATTTCTTCTCGTCAAAGGTGAACTCCACCGTTGACTTTTTAATTTCTTCGTCACCCACTTCTTTCGTAGGATCGACGCCCGATTGATACAATTTGATCTTTTCCTTATTGAGATCAAACCCGACGACTTTTACGCCTTTTTTCGCAAAAGCCACCGCGATCGGCATACCTACGTACCCGAGCCCAACTAAAGAAAGTTTTTCTTCTTTTGCAACTAATTTTTCGTATAACGACATTTTCCTCTTCCTTATTTAATATATTTTTTTTCTTTTAATATCCCCCACGTCGCGTTTTCGATATTCACGCGTGGTAATGCCCATTTTTTTCTTGCCGTAATGCAATTGAGTGGCAACGTCTCCGCCGAAAAGGCGACTTTGTAGTGCTTCTTTACGAGCGTTAAAGAATACCCGTCGTAAAGCCCGTGAGAATATCAAAGTATGAAAATCAAGCAAGCGATAAAAAATTTTCCAAATTTGATTTTTTGATTTTTTCTAAATTATCGCCCGAATAATTTTTTGATTTTTTCTCTCAAAAGTTTTTTCCTATACCCTTTCATATACGTCTTTTTCGCAGCCTTTTCAAAACCGTATTTATGGTAATTTTCAAAAAACTGCTCGCGCGTTTGATAATAAGCGGAATAATCCTTCTCCTTGTACGCGTACGCCGAATAAACGTTATCCATTTGCGTAAGAGAAAAATCTTTTAACCCTCTTACGGCGTTCTTCCCTTTTTCGGTGTTTGCAACTAAAATAGAAATCCCCTTTTTGATAGGCAAGAATTTATCTAAATCCGCATACCCCCAAAAATCACCGATCGTGACGTCCGAAACATGCGCGTTTCGATAGGTGCAATGATAGCAACTTTCTCGCAACAGGGTGTTCTTCGCCAAAAACCCGCAGTAAAATAGGTCGATATGATAGGGGGTGGTTTGCGTCTTGACCTTGCCATTTTTCTGTTTGATTCCAATTTCAAGCGCGCTAATTTTTTCCTCTCCACCTTTTTTACGAGGTCTAAAATCAACAGATACGATCTTCCCTTTTTTCCCTGCCAAATATTCCTCAAAAATTTTGGAAGAGGGTACGCCGTGGCAAAAAAAGTCCACCAAAAGCAAGTTTTCCTCTTGGTTTTTGAGGGCAGATCTCACCCCGCTCACTTGACAAGGCGTACCGCAAAAAAGCACTTTCTTTCCGCTTTTCAAATCGTTTTTGATCTTTTGAATCACGTCGCCCATCGCGCTTTCTATGTACTTGCTTTTTTTGAGCGCGTCCAAACCCACCTCGTTTACGCCACGGTGACTAAGGGTTAACGTTTTATAATCAAACGCCGCGCCGTATACGTTTCCACCACTTTCTAAAACGCTTTTTGCCAAAGCGACGAACGCGCCCCCCGAAGTGCTTTGCGCTCTTTCCTCTTCGCTCAAAAGCCAACCGTAAAAGGAAGTTTTTTCGGTTTTTATCTCTGGCTTTGACAAACTCGGACAAGTTTTATCACAAACTCCGCACGAAACGCAACGCGCCTTGTCGATTACGGGGAAGTAAAACCCCTCCTTGTTGCGTTTCATTTCTATACACCCTTGCGGACAAACGGAAGCGCAAGCGCTACAACCGGTACAAGAGAGCTCCAATGTTTCAATCTTCATCTTGATCACCCTTTGAAAAAAGTTTCGCCTCGCGCAAAGCGTCCTCTATATAATCGTACGCCTCTTTTTTATACCCGTCTAAAATTTGGCGGACTTTTGCAAAGTCGATGGCCGTCCCAAATCCCTCCGCATCAGGCAAAACGTTATCGCTTACCTGTAATTTTTCAATTAAATTGAGTCCCCGTTCGTTTTTTTCGGAAAAATCGACGTAAGCGAACTGCTTTTCGAAAATCACGGAAAACGCAACCCCGTGGAAAGAGTTGGTGACGACGTAATCCGCACCACTATAAAGCGCTAAAAATTCTTTCGGTCCAACGTCTTTCAACACTTTCGCGTTTTTGAAAATTCGCGCGGAATCGTCGGTAATTACGACGAGTTTTTTACCAAGTTTTTGCGCCGTTTCCACGGCTAAGCGATCGCTACGATCCGATTTCATTAAACGGTAGTATAAAAGGTACGGCTCGCCGATCTTCTTTTCATCCGCTCCTACCGACTTCCAAAACTCTTTTTCATGTAAGAACACGGGATCGAGCACTTCCGTCGGCGTTTTTCCTATCAAACGGTTTACAATCTCTACTCCGCTCTTTTCTCTTACGGCGATTTTGTTGAATTTTTCCAAATATTCTTTCGTCTCTTTTTCAACCTCTTGCTTAACCACGGAAACGCCAAAACTTGCCGCATAGGAAAATTTATAACAATTCTCCGGGACGAAATCCAAATAGAAAGCCTTTCTTTCCTCCTCGATTCTTCCTGGATTAAACACTTGGTCGCTCCCCGTCGAAAAAACCGTGCCCGCTTTCCAAGGATATGCGCAAAGTTCTCCAAAGGACTCAAATCGTTTGGTTTTTGCAAAAGAACTTTCCACAAACTTTTCGAATTTTTTATATTTTCTCTTTTTCTTCCCCACGCTGGGTAAAGATAAAACGAGCCGTGCCAACCCTTTGAAACTCTTGGGCTTTTGCAAGAGGGGATAGACGCTCCGCAAATGTTTCGTATTGAAATCAATGAGTTCTACGTCCAATCCCTGACTTTGAAAATATTGGAATAAGGAATACGCTTGCAACACCGCGCCGTAATTTTTCGGGGTATGAAAGGTTATCATCTTCAGTTCCATTCCCTTATCTCCTCCCAAGCATTTTTTCGAATTTTCCAAACAGCACGCGTTTCTCCGAGCGATTAAATCCGTATAGAATCAACGTCAAGAAATACACTGCGCAGAATATGAGCGCTTTTACCGCAAACAAGATCCACGACGTCGAAGCGATAAAATAGTCCACCACAAGCAAAACGAGTGAAGAAAGGATAAGGCAAAGAAGCGACCTTGACAAAACTCCCTTAAAGATTCTGAAAACGTTCAGCTTGAGTACTTTTACGTAGTAAATATTCATGGCGATAATATTCGCGCCAACAAGCCCGATCGCCGTACCGATACAAGCGGCGATAGAGCCGAAATACTTCACCCCAACGACGGTAATCATTAGATTTGCCACTGCCATACACGATACGGCAATCGTTCGAAAACCCATTTTGTTTTTTGCACGTAATATGGAGAGGCATACGTTTTGAATGAGTGGTATGGTCGTTGGTACCATCAAAATAAGCCCAACGAGCCAAGCGAAATGGTATTCCGCGCCCAGCCAAAGGGTTATAAATTCTTTCCCCAAAACGGCAAATCCACTAAGCACCCCGCCGAGCATAATAAACTCGAACCGTCCAACTTTTATAACGGTGTCTTCCAAAGCGGTATTGTCCGCCCCCTCCGCGATTTGTTTACTTACCGTGGGAAGCATCAAATCGGAAAAGGCAAGGGCAAATTGCTCGTACATAGCGTACAGTTGCAAGCCGATCGAATAAATCGCAACCGCTTGCGCACCCTTAAACGCGCCGATGACCACGTTGTCGACGTTGCCGTTTAACTGTACGGCGACCGATTGAATAAACATCAAAATCGTATAGCGGAAAGATTGTCTAAAAACCGCCCAATCCCAACGCGTCAAACGGATTTTTAAGCCCATTTTCTTTCGAATATAAATAAGCTGTACGACGATAACGAGTGCCGTCGTCCCAATTTCAATCCAAAGAAGCATTGCCGAATCGCCAAACTTCGTAAGGAGCGCGATGGCAATCCCCACTTTGAGCAAAATGCGAATGAGTTTTAAGGAGTTCGAGAATGCGTAATGCTCGCAACCCGCTACGATGCTATAAATGACTTTTTCAAAGGTGTTTAAGATTAAAATAATAATAAACAGTCTGAACAGCTCTTTTGCCTTGCTTAATTCTTCTGCGGAAAGGGAATTTTCATACAACCGATCAATGAAAAGATAAACGACGAAGCAAACGATGGTCATAGCAAACGCCAAAACCGCCGCCTGTATGACCCCCATCGCGCTAAAATTCTCAACGCCCTCCTTGTCCTTTTCCGCGTTATATTTGGCGATATAGCGCAAAATCGTGCTCCCGATCCCTAAATCCAAGATCGTCACAGAGCTCGTCAAAGACGCTATGATTTTATAAACCCCGTACTGCCCGTCGCCCAGCGATTTAATTAAAAACGGCGTGAAAAGTAAGCCGTACAACGTATTTACGACGATGAGTATATAGGAAAGGATTGCTCCCGTTTTAATTTCTCTCGTGTTCATGCCCCACCCTTACGAAACGACGAATCTTTCTTATTCGTCCTTTCGTCATTTTAACCATCAATTTTTTCGCGTAATTTCCAATGATTTTTTTGCGATTTCGCTATATAAGTAAACGTCCGTCTTTTCAGAGAGCGCTACTTCTTTCATCCTTTCGTATTTTTGCGTAAATTTACATTCGAGTATTTTTTTCTCGATTTCCTCTACGGTGACGGGGGATATAAAGTCACTATTCCCTCCATTATTAACGTGCTCAATTCCTTCCAATTGATTGAAAAGACAAGGGACTTTCGCCGCACACGCCTGCTCCCACATAACCGAATGTAGACCAGGGAACACGACCATATCGGCAGAAAGAAAATAATCGTAAACCTTCTCTGCGGGCATCCAACCGACAAAGTCGACGTTCGTTGCCTTTTGTAAAATTGCTTGGAATTGCTCTTTGATCTCTTCTTGCAAATTCCCAAAGACCAACAAGCGAACGCCACTAATCCGTCGACACGCCTCCATAAGAAGATGGATATTCTTCTTTTCGTCTATTTTCCCGCCGGCAACGATCAAAAACTCGTCTTCTTGCACGTTATACTTCTTTCGTATTTCTTCCTTGATTTGCTCGCGATGGCAAAGATCCAAACTTTCATCGTCCGCACCCATAATCAATACGTCCGTCTTTTCTTTCGGAATTTGAAAATACTCTTCGGCAAACGTTTTCCGAAGCGGAGTGACTCCATACACTTTTTCCACGTATTTTATTGATTTTCGATTGAGTCTTCTATAATAGCGCTTGAAAAGTCCGTTGAGCAACCGGCTCGATAACGTCCCGTGATTAAAAGGATCTAAATGATTGTCTTGCACGACGATACATTTGGGATCGATTTTTTTCTTGTATTTGACAACCTCTAAAATGGTAGAACTAACCAATCCGTGGCAAAAGATCAAGTCCGGCTTATATTCTTTCAAAAACGCAAAAATGGGGAGACGAGATAAGACACCCGTAATCGTGCGGTGAAAATATTTTTTATATTTCATTCGCACCACGCGAACGCCGTCTTGCAAAACGTAATCCGAACAATCCATTGCAACGACCTTTCCGTTTTGATAGGTTTTATTTGGCACGATAATCGCAACCTCGTGCCCTAATTTTTTATGATATTTGGGTAATAAATTGTCTTGATAGCCCCAATTGTCGTTGTAGGTTGCATTTGCAGAAACGTGCAAAATTTTCATATTACTCCTTTGCCATAACCTCGTCAAACAAATTGACGTATTCGGAAAACTTATCTTTTCCGCTAAACAACCGCGCGCGATTTACACAAGCCTCTACAAAGTACGGCTTTTCTTCCACGACGGACAAAATCTCCCTCACCAGCCCGTCCACGTCGTCTTTTTCCACGACGCGACCGCAAGTCGTATCAATAATCTCAGGGCTCCCACCCGTTTTAAAAGTAACCACGGGCGTACCGCAAGCGAGCGATTCCATATTAACGGTCGGGAAATTCTCTTCTCTCGTCGGATTAGCAAACACGTCAGCGACACTATATATTTCCGCAAGTTCGCTTTGGCTATTCGTTCTATGAATCGAAAGAATATTTTGCGGAAGAACTTTATCGGTATTCGCATCCGTCCCTACGAGCACGATTTGATACTCTTTGGGAAGTCTTTTAGAAAGTTCAATAAAGACATCCAAGCCTTTTCTTTTTCCCCAACCGAATGCTACGCCTAAAACAATTTTTTTGTTTTCTATTCCGTGCTTTTTTTTGAAATCACTTTCGACAGGTCGAAAGACGGATAAATCGATACCGTTATTGATAACTTTAACGGAATAATCCTTCAAAAAAGATTGTTTCACTAACTCCGAAAGCCAAAGGGACGGTGTGACAATTGTCATTTTTTCAACACCTATAAACCATTTTCTCTTCCGTTTGAACATTTTCAAAGAATTATCAAATAAACTCGCAGGAGATTCTCGATATATGCTACAATTATTGCATTGTTCTTTCCATAATTCGCAACCTATCATATCGAAATAGGTGCAATGCCCCGTAAACGCCCAACAATCGTGTAACGTCCAAACTACTTGGATATTTTTTTTCTTGATATACCTAAAAAGCAACGGCAAATATAACCAAGATGTGTGTAAATTATGCAAATGAATAACGTTCGGCTGATACTTTTCAACTTTTCTTAAAAACGCCTTGGTTTCAAAAAAATGCCCCATTCCTGCGTTTCCAGTATAATACGCAAGTTTTCCGTTTACGCGACGAGAAAAATCCGTTCCAATTATCCAGTCACCTTTTTGCCGAGGCTTATTATTTTTGGAATTAGGATAAGCACAACGCGTTTCATATCCGCGTTCTTCCGCTATTTTCGAAATTCCACGCATAATCGTTCCCGTGCTACCGCAATTTCCAAGATTAATCGACAGTATCTTTTTCATCATTTAATTCTTTTTCCTGTAAAATGGATTCCTTTTCCTTCCCCTTTCGTAAAACCGCGCTACAGATCCCGAACAAGAAGAACAAAAGCGGTTCTCTCAAATACGAACCGGAAAGCATCAATTTCGTTATGCAACCGAAAAATAATACGAGGATTAACCCACGCAATTTTTCGTCCTTCGCTTTTTTCCATGCTATAATAGGAAGCGTGATGATCGCAAGGAACAAAATCGAACCAAACGGGATCCCGAACGCGTGCCAAAGCTCCAAAATGACGTTGTGCACGTACAACCCTTCCAAAACGACGCGGTCGCTATAAATCCCACGGATAAGGAAAGGTTTTCGCATAATTTCCGCGTAGACTGTTCCCATAAGTTTTTCACGTCCAGAGGAAATCGTCAATCCCCCTTCCAAAATTTGGTTGAAGATACGAACGCTAAACCCTAATTTTCCTGCAAGGGATGCCATCGTTTTGATAATAAACGTGAATATCGGCGGGATAAAAAGCATCGCCATTAATACCGCCAACATGCCGAGTCGAACGTATACCTTTTCCTTTTTCTTAGGCAAGAACACGAAGCAAACGACGGCGAAACTAAGGCCGATAAACGCCGCGCCTCTCGTACCTAAGAAGAATAGGAAAGAAATGCCAAGAAGGCTCGAAGCGATATTCCAAACGGTAGGCTTTTTGAAAGCGAAATAGAGCACCAAACACACGTGCGGTAAAAGCTTGTACGCGTTGTCCATATCCCCGCCCTCAAAAGCGTGCGCACCACGGCGCAAGAGCGCTTTATAGATAAAGTTCAAAACGATCGTTGCCATCGAGGCGTAATACATCCAATCGAGCGTTCTGTCCCGATCCTTTTCGTTGCTTACGAAAATAACGCCGACGAAATACAGGGGCAACGTTTGTAAAGCGAACGAGATCGCTTCCTCTTTCCAATACGACCTCGTATTGCTAAAGAGGAAGAAGCTCGCACAATAGACGAGCGAGAACAAGACGTAAAGATACACGTCGCGAACGGAAAACGTCAGTTGCCGGAACGCCAAGAAAATCATCCCGGCGTATAAAGCGGCAATCACGACGTTAGGATAATTCCCAAGGATCGGTACACGCAGAATTACCCCGCGGACGTATTCCATCAAGATCGTTTGACACCAAATCATAACGATTAGAATGATATGGAAATTCAATTTTTTGTTGATTTTCATGTTTGATACCCTATAAACCGTCAAAAATCATAAATTTTGAATAAGATTCAAGATTTTTCCCGTTTGTACCTTTTTATTTTTATTTTCAAGCACGAATGCTTTGCCTTTTTCGCCTATTTTCCGTCTATCCTCTGTTTCCATCGAACAAATTTCGACAAGTTTCTTTGCCAAGCTCTCCGCCAAGTTATCTTCCACGTACGCAATATATTCGTCGTATTCGTCTGGGATTCCGTCTAGTTTATATGCTACGACGGGCACCCCCGAAGCCAAATATTCCATCGTTTTAGAGGGGAAACTATATTTGGTAAACTCTTCGTTGTTTTGCCGAGGATTGACGAGCACCGTCGCTTGTTGTTGAAGAACGAGCGCCTCTTCGTGCTTCACTTTCCCCAAAAAACAGATTCGAGAATCCTTTTCTACCGCTTCCCGAATTTCCGGCTCCGCGTTTCCAAGACCGCATAGCACCAACCGATACTCTTCTCCGTCAATCTTTTGAAACGCTTCCAAAAGCTGTAAAATTCCGTATTTTCGGTTCATGCTCCCCGAATAGAAAATCGTAGGCGACGACTCTTGTTTTATCGTGGTGTTTCTCTCCCGCTTAGGGACGATTCCCTCCATCACGACGTACGGTTTTTCTAAGCGTAGTTTCGTTTTCATCTGCTTCGTCAATAACACGTAGCCGTCCACGTACCGTTTTAATTTTTCGTTCGTCCGTATTTGATATTTCAAAAAGAGTTTTCTAAGCCCCTTTAGCGTATCGTTCGATGCAAATTCCGTTATATCCGCGATCGTTTGCACGATTTTCACGGTTTTATCCATACTTTTCGCCTTTTTGAGCGCGCGCATCAAAACGTTGTTGCAAGAATAGCAAACGATGACTTTTTCTTCCGTTTTCGCCTTTTTTATCCAAGACGCCACCGCCCTGTTGCAAGCTTTTGCCGAAAGAATTTGCTTGACGTAAGTGACGTTGCAAAACGGCACCGCCGTAAATCGAATCGTTTCGTCCACTTGCTCCGCGGTTTTTTTCACAAAGGGAGTTTTATAATGCTTTGGCCAACTGTCGATCGGCAAATAGGATATAACCTCGATATCCTCTATCCCGTTCTCTTTTAAGCCGAAGATGATATTCCATTGCAAGACGTTCGCGGCGTCTTGCATATCCACCCTTGCTTTTTTTCTTATTTCTTCCGCGCCTTTATGCGGAAATAATTGTCCCAAAAAAAGCAACTTCATATTTTACCTTTTTCCGCCCTCTTTATAGGCTTGCACGAGTATTTCTTGGAATTTTAGCGTGTTTTTGCTCCCGTCGTGATTCTCTTTCGCGAGCGCAATCGCTCGATCGATATATTTCTCTCTCTCCGTTTGAGAAGTATAGATATCCTTTAATACGGCGCGCAGATCTTCCCTATTCGATGCAAAATACGCGCACTCGTTTTTGCTAACGTAGATCGAGCAAGCAAGTTCTTCGGGGGCATAAAGCAAAAACGCTGTACCGCACGCAAGCGAATCGGCAATTTTCGTGGAAAATGCAAACCGAAGATCGAGCCGTGCAAACCGCTCGAAACTTTCCGCGTGCACGAGCAAACTGCTCTCTTTCATAACGCGTACGACGTCCTCGTACGAAACGAAACCTTTGTATCGAATGCCTTTGCTACTCTCAAACGCTTTTTGCACCTGCTCGTTTGGAATTTTTCCGTACACGTCCAAATATACGTCTTTGGAAATTTCCTGCAAAATCTCTGCAATCTCGACGAGCGGTTCGTGTCTGCCCACGCCAAGATTCCCTAAATACGAAACGGTGAATTTCCCCTCTTCTTTCGGCTCGCGCAAAGGATTTAAGCCCGTTGCCGTATAAACGGTTGCGGAGGGCAAGGCAAATTCCTTATCGTACGCCCGCTCTAATTCTTCCGAATTATAAATGGAAATTTGCGCGGAAGAAATCGCTTTCTTAAATTGTTTTCTAAACCTACGAGAATAGATCGAATAGAAAAAACTGCTTTTTTCTTTCCCGGCGAAATAATCGTACCGCTTAAAATAATATTCTTCGCTGTTATAAATCACAAGTGGGACTTTATATTGCTTGGCGATTTTTCGAGCCAACTTGCACATAAACGCGCAGTCGCCTGCTTGCAACAAAACGAGTTCGGGGGAAAAGTTTTCAACCCACTTTACAAACCCGAATTTTTTCCAGCGACTACTATTCCAAACGATATCCCGAAGCAGCATATTTTTAGCCGTCCGCGAAGGTTTTTTCCCCGCTACGTTTACCGCTTGCTCTTGCGCTTTTTTCTCTTTCGGTTTTCTAAACAAAAAGGCTTTCAGCGCGTCTGTATCCGAAACGTTAAAATAATGATCGCAAACGGAAAGATCGGGAACGCCGTGCAGGAAAAATTGCGCTAGTTTTTCCTTGGGATACCCCACGAAAAAATTTTTCAGCGTTCTTCCGTTGGAATTACTATCCGAAAAGCAGTCGTTGGATAACACCAATATTCTCGGATAACCTTTTATTTCCTTTGCCATATCTTCCGTAAGCACGTTTACCTTTCCTTTCTACTCTTTTTCCTGCCCTGTTTCATAAGCGCAAGCATTCGTTTAACCGAATATTCGTTCCCCTTTCTCTTCCGCATTTTCCACGCTCGACGAATACAAGCGAGCGGGGAAAGACCTTTATACAATCTCTCGTAGATATACCCAACCGTAATGAAATATTGATCGGTATACCCCTTAAACCAAGAACTGTCCTCTTGTTTTACGTAAGAAATTAATTCAGGCGAGAGATATATTTTCGCGCCCGCTTTATGCAAACGAGAGAAAAATTCGTTGTCCTCTCCGCAGTAAATCTCGCACCCCGGTCCCAGCGCCTCGGAAAAATACACGCTCTTTTCCGTCAAGACCTTTCTTCTTACCGCAAAGGCGCAAACCCCACAAGACATCAACCGTTTTCGCGACGCCCTCTCAAAGCGTTTCGGCTTTGCAAACGACACGGGGCGATCGGGGTTCGTGCTTTCGCAATAAAATTTGATGGCGTCCGCTTTCGGCTCTTTTGCAAAGGCATCTAAAACGATTTTCTCGTACCCGTCCACCAGCACTTGATCGTCGTCGGCAAACAAAATATATTCCGCTAAGGAGTGTGCAATCGCTATATTTCGATTTCTGCTCACCCCACGCGTAGGGGTGGTAATCATAAGCACTTGATTTTCTCCGCGATCTTCCCAAACGATTTTGTTTTCCGATGCTTGGTTGGCGATTACGGCGTCCGTTTGCAAATGCATTTGTTCATATTTCGACGTATCTTTCGCCCCCATGGTCGGAACGAGAACTTGTACCTTACTCATTTTTCCCCTCTGCAAAATACTCTTTATAATCTTTTTCCGTATCGTAAATCTCGGCGTGAACAGAGGCTTTTCGTTGTTCTTCCGACGGCAGTTTCATATAATCGCCGTACCGATAAGAAAGATATTCTTGGATCTTTTTCGAGCCGAGCAAAACGGTGTCTTCAAAAGGAATATCGACGGGCTCGTCAAAGAAATCCGCTTGAAACAGCCCCGCCTTAAATTTCGCCGGCGTAATCCAATAAAAATACCGATAGTCTTTCAGCTCTTTTCGATCGTACCGATAAATATCCTTGTAAAAAGATTTCACGAGCCACTTGTTCGGCAAACATTTCATCGCTTTAAGCAAGAGATTTTGCTTGCCGTTTTTCGGCTTCCAATTCCGTTTGGATAAACCGTACAGCGTCACGTATTTGCACTTAAAATATAGTGATTTTTGTTTCCATTTTTGAACGGGACATTTATGGAGAATCATAATATCCACGTAAATGCCGTGATGCATATCCTTTCGATCGCGGAAATTGTGTTCGATAAAGGTCGTACCGCTTAAGCGCACCTTGGCGTATTCGAGGTATTTCGGCGTAGTTCTCCATTCTTGCAAGACGAATTCCTCGCTATTTTCTTGATGGAAAATCCGTTGAAATTTCTCGTAATTTTCTGGGGTCATAAAGATATCCAAATCGTCGTCCCAAGGGATAAAACCGCCGTGGCGAATCGCCCCGAGCGCCGTTCCGCCCATGATATAATAGACGATGCCGTTTTCCCTACAAAGGCGATCTATGTATTTCATAACGCACAAGATTTTTTCTTGCACTGCTTTGATATCGTTTGCCATATTTTACGCTCTTTTTATATTTTTTTCGCCAAATGGTAGTAGCGACTAAAAACTTTTTGAAAATTGGAATTTTTGCGAGCAATTTCACCGTTTTGCGAATGATTTTGAAAAGGAAGGTTTTCGTGTGATACACCAGCGCGCTTTTCTCCCAGCGGTGCGGGTGCATACTCACGATCACGTTTCTATCGCCCACGCTTTCGTATAATTTTTCTAAATTTTCAAAGGCTATATTTTTATCGTCGCTTGGAATTACGTCGTTGAACAAAGGGTCGAAGATAAACTTGAATTTTCTCCCCGCGTCCGAATAATAGGCGTATTCCGTCTTTGCTTTTTTAGGTAAATTCACCATAACGTCGGTGTGCTGGTTGAATTTCTTTTCTATCTCCCCGTTTCTAAAAAAATCACGATTGGAGGTATAATTTTTTCTTTCCAAAATTGGGTTGCCGTGTTGACAAACCGTTCGAACAGGGAAACCGTTTTCCTCAAACAAAAGAACGTTCTTCTCGTATTCCAAAACCGCTTTTTCAAAATCGCCTTTTGCAAAATCGAGTACATCGTAGTGATAGGAAATTTCGTGCCCCGCTTCCTGCATTTTTTTCAAAAGCTTTACGTTTGATTTCTTTTTGAGCAAGTACGCTTGCACGTAATAAGACCCCTTGTGTCCGTACTTGCTTTCGATCTTGGATATTTTATAGGCTTTTTTAACCGCCGTTTCAACGTCGTGTTTCAAACAAAAATACTTTTCTGTTTGTCCGAAAATTTCACAAACGGGAACACTCGAAACACCCTCGTCCACCAGTTTTTTGCAAAATTTGTCCCATTCTTTATAGATAAAATTCATTTTTTTGCCTTTTCTCTTAAAATCGTAGAAGAAATTCCGTCCGTGTGAGGCAGATAGACGACGTCGCAACCAACTTCGCTAAAATCCTTTTCATATTGCATCCAAGACGTCGATCCTTTCCAGTCCGAGCCTACGAACACGGCGCTAATGCCAAGCCGTTTTACCACCGCAAGTTTATCCATATCCTTTTGCAATACCACCTCGTCCACGTAACGGATCGCCTCAACGATCGCGACGCGTTCGCTCTCTTTTATGATCGGGTTTTTGCCCTTTCTCGCGTAACAAAGTTCATCCGTCGTCACGCCGACGATTAAATATTCACACTGCTCTTTCGCCCGTCTTAAAATGTTAAGGTGTCCGATATGGAACATATCGAATACGCCCGTCGTATAGCCCACTTTATACTTTTCCATTTTCCCCTATCCTCTTGCGTGCAAACTTTTTGAATACCCAGCCCCGTAGTCTATTCGGGAGCAGGACTTGTACGATCAACCGTTTTGCAACGTTCTTTACGTACCGACCGTAGCCGATGATTTTATTCTTGCGCATAAACTTTTGCAATTTTCGTTCGCTTTTGAAATATTTCCAGCCACCGCGCCGAGCGTACATATCCTTTCCCACGCGCACGTTCACGAGCGTTTCGCTGACGTTTGCAAACTTTGCGCCGGCAAGGTGAAGCCGTAGCCAAAGGTAATAATCCTCTTCCCAAAACCAGTCGATATATCCGCCGACCGCTTCCACGGCGTCCCGTTTGAACATAACCGAAACTTGGTTGAACGGACAGCGCACCTTTAAGTCTTTTTTGATTTCCTCGTCGCTTTGGAACACTTCGCGGAAAGATACCACGTTCTCTTCCTCGTCGATAAATTCCGATATATTCCCCCCGACCACGGCGAGGTCTTCGTCCGCCTCAAACAAGGCGAGTTGTTTTTCAAATCGAGTGGGCAAAGAAACGTCGTCCGCGTCCATGAGCGCCACCAAGTTATGCGAGCAATTTTCAAGCCCTACTCTTCTGGCGTTTCCATGACCTTGATTTTCCGCCAAGCGGACGATTTTAAGCTCCTCTTTTTGCTCCAACGCTTGAATATATTCGTCCAGTTCGTTGGGAACGGGTCCATCCACCACCAAAACTACTTCGCTAGGTTTTACCGTTTGCTCTAAAACGCTTTCCACCGCTCGCGCAAACCACTTTGGATTATCCTTTCCGTACACGCACATAGAGACGGAGAACTGCTTATTTTCTGTTTTATTTTCCGAAAAATTTTCCATTATTTACCGTTTGTTGCAAGGATTTCTCTCGCCTCTTCCTGCTTTTCGTCGTATTCCTCTCTCGTAATTTCGCCCTTTGCCAAAAGCCAGTCGCCATAGTCGATATCGGACACCGTCCCTTCGCGAGCGACGTCGCTACCTTTTATAACTTTCCAAGCCGTTTGGAAAATAATTTTTAAGTCGCAAAAGAGGGAAATTTTTTGCAAATACGCTTGGTCGAAAGAAAATTTATCTTCCCACGTCGCGTTGTTTCGTCCGTTCACCTGCGCAAGGCCGGTAAGCCCCGGACGAACGCTATGGCGCGTTTTGACCGCCTCCGACATAAACGTCAAGTCCTTTACAAGTTGGGGACGAGGCCCTACGATGGACATATGCCCCACGAAAATATTCAAAAGTTCGGGAAGCTCGTCCAAACTCGTCGCTCGCAAAAATTTTCCGTATCTCGTCAAACGCTTATCGTCGGGCAATAGGTTGCCGTTTTCGTCCTTTTGAGAGGTCATACTGCGAAATTTGACAAGCTTGAAAATCTTTCCGTTTTTTCCAGGTCGCGGTTGCGTAAAGAAAGGGTTGCCTTTCATTGTAATCGCGCCTATCCCCGTCAAAATAAGCAAAACGGGGGAAAGAACGAGGATAGCAAGTCCGCTTAAAAAGAGGTCGTAAAACCGCTTGAAAAAGGGGCGATAGAAGAGGGCGGACAGCGCGAGCCAAACGGCGAGTGCCACAAGGCAAATCGCCAAAATTCCCCACCACTCGGTTGTCAAATTTCTCAAAAATTCTCTCATTTTTCAAAACAACTGCGAACAAGCTCGATCACGTACCCTTGCTCTTCTTCCGTCATTTTGATATCTGACGGCAAGCAAAGCCCTCTCGCAAAAATATCTTCCCCAACGTTATCACCCGCAGTGATAAAATCGTTGTTTGCGTAAACTGGTTGCATATGCATCGGTTTCCAAATCGGCCGACTCTCCACGTTTGCCTCGCTAAGTTTTTGGAAAATATCCATAGGCGTCACGCTCGAATCCTTGTCGATTAAAAGGCAAGAAAGCCAAAAGTTCGGTTTCATTTCGGGCAAGTACGGGTTCATTTGCACGGGAAGTCCCGCAAACCCCTTTTTATAACGGGCGTAAATCTCTTCCTTTTTTAAGCGGTGTTCTTGCAAATGCAATAATTGTCCGCGCCCTATCCCCGCTACGATATTCGACATACGGTAGTTGTAGCCGATCTCTTCGTGCTCGTACCAAATCGCTTTTTCGCGCGCTTGCGTCGCCCAAAAGAACGCTTTATCTCTCGCCTTTTTGTCTTTCGTAAGGAGCATTCCACCGCCCGACGAGGTTATGATTTTATTGCCGTTGAAACTCACGATATTATACGCGCCGAACGTACCGCATTGCCTACCTTTATAGGTCGCCGAAAGCGCCTCCGCCGCGTCTTCGACGAGCACGGCTCCGTGACGGGCGCAAACTTCCAAAATTTCGTCCATTTTCGACGGCGTACCGTATAAATGCGCCAAGGCTACGACTTTTGCTTGCGGATATTTTTGGAACGCCTTTTCCAAAGCGACGGGATCCATATTCCACGTCTCCCGTTCGGAATCGACGAATACTTGCACCCCACCCTCGTAAGCTACAGGATTGACGGTTGCCGCAAAGGTCATATCCGAGCAAAGCACGATATCCCCACGCTTGACTCCCGCGAGCTTGAACGCAAGGTGGAGCGCCGCCGTCCCTGCGTTGAGCGAAAGGGCGTGCATCTCCTCCTTATCTTCGCAAAGATACTTGCACATCTCTTCTTCGAACGCGTCGCAGTTAAATCCAAGCGGAGCGACCCAATTTTTATCGAACGCCTCTTGCACGAACGTCATTTCCTCTTCGTGCATCGTCGGCGTTGAAAGAAAAATTCTCTTTTTCATATTTCCCCTCAACTGTATTTTTGCACGGACTCGTCCGTTTCGGAAAAACGGGCAACCGCGTCCTTTTCAAGTTTTCTTTGACTGCGCGCTTTCAAGGGGAGCGCTCTCTCTTCTAGGCGGTCGATCGTGTACGTCGGGACGAGCGCTTGGACGAGCTCTTTCACGTCCCCCGTTTCGTTATACGCCTCCGCGCAAAGCGTTTCGAGGGTTGTCCAGAATTCAGCCTCGTTCAGCTGTATGGGTTTCGCTACGCTAATGAGCCCGTTCGCCGTCTGTTGAAGCCCCTCCTCTTCCATCAAACGTTCCTCGAAGAGTTTTTCGCCCGGTCTTAGCCCGGTGCAGACGATATCCACGTCCACGTTCGGCTCTAAACCGGAAAGTTTGATAAGATTATAGGCAAGGTCGTAAATTTTTACCGGCTCGCCCATATCCAGTACGAAAATTTGTCCTTCCTTCGCGTACGCCCCTGCTTGTAAGACGAGAGATACCGCCTCGGGGATCGTCATAAAATAGCGAATGATATCCTTGTGGGTGACGGTGACCGGACCGCCCGCCTCGATTTGTTTTTTGAAAAGCGGAATTACCGACCCGTTCGAGCCGAGCACGTTCCCAAACCGTACCGCAACGAACTTGGTATGCTTGCTCTTCTTTCCGATCGTTTGTACGATCATCTCGCAAATACGCTTGGTCGCGCCCATCACGTTCGTCGGGTTGACCGCTTTATCCGTCGAGATTTGCACGAACGTTTTGACTTTCGTCTCGTCCGCGATCTTAGCCACGTTGAGGGTTCCGATCACGTTGTTTTTCACCGCTTCGTGCGGGCTTGTCTCCATCAGCGGTACGTGTTTATGCGCCGCCGCGTGGAAAACGATGTTCGGTTCATAACGGAAAAAGACGTCCCGAACCTTCCTTTCGTCACGAACGCTACCGATGAGAGTCAACAAATTAAGATCGGGATGATTTCGTTTGAGTTCTTGTTCAATTTCGTAAGCGTTATTCTCGTAGATATCGAAAATAATCAGTTGCTTGGGGTTATGGGTTGCAATTTGACGGCAAAGCTCGCTCCCGATAGAGCCACCCCCACCCGTCACGAGCACGACTTGGTTCTCGATATAGCCCATAATCTCGTCGAGGTTGACGGAAACCTGCTCACGCCCCAGCAAGTCGTGTACCTCCACGTTGCGCAAGGACGAAACCGCCACTTGCCCCGAAGCAAGTTGATAAATCCCCGGCAAAATCTTGACGGGCTTTCCGCAGTCTTTGCAAATGCTTACGATTTCGCTGAGCCGTTTTTTATTTACGGACGGCATCGCCACGAAAATTTCTTGCACTTCGCATTTTTTCACGTATTCGGGGATATCCTTGGTCGCGCAAACCACCTTGACGCCGTTGATCAACTTTCCGATTTTTCTCGAATCGTCGTCCGCGATGCAAACGGGTAGATAAAAAAGCTTATCCGAATTTTGCATTTCACGAATCAGCGAAAAACCCGAATCGCCTCCGCCGACGACCATAACGCGCGTCTTTTTGGCGTTATCCTGCCCGATATAGCGTTTGAATACGAGGAATAACCGATACCAGTATCGCACGAAAAAGGCGCTTGCGGAAAGGGACATCGTATAGACGAACGCCGTACCCAACCCAACGGAAGCTTGTTTCGTGTAAACGGAAAACGCCACGTTTGCCAAACCGATCACAAACGCGGAACAAATAATTTTAATCGTTTCGATAAATCCAACCGTGCGAAAAAGAATCCGGTACAAACCAACCGCAAAAAAAACGGCGATGGCAAGCACGAGATTCCCTACTGTCCAAACGATAATCTGAGGGGAGATCGGACGAACGCCTTGCGTGGTCAAATACGCAAACGCGAGCGAAAAGACCACGGCGCATATATCCGCCAATCCCAGTTGCCATCTATTCTTATTTCTTTTCCCCTTTCTCTTCCCCATAAAAGTCCCTTATTTCATACTTTTATCCGTGCCGTCGGAGACCCCCTTGCCCCCTTCAAAAGACGATAACGTCCTTTACATTATATATGGCACTCCCTTATTATATCATTCTTTTTTTTCTTTGTCAAGCCTCAAACAACCTACTTCGACAAGTTTGTTTTTTGAAAAAAAAGGGGATTTTTGTCATTTTCCCCTCGTTTTTTAGCGTTATAGAGGGGGTAGGTACGCGTTCAACCCACAAAACCCCTTTTTTTGCGTGTTTTTCTGGTAAAATATTTTTTTGTCGATTAGAAAGACGACTTGCCGATTGTCGACAAGCCGTCTTTCCTTGTTTTTCATCTTATTCCGCAAAGGAAACGTCAATATCTCCCGTGTCCGTTTCTATTTCCAAGCACCGTTCTCCGCCGATTTGATCGACGATATTCTTCTCGCCCGTGTCCGTTTCCACGAGTATGGTGTAATCCGACCGTTTTCCTGCCATTTTGACTTCAACGTCACCCGTGTCCGTGCCTATTACCGTTTTTTGGCAATCCATCATACCGTCTTCCCCGTCCACGTCGCCCGAATCCACTTCTATCGAAAGTTGGTTTGCTTGCAGTCTTCCCACAATCTCCACGTCACCCGTGTCCGTTTCGATCGCTACCGTGTTCGCCTCAAAATTTCCGATTTTGATATCACCCGTATCCACTTCTAACTCTGCGAAACCCTCACAAACCACGTCCGTATTCGCAAGCAAGATATCCCCCGTGTTCGCTTCTAATCGCAAAGAGGCGAACGTCGCGCGCGCGCCTTGCAACCGAATATCGCCCGTACCCGTCACAACTTGCAATGCTATCGTCCTTGTGGACGGTACGATAAGCTTCACGCTCGTTTCGGGGGCATAGAAAGAAAAGAGCTGTTTGAACCAATCGGTTTTTTGTTTCACGCTAAGTGTAGCTCCCGATTGCAAAGCGGTAATTTTTCGCACGGAAGCGCCTTTTCTCGTCACCAAATCGGTGTATTCTACGCGAATCGCCTCCGCCGTGTCGTCCACGACGATCGTCACGTCCGCCGTTCCTCCACGTATGGATACAAAGGAGACTTCCCCTTGCTCGATATAGCTTTTCACCGCCGTTTCCTCGACGAAGCGCATACTCTTAAGGTTTCCGCCTGCGCCGATAAAACCGACCAAAAACAATATGCCACCTAAAACGAGGAAGATGGATGCAAGAATAGAAAGAATTTTGAAAGACTTTTTCATCGTTATTTCCTCCACGCATAAATGTTCTTAAAGAACTTCCACGATCCGATTGCCGTATATTTTAGCGCATACCAACCGCCGATCGTAAGTAAAATCCCAACGCCTATCCCCGCAATTCCGAGCCCTACGTATCCCAAGATCGCCATTCCGCCCATACCGTTTGCAAGATAGAAAAAAGGAGAAACGAGAACGAAGACGGCGCACGCTACCCCCGCGGACAAACCCGAGGTAAGCACCGAGAACGCGCCTCCCAAAAGGCTTATTGCCACGACCATCAAGGGAAGCCCGATAAGTAGAGTAAATAAGACCATGCCTAGCACGAACGAGGGATGGTTTTTCGTTTCCGCCTTAGGCTCTCTATATTCCAGCCCACTCTCTTCCATAATTTTCTTAGCGACCTCTTGGGGGGAGCCGAACCCTCGTATGACTTCTTCTTCCGAAAGTCCCGCCTCCGCTTTATCGCCGTAAATCTCATTATAATATTCCAATACTTTTTTCTTTTCCGAATAACTCAAGCCAGTCAAATGGCGTTTCAGTTCTCTTTCCCAAACTCTTTTCGTCATCGTTTGCCTCCTATAACGTAGCGAACAATCTTGTTCAACTCCTCAATTTCCTCTAAAAAACCGGAAATCCTTTCTCGCCCTTTGTCGGTGATGGAAAAGTATTTCCGTAGCCTACCGTTATACGCTTCCGCCCGTACCGTCACGCTCTTCTCGTTTTCAAGCCGTTTCAAAATCGGGTATAGCGTCGATTCGGAAATTTCTACGTACGGCGCTAAATCGGAAATGATTTTATATCCGTACGACTCCCTTCCCTCAATCGACTTCAACACGCATATCTCCAATAACCCTTTTTTTAATTGCGCATCCATCGAAAACCCTCCTTTGCACAATATTATACATTACATAGTATTGCTTGTCAATAGATTTTTGAAAAATTTTTTAAGTTTTTTTCCAAAAAAATCCGTCCGACGGCTTATTCGTTCTATTTCCCTAGCAAAAACCTCGAAAGAAAACGAAAAGACGAGACGTAAAAGTCTCGTCTTTTTTTGTGCTTTCTAAAAGGGGGTTATGAAATTTTTTCCCAAATAGCATACAGAGTAAGATCGCAAAGGACGGGAGTAAGCGTCGTGAATTTTCCCGTCGTAGGACCTACCACTTTGCTGTCGTACCAGCCCATAAACTCATACCCGTCGCGCGTGGGAATGGGGAACGGATAGCCCGTTGCGGCGAAGTATTCCCCTTTGGGGACTTCATAACTTTTCACTTGCGACATTTTCGCCGGCTCTTCGGCGGAATCGTTCAAATCGAACGTGACGATGCAGGTTTGCTCGCCGGCGTCGAAATCAACCACTAAACTCCACACACCGTTTTCTTTGGCGTAAATATCGTTATGGATAATATCGAAGAAATAATCTCCGTCTTTCCCAAAGGAATTCTTGGGCTTTTCTCCGCCGTTATGCCAAGCGCTGGGGTCTTTGGGGCGGTTGAACATTTGCAAACTCTTTTCGCCGTCCGTATAGGTGATCGTAAGAATATACAATCCTCTTTCCTCGTCCTCGGAGGCGATGATCGAATCAATCCCTCTACCCGTTTCGCCCCGTTGCGCCGCGGGCACGCTGATAACGATTTCTTCGCCGTTGTCTAAAACGAAAGTCAGAACGGCGCTCAACGTTTCATCTTTGGGGTTGGTGTTCAAATCGTAGCTTTTAATCCCTAACCCGCTGGGAATTCGTATAGGCTCCGATTTATCGCCGTTGCTATAAACGAACTGCATAAACTTGCCCAATGCGTCCGTATCGCTCTCGACTCCTACGACGGAGATCCCGTTTTCGAGGAAAAATTCCACTTCTTCCATATTCGGATCGGTAAAGGAAATGGTCACCTTTGTTTTTCCCGTTTGACTGTCTTGCGAGTATAAAATTTCCTTGATGCCGTTGCCCGTTTCGCCCTGCTCGCCTTCTTGACCTCTGGGGAGATAGAACACGTCGGGTAATTTCTTTTCATCCGTGTAGGTAATCGTTATTTTCGTGCGTCCGTCCTGTTCTAAAACGTGTGTGATGCTTGCGATTTGCAAAGATTCGTCCGCAATGAAACTACCGCACGCGCCCAAAAGAAAAAGCGCGAACGTGAGGATTGCAAGCAACATGCCTAACAGTTTTTTTCTCATAGTCTTATTCTCCTTTAGCGTTTTCTATGAGCTCGAAAATGCTGGGGGTTTCGCCGTATAAATATCCGTTTTTCACCGCGCGGAAAGTGAAGGGTTCAAAACCCGTCACCGTCGTCACCGTGCGGAGCATTATATTTTTCATTTGCGCAAAATCGCTCGAGCCTCCGCTCAGTTTCAAATATTCACCCGTGATATCAACGTCGAATTCCGCCGTATAATTTTTTACGTTCTCGATGCCGTCGAAGGATACGACGGATAAATTCAAGCCCCCACCGTAATACGCTACGGGAACGTTGACGTTCACTTTTCCGTCGACGGTGTACGTACCGCCACGCGCAGCCGCGCCGTTCATGACCATAGGTTTTAAGGGGAAGATATCGTCGATCGTGATTTCTCCGTCGTATAAACCGATGCTGTTCACGATCGCGGAGATGTTTTCGTCGATTAACCCGTCGAGCTCTAATCCTTCCGGCGTCTTATAATCGTAGAAACGCGTTTTTCCCTTTACGTCCACTTTCACGGGATAGGAAACACCCGAAACCATGGTGGGCGTGTACGGAACGATTGCCTTTTCCCCATCTTTAATGGCGGTGAACATATCCGTTATAAGAGACGGGCTTGCGCTGTATAAAAATGGTCCGTTAAATAGCGTTTCCATACAGATAGAAGCGATTCCACTGCGGTAGAAGAATACGTCCTCTATCACCGTCGAGCCTTTATATTGCCCCTCCACCGCTTCTCTTTTCGAGAGCGCGTTTTGGATGGAGGAAAGTTTGGCTTTCATATTTTCGCGCGCGATTTCTGTTTGGAAAGAGCCGGTTAAGAATTCGCATAAAATGTTGTCGCCGTCTTTGCCTTTGCTTAAAAACTCGCCCAGCTTTACTTCTTTTAGCGTACCGTCTACGTGCAGTAGGGATTTTTGTTCGCCCGGATCAACCGAAAGGTATTCGTTTGCGCCCGCCACGAACAAGAAGTTGCGCGCAAAGCTTAGCATACAGTTTTTCACCGTCAAATTCATCGACGAGAAATTTCTTAAAACGTTTCTACCGTTCGAGAGTCTGGAATTTTTCACGGTCACGTTATCGCCGTGGATTTCCATCACGTTTCCTACCGTGTCGAGGTTGGCGTATCTATTCCCAAAATCGCAATTTTTTACGTTTACGTCGTTGATCGTGATTCCGTCGCCGTCCACGTACATACTCACGTTGTCTTGCCCCAAAGCGGACACGAGGGGTAAATTATTCGGATCGCCGAGAGTGTAGAACGGTTTCGGACCTCTAAAGAGATTGTCTTTGGTAAGATGCACGACGCGAACCGTTCCGCCGTTGCCGTCCGACATATCAATATAGTCGTAAGGGTAGGTTAAGTTGTGCAAATTGAGGGTATATCCGTTGCCGTAGAAATCTTTTTGCACGCGCAGTCCCGCATACACACGGTTGCTAATCGGAGAATAGTCGTCGTTTGCGTTTGCAAACTCGTTCCATTGCTTCATATAGTTTTGGTTAAACGTCGTTTCAAAGGAATACACGTCCCCGTTCGACTCGGAGAATAGGAACTTTTCCGCCGTAAAATTATAATTGCCGTAACACTCGACGTTATTTTCCTTTAACACGGGCGCTCCGCCTTCGAATACTACTTTGCCGTCCGCCGTATGTTTGTACGCGTTCTCTTTGGATTCAAAGGATTTTCGTAAAACGACGATTTCCCCCTCCGACGACTTATTGGTGCAAGCGATTAAATCGCTATACGTGTATACGTTTACCCCCTCGTCGACGACGTTAAAGGAATAGGAGACGGGTTGCACCCCCTCGGCTTCGCTCGTAAGGGTAAAGGACGCTTCGCCGTGCCCCGTGATCGTCGCCGTTTGATGGTCGATGGAAAAGGCCACGTTCTTCTCATTTTCCACGCGAAGAGTGTTCACGAGCGTCGCGGGGATCGTCTTGAGTTCCATTTGTATAGAGGCGGGCTCTTTTTTTCCGTTTTCCAAATCGTACTCGCCGTAGTAAAGGTTGGGGTCGATGTTGTTTTGCGAGCTTTTTACGCTCGGTTGCAACAAAATCGCGCCCGTCTCGTAAATGACGCCCGTCATCGAACGAAAAACCGTGCCTTTTTGGTTGGAAGAAGTGATGACGACTTCCCCTTCCCGAATCGTTTTCAAATAATAAGTCCCGTTTTTAAGAACGATCTCTGCACACGGGTCTCCCTCGTCCGTTTTATTCTTGACCGACCAAATCAAATCGTTGCCGTCGCTTACCGCATAGTTGTTCGGCATAATACCTTTCGCAGAAAGCTTATACAAACTGTCCGAAAGTTTGAACGGCTCGTAATCGTCGTATTCCCATTCGATGGATTGGATATCAATATCTACGGCGTGATAGGTCGTTCGAACCGTGACGATGCAAAGGGACGCGATTAAGAAAGGGATTAAAAGCAGGGCGATAATATTTTTCTTTTTCATCAGTGCTCCGCCTCCAAGTCCATAAATAAATTCCGCGCGTTTCTACGCAAATACCAAAGCTCGAAAAGTCCGACGAGCATAAACGCGCCAAGACCGATTGCGTAGACGAGTAAAATATCCATTTTGAAATAAGATAATACGATCCCCAGCGCGGTGAAACCGATCGGCAACGCGTATAAATACGCGGACGAACGGTAGCTCGAACGAGGTTTACCGTGACGAATATGCAATTCTTCACGAAGAGAAACCAAATCGAACGTGACAAGCGCAATGCTCGTAAACAGGAAGGACGCCAAAAAGGTACGCGCCGACAACAATCCGCCTATCCACGCCACGAGAAGGGATACCGTCATCGAGACGAACGAAAGGGTAAACGGAATGAGAACTTTTACAAGCAGTTGTTTCTTGTAATCGACGGGGAGCGTTTTGATGTTTTTAATCGTGCTTTTTTCCATCGTAATATATTGATTCGCGCCTTGGTTGATGCTTAAAGTAAACATCATAACGACGAGCAAATCAATGAGCGGAATAAAGTTGGGCAACATCTTCACGTAGTATAAAAAAGCGCCGGCGTTAAAAATCGTGTTAAAGACCGAAAGCACCAAATACAGCAAAAACGGTTGCACCAGCAAGAGCCCCGTAAACGAAAAAATATAATCGGAGTCTTTTGCGATTAAAATAAATTCTTTCCGCATCAACGCCTTAACGGGCGAAACTTGTTTATAGTTTATTTCTTTTGCCTTGCGTTTGGTTTGCGCAGGGGTGTTTCGCACGTAGTTAAAGGCGAAAATGCTAATCGAAAGCCCTATCGTGAATAGCGCGCCCGCTATACAAAAATAAGGCACCATTCTATTCCCAAACCCAAGCACGAAAGTATCCACGAGAAAGGTTATAGGCACGGCGCGTTTTTGAAAAACGGTAAATTTCGCAATCGAGGCGGACGTAAACAGTGAAGTCACGTCGTTGTCTGCCACCAATTGAATAAACACGTCCAACACTTTCGAATATAAAAAGGAAAGCGTAAACAAAAGCGCGCCCGCAAGAATAAATTCGAGCAGTAAATATTTCTTCAAAAATTGCAAAAACAAGCGCACGGGGTAAACCAAAATCAAAGCGAGTCCCGCCTCGAATAAGAAAGACAATACGGGATAAAAGAGCGCTTTATAGTAGAACATAATCCCCAGCGAGAACTTCGTGCCGTAGGCGATAAAAAGCGGATAGATAAATACGATCGAGGTCGCGTAATGGATTAGGAACAAAAGCAAAAGTTTGGATAAAACCATCTGACCGTTGCTGACGGGATAACTGGATAACTGCTCGATATCTTTTTCGTTAAAGAATAATTTCTTTGCTTGAAAGATCAAAAAGACGGTCAAGAGGACGGAAATGACTAGCAAAAAAAGAGTCATGAACGCCACGGGCGCTTGACTGAAATCTTTAATCTTATCCAAAATAGCGGAAAACAGAATAATTTCAATCGCAACGAAACTACCGATGAAAATCATCGATAAAAACGTGGAAAGTATCCGTTTGGATAGGCTCTTTTCCCGCCTAAATAAGAGTTTGAAATCCTTAATAAGCAACGTAAGCATAGTTTATACTTTGGATTTATACCTTTTTAGAAAGATTGGGTTTATAGACATCTATAAAGATTTTGGAAAGCTGGATTCTTCTGTTCGGTTCTTTATTCAAATCGTACAAGCCCGCCACCTTTCCGTCGTTGATAATCGAAACGCGATCACAAATTTTGGCAACCAAATCAATGTTATGCGAAGTGATGATAACCGTTTTTCCGTGATCTGCGTACTCGCGCATCATCTTCTTGAGTTCCTCTACCGCCATAATGTCAAGCCCTACCGTAGGCTCGTCGAGAATCCAAATTTTAGGATTGTGTAAAAGGCTTGCAATCAGACACAATTTTTGCTTCATCCCGTGGGAATAATCGGCAACGGGATTGGAAAGCTCCGTCATGGAAAGCGCCAAACGGTTGCAAAGATAGGTGTAATTGCGCACGAAATCCCCCTCCGTCACGCCGTACACGCTCGCCACGAATTCCAAATAATCGTAGCCGGTCATAGCGTCGTAGCAAGAGGGTTCGCTGGCAACGTATCCGAAGGAATATTTTGCGAGGATCGGTTCTTTTTCAATATCGAACCCGTCCAGCGTAATACGCCCGCGATTAAACCGTTTTGCGCCGATCATACAGTCCAGCGTGGTCGATTTACCGATACCGTTTCGTCCGATAAACCCAAAAAGCTCTCCCCCGTACACTTTCAGGTCAAGCCCTTTGATAACCTCTTTTTTTCCGTACGATTTATACAACCCGTCGATATGGACTACGGGGGGGGCTTCCTCCGTATTCGACGCGATATTTTCTCCTTGTAAAATTGCGCTGATATTCTCCATTAAAGGCTCCTGATTTTACTAAACCAAATATTTCCCGTCCGCGATCCGTCGAAAACGTATTCCGTTTTACAATCGGCGCAAGAACAGGTATTTCTATTCACGTCCACGTTTTTGCTCTTGCAAACGGGACAAATTTTATCGTAAATTTTTCTATCCCCTTTGACAATATACGTCTTAGAGGAAAGCCACGCGGAAACGAGTTCTTTTTCCGTACGCGGAAGATCAAACGCTTTTTTATAGCCGTTATCGACGTGGAACAAATCCCAAATGGAAAGTATTTCCACCGTCAAAGCGTTTTCCTCCAATACGACGTTCTTTTTGTCAAAGAACAACAAATGCCGTCTTTTTCGCCCTGCGCCTCTCTTGAGCCCAATATCCACGACGAGCTCGTTATTGTTTCCCGTGGCGACGACGACGCCGAAACGCCCGTTATCCAGTGCCAATCGGAATTTATCCGCCACCGAGTTGTAGTTCTTATCCTGCACGATAAATCCCTGCTTTTTCAGTTCTTGCAACAGCAGGATCAAATAATACGTTCTAAAATCTTTCGTCCGAGCGTTCTTGTCGCCGTAGCGCACGAATTTCCGATAGAAACGGAAGCAATGCCGGTACAACCTATCCTTGAGCAAGATGTTCGTGGGACGGATCATCCGATCAATTTCCATACTCTTAGAGACGATTTTATAAAAAGAAGTATTCTTGATAAAGGAAACGCGCATTTTCAAGCGTTCGACCGTTTTCAGAATTTTTCCTACCTTTTGCGTGTTCAGTCCCTTCGTATCTTCGCTCGGAAATTCGACGGAGGGAACGAGCCCAAGATAGAATTCCGCGTATTTGGTAAGCTCCGCCTCGATTAAATCGACCAGTAGGGTGATAAAACAGTTTTCGTAAATACGCAGTTCGTTCACGTACTGGTAGTAATAGATATTTTCGGGAACCATCGAACGATTGCGCTCTTTCCACAAACTACTGTCTTTCAGCACCTGCTTAAAATCTTCTGCGGAAAGGCTCTTCGCTTGCTCGATACGAACGACCACCTCTTCCCGCTTATTGGTGAGATGCGGACGCTCGATAATCGAAAGGATTACGTTCAAAAGCGCGGAAACTTCCTCAAAAAACGCCTCGTCCCGCTTATAGGAAACGGACTGTAAAGAAGCGACTTTTAAGTCCTGCACTTTCTCGTAAAAAGCTTGTGGCGCAGGGAAAGACGCGGAAAATTTTTCGACTTCCGAAATAACATCTTTTAATTTGACTTCTTCGATAATTCTCATACTACAGTTTATAGCGTCTTTATAATCCCTTGTATGGTTTTTTCCGAACGGACCAAAACGCCCGCGCCGTACGTCTTTTCGATGAGCGCAAGGAGTTTTTTAAGCGCGCTCTTTACGTAATCTTCAAATCTACCTTCGATTTTGGAAAGGAGCTTTTTAGAAAGCATAAAGTCGATTGCCGTTTCCTTACTACCGCCACACGCCATAAATACCGGTACGACGTGCGCGATTTGATTTAGAATACGGTTCCCCATCGCTACGTCGAACTGATCGTACACGTATTCGCTGATCGCGTTGATCTTTTCCATATCCGCATTGGTGAGCGCATAGTCGGGATTGTTTAACGCCTCGTGATAAAGCGCTTTTAATTTTGCGCTACCCAAATTGATTTTGCCCGTTTCTTCCGTGACCGTAAACGGGTCGTTGCGATGATTGAATTCGGTGGTAATCGCGCGGTCGTACACCTTATCCGTGATCGTAAAGGTGGAATCGTCCTTGTTCGCCGTACCAACGAAATATACGTTGGGGGTAATACGAATCGTACCGTCCTCGAGCTTAATGGGAGGCACGAACCCGTGCGGGAAGTGCATAATGCGAAGTTTCCAGTCTTCTTCGGGATATTCGAGAATGGAAAGAAGGTCGGCAAAATAATATTCGACGCGGGAAATGTTCATTTCGTCGAGGACGAACACGTATAACTTGTCTGGATCGTAGTTCGCGCGGTAAAGTTCTACCAAGAACTCCGTTTCCGAGTAGGTTTTGGAGAATTCGTTGAAATACCCAACGATATTCGACTTATCACGCCACGTAGCTTGCACGGGCATAAACAGGCAGTTTCCGCCGATAAATTTCGCAAAATTTCTAGGGAGCGAAGATTTACCCGTACCGCTGAGCCCCTCCAAAATTTGGAAATGGGAGGCGGAGAATCCGCTGACAAAAAACCGAATGACGTCCATCGGGAAATATAATTTTTCTTCTTTCGCTAAATAGTTTCTGAATTTTTCGCAAATTTTTGCAAGCGATAAATCGTCCGAATATACTTTTTCGGAGGTAAAACCTTCGTATTCGTTGTCGATACGGGAAAGAGCGGGGAAAACTTTTTCTCGATCGTCGAGCTCCTCCGCCGTTCTACTTACGACTTGGACGTCGCTACCAACCACGCCACCCGCTACCGTAGACGTCGCAACGCCACTTACCGTGGGCGCGATTTCCTCCACCAACGGAGCGAACGAATCCATTACGCTATTGTTTACCAAATCGTCGTCGTCAAATTCGGGTTTTGTCGCTTCATCGAAGAATTTATACGGTTTATCAATATTCAAAAGATTGACGATAAACATAATAATCGCGCCGATAGCTGCAAACAACACGACGTAAATGACGCTCGTGATCACGAAACATTGCCCGATAAATCTGCAAATATTCCAAACGTTTTGCTTCGTAAAGGGACGTTGAATCAGAAGCCCCACGCCAAAGGAAAGCCCGACGCAAAGCACGAACGTAGCAATATAAAGGGCGAACATCTTCACGCTGTACGGATTTTTCTTATTTACGATAGCGTATCTACGCTCGTAAACGAGTCCGCCGACACAGACGATTAAATACACGGCGATCAGCGAAAGGCAAATAATCCCCGACGCTCCGCAATCAATAGAGGTAAACCCGAACGAGTTCGAAAGCAGTTGCAACGGGTTCTTCGTAACAACCATCGTGTGTCCCCCCTCGATGCACATACCCGTAAAGAGTAAGATGATCGAATAAAAAATCGTGAGCGAAAGAATTAATAAGTTTTTTCTGGTAAAAAGAGTCTTAAACATAATTTAGTCTCCATCAGGGGACGCGATTTCTTCCACGTCGCCTTCTTCCGTTATATGTTTTTTGATAATGTTTTGTTGTGATTTTTTTTGGATCGTTTGATCGGTAATAGGCGTTTTTTCTATAAACCCTTTTTCATCGAAGGTATAAGAAAACCCTTTATAATAAATGATTTCGGTAAAATGCGGTTGTAAATCTTCAGCACTTGTAATGTCGTCAAAACGAATCGCCGTATTTAGAATTTCTTGACGTTTAGCAAACGCGACGCGCAATTTTTCCGTCTTTTTGTCTACCATCAAAAGGCAATAGGTCAACGCGCAAATGGTGACGATCCCCGAATACGATTGGAGGAACATTACAAACACGCCCACCATCCGTACGCGAGAGCCCGTATATTTTCCTAAAACGTCGTCGAAAGTCGGGCGATATTTATCGTCTGCGTCGTTGGAATCCCCGCGCGTTATATAACGCAGTCCGCTTTCGCTATACTCGACGTCCACGATACGGTGGATAATGTTTTCCCCCTTGTCGTTGACAAAGGCGATCACGTCGTACTTTTTCAAATCGGAAACTTCATCCACCTTTTGCAGAACAATCATATCATAGGTATCGAATTGATTGTCGTAGTTTACAAGATAGGACTCGTTTTTGGGGTTTTTCTCGCTCATAGACCCCGACGCCACGACCATAATCCCCTTACCGCCGAACATAGGCACTCCGCCCATAATTCTACTGTATACGGCAAAAAGGAATGTGGGCGCGATGACGAGGAAAGCAAGCCACAAAAATCCCCGACGTAGTCCTTTGAAAAAGGCTTTGCGACGTTTTACGTTTTTCCTTCGGTCGTAAATGGCTTCGTCGATAATATTCAAATCCCGTTTTCCCGCCTCGATTTCGGACGTTGCCGAAACGACGTAGGAGGAATACAGAATGGTAAATATGACGGAAAAACTAATCACGCCGATTGCCGTGACGATAACGGCAATAATTTCCAATTCAGTCATAACTAATCCTAAAACCCTCGACTAAAAATAAACCCCTCGACTAAAAAGCGTGGGGTTTTCGTTTTGGTTTTTTAAAGTTTGCTTTCTGCATAGACGAACACGGTAAAAGTAGGCATAACGTCTTCCGCATGCGCCAAAATCACCTTGTCACGCTCTTCCGCCTTTTTCGTTTCGTCATATTCAAGGTTGTTTTCTATCGCTTCTAAATCCTCCGCGTATCCGTAAAGAATCGCGCGGAAATCTTCTAGCGTTCTTTTCACTTCCGCGTAGGAAATATCTTTTCCCGCGTCGTCGTAATATAAACCGGGATTTTCGCCACCGAACACGTCTCCCCAAGCAAACGCGACGTCGAAACTAAATTCGTACGTACCCGTAGTACCGCTGTACGCAATGGCTTCTCCCTCTACGTAAGCCTCCCCACTCGTTGCTTTGGCGTTCGTAGTCGAGCCGTCGGGCAAAACGATATACCCAGCGTCCGCGGCGTCTTTTACGCCTTGGGGGATTTCTATTTTATAATAGAGATCGCCGAGTTCTTCCAAAGGGGAAATTTTACCAGAGACGGTGATTTCTAGCGATTCTCCAAGACCGCTTTTATACTTAACTCTCCCCGTGACGTCTTCCACTTTCGGCTCGAAATAAAATCCTTGCGACTCCGAGGAAATCGCTACGTTGGAAAAGGAGAGGGAACCGCCTTCCACGAGCCCTACGCTCACGTTCCCTTGTACGCTGTCTTCTGTGTTCATCGACATAACCCACGCGGCAAACCCCGTCGTGCCAAGCGCTACTGAGGTAAACACAATCGTACCGAACGTGACCGCCTTTCTCTTGAAAGAAAGTCGCGTCAATCTATTCTTCTTCATTTCGTTTTATCTCCTGTTAAAACCATTACGCGTAGTCTGCGTCAATGGTCATCTTGTACGAAACGCCGTTGAGCGCGTCATACAAGTTGGTAAGTTTCGTCGTTGCCTCCGAAGCTAACTCTGGGCTATACTCTAGCTCATTAAAATAAGTATATGCATTTCGATTGCCGAAATCGGAGCCCCACTTGAATTCCACCTTAATATAATAGACGTTCGTATTGCTACCCGAAAGAGAAATTTGCAAGTAGTCTGCGTCCACTTGTTGCTCTTCAACCGTTGCTTTCGCATCTTTATTATACGTTTCCGTGTTGCCTACTTTTGCATACGTATAAGAAACCGTCTCGCCTTCTCCCTCTGCAGGAGTCGTCGTCTTCGTTTCTTTCCAAACGGTAAATTCGGGAGCGCCGATCGACGCGCCGATTGCGCCTTCAAACTTTGATACGTTCGTCGCCTCGAACTTGACCGTCAAACTAGAAAGGGTAGCATTGCTCGTCGTAGCGGTCACTTTCAGCCAAGCAACTAAGTTTTCCTTTTTAGTATCGCCATTCGTGAGCCAAGCGTTTTCGATCGTCGTTTCCGGAGCGCCGTAATACATTTGAGAATTACTCCCTTTCGTTGCGCCCGTGAGCGTAATCGTACTATTTTCTTCTTTCACGTTGATCCATTCACCCGTCAAAGTAATCTGCGACGTGCTAACCGTATCCACTTTAATCGTGCCGTTCACGGGGGCGGATTGCGTAGGGACGGTGATGATCCAACTTGCAAGCCCCACGCTAACGACGGCAAGCGTCGTTAAGAGGGACGCGATTTTTAAGCCTATCCCAAATTTTCTTCTTTTCGTTTTCATAACGTAGTATCTCCTTTGAAAAAATAGTTTCTTTCTTCTACGGCTTTCGCTTCGCGATCGCCGATATTTCATAGTAGTAATATATTTACAAAAGACTTCTTTCGTGCTGTTTTTTGAAAAAATCGCCCTTTTATTTTTTTTGTGAAAGCGACATTTTTCGCAGTTTTATGCAGTCATTATATACCCTTATTTCTTTTTTGTCAAGAGAAAAAGGGGTTTTTCGTCTTTTTTATCTTGACGGGCTCCGTCCACGTCCTTAAAAACGGCTAAATTCCTTGTAAATAAAGGGTTTTTACGTTTAGAGGAATTCGCGCCTTTGAGACAAGACGTCTTTTGATTGATTTTTAGTAGCAAACCGCCGTCTTTTTCTAAAAAAGAGCCCGATTTTTAACCCAAACGGGCTCTTTTTTAGTTTAGCTTGAAATGATGGCTACGTTAAAGGAACTGGTTATGTTTTCTGCGCTTAATTCGAGGCTAGGTTTTCCGCTAGGCCAAGCGTCCTCTTTATCAGAGTCTTCAACGCCACCGCTAAAGGTAATTTTTATTGTTCTTCTATCAAGGAAGCTTGCTCCAGAATTGCTTTCGGCTTTGATGGAGAAAGAATCCCCGCTTACGATATAAAGAGTTGTAAGCGTTTTATCTTGTTCAACTCCATTTACTTTAATACTGGTGACGGTACTAGCCGTAATAGAAGTAATAGAAATCGTAAGTTTATTCGCCCAATTTACCGTGATTTCCGTCGTTGCGCTTACCTTTATCTTCGTCCCCGTCAAGGTTGCGGTAGACAGCACGGTCCAACCGTTGAAATATCTATCGTAGAGAACGTTATTGTCATAATCGTCGAGACTACCGTTTGTTGCAGTCAAGTCGTATTCTTGATTTGCCAACAAATATACGGGATCAAAACTGAACGCGGGAAGATTGCCACGATTCGTATCCGTCTTGAACGTTAAGACAAACTTATCCGTCCAAGTAGCTTTCAAGGTGGTGTGGCTGGCAATACTGATCGCGCCGTTTGAAATTGTACCCGTACCCGACGCAATGGTCCAACCGCTATTATACTTCGTTATAGACGTCGTCTTATTCGTTTCGTCGAAAGTCGGCAAGGTATAGAGTTGGTCGCTTAACAAGTAAACGCTTGCGATTTCCGTCGGGTTTGCATTTCCCGCTTCGGCTTTGTTGACGTCGAACGTTAAAACGTTCTTTTCGATCCACTTCGCATACAAGGTACGAGTCTCTCCGTTTTCAATATCCAAGCCGATTTCTGGATCGTAAGGCGTTGTAAACGCCGCGTCTACGTACCATCCGCCAAAGTAGTGCGTCTTTTCAAACTTATCGTCATATTTCGTTATAGTGCTTTGAATGGTGTTATCCGCAGTAGGATTCCAATGCAAGTTCGAAGTGGTGATCGTAGAGAAGGTAATATCAGAATATTGCGTACCCGTATCGAGGCTAACGTAATAAACAACCGCAGTCCATTCGCCGTAAATAGAAATTTGACCGTTTGCATAATAAGACATCAAGGTGTCAAACGACAACGCGCCGTCGATACCCGTTGTGCACGCCGAATCGAAATACCAACCTGTGAAAGTATAATTGGAATTCTCCCAGAGTATATCGTTCGGTAAGGAGAATTCTTCGCTCTCAATAGTAAACGAAGTCGGTAGCGTGTTGGGGAGCGAGGGATAGGTCACGCCCGTAAGCCCCGTATACGCATAGGAAATGGTATAAGAAATAGGTGTAAATTTCGGATAGAGCGTAATAGTCGTGGTTGCGCTCGTCATATCCACGCTGTCGCCGACGTCCGCTTTATTGGTAAAGCTCGAATCAAAATACCACCCGTCGAACGTATAATGCGCGGGGATAGTAGGATCCGATAAATCGCTATCCGTAAGAGAATAGGGATATCCAACAAATTGGTCGGAACGTACGACGTCGCCTTTAACGGAATTATTGTTAAACTCCGCATATTGGATCGTTAACGACGCGGGAATTGCCCAAGCGTACGCGCCAGTTGAAAGTTTTTTGGAATAATACGTACCTGTCGTCGAGGTCGTCGATCCACTTGTCAAAGGCAAGGACAACGTTTTTGATACGGGTAAAAAAGTAGCCTCCCCATCCGAGGGCAATACCTTACTGTTTACAGTCCCGTTAACAAGTTCGTACGCCGTTGTGCTATTTGATCCTGTGAGATTCAAGCTTGCGCCGGCAACCGTCGTTTGAATAAGTCCACCGATATTTTTAGAAGTCGTTAAAGACCCGTTCACGATCAATTTTCCGTCGGCAAGTTCGGTAGGATATAAATATCCAGCCGCAGCAGCGCTGGTTTTAACAAAGCAATTCGTTGTGTAAACGATAATCTCGTTAGCGGTTAAATCAACGCCTTGATTGACGGTTAAAGAACCGCCTTGCATAATTTTAATTTTTTGATGGAACGTGACTTTAGCGTTTTTATTTGACGTGGGAAGTTTGTTAAGCGTTATCGCATAATGATTGGAAATAGGGAAATGCGAATTAGAAGAAGATATATTTCTATCTAAAACACTTAAACTCATATTGTTTATGGCAAAATCGCCATAAAAATCCAAATAATCTTTTACTTCCGTGCTTGAAAAATGAGAAATAATATAACTGCCCGCTTCTAATTGGATAAAAGCGTCGCTTGTGTTCCCAATCAATAAGAAAGAACTTTCATTATTCGATGCTCCCAAAATACTTGTAGCCCATAAATTCACTTCGCTAATAACTTGAGAGCTGGAAGATATTTTTGTTTCAACGGCTACGTTTTCCATATAAAAACGGTTAAAGGGAAGCCCTTTAGGCTTGGAAACTGCACCGCTATTTGTTCCACCGCCTTCAAAAAATACGCCTGCGAAAATAGTACCGCCACGGTGTTCTACAAGGTTGAAAAGCGTAGTCAAACTACCGCTATCCAAAAGAAGTTGCGGTTTCTGCGTTCCCGAATAAGCCTCGTCGCTTACAATAAACCCGTAGTTGGTGATCGTGCCGTTCGATTGCAATTTTGCAGAAGCTTGCAAGGTGATTTGCGCGTAATCGACTATGGTATAACTATTGAGCGCTTGACCGCCGTTCCCACCGGAAACAACGCCACCTACTTTAATCGCGCCGTTGTTGGTCAAAGTCTTTCCGCTTGCAATCGTAATATTGTTTTTCAAATATTTCGTAGGGTTATTTCTATACGCGGAAGTGGATCTTTCTACGCTGGGATAACGATACGTCTTTACATCATTATTTGTCTCAGAATAAGAAGTATCTTTTGCTATTCCTTTAATATAATCGGTGCCGTAATTATTAGAAGAATAATAATAGTCGACGACGGTCGTAGTAGTATAAGGCAACGACAACGTGACCCCCGATTTTATCTCGGCGTTTTTCGTAATGGTTTTTGCGCGTTTTGCCGTCGTCGTTTCCGTCGTGTAGTCGCGGGTTGGAATTACGGTAATCGTTCCCGAAGTCGTTTTATCAATAGCGGTATCTATCGTACTATAGTATACGCTTCCGCAGTAAGCAACGGGTTCTAAAGGTACTTGCACCGTCGTGGAAGCAGGCGCGGAATAAATGAGCGTTTTTGCCTTAAACGATACGGTCACATTGCCTTTTAATTCAGTGGCAGTCCCTGTTGCAGTATAAATAGCAGAATAGTCGTAGCTCGGCTCAAAAAACGTCGTCACGTCGACGTCCCCTGCCATGACCTTTAATCCCGTTATCGTTGAGCTACTTTCGTTCCCCACATAAATTTTACTTGCGTTGAGGTTATCCGTATTGATCGTCGTTGTTATAGCTTCAAAAGGTTGTGGCGCGCCGACTGTTTTCTCGCCTAAAAGAATCCACGTGGAAGCGCCCGCCGTGCAAAGCAAAGCGGTGAATAATACCAAAAGTATTAAAACGTATTTCCGTACGTGTCTTCTCATAGCCTATCCTTTTATCATTTACTGTGTACGCACGTATTAAAGACGAACGTATTTCCGTTTAAGCAGTCGTATACCTCTTCTTCGTTGCCCGTAGAATCGAAGAGAATCGTTAACTTGATCTTCCCGTCTTCCGTAAGAGCAGAAAAATCGTAGTTCTCGATGAGTACGGTGTACCCTATCGCCACCGTTTTTTCGCCTATCACAGCGGAATTTTTCGTAATCCAAGGCATAGAGGATCCTATCCCCGACGCGTCAAGGGTTCTAATCTCCGCCAGCGTATCGTTGAAAAAAGCCGAAGGGGTCGTTCCCAACGTAAACGCAACGGAAATATCCATCGTCGTTTCTCCAAGCGCTTTCAAGTTTTGGCAGTTATCGTAATCGACGATAAGATGTATCGTGATGCTCGCCGTCGACGAATTCGTGTAAATGGTTTTTCCGTTTTCTTCCGTTGCCACAACGAACCCGTCTTGGTTATACGCAGGCAAAATCACGCCGTCGCCATCCGTTTGGGTGTCGGGGTTATCAAAGGAAAGATAGTTATCCGCGTATATGACGTAGTCCGTCTTCACACCGCCGAGAATTTCTACCGGCGTGACCGACGGCGTAGTGAACGTCCACGAAGCGAAACCAATCGAGAAGATAGACGTGAGCGACAATGCGCACATAAATTTTCGAACGCTTGTGTATTTCATTCTATTCTTCTCCTTTCATATATTTTTCTTGTCTCCTTGCGGACAAACTCTTGCCTCGTATCCTTCAAAAAAGGATATTATGCGACATTCTTATTCACTGTAATTATACATGTAAGGCGTCACTTTGTCAAGAAGAAATGTAGGTTTTTTGAATTTTATCCTTTCCCTAAATTTCTCCCTTTTTTGCATTTTTTTAGTAAATTCTATCATATCTTTATACTTTACGAAAGCAAAAGCGAATCCGACCAAACCACCGATCTACCTTACAAAAAACAACCTTTTTTTCCTAAATCACATTAAAAACCGTAGCAAGAGGGCTACGGGTTTTTGTCTTTTGCGCGTAAAAAAGCTGTCGCAGGGGTTAGCCTGCGACAGCCACAAATGGTTTTGTAAACGTTATTCCGCAATTACGGGAGTCGCGCCAAAGAGAAGGGGCACGTCTCCAGCAGAGCTCGAATGATACCATCTAACGCTGAGCGTATACGTTTCGCCTGCTTTGAGTTCGTAGACGATTTTGAAATTAGCGCTATTGCCACCATCGTCGTTTGAAGCCAATTCGTTCCCTTCTGCATCGTAAAGAATGGCGAACGTATCACCTTCTACAAAAGAAGTGAATACCCATTCTCCATCCTCGCTAGGCGCAATGGTGTAGGTTTTGTTTTCGTTTGCGCCAACGTAATCGGTAAAGGATACGTTGGACGTAATTACGCCGGTTATCACCGTAGATTCCGTGAACGTAATGCCATAATCGAAGCTTCCGTCCGAGCCATAAGGAACAAACGAAAATCTTACGTCGTAGTCGGTATAACCATTTTCCGTTGCCCACGCATCCACAGCCGATTTGCTAAATGCATAAGCGCGAATGCCGTCAATCGTAATAAAGTCGATTCCCGACCAAATGGCAACTTCCATTCCGTCTGCGAAAATAAGGCTCACGTATTGCGAGAACGAAACTTCGCTGTTCGTATAATAACCGACAACGTAATACTCGCCGTTGCCATAGGCTTCGGTCAAATCTTCCATGACGATATCGCCACTTACACCGTTCGCATTTTCAAGACCACACTCGAAACAGAAATGCCAATTTTCGGTAATCTGTACCCAATTGTGATCGTGAGGAGAAAGGACGTAGAATTCGGTACGGTTGCCACAAATGACACATTCGCTACATCCCTCGCCGTCTTGCGTACAAGTAGGGTTCTTGATGGTCACGCGGTCATAGAATTTACAATTATCGTAGACGTTTTCTTCTCTTACGCCGTCGCTATCCGTATAAATTTGCGTTTCTATGCATTCGCCGTCAAAAGTATACGTATGGTCGTATCTATACCAATAATCCCCTTCTTCTCTATAGGAATAAATCGTGTAAGCATAGTCTTTGTAGTAGACGCACGCATATTCTTCTAAACGGCTGTAGCCGTTGGATTCCGTGTAACGGCTCGAAGTCTTGTATCCGCCGTCGCCAAAGGTTCCGGTGTACGACTCTTCGTTTCTAAATTCTTCATACCAATACTCGGTATTATCCGCATAAATATCTTTACGATATACGCGGTTTGTATACCAATCGCCGTCGCCGTTCGTTGTATATTCTTCCACTCTTTCGTAATATTTGTTTTGTCCGTTGTCTAAGGTGTTGAAAGCGGATTGCTCATACTTGATGCAAACACCGTCTTCGTTATAGGTGTACTTTATATTATAGTAGCTTCCGCAATCGGAACAATCGTACCGCGTATGATGTTCCGTGCTACTGTCTACGTAATTATGATAAATCATGCTACTATCCGTCTTAAACGACACTTCGTACTCGTAAGTTCCGGTCGTTTCGTTGTAGCCGAATTGCCACGTTTCATAACGATAAGCCGTGCACGAATTTTCGTCTTTCAACCAGTAATATGCATACCGAATCTTATACGCGCAAGCCACTTCTACGGGATCGGTCACAGCGCAGATATAAAGGCGCGCTTCGTTCCAAATACCGTTCCAACCGTTAATCGTATACTGACCTTCGGTGAGAGCGTCTTCAATCCACATTTCGCACCATTCACTCCCCAATTCGCAGAGGCTATGGTCGAGAGACAAAGAGTTTCGTTGCCCGCACGCGCATCCGTAAACGCTTGCATAACCGCCACAGACGCTTCCGTACTCGGAAAGGTCGACGCGCTCTTTCTCGTAGGTGTAGTGATAATAGGATTCGTTGCTATACTCATATTCGCAATCCACGCACTTATAGGTAATCACTACGCCGTCTGCACAAGTTTCGCCCATCAAGGTACTCGTTATCGCATATTCGTGATCTTCCTCAACGAGGGTATATTCCACCTCTCCAATGAGGTCTACGCCTAAATTGATAACGACCGTGTAGTAATAGGTCAACGTACAAGTCGTACGATCTTTTACCGTGTAGTAAGAAGAGGTATAGCGAAGACCACAATTCGTGCAAGAACGAACGTCAACGTGAATCAATCTGTGTTCTTCGTCGTAATACTCGTCAGACGTCCACGTATTGAAGCAAGAGCTTTCCAAGTAAACGTCGTGTACTTGACCGCAAGCGCACTCTTCGTAAACGAATTCGCCGTAGCAAGCGCCCCTTTCGGAGAGATCTACTCTTTCTTTTTCGGTCATAGCGTGCTCGTACGAAACGTAAGCGTCAACACAACCGCATTCCGTGTAAATGCTTCCGTAGAGAACACCATCCTCGCAAGATTCCGCGTCCGCAAGGAGAGCGGAGAAATACTTGTAGGAATTATGCATACAGTTCACACCCGAAGTCGTTTGCATAAACATAACGTCAATAACGCCTTCTTCGTCAAAGCCAAGATATCCAATACGGTAAACGTACGTCGTTCCAGCCGTCAAATTAGCGGTCAAGAGGAATTGTACGTCGTGACCAGCGTCGTCGTTTTCGTCTATTTGAACCAATTCCCCGTCAACGACCTTGTAAAGTTCTACGTACGTATCTCCATTCGCTAAACCCATGATGGTATACGTTGCAGATTCATTCGGGGTAAAGGCGTAATCGTAATAATAGCTTCCGTCGTGCAATTCCATCTGAACGCTAAATACTTCAGCGCTGTTTACGGTATCACACTTATCGCAAGTAGTCGTAATGATCGACGCGCCGTCTACCAAACTTGCCTCGATATCGGTAAAGTTGTGGTTTGCATAGACCACTTCTTTTTCATAGCGGTAGATCACTTCGTCGAATGTCACTACGATGGTATCCAATTCAATGAGAGCGCAACCTTCTTCTTCGGATTCGTGGTTGAACGCAATGCTCAAACCGCAATCTTCGCAAACGTACGTTGACAGTTCGTCGTCGTAAGTAAAGGTATCCTCGTTAAATTTGAAGTCATAGTAATACCCGCAAGGACAACCGCCGACTTCCACGTAATGTTCGTCGCAACAATCGTATCCATTATCTACGTTAAAGAGGTCATAGTAATTGTGATAGTACGATTCTTCCGTCGAGTACATATCGCAATCTCCACAAGTGACGACGACGATATACCCGTCCATACAAGACGCGCCGTTCATGATAAAGTTGTACTTATAATCGTGAGACTCTCTCGTGTAAGAATGTGCCTTTCTATAAACTTCTTCGCCGTCTACGATAAAGACGTAGGTTTCCGTGTAGGTATATTGACAATCTTCGTCTTTCTCACTTTCGTGGAAAGTGATAAGTCTCGTTGCACCGCAATATTCGCATTCGAATACTTGATTACCGTCGTCGGTATTTTCTATGCATTCCCAATAACATCTATCGTGGATGCTCGAATAAAATTCCGTATCGCAAATAGCGCAATAGGATTCTTCGATATACCCACCGCAAAGCCCAAGCTCTGCAAGATCAATCTCGATCCATTCCGTTTGATGTCCACTTCCATAATATCTATCGCTTTCACCGCAGTTAGGACAATATTTGTTTACGTAGTAGCCGTCGTCACAAGTTTCGCCTTGCTTTTCGTAGGTAAACTCGTATTCGTGGGTTTGGTTTTCGTACGTCTGCTCATATGCAAAGACGACGTTTCCTCCCGAACATACAGTCAACAAGACGTGTTCCGTGGATACGCAACTGGACCCTACCGTTTCCCATTCGTCGATAACGAATTGCATTCCGCAATCGGGACAAATTTGCGTTGAAACGTAATGGGTGATACCGTTTTCGTCGACGACTTCTACAGGCTCGGGTTCATCGAGTTCACACCCGACGTTCCAATCCTTGATATACATGATTTCATTACATACGGAGCAACGTTCCGCATAAAGGATGCCGGAGCATCCGCCGAGTTCAGAAAAATCAATCTGGAAAGACTCGTTTCTATGTCCGGAAGAATACCACTCGTCGTTTTCTCCGCAAACGGTACAGTAGCAGATTACTTTGTATCCGTCGTCACAAGTTTCCCCGTCAGGTTCGTAAGTGTATACGTAGTCGTGGTCTGCTTCGCTCCAAACGTAGATGAGCTCGAAGATGCATTCCTCGTCAACGTAAACGTACATTGATTCATAACAACGAACGACACAAGACGCCTCTTGTACCATCCATTCGTCGGTAGCGAATACCAATCCGCAATCGGGGCAGGTAGACGTCGTGATATAGTGGGTGACGCCGTTTTCATCGACGATTTGCTCCATCGTCCCATCCTCTATATCGCAGTGGATATCCATATCGTTGACGTCGATAATACAACCGCAAACCAAACAACAGTTCGCGTGAATAGTCCCACCGCAAGAGCTATATTCGGAAAGGTCGATTTCTACGCTAGATCCTCCTTTTTCGTGCCCATAATTGATGTAAGAGTATTCGTCTCCACAAAGATCGCAGTGCGCGATAATTTTTACACCGTCGTCGCAAGTTTCGCCTTGGGTTTCATACGTATATTCATACTCGTGTCTATCGTTGTGATGCTCTTCTTCGAGGCTAACGATGATCGTATCTCCGCAAGAAACCGTTATCGTCATATGCATGATCGTTTCGCAAACGGAGAGTTCTTCCGTCCAATTATCAACGACCAATTGGAGTCCGCAATCGGGACATTCCACTTTTGAGACGTAATGTACTACGCCGTTTTCGTCCGTAATTTCTTCCGGTATGGGAGGATCTTTGAGATTTACGTCGCAATCCACTTCGTAATTATAGATTTCGGTAATCTCACCGCAATCTTCACACTTAGAAACGTAAAGCAAACCGCCACAAGCGTCGTATTCGGACAAATCAATGGTTGTTTGTTTGGTATCTTCGTGCCAAACGTTCGTCGATTCATAGCCGACGTTGTCAATTACAACCTCGCCGTCTACTTTGAACGTATAGTTAAAGACGTAGCTTTCCATACATCCGTCTTCCGTATAAATCGCCGTGAAGCTTATTTCCATTCCGCAATAAGGGCATTCGCCACGCATCGAAATAACGGTGTTGCCATTTTCATCGACACTCATATCTTGGTCTTCCATTTCTTCGAAATCGCAAAGAATTTCAGAGTGTTCAACGTCGATTATTTTTACTTCGCCACATTCGCACGTATCGTAGTAGAGTACCCATTCGCAAGCGCCAAGTTTTCCAAAATCAATGGACTCTCTATGAAGTTCCGTATGATCGCAAGCCGATTCTTCTTTTCCGCAAACGGAGCAAACGCCGTCAACGTAGTTATGCTCGCCGGTCGTAGGGATCACGGATACCTTGGTTTCTCCGCATACGCAGTAAGAGGTGCTTTCACCCGTTTCCTTACAAGTAGGATTCTTGGTAGTGGTAGCGTTTTCAAAGGTATGCTTAGAAGCGTCGGTCTTTTCACCGCAAGCGCATTCCCGCCAATGCCCGTTTGCATCTTTCGTCCATTCGGACGAGAACTTATGACCGGGCGTACCCGATTCCGCGATCTTTTCATCGGTATAATCCGTCCCACCGTAGGAAACGGTTGCCGTGTAGGTCGTCTTTACGTAGTCGGAACAAACGCTACTAATAGAGGAAGATTCAATCGTTGCATTGATCACGATTACGTGTTCGCGATTGTTTGCGCAAACGAAGGTAAGCGTCGCGGAGCTATAATCCGCCGCCCAATTCCAAGTCGTCGATTCGTAGACGTGACCGAGCGCATCAACGTATTCGTCGGTATAGCTGTATTCGCAGTTGTCGCAATCGTGGAGCGTATAACCGTCAGCCGTACAAGTTGCAGGGACTACGGTATTCGTGTAAACGTGCGTCAATTTAGCGTATATAATGGTATATTCTGCACCGCAATTGTCACAGCAGTATTGCACATAGCCGTCGGCAACACAGGAAGGATCGTTGGACGCGATAACGTTCCAAGCGTGACCGGTTGCGTTGAGTCTCGTTCTGTAGGAATGGTCGCAATTATTACAGCTATAAAGGACGTAACCGCTTTCCGTACAAGTAGCGTCGTGCGTCGTTGCCGTGTAGTCGTGACCGGTCGCTGTTACAAACGAACCTTCTTGAATTTTTCTATCATGGCAACGAACGCAAATCAGCAATACGTAGCCGTCCTTCGTACAGTTTCCTTCCACGACTTGTTCCGCATACCCGTGTCCGTAAAGCGCGCATCTTTGGGCGGGCGTTAATCTCGTCACCGTATAGACGGAGAAGTGATTGGTTTGGAAGGTCACGTATCCGTTGTTATAGGTAGCCTCGATCGAAACGAGTTTGTGCGCCTCAACGCAGTTCTCACCCTTGTCGCAGTCCTCCACTTGACAAGTATCGCTGATAAACCAAATTGCTATACTGTCCACGTCTTCGCCGTCGATAAAGTTGTAGGGCAACGTAATCGTGACGAAATTGTTTTTACCAAAATTGGAAATGTAATCACCGCTTGCGTCTTTGATGTTAAAGTCGTAAACGGTATTCCCTCCGATTTGTCCAAGTTGTTCGTCGGAAACACCCATATCCTTAAGAGTGTCCTCGTCAACCACTCCAGCGGAAATGGTTATATCTTTGTCGCCTATAGCGTCTGCCACCCCTTGACCGAGCTGAATGTTGGCGTTCGTATCATCGTCAACTTTCAATTGAACGTCTGCGTTCGCCAAATTAGAAGCGTTGGAGGACGCGGAGTTGCCGTCGGAAACGATAACCGTCTTCGTTTCATGGCAGATAGAACAAGTATCCGTTCTTACGCCGTTTTCCACCTCGCCGTTTTCCCAATCGTGACCGGTCGCGTCGGCAGGGATTTCTTCGGGAAGTCTGTCCGTATCCCCGCAATCGCTACATCTAAAGGTCTTTTCGCCGGGAGTCGAACAAGTTGCGGGCGTGCTTATGCTGGCAACGTATTTGTGATGATGCACCGTTTCGCCAAGAACTTCTTTATTTTCATTGTCACAATGGTCGTTTTGACAAATATAGACCAAAACGTATTCACAACCGCTAACCTGTCTTTCGATAGGCTCAACGTCGGTGATATTGTGCCCCAATGCGTCGCCGTCTTCTTCGGTATATGTATCACCGCAGTTGCACTCGTAGGTCTTGGTCGCTGCGGTATTGCAAGTCGCCTCGGTTGCCAACGCCGTGTTTTCAACGTAAGCGTGGACGCTTACGTTTGCCTTACCACAAACGTCGCAATCGTGGTCGGTATCCGTACTCACGTCGGAGCAATTTTCAAGAACCGCCCCACAACCGTAATCACAGACGTGGTCGTTATCTGTATTCGAATCTGCGTGCGTACCCATATCGTTCTTACCGCATTCGTTGTCGCAGATATGGTCGTGATTCTCGTCTTCGTGTTGAAGGGTAGTACCTGTGGTTGCGCCACACTCGGAGCAAGTCGCAGGCGCTTTGCAAGTCGCACTTCCAAAGCTATGCGCGCTTACGTCGGCATGACCACAAACGTCACAGGTATGGTTGCCGTCGTCTTCGGCGTCGGAGCAACTTTCCAGGATCGCTCCACAGCCGTAATCACAGACATGGTCATTATCTGTGTTCGAATCGGCATGCTCGCCAAAGGTCGTGTTGCAACCATAGTCGCAAGTATGGTCGTAATTCTCGTCTTTATGGGAAAGAGGCTCGCCAACCGTGAAGGTGTCTGCGTCGTTCGTACTGATTGCGCCACAAGAGCAAGACTTGTAATAAATATCCCCATGCGCGCAGGTCGCAGCGGATTTTAACGCCTCGTCCTTTACAGTTTCAACGGTATAAGCGTGGGGATTTGTCGTTCCTTCCGTCGTCGAACAAGTTTTACAAGTTTTAGGAGCGGTGCAAGTCGCCGCCTCCCAATCGTGCCCAAGCGGACTGATCGCGGACGTTTCCGTTTCTCCACATTCAGAACACTCGCGCTCTTGAACGCCTTCTTCCGTACAGGTTGCGCTCGTTGTTTCCGTCCATTGTCCCCATTTGTGCGAGCATTTGTCGTCTCCAAAACAGGCAGTGAACCCAACAACACAAAAAACAACCATCAGTAAGCAAAGAACGCTTGCTAACAATCTTTTTTTCATTTTCATTGTTATGCCTCCATTTTGTTTTTTGTATTTTTGCTTCCACGAATCAAAGCGATTATTCACTCATATTTGCTTTTGCTATATATATGTTTTTTCATCCGCAGATACGCCCTATATCCGTTCCTTTTCAACCGCCTACTAGCGAGATCGTTGACGCGTTTAACGTTTTTAGCGGTCTTATCATTTCTTCTCTCTTAGGGCAAAATATCGTCTAGAAATAACTTTTCATTATACATTATATACTTTCATTTTCGAAAAATCAAGCGTTTTTGTTAAAGTATAAAAAAAAGACAAACCCTACGTTTGTCTTTTTTTGTCTACTCATGGCAGAGTTTGCGACGTAAAATTACGAAGAAAATCTCTGGTTTTCCCTATAGTCGTAATTCCCAAAGCAAAAACACAGTTTTTTATTCTTAAATATAATTTAGAACCTACTTGTGTTTATTCTTGTAAAGGCGTGTATAGTCAAAAATTAAATGCAGTCATTGTAAGTTTAGATGAATTTAATTTAGATTTATATAACATAATAGAGCCACAAGGTCAAATAAAAAACGATTAAAAAAAGTTGCCGTTTCAGTTCATAACCTACTTGTTCTGGAAAATCGCAAAATGACAGCTGTAAATCGCAACATTTTTGTCCAACTTTTTGATTGCGTAATTATTCTATTTTATAGCGTTTTATGCGGTTTTTAATGCATAAAAAAGACGAGACCCAAATAAATCTCGTCTTTTTTGCTACTTACAGCTTTTTGTAAGTGCAAGATGTCTTTCCTTCATAAAATAGCTGTCATTTGCAGTAAATAACTTCTTCGTCCATAATTTTTAAGGCTTCTTGTTTTATACAATATACTGATATGTTCGCTGTTATTTTGATATAGTTAGATACCTGTTTGTATAAAAACTTCTTAAGCATCGCCAAGCCCTAAAAATTTATTAAAGTCTTTTATCTCTTTTAATTTGCCTATATACTCCTCTATATTGTTAAGCAACTTTTCTCTTTTAATCAATACATCTACAATTTCTTTTTGTTTTTCAATAGATATATTATTTTTTTCGTCTAATGGTACATTCAATTTCACATATTTTTTAAAATTTTTAGGAGAACATTTTACGCTATATCCAAAACCAAATTTAGGCTTAATATCTTTTAATGTAAAATATAAAAATTCCGGTAAAATATCAGCGTTTTTTACTTTTATAGCTATTCTTGAAGTATTTAAATAATATGGAGCTTCGTGAAGAATAATATTAGTTCCAGCTGTACCATCTCCATCTGTTGCAACTGATACATGCTTTTGATGTGTGCTTGCAAATATAGGCGGCTTGATTGTAGTGATTTTTGCCACAGGATTTTTCGCGGCTGTATAAAGAGGTACGCCGTCATCGCAGTTTAATGGCATATATTCTTTCCGCTTTAACCCCAAACAAGAAGAGATAAACTCAAAATCTTCTTCACTCGAAAGCGGTATTTCTTTACACTTATAATCTAATTCCGCTACTCCTATTTTCTTTAATTCTAAAATTGTTTCGTTTAATTGTTCTTTTACCTCCTCCAACTCACCTTCCATTTCCTCTATAGAATCAAATTGTCTTTCATCTTTAATATTTAATTTTATACGATTTTCCTCTGTATAAAGCCTTTCTGAAAGCCACATATTGTCAATCTCATAATGATTAATAGGAACAAGTAAAATTTTTATATTATTACTCTTGTAATTGTGTGGATCTAAATAAAACAATTTAAATTCATTCGCTAATGTATTTAAATCTTCTAAACTAGTATTTGTTCTGGCTGCGTCTAAACTCTCGCCCACATCCTGTACTATGTAATTAAAGACTGGATGGCTTTGCTCTATTTTATTACTTTGCTTTTTGGTTAAACACAAAATATATGTTTTTTTTGCAGTAGTATAAAAGGTTCTTGCAGGTAAAGAAATAATGCCATCTATAAAACATTCATTAATTAAGTAATTTCGTAAATCAGAATCACTTCTTGTGTGAAAAAAACCATCTGGTAAAATCACAAAAGCCCTTCCGTTTGGCTTCAAATTTTTAATAATATTTAATAAAAACAACCCTTCTTTGCTTGCGGTTTTTACATCATAAAATTTAACTAATTTAGTATTGTTTGAAATATATTCATGATAACTTGAAAGCCCCTTTCTGACATAGGGAGGATTTGATAATATTAAATCGTATTTTTTATTAACATTACTTAACGAGCCTACAGGACTATTTTGAAAACATAAGAAAATTTTATTAATAAACTTATAGAAAACATCAATACTATCTTTATATTTTTTTATATAATCAGATAATAGAATTGTCAACGAAGCTTTTGCTAAAACAATCGTTTGATAATCAATATCAAATCCGTAATAATTTAAGCATGAAGTAAAAGTCTCATTGTCATCAAAGAAAAATTCTGCATCTGTATTCCTTGCAATCATACTTTCTAAAATAAATCCACCTACGCCACAAGCGGGATCACATATTTGTTGGTCAGCCGTCAATTTATTTATTTGTGCCATATTTATAATGGTTCTTATAATATTGCGTGGGGTAAAAAATTGAGCAAGTAATTTAATGCCATTAGTTCCTTTTAAAAATTCTTCAAATAGACTTGACTTAAATTCAATTGACACATTTTTCAAACTTCCATAATTTTTGAAACTCGTCAATATATTATAAAATAACTCATCTTGATTCCTACTTGCTTTTAAACTAAGCCCATTAATAATACTTGAACCATCCTCTCCTGGTTTAAAAAGCGTTTTTATATAAGGTCTCACATTATTTATATAAAATTTCAAACAATCAGTTTTGCCAGTCTTATACGTATCATTAAAGGCAATATTAACACCAGAATCATTTTTTTCGATTAACTCTAAATCGCTTAAATATTTGTACATAAAGATTTCCGTAAATGTCATTAAACACATTTTAGGATCATCTCCCGTTGCTAACCAGATTGACTGCCAAATACTTTTCGCCAAAGACGTAGGATTAACAATTATTTTCCCCTCACGCACAATAGAGCAAGTTTTATCAATGCTTTTAATTATTTCAATTACGGTTGTTTGCGATTCCTTGTTGGTCATAATATTATCGCAAACAATGTGCCTTCCATTAATATTTCTTATTTCATTAACCGTTATTTTTTCATAAATATAAGTAAAATCTGTCTCTTGAGTATTTACGGCATACCAATAATAATGCACACCATCACTAATTGCGCCTATTAAAGTCTCTGTCGCATCACAATATTCTGCCATCTGCTTTACAGCTATATCCTTTAATCTATCTGTTGCAAGCTTTTCCGGTTTTTTATTTTCTATAATTGCTACAATTTTATATGGTTGCCTTTTACCATACAATAAAAGAGCATCTGGCTTTTTAAGCATAAATTCATGTTTAACTTGATTTGAAATAATATTTAATTTCAGCAATTGATTAAATGTTGTGTCACCCAAGTTAAGCAAATAATATTCGCCTATTGATATCATATTTTCTATTGAATTATTTTGAAATATCTGTTCGCTCATTTTATCACTCCTTTAATCCTTTTTCGATAATTTCCGTTAAAAGTTCATTTATACTGCACTTATAATTTCCCTTGTCTTTTTCTTTTTGAACTCTATATCTTATTTTTTTATATAAGACAGGAGATAGTCTTAAAAGAAAAGTTTTTTTGTCAACAGTTGGTATCTTTTCGGTTTCCATTGCAAGTCTCCCATATATGATATCATAATATTATGATATCATATAATAATAAAAAAATCAAGCCGAAAGAAGAAAAACGCAGAAAAATTTTCCACGTTTTAATAAAAAATTTTACTCAAAAATTTAACGTCGTCAGTTCGTAACTTATATCTTCTGGAATGACAGCTATAAATCATAACATTTTTGTCCAACTTTTTGAGTGAATAATTATTCCGTTTTATATCGTTTATGCAGTTTTTAATGAATAAAAAAGACGAGACCCAAATAAATCTCGTCTTTTTATGCTACTTACAGCTTTTTTGTAAGTGCAAGATGCGTTAGTACAACAAAATCTCTAAAATTACCCCGTTTTTATAGGGCGCAACTACAAAATAATTAAAAATTATACGAGTGCTTCAAATAAAAATCCTATATTTTACACCCAACACTTATATCTATTCAATATCTTCTCCTTCGCCGAAAGAGAAAAAGTTTCCATTAACAAGAACCAATTGCCCTATTTGTCCTTCCTCTATTTCTTGATAATATTCCTGTCCAATCGCATATTCAACTTCTTGACCATTTTCGAGCTCAAAAGTTGCCAAATATTCAAATGTGGAACGGACCATTTGAACACCCACAAAGCTTTTAAAAATCCTTTTTGATTTTACTGTCGCATTAAAAAATTCAGTTAAAGGTTCTTCAATCTGATACATCGGTTCATCGGAGTCTAATGATTCTTCTACCTTTTTTAATAAGAGTTTTAACTCTTCCCAATCTCCTTCAATCATTAAGTCTTTTTGTAAAACCACATTGAGATAAGCATTGTTCTCAACCACGATAAAATCGTCATACATTTCCAAAGACGAGATTTTGTAGAATACGAACGAATTCCACCTTCCATATTGAAATACTTCAAATCCATCATTTTTAATTTTGATATCGCATTTCGGTGCAATCCGAAAATCAATAAAAAAGACAAGAATAATTCCCAGTATTGTCAATGCCCCACCGCTTAAAATGATAGCAATATAGGTAGCATTACCCTCGCCTAAAGTAAACACCATAATCGTATAAATAACGGCAACAATTACAAAAAGAAAAATTGACCAGCCAACTGCTTGTTTTTTCTTCTTATTTTGAATAATCTCTTTGGCTTTGCCTGTATATTTACCACTGAACGCCCACATATAAACTCCTTATTTTTGTTCATTTAGTGTATTAATTATAATACCTTTATATTATTTTGTCAAGTTTGTATTATCAAAACCATTCTACGCAAAAGTCTAAAAGGTTTATTTAGTCCCATTACGGGATTAAACTAAGGTTTTAACCGTCATTTTTGCTCAATTTTTTATCAAAAACTGTAAATAACAAGAAAAAAGCCTTGATTTTTAACGAAATCAAGGCTTTTTTCTGCTCATGTCAGGCTTACGGCATAAAGCCGCAAAGAAAACGTTCCGTTTTCCGTAAGGAACATTAGCGACGGAACAGCGATTGTTACCGTAAGGTCAATCGCGTCAGTGACGACACACAATTTTGAAAAACAAAATTGTTCGTCAGTGGACGGTTGATAGGAGCAGACAAAACAAAAAGACAAGCATTTCTGCTTGTCTTTTTTGGCTGCCCCTGTCAGGCTCGAACTGACGACACACGGATTAACAGCTTCCCAAAAATGCTAAAAACCACTGTTTTGTTGAGAAAAACAACATTTTTTAGTCATTTTTTAAGGCTGGTCCCCAGAAAAACCCCATGATGCTTTCTTCCTTCTCCCGTACGTCACCGTGCGGGATCGTTTTTATAAGCCTTTTCTTCCAGCAATACCACGAACGCCCACTCGTACGTCATCACTGTAAAAAAACAAAAGCCTTCTCGCGCCGTACGGCGCAACGTTAAAAATGTAGCCTTCTCCGCGGCATAGTCGTCCGCTAAATAGGACGGCGCCGCGTTTATTTCTTTGTTTATAATATTTTTTATTATATATAAGGAAGTTTTACTGTACCAATTTTGATAGTATGGCGGGGTATTTTTGAAATGAGCAAACTCGCAAATTTCATACAGTAAGAAAAAAAAAAGAAAAACCACGGCGGACAAACGTCGCGCCGGGGGGTTTTTTATACGACTATAAGCGAAGGTCTCCCTTCGCTTTTATTTTTTATTCAATTCCTCCACCTACAATGCCTGATTTTAGCGTCAAGCGCCGCCTCCTTTCGGTAGTGGACGATAGCAATCGCAAGCTCGTCCGCGCGCATCGAAGCCAGAATCACTACACTTCGAGCAAGCATACGTGGGATGCAAATCGCTTTCCTTCATACCGATCGTCGCCAAAGTTTGAGCGAATTCTTCCTTTAATCGAATTTTCGTCTCTGTGAGATCGGACAACGATTTATAATCTTTCTTCACCTCCGCTCGAGCAAGGGAAATTTCCAATCGACCGAGTTCGGATTCTAATTTTTCAAAGTTTACCGCATATTTTAATGCGTATTGACGGCGCGAAAAAGCCTCTCGTTCCGCCTTCTCTTTCCGTGCCGCGTAATAACGTTCCCGATCGGACCGTTCGTTCGCTTGGAGAACGTGAGGCGGAACAACGTTTGAGTTCGATTTCTTGGTTTCCCTGCGCGAACGTTTCAAGCAACGTATCAATTTCGCATTGATATGGTATTGACTTTGCTTGTGACCGTTTACACCGCGTTCGCTTGGATCCCGATAAAGTAAATCCGCGCGCAAAAGAACAGAAATCGCATTCTTCACGGTTTCTTTCGATAATCCAAGTTGTTTTGCAATCGAGCGCGCAGAAGCGGAAAATTTGCTTTTTGCTTTCTTTTGATTGTTGCAATGCGTTGAAATCAATCCAAAAATGAGAATCTCGGACCGTTTTAACCGGCGAGGCAAAACCTCTCCACGTATTGCAAATTCCGTATGATATAAGTAAAGGTCCGTTCTAATAAAGGATGAATCGTCAACGTCGTTCACGTACTTATACGATGCGCAGGCGTATAAGGATTTATCTTGCTCAATTCCACCGTCTTGTTTCAGCGCAGAAATACTACGTGAAACCGTTGCAAGCGAAAGCCCGAGTTTTTTCGCGAAATCTACGTAGGAAAGATTACATCTCTTTCCCTCTCCACGCGAAAAAGTATGTATTTCAGCCGAAACGGTTTGTTCGGAAATACGCGCCCGTCTTCCGCAAATCTTCTTCTTGAATAATCCGATTGGATACTTGATGTATGATTCTTTCTCCGGGAGGTTAATTGTCAATTCCATTTTTTCATCTTCCTTTTTTATATTTTTCCCTCGCGCTAGGGATTTTTTGCCGTTTATTGTAATACGATCGAGTTTAGAATTGATAGTTTTCCATTTTTCATTTCAAGGACCTTATGTTTGATCATACGGTTGATCGCTTTTCTCACGACGTCGCGATCAATACCAAGCGACGTTGCGATCAACTTATAATCCACGTATGCCGCTTCATCGGCGCCGAGATGCAGAGATATCACTCGCAAGATTTGGATGGAGGTCTTGTCCATCTCGTTCAATCCTTCGATTTTAATTGCTCTCGTCATTTTTTTCTCCATTTTTTTGACGTTTTTTAGCGTCGCCACCGTGATCGGCGGACGCAAGCGCCGCCTTCGTGGTGGAATTTTAAATAATGCCCGCCGGGGCTCAAATTTTTCCTCGCCGTACAGTAGCGTTGCCCGCGCCACATTCGAGCGCGGTGGGAGTCCGCAACTCCGACTCCGGTGCCCGGCTCCGGCTCGCCGTATCCGTTTCCCCGTATCCGTTTTTGCGTTCCTTCCCCCCGCTTTCTCAAATGTGTCGTTTTCTCGGGCAACGCTTTCTGTTTCGTCCCCCTCACACCTCCTCTTTTACGCCGTACTTCGCACGGCGTGCTGATTAAGGTGTGTACCGCGCGATGGCGCTTTCGCCCTCTACCGCGTCTTTTTCGTAGATTTTTTCGCTTGCGTGTCAACCGGTTCTTTTCGGAAAATCTTATCGATTTGCGTATAGAACCTACTGTGCATTTTTTTCATTTCGGCGCGAGTCATGTGCACGTCACCGAACGTTTCATAATCGTTTAACCCCATCTTCGAGCGTAGCGCTTTCTCATGATAGAAATCTTTGATACCATCGGTTGCAAAGCGGTCCGCATATACTTTCTTATGACAGATATAGTACTTCCCTTTATCGTTAAGGACCTCATCTCCCATAGCATCCCATATCTTGAGCGTCGCCGTTTGCACCGTAAATTGATTCTTCAAACGATCGTAATAATGGTGGAACGGCGTATAAAACCGTTTTATCAAATAGACAAGCAACGTATTGTCACCGCGCTTATACCGAAGAGAATAGTATATCTTGTCGTGGATGCTTGTTGCGATACCATAGAAAAGTCTCGCAAAGGAAAAACACGGCAGCACGATCTTTTCATCCGATACGCCTTTGATCATAATAACGTCGCAAAGGTCCTTGTTCTCCGCAGAGAGAGAATCCGGTCGTTGATCATCGTAGAAATCACGTTTGAAGGTGTAATACATAATGGTTGCATCGTGACCTTTCATTTTGACGTCAAGTTCGTATCCATCGTTCTTCACGTTGCATTCTTCATCGTGTACGCTCATCCCGGCGTTTGTATGTTGGTTCCCACGCTCTTTCGCAAATTCCATAACGTTGAAAACGCCAAATTCAACGCCGTCTTTACCTGGATCGTTTTCATCCGTGACTTTCCCAAGTCGCCGAGAATTGAAATTGATAATATGGCAATATTGCGATTCCTTTTCGATTTCCGTAGCCTTACTGCTAAAGAAATCTGCATCGATATCCGGAAAGTTCCCTTTATCGTCGTATTTGATGTCCGTTCGGATTGAATAGTTTCCAAAAATCAAACTCGTTGGCGCTGCGTAAATATAGAACAGTTGCACGTAGTTTTCAATAGCATCGAAAACGTTTACACCTGCGAGATTGTTATCATAGAACGTACCGTATCTCAAGTGATCGTACCCGAAAATAAAATCACGATGCTTATATCCGTAGTGTTTTTTCAAATGTCGCAGCATGGATTTTTTTATCGCTGGATCATAATCTGTTTCGAAGAAATCTCTCAAAATCCCTATAAATCTACGAAAATGCGCGAGAGTTGGTAAAACGTGACGTGCTTGCGCGTTCCGATAAAAACGCTCAACGTTGATCCACGGAAAGAACGGGAATTGCTTATCGCACGTTGCGAGGAGCTCCCGCGCGTCATCGCGGTAAATTACTTCCTGTGTAAGCGCCATATCCGTGATGATCGTCGTTTTCTTTGCACGTTGCTTCCCTACCACGAAAAGCGCGCCAAGATAAACTTCCAAAAACGCACGGTTGCTCGCCTCATAATGTTTTAAGCGCGCCATACCGACTGCCCGGCGAATCCACGAAAAAAGTTTCCATCCGATATACGCCCAAACCCACCAAGGCAAAAACCCAATGGGAATCGTAAGGTCCATTCCAAGTTTTACGAACTGCGTATAAATCGAGTTCCAATCGACCGATATGGAGAAATAGAAAAGGAACGCGACAAATTCAATGGCGATCGTGAACGCCGAAAGGTTATAAAGCCAAATAAGAACAAGCCACAAAAACGCTTTCGATTTTCGAACGTGTTTCGCTGCGCCTTTCACGTAGCGCCATACAGGGGAAAGCACGTGCGATTCCACCCACTTATACGCTCGAAGTGGCAACGTATCTTTGTTGTAATCGTTGTTTTCCGTATCGTAAAGAAGCCACAGAACCAGAATAAACACCGTGACGGGAATCGATAAAAGTAAAATCCATTCCGCCCCAACCGATAAGTATGAACCTACAACCAAAAAATACAGTTGCAAGTTTTCCTCTGTAAAGATCAAATCCTTAAACGCCTCTACCTGCGCCTTGAACGTTTCCCATTCAACCGGCAAATACGTTTTCATCCCGCCTGGAATTTTGTTGACCGTCACGTGAACGCGCCCTGGTTCTCCCATTTCCGTGAAGTAATAAAGAATCGAACGGATCAAGTCTTCTATCGATTGCACGACGCGGGTAAAAACCATATCGAAACGAAAAATCATACATAAGATCGAAACGGCTAAAAGCGCGATCGTAATGATGCGGAATGATATCTTTTGCGCTTTTTGTTTCTTTTTCGTCATTTACGATACCCTCTTCCACGTGAAGATTACAAGACCGATGAAGAGTAGCACGACAACCGTAATCGCGCATCCGAACAATATTTTCAAAATTTTCTTCATTTTTGCTTGACTTTCTCTTTTTTATCAGTTATACTTAACTCATTGAAAAGGCGCGGTGCGGTGCATTTATGCTGGGCACGTGAGATAAAAGACTCAAATTGCTTTTATCCGCCTTTTCATTTTTTTTGCTCTTTTTGATTGTTTTCTTTAATAATAGCAGCTACCGTTTCTTTGTCTTTTTTTGTTCGAAAACCCCAACCACTTAATCGCGGACCGTAATCCGTAATATTCCGCGTTTCCGCTTTTTTAGATATTTTTGCTTGGCGCGTATCTTTGGGGTTAGGATTTTGTTCAAGCTTCTTTAATTTCGAACGATTGCTGTTATTTTTATCATGCGTTATCATAAGCCCCGTAAATTTATCTTCCCGTTTTTTGAAAATAAATCTTGGGTGTTTCTCGTTTTCGTTTTTAGGCTTTTTCAAAAAACGAAACTCCGATAAGTTTTTCTTCTTCCCCGTCGTTCGTTTGGCGACGGGCTTTTTCTTTATCGTTTTTTTCGGCGCCGAACATTTCGACGTCGTTTTTTTGGTTGTTTTTCTTGTCGTTTTCTTCTTTGCCATGAGCTACTTTCTCCTCTTTCGGTTTTTCCTTTGATCGCGACGTGCACGGGAAAGAGTGATCGAATCACG
>JAZLBD010000012.1:0-40886 GCA_045613545.1 Christensenellaceae bacterium
TATTAGCTTTCTTTTCTCTATGAAAATTTTGCCTTCGTACTCGTCTTTTCTTCATCTCTTTCAAAATGAATAAAAACTTTTCCTTTTAATATTTGCTATGCAGTTGTCAATCTTCGTTTCTCCCTCGTCTTCAGACTTGGGCGCTGTCTTTTTTTTGGTGCAGCCTAAACATAATAACACTTCATAGGAGTATTGTCAAGCTTTTTTGAAAAGGTTTTGTAAATTTTTTTTCATTTTTTTAATTTTTTATGCAAGCGTATCTTTTATGGAAATGATCGCCGATAGACGGCGATCCGACTCACGCGCGCCCACTACATACAACGCGTATAGGATAATACGTGGCTTTTATTTTGATTATTTTCCTTTTTTCACTTGACAAAACCCGTTTTTTACAATACAATAAAATAAATAAAACAAATGGAGCAATTTTCTATGAAATTCAAAGATTTAACGTTGCAAGAAAAATGCCAAATCCTCACGGGGAGCAGAGAGGCTTGGTGTACGGAAGATTTAGGCGGAAAAGTTCCCTATTGCAGAATGCAAGACGGTCCGAGCGGTTTGATGGTTCAAGGCTCCGTTTCCGTACCCTGTCTTCAAAACATCGGGAATTCTTGGAGCGAGGACGCCGCTTATTTGATGGCGAGCATTATGGCGGAAGACTGTATCGAACACGAAGTCGACGTCTTACTCGCCCCCGGCGTCAATATCAAACGCAACAATGTTTGCGGTAGAAATTTCGAGTACGTGAGCGAAGACCCTTATCTTTCTGGTATCTTGGGAAAACATTTCGTGAACGGACTTCAAGATAAAGGGATCGGCGCGACGGTAAAACACCTTTGCGCGAACAATAGAGAATACGCGCGCTTTACCGTTTCTTCCGAAGTGGACGAGAGAGCGTTGCACGAAATCTATTTGGAACCTTTCCGTATCGTACTCGAATCCAAGCCTTGGATCGTTATGTGTAGCTACAACCCCCTCAACGGTTGGTATACTTCTGAAAACCGTCCTTTGCTTAAAGGAATTTTACGCGACACGTTTGGGTTCGACGGGTTGATCGTTTCCGACTGGTGCGCCGTACACGATAGAGCTAAATCTCTCAAAGCGACCCTTGATTTGGAAATGCCCTTTGCGGAACGCTCCGAAAAGAACTTGTTGGACGCGCACACGCGTGGGTTTATCACGACGGAAGAAATCGACGAATCGGTACAACGGATGCAAGACTTAATGGATAAAGTCGAAGCCTCCAAGGCGATTCGCCCCACCCCTCGTCCCAGACAAGAACGCCACAACGACGCTATCAAAGTGGCGGAAGAGGGTATCGTGCTTTTGAAAAACGAGGACGGCGTTCTTCCTTTGAAAAACCCCAAACGCCTCGCCGTTATCGGGCAACAAGCCAGATATCCGGAAGTCGGCGGTGGCGGTTCTTCCGATATGTCGGCAAAACATGGCTACGATATTCCGTTCTTGGATAGATTGTTAAAGCAAGAATATCCGGACTGTTCCGTCCGCTTTATCGGCGCGTATAAAATTTTGCCTCACCTTGGTTTCAATAACCGTGAATGGTTGGAAAAAATCGCGATCCGTGACGCTTACGAAAGCGAATATTCCATCGTTTGCGTCGGCGACAACCGCGTGCTTGAAAGCGAGGGCTACGATAGACAAAGCTTGAAACTTCCCCTCGTACACGAAAATTTAGTCAAGCATATTTGCGAAGTCAACCCCAACGTCATCGTCATCGTCACGGCGGGGAGTGCGATTGATATGACCGCTTGGATCGACAAGGCGAAAGCGGTTATCTATACGAGCTTTGGCGGAGAAGGAATCAACGAGGCGCTTTGCAATATCATCACGGGTAAAACCTGCCCCTCCGGTAAACTTAGCGAAACGTTCGTGCGTTCGATCGAGGATAACCCCATCAACTTTGAAACGGGCAACGGATTCGTCGAACGGTATAACGACGGGATTATGGTCGGTTATAAATATTACGAAAAGAACAACATCCCCGTTCTCTTCCCGTTCGGCTACGGTAAGAGCTACGCGACGTTCGAATATTCCGATTTGAAGATTGAAAAGCTTGGCGACGCCGATTACAACGTTTCCTACACGGTCACGAACACGTCGGACGTGGACGGCAAGGAAATTTCCCAACTCTATATTAAGGACGTCTTCTCGATGGTAGAACAACCACCCAAGGCGCTTAAAGGGTTTGCAAAAACCTTCCTTAAGGCGGGCGAAAGCAAGGTGATTACCCACCGCTTGGATAAGCAATCTTTCTCCTATTACAGCACGATGCTCAAAGAATGGTTCTTGGAAGACGGTTGGTTTGAAATCTACGTCGGCGCTTCCTCGGCGGATATTCGCTTGCAAGCAAAACTGCTTGTGAAAACGGACGAAGATCAACAAAATTCTAAATACGACGAATTTTACAATCTTCCCGATTCCACAAACGACACGTTTATCGTTTAATTTTAATTTACGTCAAAAACACCTCGTAGCAATCGCTACGAGGTGTTTTTAGCTTCCTTTTTATTTTTACGCGGAAAAATTTTCCTTGCCTTTTTCGTAAAGGTCCATGATGAGTTTATGCGTTTTCAGCGCCTCTTCCCCACTAATTTCAAGCGGTTGTTCGCCCAGAACCGCCTTGTAAAATTCGGAAATTTGTTTGGCGTGTTGGAACCCCCAATAATCTTTTCCACCCTCGACGGCTTGCACGTCCACTTGATGCGCTTCTTCGGTTTCGCCGTTGTCGTAGGTGATATACCCGTCGTCGTAGGTGAACACCGCTTTTCCTTTTTCGCAGTAGAGTTTGATTTCGATCGGCTCGTCGCAACCGTAGTTGTTCATCGCGTAGAACCCGTACGTGACGCCGTTTTCATAACGGATCAAACCCTCCGCGCTGTCCTCCACTTTCACGATTTTGTGACCGCGATTTGCCATCGAACAGGAAATTTCAACGGGCGTGCTGTTTACGAGCCAATGCACTAAGTCAACGGAGTGGATCGCTTGGTCAATCAAGACGCCACCACCCTCTTTATCCCACGTGCCTTTCCAGTCGCTTTCGCTATAATATTCGTCTGAGCGCGACCAGGTGAGGGTGGATCGGACGGAAATGATTTTTCCGAGTTTACCGCTTTCCAAAGCACGCTTTACCAAAAGTGGAGCTTTGTTGTATCGGCACTGGGAAATAATTCCGAATAAAACGTTCTCTTCTTTTGCAACTTTTACGGCGTGCTCGGCTTTTTCGTAGTTGATATCCATCGGCTTTTCGCAAAGGACGTGTACGCCTTTTTTGAACGCGTATTCCGAAACTTCGCAATGTAAATAGTGCGGAAGGCAAATATGCACCGCGTCGAGCGTTTCTTCGTTCAACATTTCCTTATAATCGTCATAGGCTTTCACGTGGAATTTGTCTGCGTAATAATCCGCTCTTTCGCGCTTATTGTCGCAACAAGCGACGAGTTCGATTCTGTCGCCAAACGCGAAAATACCATCGAAATGCATCACGGAAATTCTACCGCAACCGATTACAGCCACTCGTAATTTTTTCATAATTTTTCCTAACATCCTTTTTGCTTTCAAACAAACTGTCGTCCAGCAATTCTTTCGTTTGCTTTTTCGACTATAATCATATCGAAAAAAAACCGATTTGTCAAGAGCCTTTACGCTTTTCTGTCTATTATTTTTATATTTTTCTTATTTCACGCTATAAAGCAAATCGGTATAGGTTGGGAACGGCCAGTATTCTTTCGCCGTCCACTTTTCCGCCTCGTCCGCGTGTTTTCTTACGGCAACCATATCGGGCGCGACGACGTGCGCCATTCTCGCCGCCGCCTCGCGAGGGGACGAAGGCAAATCGGAAACGTCGTTTTCGAGTTTGTCGAGCGCGAGCATCATCTTTTCCATTTCCACGCCGAGCGTTTTGATCACCTTTTCGTCCGCCTTGCAAGGCAAGGAGGAAAAGAGGTTCTTTTTCCGTTCGAGCGAAACGCAAAGATCGTTCACGTAGCAATTGACGGCGGGATAGATTTGGCTTCTTGCCATATCGAGCATCGTGAGCGCTTCGATCCGCATCGTTTTGACGTAGTTTTCCAGTTGAATATTCGCGCGCGTTTCCGCTTCCGAACGGGTGTATACCCCTTGGTGCACGAACACGTCGATATTTTCTTTTTTGAAAAGTTCGCAAACGGCATCGGCGGTGTTTTTGTGGTTCAAAAGCCCACGCTTTTCCGCCTCTTTTTCCCATTCGGGGCCGTAGCCGTTATAATTGAAGATGATTCTATAATGCTTTTTCAGCGTCTTTTCTATATAGGTACGGCACGCCTTTTCAAAATCCGTCGCTTTTTCCAGTTTATTCGCCGCCTCCGAGAACGCCTCCGCCACGATCGTGTTGAGCACGATGTTGGGATCGGCTACCGACGCAGACGAGCCGAGCATTCTGAACTCGAACTTATTCCCCGTAAAAGCAAACGGCGAGGTACGGTTCCGATCGGTGGAGTCAATCGGGAAAATGGGCGATTCGGGTACGCCGATCGAGCCTTTATCCACCTTGTTCGGCACGTAATTTTTACCAAGAACGATCGAATCGACGATCGCGCCGAGTTCGTCCCCCAAATACACCGACACGATCGCGGGGGGAGCTTCGGTTGCGCCGAGCCGATGATCGTTTCCAGCCGAGGCGATACAACCGCGCAAAAGCGCTTGGTATTTGTCCACCGCCGCAATCACGCACGAAAGGACGAGCATGAACCGCGTGTTTTCTTCGGGGTGCTCGCCGGGGTCGAGCAAGTTCAGTCCTCTGCCCGTCGACAGCGACCAGTTGTTATGCTTTCCCGAACCACTGATCCCTGCAAACGGTTTTTCGTGTAAAAGGCAGGAAAGCCCGTGACGATTCGCCACCTTTTTCATCACGTCCATCATCAATTGATTGTTGTCCACGGCAACGTTGGTATGTCCGAACACGGGGGCAAGTTCGTGTTGCGCGGGCGCGGCTTCGTTGTGACGACTCTTCGAATAAATCCCGTACGACCAAAGGGTTTCGTCGAGATCGCGCATGTAATCGGAGACACGTTGTTTGAGCGACCCGAAATAATGGTCTTCGAGCTCCTGTCCGCGAGGCGCAGACGCGCCGAATAGCGTTCTGCCCGTCAAGAACAAATCCTCCCGCTTTTCATACATTTTTTGATCGACCAAAAAATATTCTTGCTCCGGTCCAACCGTCGCCACTACCTTTTTGCAGTCGATTTTGAAGAGTTTTAAGATACGCTTCGTCTCGCGATCGAGCGCCGTCAGTGATTTCAAGAGAGGCGCTTTTTTATCCAGCGTTTCGCGCGTGTAGGACACGAACACGGTGGGAATATAGAGGGTCCCTTCCTTGACGAACGCGGGGGAAGTGGGATCCCAAGCCGTGTAACCGCGTGCGGCAAACGTTTCCCGCGTTCCACCCGAAGGAAAAGAGGAAGCGTCCGGCTCGCCGACGATGAGCGATTTCCCCGACAGTTGCATCACCGCACCGTCCACGCCACTCGGCTCGATGAACGAATCGTGCTTTTCCGCCGTCAAGTTGGTGAGCGGTTGGAACCAATGCGTATAGTGGGTCGCCCCTTTCGAAACCGCCCAATCCTTCATCGCGTTTGCGACAACGTCCGCAATCGACACGTCGATTCTCTCGCCCGAGTCGATCGTCTCTCGCAAAGACTCGTAGGTCGCCTTAGGTAAAATGCTTTTCATCACCGTATCGTTGAATACGTGCTCGCCAAAACGTTCAATTTCCATAAAAACACCTTCTTTTGTTTGTTTTTCCCTGTTATTATAAGGCGAAAAGCCGTGAAAGTCAAGCAACTTCCCCCGTTTTTCCTGTTTTTCCATAAAAAATACCCTTTTTTTGCTTTTTTGTAAAAAAATAAAGTAAAAATAACATTTTATAGTGTTTTCCACATTTATTGTGTTTATTTTATAAAGATATTTCTTTGTTTTTGCTAAAAATTATAAAAAAATCTCCGAAAAAAATTAAAAAATAAAGGGCGATTTTCAAAAAATCGTCCTTTGTACGCTTTTTTTCTTATTCCGTCGGTTTTTTTCCGAAATAAGAATAGAGTCCGCAGTCTAAATTTGCGTTGGAAAGCTTCTTTTTTCGATCCGCGCTCTTGCCAAAGAACCGTTCAAACGAGGAGAACGAGGTCAAGAAATATCCGCTCCAATCGGGCAACGCGCGAAAGGTCTTCCCAAGATCGCGGTATAAAACTTTCACTTCCTCTTCCCCTAAAAGCCTCTCGCCGTAAGGAGGGTTAGAAATCATAACGCCGTACCTCTCCTCGCTCGTAAACGTTCGCATATCCCGTACGGAAAATTGAATCGCGTCCTCCACCCCCGCTTTTTTGGCGTGGTATTTGGCAATCGAGATGGCTTCTTTTGAAATATCCGAGGCGTAAATCTTAGGAGAAACGTTCGTCCTCTCGCTATCTCTCGCCTCTTCCCTCGCACGCGAAATATGTGTTGAATCGACGAATTTCCACTTTTCAAAATCGAAAGAACGATTTTTCCCCGGCGCTATGTTTTTAGCGATCATAGCCGCCTCGATCGGCAACGTACCGCTACCGCAAAACACGTCGGCAAACGGTTTTTCCGTGCGGTAAAAGGAGGTTGCGATAAGCCCCGCCGCCGTCGTCTCTTTTAAGGGCGCGGAGTAGGCAAGCGTTCTATACCCACGCTTATGGAGTCCCTCCCCCGTCGCGTCGAGGGTGACTTTCACTTCGTCTTTATAGGCGAAAAACCCCACGACCGTACGAGCTCCCGTTTCGGTGAACGTCACTCTTCCCGATTTTTTTCGATCGGCAAGACGGCGAATGATCGCCTTTTTCGCCACCCCGCCCATCGCTTTGATCGCGCCGAGTTTGGAGAGCATACTTTTCCCATCCATCAAGATTTTAGAATCTATTTCCAGCCACTTTTCCCACGGCAAAGCGTAGAACCCGTCGAACAGCTCGTCGAACGTTTCCGCGTGGAAAGAACCCACTTCGATAAGCACCCGTTCCCCTACGCGCAAAAACACGTTGAGTCTTGCAACGTCTGTAAAATCGCCGTCTATTCCCACCCGACCGTTCTCAGCGGGCGCTTTCCCATAGCCAAGAGCGGTAAGCTCACGCTTGACCGCTCCCTCTAGTCCCGATTGTACGGGAATCCAAAGTTTCATCGTTTATTTCTCCTCCGCTTCGCCCGTGTTCACGCTTTTTTCCCTGCGGATTCTCTTCGCGAGGGACGCAGCGATTTTCACCTCTTCGTCCACGCTATCCACCCCGTCCTCTTCCACCAAGTCGATGCTTTCTTGCTTTTTATAATCCGAGCAGAGGTATTTTTTCGTTTTATAGCCGATAAGGATCGTGAAAAAGGCGCTTACCGTCCCTTGCACCGCGCTGTCCACCACCGTGTCCAAAAGCGGAATTTTTTTCGTCACGCCCGAGAAAAATTTGCTAAACATGTTAAACCAATTCACGTTTTGCATACCGTAGGCGATGAGAGCGCTACGAAGCACCGTCAAATAAATGCGGAACAGTTTCGCATACGACGGGCGATACCCGTAAATCCCTACGATTTGTTTGACGAGCGATAAATTGATGAGCAACGCGGAAAGACCGTCTATCTTTTCGTTTTGCGAGATAGAAGTCGTCAAAAACACCTTGCCTGCGCTCCGCAAAATAAGTCCGTTCGCGCAACTTGCCACGTCCGTGGCGTAAACCTCCTTAAGCCGTGCTTTCACGAGGTCGGTATGTCCTTGTTTGACCGCCGTATCCAGCGCTTTCACACGCTCGGGGGTTATGTAGAAAAACCGTACGTTTTGCGGATTCTTGTGATACTCTACGAGCGATTTTCCTACTTCTTTTATCGCTCTGCGGTTGCGACTCTTTGCCTTTTTGACGTCGATGTTCGTCACGTCCGTGATAAAAAACCGCGCGCAAAGAACTTTTGCAATCGGGCGTAAAACAAACACCAGCACGAGGATCCCCATAACCAAACTCGCTACGTATCCCAAAATGCGATTGACTTGAAAACAGAGGGTTAATAGATCAGCAACCGCGGACAAAACGAGCAACGTCACGACCGCTACGATGGCTACGATTCCCCATAAAAACCCCTTTTCGTTTTTTTGTTTTAAGGCGACGGATATACTGTCGGAAAACTCCGCGTCCGTTTTCGCCACGCTCTTTTTCGCAATTTTAGCGCCTTTCGGCTCTGCGGAAAGAATTTTTTCTTCGTTGTTTTTCTTCATAAAACGTTCTCCTTTTCTTTTCCTTATTATATCATATCCCGTCGAAAATTGCAATTGCTCGATTATCGAAAGCCAAAAAGAAAATATTTCCTCTAAAAGATTGGGAAAAAACCGTTTGATTTTTCCCCGTTTTCGTGTATAATAAAGAAAAGACTTTTAGGAGGGGTTTATGCTCGATTGCACGAAAGCGGCGTTCCGTCAAACGGTACACGACCTACATAAGCTTACCTATATCATTGACTTTTGCACGCAAATCCTTTATATAGGGTATTTGTTCTACGCAATCTTTTTCGGCGCAACGCCTATTATAAACGCCGTCTTAGAGGCCGTTTGTATCGGCTATTTCGTTTTCTTTTTAATCGTGACGAAATGCGGAAAAGACATAGAAGGAAAATCGTTCGTGACGGCTAAAAAACACGGCGCGTTCCTTTTTAAGTGGACGAAACGCTTGATTCGGCTTTTCACGCTCGGCATCGCCGTGTGGGGACTCTTTAAGGCAAGCGCCTCCCCCACCCCCACGTCCGTGATCATGACCGCTTTTATGATCGTCAGCTGGGTGTTTAACGTGCTCCTCGATATCGTGTTCCACGTCGTAAAAACGCGGTTTACTTTTATTATGGAGGGACTCGAAGCGGATATAGACGACCTGCTCCGCCCCGCGAAAAACGTGGGGAACTTCTTCAAAAAAATGACGGGGCAAGAGGTAGAACCGCCCAAAGAACTTTCCGAAACGCAAATTCGCCTAAAAGCACAAGCCGTGGCATATAACGAAGAGAAAAAGACAGAAAAGAAAAATCGCCTCCAAGCAAGAAAAGCAGAGCGAAAAGCGGAAAAGAAAAACCGCCTCCAAGAAAAAAAGGCGGAAAAAATCAAAAAGCGGGAAGAAAGGGCGGAACTGAAACGCTCCACCAAAGCGGAAAAAGCGCTTTTGAAAACCGCGCAAAAGAAAGCAAAGAAAGAAAAACGTGCCAAGAAAGGCGAATGATTAAAAGAGCCGAATGAAATGAAAAAAGGATAACTCCCAGCGAGCTATCCTTTTGTTTTTCTGAAGCGATTAGTCCATTTTTTCAAGAAGTTTCAAATCAATGCCTTTTTCGCCGATTTTGATGATTTCTACTTTCACTTTATCGCCGATGTTCAGCACGTCTTCCACTTGGGCTACTCTTTGTTCTGAGAGCTTGGAAATGTGCACCATTCCGTCCTTGCCGGGCGCAAATTCTACGAACGCGCCGACTTTGGAAAGAATTCTCACGACTACGCCGACGAACATATCGCCCACTTCGGGGTCGTGCGCAATCGATTCCACGATCGCCTTTGCTCTTTGCGCCGCTGCGATATCGCCGTAGCAAGCCACGCAAACGGTACCGTCTTCTTCGATGTTGATCTTCGTACCCGTTTGTTCGATGATCTTGTTGATAACCTTACCTTGCTTACCGACCACGTCGCCGATCTTTTCGGGATTGATCTTAAAGGAAATAATCTTCGGAGCGTAATCGGACAATTTCTCGTTTACGGCAGGGATACATTCGAGCATCTTGCCAAGGATATGACGGCGAGCGTCTTGGGCTTGCGCGATTGCGTCAAGCATAATTTCCTTGGAAATACCCTTGATCTTGATATCCATTTGGATTGCCGTAATACCCTTTTCCGTTCCAGCCACCTTGAAGTCCATATCGCCGAGGAAGTCTTCCAAGCCTTGGATATCCGTCATAATGACGTATTTGCCCGTTTCGGGATCTTTGATAAGACCCATTGCGCAACCTGCGACGGGCGCTTTGATGGGAACGCCTGCGTCCATCAAGGACATCGTCGATCCGCACACGGACGCCATAGACGAGGAACCGTTCGAGGACATAATGTCCGATACCACGCGGATTGCATACGGGAATTCGTCTGCGGAAGGAATCACCGCTTCCAACGCTCTTTCCGCAAGCGCTCCGTGACCGATTTCACGTCTGCCGGGGCTACGGAGAGCCTTTGCTTCGCCCGTGCAGTAGCCGGGGAAGTTGTATTGGTGCATATATCTCTTTTCCGTTTCTTCGTCGAGCCCTTCCATTCTTTGCGCTTCGTCGAGCATACCGAGGGTACAAGTCGTAAGCGCTTGCGTTTGACCTCTCGTGAAGATTGCCGAGCCGTGAACTCTCGGCAAAATGCCGTGTTCGCACCAAATAGGACGAACTTCTTTCAACGTTCTGCCGTCGGGGCGAACGCCGTCGTCGAAAATCTTCTTGCGGACGATGGATTTTACGATGTAGTAAATCGAGTCCTTAACTTCTCTGATTTGATCGGGATAGATTTCCGCAAAGTGCGCGATAATTTCTTCTTCCGCTTTCGCTTGATTGGTTTGTCTTTCTTGTCTGTCGAACGTATCGAGCGCTTTATAGAGCAAGTCGTAGCCGTATGCCTTTACTTCCGCGTCGAGTTCTTCGGGAATGTGGTAAAGTTCCATTTCCATCTTGGGCTTACCCACTTCCTTTGCCACCTCTTCGATAAACGCGCAAACCTTTTTGATTTCTTCGTGACCGTACATAATAGCGCCGACCATTTCTTCGTCGGTCACTTCCTTAGCGCCCGCTTCGATCATAAGAATAGCGTCTTTCGTGCCGGCAAGGGAAAGGTGAATGGTGCTCTTTTCCTTTTGCGCGACGGTGGGGTTGATCACGTATTCTCCGTCCACTCTGCCGACGGTGACCGAACCGGTAGGACCAGCCCAAGGAATGTCGGAGATGGAAAGCGCAACAGACGAACCGATCATAGCGATAGGCTCGGGCGCGATATCGGGATCAACGGAAAGCGCCGTTGCAACGACGACCACGTCGTTGAAAATTCCCTTCGGGAACAAGGGGCGAATGGGGCGGTCGATCAAGCGGGATACGAGAATTGCTTTATCGGACGCTCTGCCCTCTCTCTTTTTGAAACCGCCGGGGATTTTACCTACGGCGAACATTTTTTCTTCGTAATCGACGGACAAGGGGAAGAAATCCATTCCCTCTCTCGCTTTTTCCGCCATACAAACGGTCACGTTTACGACCGTATCTCCACAACGTACCAAACAAGCGCCGTTGGCTTGTTCTGCGTACTTACCGATTTCCACGACGAGCTCTCTGCCCGCGTAATCGGTTTTGAATACTCTACTTTTTTCAAGTTCTGGCATAATAGTTTTTCTCCTTCTTTTTCGTTCTTGTTTTGTTCTTGTTTCTTTTTGCTCCCACAAAAAGAGTGATGCCCAAAGGGAGGTCACGCCCTCTCTTTCGACAAAAAAGGGTGGATTAAAAAACCACCCTTTACTGCGTGCTTATTTTCTCAAGCCCAAAGTTTCGATGATCGCTCTGTATCTTGCGATATCCTTTTCTTTGAGATAGTCGAGAAGACCACGACGACGACCAACCATTTTCAAAAGCCCGCGACGGGAATGGTTGTCTTGCTTATGCACTTTCAAATGCTCGTTGAGGTGGTTGATTCTTTCCGTCAACAAAGCGATTTGAACTTCGGGCGAACCAGTGTCGCCTTCGTGCATTGCGTGTTTTGCGATGATGTCTTTCTTTTCCATTTCTTTTTATCCTCCTATGGAATTACTTGCGAATCGCCGAGAAAAAAGTGGAGAATCTCTAAACCCAGCAAATCGTTGTCTCTATTTTAACACATTCTTTTAAGAATGTAAAACAATTTTACTCTGTTTTTGGCATTTTTTAGTCGTTTGACAGGAAAAATTCGTTTCTTTTTTCAATAATACTTTCTACGTTTTGGATATAGGTCGGCAAATCTTTCTGCGTTCCAAACCGTTCGATCTTATTTTTCGCCGTATAAACCCGCTTGGAAACGGCGTTCGCGCCCACCGCCAAATTGTCGGCGATCTCTTCCATAATATCCACGTTATACACACACGCTTTGCCTGGTTTCGTCCACCCGACGTTCTCGTTGTTGCCCGCTTGGTATTTTTGGCGGTACATATAATAGGGCAAGTACCCACTTTCACGCAAAATCGCGCGAGAGGAGGCTACCATGTCCGAAAGAGCGGAATTTTTAATATACGAACACTCCTCTTTGAGTTTCGCGCCCGATTTCAAGCTTAAACAATGGACGGTTATATTTTCCGCGCCCGTTTCCACCGCCTTTCGTACGCTTTGGACAAACTCCTTTTCCCCCTCGCCTTCCAGCCCTGCGATCAAGTCTACGTTTACGTCGAAACGGTATTTTTCCGCCATTGCAAAAGCCTCGTAAATTTGTTTGACCGTATGCTTTCTGCCGATTTTCTGCAACGTTTCGTCGTGGAAGGATTGCGGATTGATACAAATTCTCGTCGCACCGTAGTCCTTGAGTAGCGCCAACTTCTCTTCGGTAAAGGTGTCGGGACGGCCTGCCTCCACGGTGTATTCGCATTTCCCGTCGTAAATTTCCGCAAGCGGTTTAAGAACCTTTTCAAGTTCTTCTTTGGAAAGAGCGAATGGAGTCCCACCGCCGATATATACGCTTCGAAGCTTGCCTACGAGCGGTTTAGAAGAGACGATTTCCCTTGTCAAAGCGTCTATGTACGCAGGCAAAAACGCGCGGGTTTTTTCGATCGGCGCGCTAATAAACGAACAGTAGGCGCACTTCGTCGGACAAAAAGGAATGGATACGAAGAAATCGGTGTTTTTGTCTTTTCGCTCGTAAATCCCCTTTTGCGTTTGCAAAATTTCCTTTACGAGCCGTACGTTTTCTTCTTGCACGTGCATTTTTTGAAAGAGGGGAACGAAATCTCTGCCAGCTTCTATCTCGCCGTAGGCGAGTTTGATGGGGCGAATCCCCGTAAGCGCGCCCCAGGGCATACTTTCGCCGTAGGTTTTGGACAGAATTTCATACAAAGCGAGCTTGGCAAATCTGCGTTCTAAACGCTTAAACTCGATCTCGTCCGACCAATCCTGGCTCTCTTGAAAGGAATATTCTTCCCCGTCCACCACAAACTCGTTCAAAAAACGGTTTTCGTCGGAGGAAAAAGTGTGGACAATTCGACTGGGACGGCGTTCAAATAGGCGCGCCACGTCCAAAAGTTCGTTTTCCAAAAATGCGCAATTCGTGATAAGTTCCATAATTTTGACTCTTTTTTAAGAAAGGGAGGTGACGCGGTGGACGTCGTAGATACGTTTGTCCGCGCACAATTTTTTAATGAGCATATCCACTTCCGAAACGTCGGTAAGGCTGATGGACGCCTCTAAAATCGCGTCGTGGTTTTTGTCGATTCTACCGTTGATCGCGGTAATAGAAAGCTTCATATCCGACACGACGAACGACAAAACGGAAAGCGCCGCGCCTTGATCGACCGCGCGAATCATAATATTTGCGTTGTAGCGTTGCTTTGCGCCCGTTTCCCGTTGCCACTCAGCAGGGAGCAATCTTGCAACCTCGATTCCACGGATATTCGAACAGTCCTTGCGATGAATAACCACACCGCGCCCACGGGAGGTAAAGCCGATGATTTCGTCGCCGGGGACGGGAGAACAACATCCTGCAAAACAGACGAGAAGCCCCGCTTGTCCGTTGACGAGCACCCCACCAGGATTGTGACCATTCCCGTTTCCGCCGTGTATCTCCAACGGCTTGGGAACTTCCCGTTTATAATAATCAATCAGTTTGAACAGTACTTGTCCGACACTGATAGATCCGTAGCCGATCGACGCGAACATTTCTTCGCGTGTTGAGAAAGAAAACCGATCGGAAATACGCTTAAAACTTTCGTCCGTCAAGATGGTGGAGAGGGAATACCCTTTCTTTTTCGCCTCGTCTTCCAGTTTCAATTGACCGATGCGAATGTTATCCTCTTTAAGTTCGTTTTTATAGAAGTTTTTAATTTTCGCTTTCGCGCTCGACGACTTGATAAATTTCAACCAGTCGCGCGAAGGCCCTTTCGAGTTGGGCGAGGTGATAATTTCCACCACGTCCCCCACGCTGAGTTCCGAATTGAGGGGTACAATTTTAGAGTTCACCCTTGCCCCTACGCACCTGTTTCCCACCTCCGAGTGAATTGCGTAAGCAAAATCGACGGGAGTAGCGCCAGGAGGCAACGAAATGACTTTCCCAAGCGGAGTAAAGACGAGAAGTTCGTCGCTGTAAAGCTCCGTTTTTAAGGCGTCCAAGAACTCTCTCGAATCTTTGAGAGTACCCTGCCATTCCATCACTTCTCTAAGCCACGCGAGTTTGTTTTCAAAATTCCCGTTTTCACCCGACAAACCCTCTTTGTATTTCCAATGCGCCGCGATACCGAATTCTGCGATGCGGTGCATTTCTTCCGTACGGATTTGGATTTCAAATGGTTGCCCGTATTCCGTCATAACCGTCGTATGAAGGGATTGATATTTGTTGGGTTTTGGATTGGCGATATAGTCTTTAATCCGACCGGGCAAAGGTTTCCATTTTTCGTGAATTTCGCCGAGGACGGTATAACATTCTTTCACGTCGCCGACTATGACCCGTACCGCCGTTAAATCGTAAATTTGATCGAGGGATTTTCCCTTGTTTTTCATTTTTTTATAGATAGAGAAGAAGTGTTTCGGACGACCGAAAACTTCCCCCTTGATTCCGTCTTTTCCCATTAAACGGTAGATTTGTTCTACAATATCCGCCACGAAATTACGGCGCTCGGAGAGTTTTTCCTTGATATGCACGAGCAAATATTCGTACGCTTCGGGGTCGATATATTTCAAGCATAAGTCCTCAAGTTCGCATTTCACTTGCGAAATACCCAGTCGTCCTGCGAGCGGAGTGAAAATATCCAACGTTTCTCGCGCCATTTTTTGTTGGCGTTCTTGCGAGAGGAAGTTGAGGGAACGCATGTTGTGTAGACGGTCGGCAAGCTTGATAATGATGACGCGGATATCCTTTGCCATCGCCACGAAAATTTTACGGAAGTTCTCCGCGTCCTCTTGCTCTTCCGAGCTAAACACGATCTTGTCGAGTTTCGTGACACCGCTTACGAGCTCCAAAACCTCTTCACCGAAATCGTTACGGATATCCTCCTCCGTCACGTCCGTGTCCTCGATCGTGTCGTGCAAAAGGGCGGCGGTCACCGTCGAGGCGTCCATACCCATATCCATCAAAATATTCGCCACTTCGCAAGGGTGGATAAAGTAGGGCTCTCCCGACGCGCGTCTTTGGCTCGCGTGCGCGCGCTCTGCATACCGATACGCGCGTTGGATCATCTCTTTATCCACGCCTACGTATAGCTGTTCAATTTTTCCCCAAGTTCCATTCATAACCTTACCTCGTTATAGCAACGTACCCTCTTGCAAGGCGCAGACGTTTCGATAGAGCGCCGAATCCCGTAAATCGGCGCGCACGCCACGGTATACGGTGACTCCGCCGTTTTCTACGGCAATCAATCCCAGCTGTTCGAATACGTATAACGCAAAAATAAATTGTTTCACGTCAAACCCAAGCCCGTCGCAGTCCTCTGCAATTTCCAAGATCGTTCTTCCCGAAAGGGAGAGCGCTTGCCTACGAAGGGCGGCGAAGATGGAAAGCAAGAACTCCCGATCGTTGTTCAACGACAAAAATTCCTTGTATCCGCAAATATCGCGATTGTACCAAACTTTCTTCCCCGACAAAAACGAATGGGTAAAATCGCTCGGCGTGTCCAAGAACACGAAATCTCGATACCCTTGCAAGTCCGCGTCGTACGTCGGCGCGATCACGATGTTATTTGACAAATTCCGAGAAGAGGGCTGGAATAAATCACAGCCGTAAGCAGGTAAATCGTAATTTTTGAGCGTTTCTTGACTAGACGCGATCATACAAAGCCCGTAGTTGCAACGACGTCCGCTTTCCGCAATTTTTTGTAAAATTTCCTCCGTCGTCAAAGGAGTGGCATTCGCCGAAAATCTACTTTCTCTTTTCAAACGTTTGATCCCGTTGACGAAGCAGTCCGTCGCCCTATCTCCCGTTCTGCCGTCGTAGACGATATCGCGGACGAATCCTTTGATATATTCGCGACCCTTGAAATTCGAAACGTTGATCTCAAATACGAATTGCTTTTTCACGTCGCTCTCGATAATACGAAGATACCGAAGCCCCGAAAAATACATTAAGTCAATATATTCACTGCGCACGGAGAGGTGCGGAGAATTAAATTTGATGGGTTTTACTTGGCACTTTTCCGCCGTCAATGAAAAGAGCGGACGTTTATGTCCTACGCCGTACGGTTCCATTTGCGAAAGCTCGTGGGCGAATTTCTCGTCGAATTGTTCGCAGATTTCTTCGCATATAAACACCCGCTGTTGGAAATCCTCTTGCGTATATTTTTCACCGATTTCACGGTCTAACGCCTCTTCTAAACGATCGAATTCCTCGACGCGAATATTTACTCCCGCCGCTTGCGCGTGCCCGCCGAATTCTTCGATGTGCCCAGAGCAACTTTTCAAGCATTGGAAAATATTGATACTGTCGATACTTCTCGCGCTACCTTTAAGCATGTCCCCGTTGCGGACGAACAGTAGTGTCGGACGGTTGTATTCTTCGGCGATTTTCGCCGCAACGATGCCGACGAACCCCGAATTCCACTTCTCGTCCGAAAGCATGATCACGTTGCCGTACGCGCCCTTTTTGCGCAGTTTTTCCTTTGCGGAAAGGTATAACTCGTCGCAACACTTTTGCCGTTCGATGTTATAGGCGCAAAGCTTGGTGGCAAGATCGTAGATTCTTTTTTCGTCGCGCGAGACGAACAGTTCGTACGCCGAGCGCGCGTCCCCCATTCGCCCAGCCGCATTGATGCGCGGAGCGACGGAAAATGCGAGCGTTTGCGCGGTAATTTCATCGTGCGTTTTTCCGATTAACGCGGAAAAACAAGACCGAGGCGATTCGTTAAACAGTTTCAAACCCTCCGTCACGATATCGCGGTTTTCGCCGAGCAACGGCACGCTATCCGCCACCGTCGCAAGCGCCGCAAAATCGAGCAGTTTATACGCTTTTTCCCCAATCAGCGCGCACGCGAGCTTGAACGCGACCCCCGCTCCGCACAAATTGTCGTAGGGGTAATCGTCGTCGAGTTTTGGATTGATAATCGTGCAATCGGGCAAGACTTCGGGAAGTTCGTGGTGGTCGGTAATCAAGACGTCTGCGCCGAGTTCGTAGATATACTGCGCCTCTTTCGCGCAAGAAATCCCACAGTCTACCGTAATAAAAAGTTCGGGCTGACATTCCTCAAAAATGCGGTCGATACACTCGATCGAAAGCCCGTACCCGTCCGCCCGTTCGGGGACGTAGATACGGGGGGTTACGCCGAATTCTTCCAGCGCGTGGTATAAAATGGCGAGGGCGGAAACGCCGTCCGCGTCGTAGTCGCCAAACACCACAACGCATCTGCCATCACGCTTGGCGTCCTCGATCATTCGTACCCCCTCTCGCATACCGCGCATCAAAAAGGGAGAGAGAAAATTCGCTTTCGAAGGATGCATAAAATAGCGGATTTTCTCCGGCGTATCCATTCCGCGCGCATACAAAATCCGCACAATGTGTTCGGTCAGTCCCGTCACTTGCGCAAGGGTAGAAATCGTATTCAGTTGTTCTTGCGTAAACGAGTATTCGGGAACGATCCGTTTCATAACACACCTAAAAAATGCAAACGGGCGGAGCTATTTCTTTCCGCCCGAATAATTTTGCTTTTTGCCGATTATTCGGCTTTAACCTCTTTCTTTTTGCCTTGGTATTTCCCTTTGCGGTCTTTCGCTTTCTTTTCCACTTTCTTCACTACGGCGCAAATGCCGGGAAGGAGCAAGAAAGATACGACGACGGAGGAAACGAGCGCAACCACTGCGGACACCGCAAGCCAAGCGATCGGAGTCACGGCGATCGCGCCCAAAAGCACGATGCCGACGAGGAGGGCTACGACGAAGTAGCTCATACCCTTTTGGTCCAACGCTTGTAATACGACGTCTTCTTCCGTTTTTTCTGCGTTTTCGGGATCCTTAAGCGCCTTTTTCACGTTGCCCATAAACAGGGAAACGACGCTGACCGTCAAAAGCCCCGCAAAAGCGAAAGTGTAAGCGACCGAGCCGGTCACGGGAATACGAACGATCGTCGTGAGCGCAATCGCGAGCCCTACGGAAAGGAGCCCGGAGACCGCCGTCATAATACCGCTGTTGACTCCGTGGCGGATTGCGGAATACGCGAACGCGCCGATACAAAGTACGCCGAGCGCAAGGAACGCGCGCCATACGAACCCGTTTGCGAGCGTTGCCACCGCTTTTACTTCGTTCACGCTCACGTAGATAAAGCTATTAAACAAAGGGCTATCCTCTTTCACTTTTTCCGCGTTGAACGCCGTAACGAGGGCGGTCTTTGCCACTTCTAATTTTTCACCGTCCACCTCTGCGCTAAAGGTATATACGTATTCGTGCACCTTTTCGCCGGAAAGGTTGGAGGTAAAGTGATATTTTTCCATAATATCCGCGTCGCGGATTTTCGTTTCGCAAAGCTCCTCGATCAAAGCGTCCGATTTTTCATTAATGTTGGATTCGTAGCGGACGGTCAAGGTTTTCACGTCGCCTACCGTGGGCGCAACGTTGAACCCAAAGAGCGCTTGCATTACCGCGCCCAATACGAGTAGCACGGAAACGACGATCGCGACGAGCTTCCATTTTCCCATTACTTTATGCAAAAACTTATTCATCGTCGTCATCCTCCCTTACGAAACGGAAATATTTATATTTATCCTTGGAGGCAGACATCAACAGATAGCTGATTACCCTCGTCCAAAGCAACGCGCAGAACGCGGCAGTCACAAAGCAGACGAGCGCCTCGATGGCAAGCGCCCAGAAACCGCCCGTTCCGATGAGGAGCGCTACGCTTCCAAGCGCCAACACCGCAAGGGCGTCGATCGCGCCGAGAATCGTTTTCTTGAACCCGATCTTCACGGAAGATTCCACCGTTTTTCCGAGCGAAACTTCCTTTTTAATCGCCTCGTAGCTTCTCATCGAAAGGAACGCGGAGAAGATCATACCAAGCAAGAACACGAGCGCCGTGCCAGCCGAAACTTCCAAAACCGATTCGGTGATGAAAGCAAAGCAGAACGTCGTCACGCCGAAATAGGTGAGCGTCGAGTAGGCCATAGCGACTCCGAATCCGCCCATCTTCAAAATGGGAAGAACGACGATCGCAAGCACCGCAATCAAAACCGCGGTGAAAAGAAGATTTTTCGCATTCCCGCCGTAAACCGCGCCGTAAATGGCGTAATCGTTGTTATCCACCTTTTCAAACGTGATTCCAAGATCGCCGTACGCAATCGCAGTATTGAGCGTGACCGCTACGGCTTTTGCCACTGTATAATCGGTCATCGCGACCACCCAAACGTTGTCCGTTTGTTCTTCGAGATAGGACGGAGCAGGGTTCAACACTTGGTTTTCACCCACGCGGAAATTGATCGTCGCGCTCCCCGATTGATCGGCGGAAGCGTCCGTCTTCATTTTTTTAAGTTTTTCAGAGCCTGCGTCCGTCGTGCGAATTTCAATGTAGAAAACGTCGTTCTTCTTCTTCGCCTTGAATTCCTTAAAGTATGCGGACGGAGCATCGTCGCCCTTTACGGGGAACAATTTCGTCCCACTGCTATCCGCAACGTTGAATTCGCCGGTGTAGGAAAAATACGACAACACGACGATGGATTGATTTTCCGATTTGGGAAGCTCCACTTTAATGGCGTAGTCGTCCACCACCGAAATGCGGTAGTACGAATACCCGCAAGCGGAGAACCGATCTTTGATCATTTTCACCGTTTGTTCAAACCCTTCCAAGAAGGTTTCCGTGACGACGTAAGTTTCTTCTTCGCCGTCCGTGACCTTGTCCAAGATAGCAAGATCTTCGTCCGTCGAAAGGTACAAACCTTTGTGCTTATGATAAGAAGATACGTACTCTTGCGTCTCTTCCGTATCGCCTTTCACTTCGAGTTCTTCCAAATTCGCGTCGTATTCCATCGAGGAAATCACGCCTTCGGGATAATAGAGCGTGTAATATCCACCGGAAAGATCCGCGTCAAATTCGTATTGTTCGCTCGCCGGATTCCAAACCTTTACCGAGTCCTTGTCAAACACGGACAGAGGGAAAGACGGGATCGCGGAAATCGCGCAAAATACGAGGATTACGATGGTAATGAGCGCTAATAATACCACCGATTTCTTTTTGCCCATTGATAGCCTCCTCTACGTTTTTGGGGCATACGCCCCGAACTTATCAATAAATACGCATTTATTATACCTTATTCTTCGAATATCGTCAAGTCATAACAAGGGAAATTGCCGATTTTTTTTGTGGTTTTTCCATTTTTTTGCCATAAAAAAAGACGAACGCCCGCAAAGCGCTGTCTTTTTTTCGTTCGTTTACGGCGCTTTCGCCTTTTATCCGCGCACGTTTACCGCGATAATTCCACTCAAAAATCCTATCGCGCCACCAAAGAGTAGGTCGAGAAAAAAATACCCGCCCGAAAGAGTAAAGTTCGCCAAAAATAGAAAGATCATTCGGCTAAACAGAATCGTGAAATCGCCGACGAAAATCCCTTTAATCCAGCCCTTTTCTCCACGTAAAGAAAGTAGGCAACCGAGAAGAATACCTACTGCTTTTATCACGCAAACGGCAGGGAGTAAAACGCCGTTTCCCCAAGCAAAAAACTTCCAAAAAAGGGCGAATAGGACGGAAAAAATCAAACAGCAGAGAATTCCGATTCCAATACCTTTTCCCGTTTGCGACACACCTCTTTCCCCGAGTAATCGATCAAACATAAAAATCACCTCCGCATCTATCTTATGCGAAGGCGATCGTCTTTTAGAATATTTATTCTTCCGTTTCTTCCACAGGTGCTTCTTCCACAGGTGTTTCTTCCGCGGGAGTTTCCTCCACGTGCGTTTCTTCCACCGGTGTTTCTACGGGTTTGTCTTTCACTACGGCATCCGTTTGATAAATGGCTTGCTTTGTGAATTTGACGTACGATTTACCGCTCGTTTCCGTACCCGTTTCCAAAACGAAAGAGCCGTCTTCGTCATTCACTTCCACAACGACGCCACAAACACCGCCGATCGTCGTGACCTTATTCCCGGGGCGAACTGCGTCCAATACCTTTTGTTGTTCTTGTTGTCTCTTCTTTGCCGAACGGGAGTTCATTACCATCGACAAAATAATAATCCCAACGATCGCAATAATCAAGATATACGAACCGATATTGCTACCGCCGGAAGATTCCGTGCTTTCTGCTAAAAAATTCCAAAACATATTTTTTCTCCTTTTTTCACGGCGAACGCGCCGTTATTCTGCCATTATCATACCTTTTTTTTCCGCTTTTGGCAAGCGTTTCGAAAGGCAAAACAAAATTTTTTTTGCTTTTCACTCAATTTTCACGATACGTTTTGCGGATCACCACTTCCCCTCTCCGCCGTATTTTTCATAGAATTCTTTTCTAAATTCCAGCACGTATCCTCCCAAAATCGCCTCGCGCAACCCTCTCATGAGCTTATGCAAGAAAGTGATATTGTGCAAGCTAAGGAGCATCGCGCCGTACATTTCCCCTGTGTTGACGAGGTGGCGAAGATACGCTTTCGTGTAGTGCTTACAGCACTCGCAGTCGCATTCCGGATCGAGGGGAGTGAAATCCTCTTTGTATTTCCCGTTGCGCACAACCACACGACCCCTTGAAGTCATCGCCGTGCCGTTTCTTGCTATTCTCGTGGCGAGGACGCAGTCGAACATATCCACCCCGCGAATCGTGCCCTCGATTAAGCAATCGGGAGAGCCGACCCCCATCAAATAGCGCGGTACGTCTTGAGGCATTTTCCATTGCAAGTCTTCTAAAATATCGTACATGATCGGCTTGGGCTCGCCCACGGAAAGACCGCCGATTGCGATTCCGTGACGGACGAACGGCATACACCGTTCCAAGCTTTCTCTGCGCAAATCTTTATACATATTCCCTTGAATAATCGGAAAGAGCGCCTGCTCGGGGCGACGAGCGGATTCGTGCGCTTTATAGCACCGTTCCAGCCAATTCGCCGTACGAAGCATAGCGGCGCGCGCTTTGGCGTGGTCATAGCCGTATTCGCTACATTCGTCGAACGCCATAATGATATCCGCGCCTAAATTTTCCTCCACCTGCATCGCCTTTTCGGGGGTAAAGAAATGCTTACTCCCGTCGACGCTGGAAGAGAACTGCACTCCCTCGTCGGTGATTTTATTGAGTTTTCCAAGCGAAAAGACTTGGAATCCACCACTGTCCGTCAAAATCGGGCGATCCCAATTCATAAATTTATGCAAGCCCCCCGCCTTTTTGACGAGCTCGTCGCCGGGTCGCATATAGAGGTGGTAGGTGTTCGACAAAATGATTTGCGAGCCCGCCTCTTTCAAGTCTCGAGGGAAAACCCCTTTGACCGTAGCTTGCGTCCCGACGGGCATATACACGGGCGTTTCGATGTCGCCGTGAGGGGTATGCAAAATCCCTGCTCTCGCGCCCGTGACCGGATCGATTTTGATGAGTTCAAAAGAAAAATATTCGTTGTTCATTCCTTTCTTCCAATTTTTATTTTGCCATAGTATAGCACTTTTTTTTCAAAAAATCAATCGCTTTCGCCTCGTTTTCCCTTTTTCGCGTCGCCTTTCCACGAAAAAACCGCGATTCTCCCAAAATCGCGGTTTGCGTTCGTCATTTTTACGCGCGGACGGTGTATTGATAAAGCTCGGCGTACAATCCCCCGCGCGCGATGAGTTCCTCGTGCGTGCCTCGTTCGGAAACCATTCCGTCCGTAACGACCAAGATCTCGTCCGCGTTTTGCACGGTGGAAAGTCGATGCGCCACGACGATCGTCGTTCTACCTTTGGAAAGTTCGGAAAGCGAAGCTTGGATTTGCATTTCCGTCATATTATCGAGGGCACTCGTCGCTTCGTCCAAAACCAAAATCGGCGGATTTTTCAAGAACGCTCTCGCGATGGCGATCCGTTGTTTTTGACCGCCCGAAAGTTTCACGCCTCGCTCGCCCACTTCCGTGTCGTAGCCCTTTTCCAGACCCATCACGAACTCGTGGATATTCGCGCGCTTTGCAGCCTCCAGCATTTCCGCCTCCGTCTTTTCGGGCGCGCCGTACATAATGTTATCGCGTACCGATCCGCCGAAGAGGAACACGTCTTGCGCTACGACCGCGATCTTTTCGCGCAAAGAGGAAGAGGATACTTCGTTGATATCCACCCCGCCGATCGTGATCGAACCGCTGTCTCGGAGATAGAAACGGGGCAATAAGTTGCAAATCGTCGTTTTCCCACCTCCGCTACCGCCGACGAGCGCCACCGTCTTACCTCTTTCCACCGTAAACGACACCCCTTTGAGGACTTCTTTCCCTTCGTCCCCTTTTTTATAACCGAACGTGACGTCGTTAAAGACGATATCGCCGTCAAGGTTCGCCGTTTTCGGCGCGGACGGCTCGTATTCGCTCGGCTCGTCCATAAGCTCGGAAAACCGCTTAAATCCGGTCATACCGTCTTGTACTTGTTCAAAGAGGGCGATGAGCGTTCGGAGGGGAGCTATGAGCATGTTGATATATAAAATGAACGCGGTGAAGTCTGCCGCGGATATCTTTTCATAGAAGAACATCACCCCGCCAAACACGAGAGCAAGCAGGTACAAAAAGTCGTTGAACGCGGACATGCCCGTTTGGAATATCCCCATTGCCTTATACGAATTCCCTCTCGCTTTTTTGAAACGTTCGTTCACACCGTCGAATTTTTCTTTCTCGATTTTTTCGGCGTTATACGCTTTGGTCACGCGAACGCCCGTCACGCTCGATTCGATTTCCGCGTTGATATCGGCTACTTTTTTGCGCGATTCCTCAAACGCTTTGTTCATTCTGTCTCTTGCGCGCACGGCGAAAATCACCATAAACGGCACGTATAAGAGTACGACGAGCGCCAAAAGAGGATGGATAATAAAGAGCATCACGAGCGCGCCGATAATCGAAAGGGTGGACGTGAGCAGTTGTTCGGGTCCGTGATGAGCAAGCTCGGACACTTCAAAAAGGTCGTTCAAGATACGGGACATAATACTGCCCGTCTTATTTTCGTCGAAATAGGAAAAGGGCAACGTTTCGATGTGGCGGAAGAGCGCCACGCGCATATCCCCTTGAATCCGCACCCCTAAAAGGTGTCCCCAATACGCCACGATATACGTCAAAACGGCTTTTATTATGTAGATGACGGCAAGCACTCCCGCCCAAATCAATAAAAGTTGCAAGTTTTGGTTGGGTACGTAGTTGCCTATAATCTCCCTTGCAATGAACGGATAGAACATATTGCAAACGGAAATCAAAAAGGAGCAAAAAAGGTCGATAAAAAAGAGTTTTTTATGCGGTTTATAATAGGTGGCAAATCTTCGAAGCAATCGCATTTTATTCTTCCTCTGTAAAAATTTCTTTTGATAACGCCAACACCTCTTCGGGGGTTTGGCAGGCAAATAGTTTTTCTTTATAGGAGGCTGCTCCACGCTTGCCTTTCACGTAGAACACCGCCATTTTTCGCATAAACACCGTCGTAAACCGCTCGTCGAACAGTTCCGCCGTCCACCTAAGTTGCCTCTCGAGCATCGGATAGATCCCCTCGCGCTTTTTTCCCGTAAAATCGCAAAAAATTTGCGGGTCGTTCATTGCCGCGCGAGCAATCGCTATTCCGTCCGCGCCCGTCTCTTGGATTAACTTTTCTCCGTCCGCAACGGAAAACACGCCGCCGTTGGCGATGACGGGAATAGAAACGGCTTTCTTCGCTTTTGCGATTTCTTCCGTATGTACCCTCCCTGCGTAATACTGCTCTCTCGTTCTGCCGTGTATCGTCAGTAAACTCGCACCTGCCCCCTCCATACGACGGGCAAATTCCTCGCAAACGATATGTTCTTGGTCGATGCCGATACGGAATTTAACGGTGATCGTCTTTCCGCTTTTTACACATTCTTGCACGATTTTTTCGGCAAGGCGAGGGTTTTCCAATAGCGCGCTCCCCTCGCCGTTTTTATAAATTTTCGGCACGGGACAACCCATATTGATATCCACGATAGGAAAGGGCGCAAGATCTTCGCTCTCGCAAGCACTTCGCATAACGGAGGGCTCGCTCCCGAAAATTTGCACCGCTTTATTTTTTTCATTTGGGGTGGTATACAAAAGCTCTTTCGTGTTTTCGCTACCGTATTTAAGCCCTTTTGCGCTCACCATTTCCGTAAAGCATAGCCCCGCGCCGTAGCTTTGGCAAAGCATGCGGAACGGGTAGTTCGTATAGCCGGCAAGCGGAGCGAAAAACAAGTTGTTCTCCGTTTGTATGTTCCCAATTTGAATGGGGCGCAGTTTCATTTGCTACCCCCCGTCATATACCTCTCGCGTTCGGTTTCCGAAAGAGCGTTCACGTCTTTCCCGTCCGCTAAAACCGCCGTTTCAAACCTCTCGTAATCCTTTTGCACCCGAGAGATTTCTTCCAAAAGCGCCTCTTCCCCCTCGATACTCACCCCTCGGCAAAGGGTACAAACGGTAAACAAACATTCCCCTAAAATACGCTTTTTCTCTCCGACAGAGCCGGCCTGTTCCAAACGGGAAAGCCCCTCTAAAAGGCGGGCTTTCGCCTCTTCGTAGGTAAAATTCCAACCGCCACGCTCCAAGCGTTTGACCACTTTTTGCCCTTGCATTAAGGCGGGGAAACACTTGGGGACGTCTTGCACCGCCTTGGCGTAGGTGTCTTGATTTTTCTCTTTCATTTTGTTTTTATCCCACACGGAAAGCGCCGTTTCCGCGTCGGTGGCGGAGTCTCCGCCGAAGATATGGGTATGGCGAGAGATGAGCTTTTCGCACACTCCGTAAAGGACGTCGGTTAAGTTAAATTCCCCCCGTTCCGCTTGCATAACGGCGTGGAAAACCACTTGCATAAGCAAATCCCCCGTCTCTTCCAAAATTTTATCGGGGGCGTCTAAATTGATCGCGTCGAGCAGTTCGTACGCCTCTTCCACCCCGTTCATCTTGATACTTTCAGGGGTCTGCACCCTATCCCAAGGACACCCGTCCGGTCTGCGCAAACGGACGATGATGTTTTCGAGGTCTCGCAACGTATATCTGCGCTTTTCAAGAAGGGGAATTTCGTCCACGGCGACCGCCGATAAATAATCGTATCGGGGCATTCTATCGAGTTCGTAGAGTGGAATTTTTTTCTTCTTGCTGTTCGACAAAAACCACACTTCCGTTTCTTCGCCGAACGCGTCGGAAAGCAATAATTTTACGTCGGAAGCAAGATTTCGATCGTCCATATCGAAAACGATCAAAGGCGACGGAAGATCACACCCTTGCATAAACTCTTGCAGGTCGTAAGCGGAAAGACAGGCGTAGGAACAGGAGTGAAAGGAACAAAGATTTGCCAAATACCCACTCTTGGACACGCCGTCCACCACTTGTACTTTTCTAGATTTTTGTAAAACTTTTACCGAGTTATCCTCGCTCGCCGACCCGTCCACGCAATAGGCGACGTTTCCGCCCTTTTCCGCATCGCGCACCGCTTTTGCAAGCGCCTTGTTGAGGGTGGAAAACTTGCGCGTTTTTTCGTAAAGTTCGTCAAGAGTCCGATGTTTTACCCCTAAATCCACCACCGTTTGATAAGACTTTGTGTGAGCGGTGCGCACAAGCACCACGTCCGCGTCTAAGATCGCGCGTTTCCCCTTTTCCGTCAAATCCCCGCGATGAATCCCAAGGCTCACTACCGTAATCATTTTGGTCTCCTTTTCTTTTCGTAATGATTAAATTATACACCAAATCCAAGAAAAAAGCAACCAAATAACCGACGTTCGAGGCAATGACCGCGCCGTAGATAGAAAATTTTTTACGGCCGATCAAAAGGAAATCAAGCAATAAGCGTACCGCCACGGCGAACGCCATATTTCTCGCTCCGATCTTCGCTTTCCCTTGTCCCGTCAGACAAGAGGCGAGCGTTTGCGTAATCGGTAAAAGAATAGCGGACGGCGCGGATAGACGAATGAGGCGCACGAGGAGGGCTTGGCTTGCTTTATCGAGCGACGAAAAGAGGATTTTTACGATAATCGGCGCAAAGAAGAGGAGTCCGAGCGTGAAAAGTCCGCCGAAAATCGCAGTGACGCCTACGGCGTAAGCGCCCTTTTTACGGCGCAACTGTACGTCGCTCGTTGCGGACATGGTGGGTATAGTTGCCACGGCAAAACCATAGCAAACGGACGAGGAAAGTTGCACAAGGGAAACGACTCCCCCCGAAAAAAGACCGTATAATCGCACCCCCTCGCTCGTATGGTAGGCGAGCAAACGAACGATCAACACACTTTCGATCATTGTGCACACGGGTAGCAATAAACACGACACAGTGACGGGAACACTTCGTTTTAGCAAGCTTTTATACGGCAGTGATTTTTCATTTCCCTTTTCTCTTGGGGTTTTTCGTACCTTTCCCCATAAATAGAGTAGCGCCACCCCCTCGGAAATCGTGACGGCAAACAACAGCATAGGAACGAGTTTTTCCAAATCCCCCCTATACAGGTACGCGACCAAAAGCCCCAACGCCACCTTTACCGACTGCTCGATGACTTCTGACACGGCGGTGGGGAGCATACGGCTTTTCCCTTGCAGATAACCGCGAAATACGGCGATAATCGCCACCAAAAACACAGCCGGCGCAAGCGCTACGTATCCCCACGCCAAGTTTCCGCCTTGCAAAAAGGAAAACAGCGGAGCGAGACCTAGCATACCGATCGTCCCAATCGCGCCGATAAGCCCAATCGCCTTGATCGCTTTTCGGAAAAGCAAAGCGTTCCCCTCTCCCGTAGTTCCGCGCTCGGCAATCCAACCCGAAAGGGCGGAGGGAATCCCCGCGCTTGAAAGGGTGAGAAGGAGCGCGTATAGAGGGTATATCATTTGATAGCGACCCATTCCCGTCGCGCCGATAAGACCGAGCAGTAACACGCGATACACCGCCCCGATCGCTTTGGAAATAAAACCGCCGCACGAGAGAATGAACGCGCCTTTCAAAAAGGTTTTTTCTTTCATACCCTTATTGTCTGCAACCGAATTTGTTTTATAATTCGCCCTATAAAAAATTTTTCGACAAAACGGAAAATTTCACCCTCGCCCCCTTGCCAAAAAGGGAAAAATTTGTTATAATAAATAACGTACTAACGAAAGTGAGGGCTTTATCTTGCATAAAATCGGATTTGACAGTGAAAAATACTTACAGTTGCAATCGGAAAAGATCTTGGAGCGAATCGACGAGTTCGGCGGAAAACTCTACATTGAGTTCGGCGGAAAATTATTCGACGACTTTCACGCCGCGCGCGTTTTACCGGGGTTTGCGCCCGATAGCAAAATTAAGATGCTGTGCAAACTCCGTGACAGAGCGGAAATCGTCATCGTCATCAACGCCCTCGACATCGCCAAAAATAAAGTGCGCTCCGATCTTGGCATCACTTACGATCAAGACGTTTTGCGCCTCATCGACGTGTTTGGTAGCTACGGTTTATACGTCGGCAGTATCGTCCTCGCGCAGTTCTCCGAGGACAACGAGCCGGCAAAGGCGTTTGAGGAAAAATTAAAACGCGCGAACGTGAAAGTGTATCATCACTACACGATCAAGGGCTATCCCCACAACGTCCCCCTTATCGTGAGCGAGGACGGCTATGGGAAGAATGAATACATTGAAACGACGCGCGACCTCGTCATCATCACCGCGCCCGGCCCTGGATCGGGGAAAATGGCAACCTGCCTTTCCCAACTCTATCAAGAACAAAAGCGCGGACATAAGGTCGGCTATGCAAAATACGAGACTTTCCCCATTTGGAATTTGCCCCTCAACCATATGATCAATTTGGCGTACGAGGCGGCAACCGCCGACTTAAACGACGTCAATATGATCGACCCTTGGCATTTGTCTGCGTATGGCAAGCAAGCGGTCAACTATAACCGCGACGTAGAAATTTTCCCCGTCCTCAACGCTATTTTTGAGCAAATTATGGGGAAATCCCCCTACAAATCTCCCACGGATATGGGGGTGAATATGGCGGGCTACGCGATCTGCGACGACGACGCTTGCGTGGAGGCGTCCAAACAAGAAATCATTCGTCGCTACTTGCACGCGCTTGCGAAAGAACGCCGTGACGGGCTCGACTCCACCGAATCGGACAAGATCGCCCTGATTATGAAAGGGAATAACATCGAATTGGACGAACGGCAAGTGTACGTCGCTGCCAACAAGGAAGCGATATCGCGCGCTTGTCCCGCCGCCGCAATCGAACTTGCCAACGGAACGATTATCACGGGCAAGACGAACGACTTGTTCGGTTGTTCGTCGAGCATGCTCTTAAACGCCCTCAAGCACCTTGCGGGACTCGGCAAGGAAGTCGATCTCATTTCCAAGAGCTCGATTCTGCCCATTCAAGACTTAAAAACGAAATATTTAGGCAGTCGCAATCCCCGTTTGCATATCGACGAAATGCTCATCGCCCTTTCGTCCTCCGCCGAGCACGACAAGAACGCGGCGCTCGCAATCAAACAACTGCCCCATCTTCAAGGTTGCGAGGCGCATACGACCGTCTTGCTTACCCACAACGACGAAAAAATGTATCGCAAGCTTGGAATTCACCTCACGTCCAATCCGTCGGTGAAAGATCGTAGCGACGCGCATTGGAACAACTAAAGAACGAATCAACAATGAAACCCTTCCTCAAGGAAGGGTTTTTTGGTTGCAGAAAAATTTGGCTATCGAAAAAGAATTGCCAAAACACGATTTTTGTGCTATGATATTAAAAAGAGGTGTTATTATGAAACTCATACATACGGCTGACGTTCATTTGGGATCGAAAATGGATTCTCGTTTTCCCAAAGAAATTTCCGAAACGCGAAAAGGCGAGCTTCGTTCGTCTTTTTTGCGCATGGTAGAATACGCAAATGCAAACGACGTGCGCGCTATTTTGCTTTGCGGGGACGTGTTCGATTCGGACACCCCCTATCAAAAGGATAAACATTTCTTCTACGATATCGTCGAGCGTTTTCCTCATATTGATTTCTTATATCTCAAAGGCAATCACGATAGCGGAAGCGACGGCGTATCCCTCCCCAACTTGAAACGATTTTCGGAGGAATGGACGTGCTATTCCTACGGCGATACGGAGATTTGCGGGATCGAGCTTTCGGAAAAAAACGCAACCTCCCTCTATTCAACTTTGACTCTAAACCCTGAAAAGCGTAATCTCGTACTCATGCACGGACAAGTGGGGAGCACAGCGGATAAAGACACCATTCACCTTAAAAAATTACAAGGAAAACACGTCGACTATTTGGCGCTCGGACACGTCCACAAAATGCAAGAGGGCATATTGGACGAGCGGGGCATGTACGCGTATAGCGGTTGTTTGGAGGGGCGTGGCTTTGACGAAACGGGCAAGCACGGATTCTTCCTTTTGGACGTCGACGACAAAATCCATCGCACATTCGTCCCCTTTTCCACAAGAGAAATCGTCGAAGAAACCGTGGATATCACGGGACTTTCTTCCGATTATCCCATCTATAAAAAGATTTGCGGGCAAATCGCTTTCCAAAAAAGCAACCTTTATCGCATCAACTTAATCGGCGAGGTGCAATCCTTGTCCGACACGTTGGAAAGCGATCTGGAACGCAATTTAGAGGCGCATTGTTTTTACTGTTCCGTCAAGGACCGAACGAAAAAGAAACTCGACGTCAAGGAATATGAATCGGACGTCTCTCTCGTCGGCGAGTTTATCCGCACCGTCCTTGCCAAAGAGGACTGGACGGAAGAGGAAAAAAGCCAAATCGTACGTCTTGGACTTACCGCGCTCAAAGGAGATAAGATCGAATCATGAAACTACTTTCTTGTCATATTGAAAATTACGGTAAAATTAGCCAAGCCGATTTTGATTTCCAAGACGGGATCACCTCTTTCTGTCAAGAAAACGGCTACGGAAAATCGACCCTTGCCTCCTTTTTGAAAGCGATGTTTTACGGTCTGGAATCGGACGGCGCGAATAAAAATTTCAACGAACGCCGTCATTTCGTTCCCTTTGCCGGCGGAAATTTCGGTGGATTCGTGCGCTTTTCCTACCGCGGAGAAACGTATAAAATCGAGCGGTTTTTCGACGCGAAAAGCGAGACGAAAGACGTTTGCAACCTATACCGCGGAGCCGTGAAAGTAAATAGCGGTACGGGCAACCTCGGCGAACGGATTTTTGGGATCGACCGCCAATCTTTCGAACGGACGATTTTTATCTCCGCAAGCGAAATTGAAATCGCCTCCACGGGTAGCATCAACAGTAAACTTTTCGGCGTAATGCAAAAAAGCGAGGAGGAACGCAACCTCGACGACGCCCTTGCCGTGTTAGAGGCGAAAAGCAAAGAATATAAAAAATCCCGCCAAGGCAAAGGCGATTTGATCTCGAACGAGAAGAGTAGAATCTATACCTTAAGCGCGCAGATCGACAACTTGGAAAAAATCGCGAACGGTTTGCCCGAAAAATACGCGCGCTTGCAACTGTATAACGAAAAAATCGGCGATTTGCAAAAAAAGATCTCCGCCTCGCAGTCCGTCAACTTGCTCTTAAAAGACTGGGAAACGCACGATTCGCTCGCGAACGAGGGACAGGAATGCGAGCGGAAATTGAACGCCCTTGCTTCCGTCTATCCGTTTGGACTCCCCTCGCAAGAGGAATGGAACGAAGCGTCCAAGTGCCATACCACTTTGCAAAGCTTGTCCGCGCAAAACAGCGGAGAGTTGTCGAGCGAAGAAGAAACGGCTTTTTCTTCGCTTTGGCGCCGTTTTCCAAACGGCGTCCCCTCGGCGGAAAGTATCAAAGCGCAAGAAAACGAACTCATCGCTTTGACGCAGATCGAAAGCGAACTGTCCGCCCTGCAACAGTCCAAACCGCTTATCGACGAACGCTTGCATCAAAAATTTAGACTCCTGCGATCGGAAGATGAGGTTCGCGCTTTGCAAGAAAAAGCCAACTCCTACCAAAAAGCGGAAAACGCTTGGAAGGATGGGCTTTCCGAAAAGACGAAGAAAGTAAATAAGCCCTCTTTACTCCTTTTGTGCTTGTCCCTACTTCTTATCGCCGTCGGTATCCTTTGTCTTTCTATGAGCCCCGTAATCGGCCTCGTGTTCCTCGGCGTGGGCGGATGTCTGCTTATAACGGGTTGGGCGTTTGCTCGATCAAACGGCGCGAAAAACGGAGGGGTGAATTCGACCGGAAGACGGGAATTAGACCGTTTGGAAAACGAAATCGCCGCCTTTTTAGTGCCTTTCGGTTATTCCCTTTCTAATGGCGTTCCCTACGCCGTCGCGTCTTTCGTCGGCGATAGACAAACCTATCTCCGTCAAATGGAAGAGGCGGAAAATTGGAAAAAGGCGTACGAGGTCAAACACAGCGAAAAAGTGGCGCGCGAAGAAAAAGCGAAAGCGTTTTATGAACGTTTTTCGTTTACGGGTGGGGATTTATGGGAAAAACATTCCTTGCTTCGCGATGCGATAGCGAAATATTCCGCCCTACTCGAAAGAAAGCAATCGGCAGAAAAGAGAAACGCTACGCTAGAACAAGATCTTGCCAAAAACAAAGCCGAACTTCTTGCGTTTTGCCAAAAATACCACCTCCCCACCGCCTCGATTGGCGAACTTTTGACTACGCTACTAAGAGACATTCAACTGTTCCAAGCGCTTACGACGGCAAAAGAACAAGCGCAAAGCAAAGCGGAAAAACTTAAAAAAGAAAAATCGCTCACCGAACGCCCGAATTTGGCGTTTATCAACGTCGAGGAATTAAATGAACGAGTGACGGAGCTTATCAGTGAACGATCCAGCCTGTCAAGGCAAATCGCCGACGACGAACGAGACGCCGAAACGCTTGAGTCGTGCATTGTAGAACGAGAAAAAGCCCAAAATCGCTTGCAAGATTACGAGCGGAAATACGATTTGCTCGTCAAGACGATGGACTGTCTGAAAGAAGCGGACGCCAAGCTCAAAGATAAATATATTCGACCGATCAAGGAACAGTTCTTCTACTATGCCGACCTTTTGGAAAAGGCGCTCGGCCGAAAGTTTATTATGTCGCCGAATTTTGAAATCCGCTACGAACAAAACGGTAAGGAACGCAGTGAAAAACACCTCAGCGACGGACAAAAGAGCATTTGCGCGTTCTGTTTTAGACTCGCGCTTATCGACAATATGTATAACGAGGAAAAGCCGTTCTTGATTTTGGACGATCCGTTCGTTCAACTCGACCACGCCCACCTCGAAAAAGTAAAATTCCTACTTAAAGAACTTTCGAAAAAATTGCAAATCGTCTATTTTTGCTGTCACGAAAGCCGTGATATGGAATAAAAAATCCTCGTCCTTTGCCTATAAAGAAATCATTTCTAAGCCGATAAAAAAAATCGGCTTAGAAATGAAATAAGGCGAGGAAAATCATTGACAAAAGCTTTGAATCGTGCTACAATCTTGTATAGTTAAAAGCTCGTGTGGTGGAATAGGCAGACGCAAGGGACTTAAAATCCCTCGGTAGAGATACCGTGCCGGTTCAAGTCCGGCCACGAGCACCACAAAAGACACACCCTAAAGGTGTGTCTTTTGTGGTCTTTGTGCCCCAACCCTTGCAACCGTTTCGGTTCAGAAAATGAAAACATTTTCTTTGGCGCAAGCGCCAAAGAAAAAAACGAACTTTGACGTAAAACCAAAGTTCGTCTTTTTGATGCGCGTTTTTTGGTGGGACGAGGCGCTATCGTTTACGCGCTCTTTTTAATCCCCCAATCGTGATAAGTTTGTACGCTAGAACCACTTGCGTGTTTTACAATTACACGCATTTGATTCCCGCTAATGATAAACTCTGCCCAGGAGCTCTTGTGCGAACTGTGAGCATAATGATACAAGGTCGGAGCTTCTCCCGACGGACCTCTCGATTGATTCCCCGCAGGGCCGTTCATCACGTAAATTACACCGCTAGGATCCACCGTATAGGATACGCCACCGATCGTTTGCCAAGTTTCCGTCTGCGGTTGTCCTTGTCCGTTGATCGGATATGTTCTTGAAATCACGTGATCGTGACCTTGCAAGACGACGTCTACACCGTATTGCGCAAACAGCCCTTGGAGCTGTGCGCGCAATTGCAACGAGACGTAGTTTCTAGCCGGATCAATGCCGTATTTCCCTACCGAATACATAGGGTTATGCATAGCGACGATCGTCCACGTACAATCGTTGTTTTGTAATTCGTTGACGAGCCAATTATATTGTTGCGGTTTTAATTGACCGCTAGACAAATCGTTGGTATTGAGCATAATAAATTTAGCGTTCCCATAGACAAAACTATAGAAATATCCTAAGCTTGTGGAATCCTGGGTGGGCATTTTATTATGGAAATGCTTATATTGTTCGTTGGATCCGCTGTCCCCTTGCGTCGTTTCGTGGTTGCCCGAAATCGCCATCATAGGAATTTGCGATAATTTCGCAAAGTTTCCGTTCAACATATCCGTCCATTCGTACTCGTATCTAGACGAATTGACAATGTCGCCCGTGTGGAGAAGGAAGTCTACGTTTCCTACTACGTTTTGCAAAACTTTACCAAAATCGGAGGGAGACCCTTGAGAATCGCTCACGTGCGCAAACGAGAAGTTCGTCACTTCCGGATTTTTTGCCGTAATCGTGGTGATAACCGTGCCGACGTTTACATATTTATCATACGCGCGATAGACGTACGTTTGACCGACCTCTAAAGGAATTTCCGCTTTCACAACGTAAAATTCGATCCTTTGTTCGCTCGTATTATACGAACTTACTTTTTCTACGCTTGCATGATACTCTTGCCAAGACCCCGAAGCCGTCGTTCCTTTTTGGATTTGAATGACAGGGCGCAAGGGTTGCACTTGCGTGTTATACGTAAACCCATAAACGGAATTGTCCACGTCGTACAACGTGACGGTAAGAGAATTGGGTCGATACAACGCCTTTTCTTCTTCGGTATAATCATCTCTCAACGGGTTTCCATACACGAACGTTGTTTCTCCTTTTCCGCCACACCACTTACAAGATTTGTAATACACGGCGCTCGTCGTGGTCGTTGGTTCTTCTTTCAAATACTCTTCGGAAGCGACCTCTTTGGTGTATTCACAGTTCGCCAAGTCTTCCCCCGTAAACGTTTGAGAGTTGTCCATTTTTCCGCAATACTCGCATTCTTTGAAATAGGTCGCAGGTTTTTTACAGGTTGCAGAGGTTTTTACGTGCGCAGGATCTGCAATTTCAACGGTGTAGTTATGCGTTCCTACGTTTCCCGTTTCAAAATATTCTTCCCCGTGCTCTCCGCAGGTACACGAATAATAATATTTCGCGCGATCTTGACAAGTTGCCGACGACTTCAAATAACTTTCTTCTATTATTTTTTCCGTAAAATCGCATTGATGCGACTCTTTATCGCAAGCCGTCGCAAAAATACAGCAAAAACTTAATAAAAGCGCTAGGACTTTCTTTGTTTTCATCATTTTCTTTTCCCATGTTTTTCTTTCTTTTATTTTAACATATTCCCCTTAAAAAGACAAGCGCTAAAAGCTAAAAAATATTTTTCATTTTTCCTGACTCTCGTGTGAACCTACACCAATTTGCAAGTTCTCGCAACGGGACTATCACCCCACAAAAAAAGGATGCCCTTTATAAAAAACGTATGGTCAAATAAAGTTAATCTTCTCACCTTTTGCCCAGAAGAACATTGCCAAATTGCATTAGCTATTTCCAGAGCATCTTCAAACGCCACATTAGGAAAAGGCAATCTTTTTTTAGTCTTCTTCGTTGTTTCAATCCCTTTGCTTTCTACATTTTCCATAAAAAACTCCTTATCATTGAATATTTACTGTGTATATACTCCAAAAATTGCCAAATTAAACGATTTTTCGACATAAAAATAGCCCTGCGGAAAGAGAGTCCACAGGGCGTTTTGTTATTCCGATAAGATTTCCAATAAGGCTTGTTGTTTTTGCACCGACAAACGGCGAAACGACAGCAATAATTCCTTTTCATTTGCGTTGACCAATTCAAATTGCTCATCTTCCATAAAGAATTGCGCTATCCCAGTTCTTTTTCTCTGTCAAAAAATGAAACTTTACATAAACTTTACATTGACTAAACTTAAAAGTGATAGTTGGGAATTTTTTAGCACAGTATAATATAGGCGTAATCAAAAGAAAAGGAGACAAAAACCATGAAAAAGATTTTAACACTTTTACTCTCTTGCGTCCTTATGGTATGTGGCGCTATTGGACTTACTGCTTGTGGCGGTGAAAAGAACATCACGGTTGTCGCTCGTGAACAAGGCAGTGGAACTCGCGAAGCATTTGACAAAGTGGTAACCGACGGCAACGGAAATTTCCTTGAAATGAAAGTTGACGGAAAGAAAGTTTATAAGACAACTTCTAACGCCGACATTCAAAAAGAAACGGGTAACGTTATGAGCAAGGTGGCAAGCGATAAAAACGCAATCGGCTATATTTCGCTCGGCTCGGTAAACAACACGATTAAGGTAGTAAACGTAAACGGTGTTGCTCCTACTTCTCAAAACGTTCTTGACGGCTCTTATAAAATTCAAAGACCGTTTGTAATTATGACAAGCTCTACCGTAACCCTTACGGATATTGCTGCCGATTTCTTACTCTACTTAAAGAGTGAAGCGTCCGAAACGCACGCAGAAGAAGCAGGTTGCATTTATCTTGCGGACGAAACGAAAAGAGCAAATGAAGGCGAAACGGCAATCCCCGTTGTAGAATATACGGTCAAATCTTCGCTCCCTGCAGGTGGAAAAATCACGGTAAACGGCTCTACTTCTATGGAAAAGTTTATCAAAAAAGCAATGAGCGGTTATGCAACCCTTTACGGCAGAACGGCTGACGAAATTTTCACTCTTGACTTGCAAGGCTCTTCTGTTGGTAAAACCGCAGTACAAAACGATAAAAAAGGCAACGTACTCGGTCTTTCTTCCGCAAGCGTAAAAGAAGAAGGTATCAACAGTTTCAACGTATGCCTTGATGCGGTAGCGGTTATCGTAAACAATGCAAATGAAAACGTAAACGACCTTACGATTGCACAGCTTTACGATATATTCAGCGGAAAAGTAACGAAATTCAGCGAGATTGTAGGTTAATATGAACACCACGAAAATCAAAGAAAAAACAGGACAAACGATATTCACGGTAGCGGCGGTTATATGCGTAATCGCCGTTGCCGCCATTTTCGTTTTTATGCTGCTTAAAAGCATACCTGCCCTTAACAAAATCGGTTTATTCGACTTTATCTTTGGGGATAATTGGTCGCCCGACAGATTAGATAAATACGAAAACGCAACTCTTTCAGGCTCTTACGGTATCTTAAAAATGATTGTTGGGACGCTTGCGGCAACCGTTGGCGCGCTTTTAATCGGCGGTACGCTTGGATATTTTACCGCAGTATTTATAGCGTTCTATTGTCCGAAGAAATTAAAAAAGATTTTCTCTTCCATGGTAAACCTGCTCGCAGGGATTCCGTCGGTAGTTTACGGCTTTTTCGGTATCGTATTCTTGCTCCCATTACTTGCAAATTTTGCACCGAATAACGGAAGCGGACTTCTTGCAACGTCGCTTATCTTGGGGATTATGATTATGCCCACCGTCGTTTCCCTTTCTAAAACGAGTTTAGAAGCAGTTCCACGTTCTTATTACGAAGGCGCGCTTGCGCTTGGCTCAACCCACTCTGGGGCAGTTTTTGGAACGGTAACAAAAGCGGCAAAATCTGGCGTAACGGCATCTCTCGTTCTCGGTATCGGACGCGCGCTTGGAGAAACGATGGCGGTCGTAATGGTTGCAGGAAATTCTGTAGCGTATCCCGACTCACTCTTTAACAGTTTCCGTGTTTTAACCGCAAATATCGTAATGGAAATGGGTTATGCGGGAGAAGTTCAACAAGGCGCTCTCGTCGCTACGGGTGTAATACTTCTTGTGTTCGTACTTATTGTAAACCTTGTGTTCGGGGCTATCTCGAAAAAAGCAATCAAAGGCGCGGTGGAAGGAAAAGGCTTGTTCTCTAAAATTTTTAAGAGAAACGAAAAGACAAAGAAAACGACCTTTTGGACGAAATGTAAAGATAAAATCGCAGGATTTAAGTACAAAATCAAAACGGCGAATATCGGTGCGGGTGCGGCAATTAGCGCAGGAGTTTTTGCAGGAACAATACTTTTACTTGTAATTGGATTTATATTTGTAAAAGGCGCGCCACATTTATTTACTAATCCGCACTTGCTATTTGGCAAGTATGAATTTGATAGTGAACAAATAACGATTTTACCTTCCATTATTACAACGCTTATGACGGTTGTTTTGAGTTTGCTAATTGCAGTTCCTATCGGGCTTTGCACGGCAATATTTTTGAACGAATACGCAAAGAAAAACAACTTCTTTATCAAAATGATTCGTGGCGCAATCGATCTTTTGAACGGCGTTCCGTCTATTGTTTATGGTTTATTTGGTATGATAACGTTCGTTGCCTTGATTGGCGGTACAAGCTCCATTTTGGCAGGTACGCTAACAATAAGTATAATGTTGCTACCAACGATTGTTCGTTCCACCGAAGAAAGCTTGAAATCGGTACAAGATAGTTTGCGAGAAGGAAGTCTTGCTCTCGGCGCAGGAAAAATGAGGACGATATTCAAAATCGTATTGCCGTCTGCTCTTCCCGGCATAATGAGTGCAATTATTTTGAGTATGGGTAGAGTAATTGCGGAATCCGCGCCGTTTATTTACACAATGGGTTCGGTAATATCCGCAACCCCTACGGGCTATTTGGATAGCAATGCAACACTTGCGGTTGCACTCTATCGACTTTCGGGCGAAGGTTGGTATGTAAACGAAGCGTATGCAACGGCAGTCGTTTTGATTATACTCGTGCTTGGGTTAAACCTTTTAGCGGAATTTATCGCAGGTAAACTCAACAAGAAATTACAAGGAGATAAATAATGAAGAAGATAAAAGAAACAAACGAATACGGGCAAAATATTTCCGTGAAAAATGCCAACCTTTGGTACGGCGATTTTAGGGCTCTTAAAAATATAAGCGTAGAAATCCCCGAAAAGCAAGTGACGGCATTTATCGGTCCATCGGGTTGTGGTAAATCTACGTTCTTAAAATGTTTTAATCGTATGAACGATTTGGTGGACGGTTGTAAAATAGAAGGCGAATTTTACGTGGGCGAAACGGATATTTACGGCAAAATCGACGTAAACGAACTTAGAAAAAACGTTGGTATGGTATTCCAAAAGCCTAACCCTTTCCCGATGAGCGTTTACGATAATATCGCATACGCTCCGAGAACGTTTGGTATAACGAAACACTCCGAACTTGATGAAATTGTGGAAAAATCTTTACGACAAGCAGCAATGTGGGACGAATTAAAAGATAGATTAAACAAATCTGCATTAGGGCTTTCGGGCGGTCAACAACAACGACTTTGCATTGCTCGTTCTTTGGCTGCAAATCCTAAAGTGCTTTTGATGGACGAGCCGACTTCGGCGCTTGACCCTATCTCTACGGGTAAAATTGAAGAATTGATGGAAGAACTCAAAAAAGATTTAACCATTGTTATCGTAACGCACAATATGCAACAAGCAACTCGTATCGCAGATAAAACGGCGTTCTTCCTTTTAGGCGAACTTGTTGAATTTGGCAATACTGAAGAAATATTCACGTCACCAAAAGACGAGAGAACTGAACGCTATATTACGGGTAGATTTGGTTGATACCCAAAAAGCGATTGATTTTTTCAGAAAAAAACAGTATAATTAAGGAGTAAAGACTATGTCTGTTAGAAAAATATTTGAAGAAGAACTTGTGAACTTAAAAACCGAGCTTGTAGAAATGTGCCGTCTTACCGAGCAAATGATTGATAATGCAATTCTTGCGCTTGTCAACCGTGATAGAGAACTTGGAAAAAGCATCGGAGAAATGGATAAACGTGTGGACGAATATGAAATGAATATTGAGAAACGTTGTATGAGAATCCTATTAAAACAACAACCCGTTGCAAAGGATTTTAGAGAAGTTTCTACCGCACTTAAAATGATAACTGATATTGAACGCTTTGGCGACCAAGCAAGCGATATAGGCGATTTGGTTTACACAATGCCGGGCGAAAAATATATTAAGAAATTACATCATATTACTGCTATGGGCAATTTAGCCGTTAAGATGGTTAGAGAGTGTGTAAATTCGTTTATAAATAATGACGAACGTTTAGCAGATGAAGTAATTAAACTTGATGATGAAATGGACGATTTGTTTATTACTGTTAAAAATGAACTTATTGAACTTATAAGAAAAGATGGAAACAATGGCGACCAAGCAATCGAACTTATGATGGTTGCAAAATATTTAGAAAGAATCGGTGACCACGCAGTAAACGTTTGCGAGTGGACGAAATATAACGAAACGGGAGTACACGTAAAAGTATAATGAAAGAGCTAATTTATATCGTTGAAGATGACGAAGGTATGCAAGAAGTTTACGAAGGCGCTTTTGAAGAAAGTTATGAAACTAAAATCTTTGAAAACGGCAAAGACTTTTTTGACGTGTTTAACGTTAAAAAGCCA
>JAZLBD010000013.1:0-51963 GCA_045613545.1 Christensenellaceae bacterium
GCTAACGATGGATGCGCCGTGCTTGTATGTATATAAATACGCGTCTTTATATCTTTGGTGTTGTAGCACTTACATCTATTTAATTTTTTATCATATATATTTTAACACAGCAGCAAACCCATGTCAATGCGAATAGAACAATAACGCTTGTCTTGTTTTGTCTTTGTTTGTCGAAAAGAACAATCTTTATATTTTTGCACAAAAATAGAGCGTAGCAATCTGAACCAATTGCCACACTCTATATCTTATTTTTAAGCCGCTAATGCATATGGGTTCATTTTATCGATAAAACTTTTAATACCGATCCAGCATGAACCTCTGCCTATCTTTTCTAAAAGTTTTTAATTTTCTTTTATAATTTCTTGGGCTAATAACAAAATGTCGGTAGCGTTATCTCTTTTACGCTTGGTAAAAATTACCTTATAAATAAACGGCGAAATACACATACCGACAATGCCGATACCGATAAAAATAAAACCGACAAGGAATTGAATAAGCGCAACTAAAATCAACCCAAAAAGAAAAGCGAGAGTAGATAGCGTTCCAACAGTCAATGCCGTGATAAAAGCAGGCTTTTTAATCCATTTATCAAGACGAATTAAGGCTTTTATTTTTCTCGTGGTTTTGGGTGCGTATTCACTTGCTAATCGTTCTGCATAAATTTTATCGGTGTTCATAATCTTTGCTCCTTTTCTTTCTATTATATCAAACCACAAAAAGTTTTTGAACGACACATTTACCTAAAAATGTCTATTTGAAGCAATTTTTATAATAACGGTGCAAAAATTCTTACGATAGAACGAATAAATCTTTGGAATAAATTTGTTTTAACGCTATCGGGATTTATATAGATGCTTTTTTCAATCGTAGCAAGCATATCCGCTTTTATATCTGCAAGACAATCGGTATTATACAGCCACACGCCGTTTTCAAAATGGTGCACAAGAGAACGATAATCCATATTGATTGTTCCAACCATAGCCGTTTCATCGTCAATAAGATAACATTTAGCGTGAACAAAACCCGCTTCGTATTCGTAGATTTTCACTCCTACCTTCATAAGACGCTCATAAAAAGTTTTCGTCATTTCAAAAACAAGTTTCTTATCAGGGATATGGGGTACGATTATTCTAACTTCCACACCTTTAATGGCAGCGTTTTCAAGCGCTAAACACATATCGTTGTCGATAATAAGGTAAGGCGTCATAATATAGGCGTATTTCTTTGCGTTTGAAAGCATATCCACGATAAGACTTTGCGCAACTCTGCGTTTATATAAAGGCGCAGGTCCGTCGCCAAAGGGAATAACGTAGCCGTGGGCGTTGATATTTGATATCGGATAAAGAATTTCATCGTTAAGCCTTTCGGGAAGTTGCTTTACGTTAATACCAAAGTCAATTAAAAACAGTTTCGTAAGCTCGTAAACGGCTTCGCCTTCTAAGCGAACGCCCACGTCTTTCCAATGCCCGAATTTTTCAATTTTATTGATGTATTCGTCTGCAATATTTATGCCACCCGTATATCCAATTTTGCCGTCGATAACCATAATTTTTCGGTGCGAGCGATTATTAAATTCGTTGTCCGCTTGTCCTTTTATGCGAGAAAAAGGTGTAGCTTTTATACCGAATTTGCTCAAACGTTTTGCGTAGTTTCCCGGCAAGGTTGACATACAACCAATATCATCAAACACCACACGAACGTCAAGCCCGCTTTTCGCCTTTTCTTTTAACACTTCTAATATAGAATCCCAAAAAACGCCTTCTTCTATAATAAAGTATTCCATATAGATAAAGTTTTTAGCGTTTTTAAGGTCGATTAGCATACTTTGCCACATTTGTTCGCCGATAGGAAAGTATTGTTGCAAAGTATTTGTGAACAGATGGCTATTTGATAGTGCGCAAAGTAATTTGGCTTGATTATAAGCCGTTACGTTATCTTGTTGTAGAAGGCTAAAATTCTCCACGTCGTTGCTGTGATATTTTTCCCCGTACAATTTTTCTAATCGACGCACGTATTTTTTATTGAACGAGCGAGAATAGAAGATAAAATACAACATAAATCCTAAAATCGGCAATATTAAAACGAATAAAAGCCACGGAATTTTATATTCGGGGTTGTCGTTAGATGCAATAATTTTAACCACGCAAAAAACTTCGGTTGCAAACGCCGCTAAATAAAAATACGGAACGTAATAGCATAACGCTACCACGATTGCAACTATAGTTAAAACTTCTAAAATCGTTATTATTGCGGCAATAATATATCTTACGGGAATATAGTTATATTCTCGCTCTATTGTTTTTCCACTTGTCTTTACTGAATATTTCCTTTTCATAAAAGTTCCTTAAATGTCTAAAAACCCGACTGACTTGTCGGGTTTTTAACGTTAGTTTTTCTTTGCCGCTTCGTATCGTGCGTTTGCTTCTTCCGTTCTTTTGTTTGCTTCCGCAATTTGCTTTTCGCGTTCTTCTTGCATTTTAGCATTTCTTTCAGCTGGCGTCATATGTGCTTCATCCCAAGTTTTTTTAGCATCGGCTTTTGCTTTTGCGTAAGTGTTATGAAACTTGTTCTCTTCAAAATTAGCCTTTGCTTCTGCTTTTGCTGCCTTAAAGTTTGCCTTATCAACTTCGTGTTGAGCCTTCGTGCTTGCCTTCATATCGGCAAATGCGTTCTTAAAAAATTGTTTGATTCCCATAATATAAATCTCCTTAAAATATTTTTTCGTTTTATTTATTTAATAAACTGTCAGACAATTCAAAAATTTGCTTTGCATATTTGTTTTTTCTTTTCTTTAGCATCGCCTTAAAAATAGGATAAGTAGTAAGCGTTAATGCGATACCCACAAGACCAATACCAATGCCGAGCGCCATACTGCTACCTATAACTTTCATAGCTAAACACATTCCCGTGCCAAGTACAAGCGAAGAAATTGAACCGTAAACGTAAGCAAAAATTTCTGCAGGACGTTTAACTTTTTTATCAAGTGCTTTTAACTCGTCGAACTTGCTAATTTGTTTTGGTGTATAACTCGCTCTAATTCTTTCAATCGCTTTTATTTCAGTTGTCATAATTCTCTCCTTGCTTCATTTAACTTTGTACCTGTATTATACGAAAACATTGTTTAACTTTCGCTAAAATACTGTAAGTGCTTTGATAACGTTTTGTAAATGTTTTGTAAAGAAAGCCTTTTTATCAAAAATCGGACGTTTTCACGCCCGATTTCTTTTATACTAAACTTGTTTTCTTTAATACCACGTTACTAATTGCACCCATACCTACGGCAAAGCCTGCGCTACCAACTAAACACAAAATTATGTGCATAATTCCTGCATCCAAAGGACTTGCGATAGAGAGAATCATAAATAGGAACATTCCAACACCGAGAGATAAACACATTGCAAGCCACGATTTTTGTTTGCCGACAACACTCATCGTTAAAAATATAGAAACGAAAATCGGCACGAGCAAAACTTTTGAAATTATTGAGCAAATTAAATTGAAAGCGTTAAACCCAACCATTTCAAAGGAAAGACTTGCCACACCGCCACCGATAATAGAACCTAAAACGAAAGCTATTATCATAAACGCACCACCGATAGATGCGACGAGTGTTTTAGAGATAACGTAGTCAGTCTTTTTAGAACGGACGGTAAAAAGGTTTTTTGCATAACCGCTTCTGAAATCATCACAAACAAACACGCAAACGAGCACAGCAATCGCAAAGTACATCATATTGATATTGCACATTGAAACCAAGTCCATACTCATACCTGCTTGTTGTGACGCACCCGACGAACTTACCGAGCCGAGTATTTGCCAAACGTAGTCAAATCCGTGCATAACCGTTTCTTGCCCCGTTTGTGGATTTGTCGATACCGTACCGTCCATCATCGTCGTCATAACGAGTATTAGAATAGGAACAACGAGCGAAATACCAACCATTATATAAAAGAAAGGGCTGATAAACAATCTTCTCGTATCCACTTTAAGCATACTTTTTAATCTTTTAGAAAAAGTGTTGTTTTCAAATCTCTTTTCCATTATCTTGCTCCTTTGCCTTTCATAAGGTCGATATAGTATTCTTCAAGCCCGATTTTATCCGTTTTAATTTCGTTGATTAAAACGCCTTCTTCGTAAAGATAGGAAACAATGTCTTCGGGCGAAGTTTGGTCGTAAATACGGATATAACCGTTTTCATCTTCTTCTACACGTAAATATTTACGCATTAAGAGAGCCTTTGCCATATCTTTTTTCGCCACGCCGATAGAAATGAAAGTACGGCAACTGTTTTCAAGTTCTTCCGCCGACATTTCGGCAATCATTTTACCGCCACGAACGATACCGTAATGGGTAGCAACCTTTTCAAGCTCGCCTAAAATGTGTGAAGAAATTACCATCGTTACGCCATTTTTAGATAAATCTACGAAAATTTCTCTCATAATGCGCATACCGTCTGCGTCAAGCCCGTTAATCGGCTCGTCTAAAACGAGAAGTTCGGGACTGCCAAGAAGCGCCATTGCAATGCCGATACGCTGTTTCATACCAAGCGAACAATTTTTATATTTGTTTCCTGCCGCACCTTCCATACGAACGAGTTTTAAGATTTTTCTTATTTCGTCATCGGGATTTTCGATACTTAAATTATCCGCTTGTAATTTTAAGTTGTTCCAAACGGTCATATTCGGAAAGCAACCGGGCGATTCGATTAAAACGCCGACTTTTGCTCTAACATCCACGTCCGTATAATCTCTGCCGTAAAGTTTTACGCTACCACCGCTTGGATGGATAAGTCCGCAAATAATTTTTTCCGTCGTAGATTTGCCCGAACCGTTTTCCCCGATAAAACCATAGATACTACCAATAGGAACGGTCATATTTAAGCCTTGAAGGGCTTGTTTTTCTCCAAAATTCTTGGTTAAATTTTTTATTTCTATTGCGTTCATTGTAATTCTCCTTAATACACGTCGCTCTTGTTCAAAATGTGCGAGCCTACTATAATATAAATGCCTGCCCAAGCAACTGATACTATAATGCAAGTGATAAATGCACCAAAACCACTTGTAAGACAAGCGTTTACCGATGCGCCGTAAAGAAAGATATTCAAAAACGCCGTAGGAAGTGAAAGTGCTTCCACGATAGCAGCCACACCGATAATCAAAATGCCCGTACCGAAAAAGAAAGATGAAGCCACCGAAATCCCAAAATATCTTCTAAAAATAACGTTAAGGAAGGTAAAAAGGCTTGCCCAACCAAGGCTTAAAATCATTTTGCCAAAAACGGAAACGAATAAAGAACCAATATTTACGCTCGTTTCATAACCTGCAATCAATCCGCCGATTGTACCACCGACAAAGTACGTTCCACACATACAAACCATCGCAAAAGCACAAGCAAGCGTTTTAGAAATCATATAATCTTCTTTTTTAGCGTGCGTTGTAAAGAGCTGTTTTACGTAACCGCTTTTGTAATCGTGTCCAATAAAAATGGATACCATTATACCGCCAAAAATGAAAACCATATTCATATTTGCGTAATCTGCAATTCCTTTGATTACGTAAAGTGGCTCGCTTGCGGCGATAATTTGCCAAACGTTAGAATAAAGTGGCTCCATTGTGTTGCCGTTTTGGTCAGGCATCATCGTAAGACAAGAAACCATTGCAGGAATAATTGCAGCTATCGCAAGAAAGATATAAAACAAAGGAGTATGGAATAAACGGTAAAAGTCAACGCCAAGCATACCTTTGATTCTTTGCTTGAAAGACGGCGATTCAAATTTCAGTTCTCTTGATTTATCCATATCAGTCGTTCTCCTTTTTGCTCATAATTTCGATATAATATTCTTCCAAGCCGATTTTGTTCTTTTTAATTTCGTTTACCACAAAACCTTTTTGAATAAGATATTCTACGATTTCTTCGGTATTATCCACATCGTAAACACGGATATATTCTTCTTCCATACGAACGGAATTGTATTTTCCCTTTAACGCTTTTAATGCGCCTTGCATATCGGCAGTTTTGAGCGAAGTAAATACTCGTGCTCTATTTTCCATATCCTTTGCGGAAAGTTCCATAATCATTTTTCCTTGACGAATAATGCCGTAGTGAGTAGCAATCTTTTCAAGTTCGCCCAAAATATGCGAAGAAATTAAAACGGTACAGCCGTAAGTTTTGGTAATATCTACGAGTATTTCTCTCATAATACGCATACCGTCAGTATCAAGTCCGTTAATCGGCTCGTCCAAAATTAAAAGTGCGGGATTTCCAAGTAGTGCCATTGCTATACCTATACGTTGTTTCATACCGAGCGAGCAACTCTTAAACTTAATAAATTTACTATCTTCCATACGCACGATTTTAAGCACACGGTCAATTTCTTCTTCTCGATTAGCAAGCCCTAAATTGATTGCTTGCATCATTAAGTTTTGATACACGCTTGAACTCGGAAAACAACCTGCGTTTTCTATGAGAGCACCAACTCTCACGCGCACGCCTGCGTCCGTATAATCTCTGCCGAACAACTTAATTTCGCCCTTGTCGGGAACAAGGTGTCCACAGATAAGTTTTTCCGTCGTGGATTTACCGCTTCCGTTTTCGCCGATAAAGCCGTAAATACTACCAACGGGAACAGTCATATTCAAATCGTTCACGGCAAAAAGCCCACGAAAACTCTTTGAAAGTCCTTTAATTTCAATAGCGTTCATAAAAATGCTCCTTATATTTCAGTTTGCCATACAATTATACTGAAACAATGTTATCAAAACGCAAAGTTTATGTTTTTGAAATGTAATTTATTTGTTAATAAAATGTAAAAGCGGCTACGCTTATAACGTAACCGCTTTATATGCTTATTATATTTACTTTTCGCTTTCATTTAAGAGTTCTTCTGAAAGTCTTAAAATCTCATCACCGTATTTTGCTTTGCCTTTGTTTAATGTCAATTTATAAACGGGATAAGCGATAGCCATAGGAACGCTACCAATAGCCATAAGAACTATACCCCAAAGCCAAATATTCCACTCTAAAATCATTGTAAGCCCAAGCCCGAAAATCAAAGCGCCAAGGACACCAAGAACGAGCGACCATATAACGGCAGTATTCTTTACAAGTCCGTCTAATCGTCTTAATCTTTCAAGTTTTGTTTCGGTTTTTTCTTGCGGTGCATATTGACGGCGAATACTGTCAATTTCTTTTCTTTCTTCTTGCGAAGGTGCTGTGTATCTAAAATTAAATTGATTGCTCATTGTGTATATTTTCCTTTTGTATTTCTTTCATTTTTTTATTTGCCGATATTATCATATAGATTCCAATTCCTATGGATGCAAAACTTACGACCGTTCCCGTAAGAGTATTAAATAGCGATATGTTTATTTCGCCTTCACTAAACATAGTAAGTAGCGCAGTTTGCAGAGCAAGTATTGAAACAAGCGAATCTACAAGATTGATATTTCTAATCGCTCTAACGGTTAAATCCGTTTGCTTGTGCGCTCTTATAAAAGAGATAATCGACATTGTAATTTTATAAAATGCATACGCCGCATAAGCGAATATCGTCCAACCTATATAGGTAAAGTGCGCATCACTAAATATCATTTGTGCGATAGCCGCAGAAAGCGCAATATTGAGAATAAGCGTGATAACGCCACTATTACGATAAACCTTTGCTTTTATATATTCATCGTTTTGCGTTTTAATTTTTTTGCTAACTTTGTTTTTATGATAACCAAGTATGCCACCACGAATAAACGCAAGTGCAATGTAAAACGCCGCTAATGCTCCATACCAAATAGAACGGTTTGCAATACCCATATATGCATTGAAACCACTAAACAACAAACTCATCAAAAACGAGCCTATCGCAAAAATTACCGTTCTAAATCCAAAATTGCGGAGAAGTAAACGAGTAAATTCGTAGCTTTCCAAAAAAGACATAATACCCGCTTTCATTTTAGGGAAAAGTGGGATAACAAGATAAACGCTATATGCAAGGGAAAGTCCTGCTATTCCAAAAAGCGTATAAGCAATTATTGCAAGTGCATTTCCGTCATAGTCAACAAGCAACATTAAAAGCGCACCGATAGCACTTATAATCGTTATAATAAAAGTCAACACTTTTACCCAAGTAGGTGGATTTAATATTTTCTTCCAAAGAGAGCGAAAATCAATCTTCATAAACAACGTCCTTTAATAGAATTGTAAACGTGCTTCCTTTGTTTATTTCGCTTTGAACAGAAATTTCTCCGCCCAAAATATCAATTACCTTTTTTACAAGTGCAAGACCAAGTCCGTTTCCTTGTGTAGAGTGAGAAGTATCGCCTTGATAAAATTTCTCAAAGATTTTTGCTCCTACTTCACTCGTCATACCGCATCCCGTATCGGCAACCTTAATTTCTACGTTTTTATCTATGCGTTTAAGCGTTATATCTATTTTTCCATTGTCAGGGGTAAACTTAATAGCGTTTGAAATAAGGTTATTCCACACGATTTCTAATAAACTCTTTGACGAGATAATATTAACGTCGTCAAAATCGCAATTAAGTTCAAGGTTTTTCTTTTCGATAAGCGTTTCAAATTCAACTACACTTTCGGCAAGCGCTTCTGTTAAATTAAACGCTTCGTGCTTTTCTTGGATTTCTTGGTTTTCAAGTTTGTTAAGTTTTAAGATATTCGTAATTAAGTCGGTAATACGCTTTGATGCTGCAATCAACGTTTTTGAGTAATTCTTTCTCGTTTCACTATCAAGAGTTTCGTCTTGAAGTAAAGTTGCATAGTTTTGGATAACGGCAAGTGGTGTTTTTATTTCGTGGGAAACGTTGGAAATAAAATCGGTTTTTAATACTTCGTTCTTTTGAAGTTCCACAGCCATTTTGTTGACGTTATCCATAATCAAATCGTATTGATTATATTTTCCGTATTCGTGCGTGATTTCAAGACGAGTGGAAAAATCACCGTCGGCTATTTTTTCAGTCGCTTCTAATATCTTTTTAGTAGGGCGTTCCACCGTTAATTTTCTGCGAATCCAATCAAAAACAACGCAAAGGGTAGCAAGAATAATTATTTCGATAAGGATTAGTATTGCAATCCACGTAACGTTATCCGTTCTTTCTCTGATATAGTCGTAAATGAGTATTGCCATTTGCATAGTAACGGCTATAAGAATAAAAAACGAAATAGCACCCGTCCAAGTAAAACCTACGGACGCAACTTTTTTCTTTTTCATTTTAACACCACCTTGTAGCCAAGACCGTGAACGGTAGCAATTTCAAACCCATCACAATTAGATGTCTTTTCACGAAGTTTAGCCATATATACGTCAACCGTTCTACTCGTAGTTGAAGAATCGTAGTCCCAAAATTCTGCCATAAGTGCAGAACGGGTGAACGTCTTTTTAGGATAAGATAACATTTTGAATAAAATATCAAATTCTCTAACGGTAAGGGAAATTTCTTCTCCGTTAAGTGTCGCCGTGCGTTCTTCCACGTTCATTGAAAAGTTTCCGAGCGTGATTTCTTTTTCCGTTTCAATTTTTGCACGACGGAGTATTGCCTTAATGGTCATTAAAAGAATATCTATGTCAAAAGGCTTGGTCACGTATTCGTCAATACCGATATTATAACCAAGCATTTTAGAAGGCTTGTCATCCTTTGCCGTCATAAAAATAATCGGCGTTGTCTTATCGGTAGAGCGAACGCTTTCCGCAAGTTCAAAACCGTTCATTCTCGGCATCATTATATCGGTTAAAAGTAGGTCGCATTTTTCCTCGTCCATTTTCTCTAACGCTTCAAGTCCGTCAAAACACGAAACAACGTCGTAACCAACGTTACGAAGGCTTGACGAAACAAAACGATTTAAGTCCATATCATCTTCAACAACGAATATTTTTATCATAAGAACTCTCCTTATGTTTATATTGTAGCACCTATATTATAACAAATTGTTTGTAAAATGTTAAGGAATTGTAAAAGTTGAAGCGAAAATAGATTTTATAAAAGAAAAAGAACTCGGATTTAATCCAAGTTCCAATTCCTTTTGACCGCTTGAAAGTGCAATTATATAATTTTTATAAAAATCCCTATGGGACACGCACTTTTAGGCAATCGCTCTTTTTTTGGTTTTGGATTATAAAGTGGGCAAGACGATCGCGCCGAGGACGAGGAGTCCAAGCGCAATGCGATAGGCTCCGAAAATCTTGAAATCGTGCTTTTTGACGAATCCCATCAAGAAACGGATCGTGAGCAAGGAAAGGGCGAACGCTACGACGCCACCGAGGGAAAGGGCGAGAAGTTCCACGCCGGAAATCGAAGCTCCGGAAAGAAAAAATTTGAGGAGCTTAAACGCGCTCGCGCCGACCATGGTGGGGATGGCGAGGAAAAAGGTAAACTCTGCGGCGGTCGTTCTCGACACCCCTAAAAGGAGCGCGCCGATAATGGTAATGCCCGATCTGGAAGTGCCGGGAATGGCTGCGAGCACTTGAAAACAACCGATAAAAAATGCCGTTTTATAAGACAGGGACGCAATTTCCGTCACCTTAGGCTTTGCGTCTTTTCGGAATCGTTCCACCAAAATAAACGCGACGCCGTATAGAATCAAAGTGGAAGCGACGATCGTAGCTTCTTTCGTTTGCGTCAAATTTTCAAACAGTTCGTCCACGAAGAGGGCGCATACGGCGGGGATACAAGCGACGATAATTTTGCCCCAGAGGGAAAGCGTTTCCGTTTTCCATAAAATTTTGGTTTTTCCCTCTTCGTTTTTTTCCGTTTTAAGCGGAAAAATCTTTTTCCAAAACACGGCGACGACGGCGAGAATGGCAAAGAGTTGTATGACGTATTCAAACATATCCATAAACGCGCTCGAAACGTCTTTCAGTGGGAAAAAGTAGTTAAATAAAATCAAATGTCCCGTGGAAGAGACGGGGAGCCACTCGGTAATTCCCTCGATGACTCCGAAACAAAGAATTTTTAGAATTTCGATAAACGGCATAGTATACTCCCAATAGAAGAGATATTAAACAAGAAAATTATAGCATAATGTGGTGTTTTTGTCTATAAAAAGCAATAAAAAACGTAAAAAATATAAAAAATTCCCCACAAATCATTGCATTTTTTTTGCGAGTGTGTTATAATGACAATGGTACTTTAGATAAAAACGATCAAGTTGATTGTTTTTTCCAAATGGGTAGGGGGGAGAAAACTACGCTTTAAAGCTTCTTATTTAGGGTGCAAATAAAAATGGAGGTGCCCGAAATGTTGCAAGGTACGGTTAAGTGGTTCAATCCTGAAAAAGGGTATGGCTTTATCGCAGGCGACGAAGGTGGCGACGACGTGTTCGTCCACTATTCCGCAATTCAAGCGGAAGGTTATAAGAAGCTTGTAGAAGGCCAACGCGTTTCCTATGAAACGGAGCCTGATCCTAAGGATGACAAAAAACTTCGCGCGATCAATGTGTGCGCGTTATAACGAGCAACCGCGAAACAAACACAACAGAAAAAAATTTTTTTCAACCGTACTATCGCTCCAAAGCGAAACGGTTCTTTTTTTTCTAGCGATACAGGAAAGGTTGGATTGTAAATGGAAGAAAACAAACCCAAAAAAACACCGCCTAAAAAACCTTTTTGGAAAGGGTTTAGGGAAAAGTGTAAACAGAAAAAGGACGCCTTTTTCTCCGCGTTAGACGAGCGTGGACAAGCGGTCAAAAGCGTTAAAAAGAAAAGAGTTATTTTCTTTTGTTTTAGCGCCTTTTTACTGCTCCTTGTGCTTGCGTTCTACCTTTCCATCGGAAAAATCATCGTTTCTTTCATACAGGACTCCGCAGCGTTCAAAGAGTGGCTGGATGGGTTTGGGTTTTGGAGCGTGGTCATTTTCATCTTTTTGCGGATCGTACAAACGGTGACGAAACTTCTCCCTGGTAGCGCGATTGAAATCGCGGCGGGGTTTATCTTCGGCGCTTGGTGGGGGTTCGTTTGGTGTATGGTCGGCTCGTTTTTGGGTTCGATCCTCATTCTATGGATCGGCCGAAGGTACGGCGTAAAGGCGGTGGGATTGTTCGTAGATCCCGAAAGATTGCAAGTGGCGGAGGAAAATCGGAAACGGCGAAATTGGGGATTCTTTCTTATGTATTTTTTACCCGTCACGCCGAAAGATATTTTTACGTGGTTGGAAAGTTTGACGGATAACAAGTTTGTCGGCTTTATGACGATGTCGATGCTCGCGCGGATACCCTCGATTCTCATTTCCACTTTTTGCGGTGCGTCGGTCATGAACGAAAACTACGCGCTTTCCTTTTGGATCTTCGGCGGACTCGTTTTGTTTACGGTCGTCGGCGCAGTCGTTTATCGGCTCGTCGTCAAAAAGCGAAAAAAGGAGATTCAGCAAAAAAAAGAAGAAGAGACGGAAGAGGAATAAGCAAAGTTTTTTGTAAAATGCGGGAAGAAAATCTTTCTTCCCGTTGACTTTTTTTTAGCGGTGTGATATAATAAAAAAGAACATCGTTTGGAGGGCTTTTTATGGAACGAACGAAAGCGCAAGAATTATTCGAACAACTCTTCCACGCAAAAGCGGAGGACCTTTTTACGGCGGCTGGCAGAATCAACGTCATAGGCGAACATATCGACTATTGCGGAGGTAAGGTGTTCCCCGCCGCGCTCAATCTTCGCTGTAATGTATATGCGAGAAAGAACGGGGAAAATGTCATTCGTGTGGCGGCAAGCACCTATAAGGAAGTCGTAGAGCTTTCGATAGATAAGCTGGATTCTTATAAGGGGCTCAAATACGGCAATTACCAAGCGGGCGTCGCTTATTATTTGCAAGAGGCAGGCACGCCTATGGTAGGTTGCGACCTATTGTACGATTGCACCGTTCCGTTCGGTAGCGGACTTTCTTCGTCCGCGGCGATCGAAGTGGCGACGGCAGTGGCGCTTTCGGAATATGCGGGCGTAGCCTACGACAAGGTACAACTCGCTTTGATTTGCCAAAAAGCAGAAAATAAATACGCCGGCGTGAATTGTGGGATTATGGATCAATTCGCCTCGGCTATGGGGAAAAAGGATCACGCGGTTTTGCTGGATTGTTCTACCCTCGAATACGAATACGTACCCTTAGAGCTCGGCGAATATTGTTTGGTCGTTGCCAACTGCAACAAGCCTCACAACCTCGTCGAAAGCAAGTATAACGTTCGCCGTCACGAAGTAGAAACGGCGCTCAAAACCATTCAAAAGGTGAAAGATATTCAATCTCTTTCCGAACTTTCCCCGCACGATTTTAACGAAGTGAAATATCTGCTTTCCGGCGTCGTCGCGCAAAGGGCGGAACACGTCGTGATGGAATGTCAACGGGTGAAAGACGCCGTGACGGCGCTCAAAGCCGGCGATCTTATCGAACTTGGAAGATTGCTGAGCGAAAGCCACTACAGTCTTCGCGACTTGTACGAAGTGACGGGCAAAGAACTCGATATGCTTTCCGAACTTGCAAGAAAGGAAACTTCCTGTTTAGGGTCGAGAATGATCGGCGCAGGGTTCGGCGGTTGTACGATTTCCATCGTGAAGAAAGACGCGGTGGAAGGGTTTATCTCGCACGTGGACAAGGCGTACCATAGCGCAATAGGGTATCGCGCAAGCTTTTATGAAACGTCGGTGGAGGACGGTGTGACCGTATCGAAATTATGATCAATCAAGCGATCTCCAATTTACTTTGCTACGCAAAATTACATTTATCCTTGTCGGAAGAGGATAGCGTGTACGCGACCAATCTTTTGATGGAAAAATTCCGCTTGGAGGATTTTTCCCCGGCGTGGACGAACCGAACGAAGATAGCAAACATGCCCTCTCCGGACGAGATTCTGATCCCTCTTTTGGGGTATGCGAAAGAGCGTGGATTGCTCGAAGAGGGAAACGAGGAAACGTTTGCTTCCGATTTGTTGGATATTCTATCTCCCCGTCCCTCTAAAGTAATTTCTACTTTTTTGAAAGACTACGAAAGTTCGCCTGAGCAGGCGTTTGATCGGCTCTACGATCTTGGCGTAAAAAACGATTACGTGAAGCGTTCTGCCATTTTGAAAAACAAGTTTTGGGTTGCGAAAGGGACGAAGCATCCCATTGAAATTACCATCAATTTAAGCAAGCCCGAAAAGAACAACAAACAAACGGCGCAGGAGAGAAATCTTTCCGCGAAATATCCAAAATGTATGCTTTGCAAAGAGAACGTAGGGTACGTGGGACAAGGTAGAACCCGTCGCAACTTGCGGACGATCCCCTTGCGTCTTGCCGGCGAAAAATGGTTTTGGCAATATTCCCCTTACGCGTATTTCCATCAGCACGGGATCGCGATCAATGAAACGCATACCCCGATGGAAATGACGGAAAAAACCTTCCGTAAGATCTTGGATTTCGTCGATTTTGCACCGCAGTATTTCATAGGCTCGAACGCCCCTCTTCCCATCGTGGGAGGCAGTATTTTGGCGCACGAGCATTTCCAAGGCGGTAAGTACGATTTTCCTATGTTCCGAGCAAGGGAAAGATACCCGCTTATAGCTCCCGTCGAAGGGGTGGAGGCGAGTATTCTCGATTGGTATAATTCGGTGATTTTACTTCGCGGGAAAGACAAGGAAAATATTTGCAAACTGGCGGGGACGATTTTGAAAGTTTGGCAAGACTATTCCGATCCGTCCGTGGCAATTTTGGCAAAGACGGACGCTCCGCATAGCACCCTCGCGCCGATTGCCAGAAAGAAAGGGGAGGAATATTATTTATATTTACAACTCCGCAACAACCGAACGAACGAGTGGCATCCCGACGGGATTTTCCACGCGCATAAAGAATACCACAACATCAAGAGCGAATCAATCGGACTCATCGAGGCGATGGGACGGTTTATTTTACCAGGACGGCTCGATCGGGAGCTTGCCAAAGTAGAAAAATTCTTGACGGGAGAGATAAGCGAAATTCCCGAGGATATGCAAATGCATACGGATATGATCCATTTGCTCTTGGACAAATACGACTCGACCCTTTCGCCCACGCAAGCGCGCTCGGCGGTCCGCGCGTACGTGGAAACGGTTTGCGAGCAAATTTTGTATAACACGGCGGTGTTCAAAGAAACCGAAAAAGGGGAAAACGCTTTCCGTAGATTTGTGGAAGCTTGCGGTTTTATGATGTAAAAATACAGCCTTGCGCTCGGTGCGTAGGGCTTATTTTTTTACAAAAAATTCTCCCCGTCTTTTTTTGTCGAAAAACGTATGCCTCGCCGTACACGTGTAAAAAACGAAAGATAAAAAAAGAGGTTTTTATAGCGTTTTTTATCGTATGCGTTCCCCCCCACTCGTCGAAAAAGAGAGAATTGAGTCGAAAAAGAACGCTTTTTAGCGAAAATACAAAAGAAAAAGCCAAACACTCGAAAAGAAGCGCTTGGCTTTTTTGTTTATGAAAGTAAGGGCGAGTTGGGGTTATTCTTTTAACAAAAAATCTATTGATACGTCAAAATAAGGATAGATTAATCGGTGAAGATGGGAATGGTGTTTAAGTAAATGACGTCGGGGCGGTCTTTAGCGTCGCCTTCGGCGAGGACGAACGCTTTTTTGTGGACGATACCGCCCGCAAGAGCGACGAGAGCTTCCAAACCTTTTAGCGATTCGCCCGTCGATACGACGTCGTCGACGATGCCGACTTTTTTGCCTTTAATCAAATCGACGTCGTGTTTAGAAAGGTAGAGTTTTTGTTCTGCGCCCGTCGTAATCGAAGAGCCGTAGGCGATTTCGATGCCGTCTTGCATATATAATTTTTTGCTTTTTCTTGCGACGGCGTAATAGTCTTGTCCTAAATTTCTCGCAACGCAGTGGGCAAGTTGTAAGCCTTTGGATTCGGCGGTGATAATCACGTCGCAATCGGTGAGTTTAGGGGCGAGAAGTTTTGCGCAATGTTCGGTGAGCGCGCTATTGCCGTGCAAGTTAAAAAATGCAATTTGAATACCGCTCGGTAGGGGTAAAACGGGAAGCTCCGCCTTTACGCCCTCAAAATCGACGATATGTACTTTTTTTGTCATACCTTCCTCCTAATCGCCAGACGGCGTTTTCTTATACTTCTATTATAACATAAAAATCATAAAAAGCAAAGGAAAAGGGGAAAATATTATAAAAAATAGAACGCTAGGTTGACTTTTTTTTGCTTGTATGCTACAATAAAACAAAAAGGAATAAGGCTATGAGTGAAATCACCGAAATTTTACCGCAAGTGAAAGACAAACGCCGTTGCAACGTGTACTTGGACGGTCAATTTTTCTGTGGTTTGACTTTGGAAGTGGCGATGAAAAACCGCCTCAAAAAGGGAACGGTGATTACGAGAGAGGAACTTTCCAAAATACAGCTCGAAAGCGAGAAACAAACGGCGCTCGACAAGGCGCTCGTCCATATTTCCGCCTCGCAAAAAACGGAAAAGGAAGTGCGTGCTTTTTTGCAAAAGAAAGGGTTTTTAGAGGGAACGCAAGACTACGTGATCGAAAAGATGAAAGGGTACGCCTTTATCGACGACGAGCAGTACGCTAAATCGTACGCGCAGTCGGCGGTGAAAAAGAAAGGAAAAAAATCTATCGTTTTGTCCCTCAAACAAAAGGGAATCAACGAGAAAGCCATCGAAGAGGCGACCAAGGATTTAGACGGGGAAGAGGAAACGGCGAAACGTATTTTGGAAAAATATATGCGTGGGAAAGAAGAAAATCGCGAAACGTTTTATAAGGCGTTTCGGCATTTGCTTTCCAAAGGGTTTGATTATGAAATCGCGAAAAAGACGCTTTCCGATTGGGGAATGGAGGAGGACGAATGATTATACGACTGGGCGAGATTGATTCGACCAACCTCTATGCAAAAAACCTCCTAAAGGAAGAAAAAAACGCGATTATCATCGCGCGAAAACAAACGGCGGGGCAAGGCACGAAAGGGCGGTCTTTTTCCTCCCTCGAGGGAGGGGTGTACCTTACCAAGCTCGATTTTTATAAGAATTTTCCCGCAAAAAACGCTTTTCAGGTTATGGCCAACACGGCGGTTGCGGTATGTAAAACGCTAGAAGATTTCGACGTTTTTCCCACCATCAAATGGGCGAACGATATTTTCGTCGGCGAAAAGAAGATTTGCGGTATTTTGATCGAAAACGTTTTGCAAGGAAAGAATATTTCCGCGTCGATCGTGGGCGTTGGGCTCAACGTTTCTAATCCTTTACCGAGCGAACTAAAGGGGATTGCCACCACCCTTTGTAAGGAGTCGAAAAAGCCGATTTCCGTAGCGGACGTAGAAGAGAGATTGCTTTTGCGGTTATCGGAGGAATACGGGATAGAAGAATATAGAAAAAGGGTAGGATTTTTGGGTCGATCGGTACTTTTGATCGAGGGGGATAAAACCTCCCTCGTCCGCCTTTGCAACGTGAACGAAAAAGGGGAACTCGAAGTGGAGAAAAACGGAAAAACCCGCCTTATCAGAAGCGGAGAAGTTTCCCTCGTCGTCAGCCCTCCGTCCCTAAAAAACGAACGAGAATAGACAGCGTGAGCATCGTTCCGCCAAGAAAGAGATAATAAAACGGGAAAGGTGTGATAAGCGAGGAAAATAAAAGCAAAAGGCTTCCCACGAAAAAAGGGCGGTGGTTGCTCTTTTTCAAAAACAATCGAATTTTTTCCTTTGTCTTGGGCGGTTGTTTCGCCCACGATAAATCGGGCAAAAGCCCCTTTTCCTCTGCGAGAAAGAAGACTTGGTCCCGCGTTTTATATTCGAGGGAAAACTGCGCGCAAAGTTCTTCCGCCTCGGGCGAAAGGACGTTGCAAAGCAAAAGTTTTTTCTTGTCCGTTTCTAGCCGAAGTATGCTCGCCGTAGCATCCCCGTCGAACGGGCGAATGGTGAATAGGGGAAAAATCAGCGTTTCTTCCGTTTCTATCACGGGCATACCGTCAAGACTTTGCATCCTTGCGTTTTCAAAGATAGGCAAAAAAAATTCCGCCTGTTTTTGTTTGGGAAGTAGCGATAAGTAGAGCATCAACCGGTCGCGTTGTTCCCGTTGTTTGCCCTCCGAAACCTTTCGTTTCCGCTTTTTATTCAGCGGAATATAGGCAAGAAAGGTGATGAGCGAGGCGCAAAGTAATCCGCAAAAAAAGGCGAGCGCCATCGGATAGCGGTGATAGCGAAACAGACAAAGAAAAAAGAGTAAAGAGGTTAGAAAGCAAAAGAGTAGGTCGGAGATAAAAGCAGTTTTTTTCATAGCGGTTTTATTTTTGCCCTATATCCTCCTTTTTAGACTTGAAAAAAGAAAGAATATTTGCTATAATAAAGATATGAGAATCGGTATTTTCGGCGGATCGTTCGATCCCGTACACGTAGAGCATACGAATCTTTGCGAGGGCGCGATAAAAAGTTTGCGCCTCGATAAGCTTTTCGTTGTGCCGGCGCGCATTCCTCCGCACAAACAGGGCAAGGCGCTTTCTGAAAGCGAGCATCGGCTTGCAATGTGTAAAATTGCTTTCTCGAAGATGGAAAAGGTGGAAGTGAGCGATTATGAACTGACGAGGGTGGGGACGAGCTTTACCTATCTCACGATCCAGCATTTCCATACGTTATATCCCACCGCCGAATTATATTTCTTAGTAGGGACGGATATGCTTCGGGATTTCCCCACTTGGAAAAACCCCGATATTATTTTGTCGCTAGCAACCCTCGCCGTTTGCGCTCGCGCGGAAGAGGCAGACTGGGAAGAAAAAGAACGGAAAATCTATTTTGAGAAAGTACGCACGCAAAAAGATTTCGCCGTGATCGGCTATGAGGGGGAAGAAGTATCCTCGACGAGGGCGCGCGTGATGTTTTTTGCCGGCGAAGAACCGACCGATTGGATAGATCCCGCCGTCCTTAGCTATATAAAAGAACACGACGTCTATCACATGCCTTACGTAAAAGAGGCGTTGGCGAAAGAAAAGCCCTCTCGCAAAGAACATACCCTACGCGTGGCGTTTTTTGTGGCGGAACACGCCAAAGAATGTGGCGTGGACGAAACGCTTGCCGTCAAAGCGGCGCTTTTGCACGATTGCGCCAAAAATTTGCAACCGAACGATCCGCTTTTGGAGGGGTTCGTGTGTCCGCAAGGCGTACCTAAGCAAGTTTGGCATCAATTTGCGGGGGCGTACCTTTGTGAAAAGCGATTTGGGGTGAAAGAGGAAGAGGTGCTTTCCGCCGTTCGTTATCACACGAGCGGAAGAGTGGGAATGTCCGACCTTGAAAAATTAATTTTCTTGGCGGATATGCTCGAAGAGGGCAGGGATTACCCCGAAGTGTACCCCTTGCGAAAGCGGTTTGAAGAGGGACTAAACGAGTGTTTGGAAGAGGCGCTTTATCGAACGCTCGTGTTTTTGGAAGAGAAAGGCGAGCCTATCTATTCGTTAACGCAAGAGGCGTACGAATGGATTAAACGAGAAAACGAAAAGGAGAAAGTATTATGAGAGAAGTGGATAGTTTACAACTTGCCAACGCGGTGTGTCACGCTTTAGCGGATAGAAGAGGGAAAGACATCGTCAAGGTGTTCGTGCGCGATAAGACGTGCGTTTGCGATTATTTCGTGATTGCAAGCGCCTCCAACCCCGCGCAAATCAAAGCGATGGGCGAAAAGGTGGAAGAGCATATTTTCAAAGAATTTTCCATCGACCCCATTCGCACGGAAGGGGTGCGCGACGGCAGATGGGGAGTCATTGACTACGGCGACGTGATCGTGCATATTTTCAACGACGAGACGAGGCTTTTCTATCATTTGGAACGGCTTTGGGCGGACGGCGAAAATTTGGAAAAATACGAAGAAGAATAATAAAGGTTTAAGCATAAAAAAGGAACTCGCGAAAGGGCGTTTCTCATAGGAATTTTTTAGAACATTATAAAAGAGTAGCAAATTTCTGCTACTCTTTTCATTTTTGCTTTGCAAAAAACACGACTTTGCTTGCAAAGTATAGTGTGCTACACTTTTGAATTTTTCCACAAGGATAACTGTTCGATACATTGGAATTTGAATATTTATATTCCAAATAAAAGCATTCCTACAATGCCCGAAATGACTACGAGCAGAATCGAGGAAAACTCTTTCTTTTTGATGCGTTTCCATATAATCGGTATAGCTATCACTACCGCAAGCACAACAAGCGTTCTCCAATCAAACGAGAGGTTTATACTGCTGACGGTATCAATGCCAAAGAATACTGTTAAAGCCATTGTTACCGCTACCGATACGATTAGACCACCAAGAGCCGGATGCATACTGGCAATGAACGTTTTAACGGACGGATATTTCAACAGATTCTTGATGCACGCCGCCACTATGAGAATAATGACAAACGACGGCAATACCACGCCTACCGTTGCGAGAAGCGCGCCGAGGAATCCGCCCTGCTCATAACCGATATAGGTAGCCATATTGACGGCTATCGGTCCGGGTATGACGGTTTCAACGCCAACGAAATTTAAGAGTTCTTCTTCGGTCATCCATCCGTATTTAAGAACGGAATCGCCGATCAGAGAAAGCATGGCGTAACCGCCGCCAAAGGCAAACGTGCCGACCTTTAAGAAGGTGAGAAATAATTGCAGATAAATCATTTGTTATCCTCTCCCTTCGCTTTTCTCTTTTTGAGGAAGAACACGGAAAGTCCGAGAACACCTGCGGCAAATATAAACCACACGGATGAGATGTGAATATCAAAGAGCGTGCAGAGTATCATTCCCACACAGGTAACAGTAAATACGGTGATGTTCATGGGTGTTTTCTTCATCTTCTTCAGCATTTTAAGACCTGCGGATGCTATCAAATACACAACGCAAATCTGAATGCCTTTGAAAGCAGCCGCCACGAGAGTGATCTCCATAAACTGCTCGTAAAAGAGGGATACAAGATACATAATGATGAATGACGGTAAACACATTCCAATGGTTGCTATCACCGCTCCGAACACGCCCTTTAGTTTGTAGCCAATATAGGTCGCCACATTGATAGCGATAGGTCCGGGTGTGCTTTCTGCAATTGCGACGACATCCAAAAACTCGTCGTGGTCAATCCATTTTCGTTTTGATATAAATTCATTTTCAAGCAATGCAATAATGGCATACCCGCCTCCGAAGGCGAAACAGCCGATTTTAAGCATTGACAAGAACAATAATAAAATAACACTCATATCATTATCCTCTTGATTTGGTTGACAAATTCTTATTTATCTGTGAGTTTATTATATAAAAGAAATAATAAAATTTCAAGTAGTTTTGCGTGGTAAAAGAAAACTCGGCTTATCAAAAGTCGAGTTTAATAAAAATCCCTATGTGAAGAGCGGTAAGAGTTCCTTTTTTCTTATTTGGGAAAGGTGATTTCTTTAGGCGTTTCGTAGTCGTACTTTTGCGCGACTTTTCGTTTTTTCTTCTTTTCTACGATGTAGTAAACGGGCTCGGGAGGAGGCGCCTCTTTGGGCGGATTTTCGCCGAGCGATTTCGCTCCTTTCATCGCGAGTAAACCAACGTGTACGATCACGAAACAAACGGTCAGTAAAAGCAGTAGATAAAAGCCTCCTATGGAGGATACGGATAAAACGTTCATGGCTTCATTATAGCGGAAAAATACTGTCATAAAATAGGAAAAGATGGTATAAAACGGAAAAATTTGAGAGATACTTGCCGTATGGAACAAGAAAATAGACAAGGGATCCTCCTCTCCCTCAAAGAGGCGGAAGAATACGGCGTTTTCAAAAAGCAAAAACGGATCGCAGAGGCTCTCTCGGCGCTTTCCCGCGCGGAAATTCAAGAGCCGATCGAAGAGTTGCCAGACCTTAAAAAGGGGATCGAACACGGAAAACGTATGGGCGCGGCGGCGATTAAAACGAGCTCGCTATACCTTACCCATCTTCGCGAATTTGCAAGAAAAAATCAAGTAAAAATCGACTGCGTGATCGGACAAGGGGAGGTTGCCACGAAAGTGAAAGTGGCGGAAACGAAATACGCCGCGCGAAACGGCGCGAGCGAGATCACTTTATGCTTGTCCCCGTTCGCGATTAAAAACGGACGGACGGCGGAAATCAAACGGGAAATTAAAAAAGTCGTAAAATCGGCGAAGAAACGCCCCGTAAAAGTTGCCCTTCCCGTATCCTCGAGCGAATGGGCGCAAAAGATCTCCAAACTTACCTTGGAGTGTGGCGGAAAATTTATCAGCATTCCGTATAGAAGTGGCGTGGAGAGAATCAAAGAGAGTTTGAGCGGTGGGTGCAAAGTGGAAGTGACGGGGGTGCATACGCCCACCGATTACAAAACGCTCGTTGGTTCGGGCGTCGATCGGATTGCCCTCTCTTGTGGAGAAGAGGTGTTCGAGCTGTTTATGAAAGAGGCGGAGGAAAGTTCCGTTTATACGTTTACGACGGAGTCCGTTCCCGGCACGATAGAAAGCAAAAGTATCTATACCGTTATGAACAAAAAGGAAAAAAAAGAGTATGAGAGGAAAGAAAACGGCATAGAATAAATCGATGAAAAAATTTTTGTTTTGGCTAATGGGCGCTTCGGCGGTTTTATTTGTGACGGCGTGTTTTTTGTGTGGAAATTTGCTCGCCGTTCCCGTGGTGGGGGTAAACACATTGAAAATCGTGATCGACGCGGGTCACGGTGGGATTGATTCGGGGGTCGTGGGCGCGAAAAGCGGTGAAAAGGAGAGCGATATCAACCTTACAATCGCATTTCTCGTCAAGGAAAAATGCGACGAGCTCGGCTTTGAAACAGTGATGACCAGAAAGACGAAAGAGGGGTTGTACGGAGTGGCAAGCAAAGGGTTTAAGCGCCGTGATATGGCGGAGCGAAAACGCATTATTGAAGAGGAAAATCCGAGCTTGGTTTTGTCTATACACCAAAATTTTTACCCCTCGAGAGTGCCACGTGGCGCGCAAGTCTTTTTTGGGAAAGACAGTTTGGGGAGCGATAAACTTGCCGGCTGTTTGCAACAAAAACTCAACGAGTTTTACGTAAAAAACGGCTCGAAGAATAGGACGCAAGCTACGGGGGATTATTTTATGTTGCAATTTTCTTGTCCGTGCATCATCGTCGAGTGTGGATTTTTGTCGAACGCCGAGGACGAGAAACTACTCACTTCGTCTTTCGGTCAAGAAAATATCGCAGGGTGTATCGTGCAAGGGCTATTGCTCTATTTGCAGAACGTCGCGTAGAAAAAAAGCGAGTAAAATCCTCAAAATACTTGTATTTTGAAAGAAAATATGGTATAATAAACGGAAAGGAAACAAGAATGCGCCCTTTTCGTTTTTTTTACGCGAAAAACGGGCGAGGAAAGAGAGGGTATGCAAAGCGTGGAAAGGGCTATGACAAGAGAGGAAGCGAGGCAGGTAAATCCTGTCGTTCTTGCATTTTTGGGCGACGCGGTGTATTCTCTTTCCGTGCGCGAAAGACTTGTGAAAAATGGAGAGGGTAAGGCGGCGGATCTGCAACGAACGGCGTCTAAAATCGTGTCCGCGAAGGGGCAAAGCGCCTTTTTAAGAGAGATCGAGAGTAAGCTTACCGAAGAAGAGTCGGAAATTTTTCGTCGGGGTAGGAACGCCAAGAAAGGGACGAGGGCTAAACACGCCTCCCTTTCCGATTATAACCGTTCCACCGGTCTTGAAGCGGTGCTTGGATTTTTATATTTGACGGGGCAAACCAACCGCATGGAAGAGCTTTTGTCTTTGGCAAGAGAAGAGGAGTTTGTCATCGTGCAAAAAAGCGAGGGATTGAAACCATGAAAACGGAAGGAAGAAACGCAGTTCGAGAACTGCTGAAAACGAATAAACCCATTGATAAAATCTTGATGGAAAAGGGCGCGCAAGGCTCTCTTTCCGTCCTCTACGCCGAGGCGAGAAAACGTGGCGTGCGTGTGCAGTACGTCGAAAGAATGGTTTTGGATAAAGAGAGTGAAACGGGTCGCCATCAAGGGGTCATCGCCTTTACGACGGAATACGAATACTACGATTTGGACGAGATTATCGAGAACAAGAAAAGCGAAAAAGGCGGGTTCGTCGTGCTTTGCGACGGGATCGAGGACGTGCATAACCTCGGCAGTATTTTACGGGTTTGCGAATGTGCGGGGGTGGACGGCGTGGTCATTCCCAAAACGGGTAGTGCCTCGGTGACGGAAGCGGTGATCCGCATTTCCGCTGGAGCTGCGGAGCATATGAAAGTGGCGAAAGTTTCCAACTTAAATCAAGCTTTGGAAAAATTGCAAAAGAGCGGATATTGGGCGTACGCTTTGGAAGCGGACGGCGAGGACGTTTATACCCAAGATTTTTCGGGGAACGTCGCGCTCGTGGTCGGGGGTGAAGATAGCGGAGTCAAACGCTTGACGAGAGAAAAATGCGATAAGGTCGTCTCTTTGCCCTTGGAGGGGAAGGTAAACTCCCTCAACGCGTCGGTGGCGCTCGGCGTCGTAGCCTACGAAGTGTTGCGGTTTAGGAGAAACAAAGCCTAATGAAAAAAAACGGGGAACAACGAAAGGAAATCGAACGGGTGCGACTTGCGGCGCAAGGCGACGAACCCGCGATGGACGAAATTTTGGACGAGTATAAAAATTTGGTACGCTCCCTTGCTCGGCGGTGCTTTTTACCCAGCGTAGAAACGGACGACTTAGCGCAAGAGGGCATGATCGGACTTTATTACGCCGTCAAACACTACGACGAGAGCAAGGGAATGAGTTTCAAAAATTACGCTTGCCTTTGTGTGAAAAGTAGGCTTCGCGATATGGTGAAAAAACAGTCCTCGCAAACGCCGAACCAACAACTAAACGAGGACTTTTTCGAGTGGGAAGTCGATCCTGAAGAGGGGGTGCTTTCGGCGGAAAGTTCCAAAGAACTACTTCTTTTGATGGGCAAATGTTTATCCAGCCTCGAATATCGGGTGTTTACGTTGTATTTAGAGGGTTGTTCAATTTCGGAAATTTGTACGGCGACGCGGAAAGACGCGAAAAGCGTGGACAACGCCGTGCAGAGAAGCAAACAAAAATTACGGGTTTTCTTGCAAGAGAAACGAGAAAAATAAGGAGAAAAATTATGGCATATTTGGCGCTCTATCGCGCGTTCCGTCCGTCTACGCTGGGGGACGTAGTTCGCCAAGAGCATATCGTCACGATTTTGAAAAACCAAATAGAACTTGGGAAAGTAGGGCACGCCTATCTCTTTTGCGGACCGAGAGGAACGGGTAAGACGAGCGTTGCGAAGATTTTTGCCGCCGCCATTAACTGTGAAAGTCCCGTCCACGGCTCTCCTTGCGGAAAATGTCCTACTTGTTTAGCCTTAAAAGATCCTTCCAATTTAGATATCACGGAAATCGACGCCGCGTCGAACAACGGCGTGGACGAGATGCGGGATCTTCGAGAAAAGGTACAATATCCCCCCGTTGCGGGAAAATATAAAGTGTATATCATCGACGAGGTGCATATGCTTTCGTCGGGCGCGTTCAACGCCCTTTTGAAAACGCTGGAAGAACCGCCGGCGCACGTCGTGTTTATTTTGGCAACGACGGAATCGCAAAAGATTCCCGCTACCATTTTGTCTCGCTGTATGCGGTTTGATTTCAAACTTATTCCCCAAGAAGACCTGGTGTCGCTTTTGAAAAAGGTGCTCGATTCGATCGGGAAAGAGTACGATGAGGCAGGGCTCGAAGTTATCGCTCGAATCGGCGCGGGAAGCGCCCGCGATACCCTCTCACTTGCGGACACGTGCGTGTCGTATAGCCGAGGGAAGTTGACGTATGAAAACGTAATTTCTGCGCTTGGGAGCGCGGATTTTTCGGGGATCGGGAAACTCTGCTCCGCGATTTTGGCAGGGGAGAGCGGAAAAGCGATTTCCGCTTGTGAAAACTTGCTTGCCGAGGGTAAGAGCGTGGGGAATTTAATCAAGGATGCCTTGGACTTTTTGCACGCTTGCGCGGTGGTGAAAACCTGTCGGGACGCGGATAAAATTTTGGCGCTTTCCAAAGAATCGCTTGCCATTGTAGAAGAAGCGTCCGGGAAAACGGACGGACACGGTATTTTGCGCGCTTTGGAAATTTTTTCCGACGCCGAAAACGAAATGAAATATTCTTCTTCGCCAAAAATCGTCTTTGAAACGGCGGTGTTTAAGGCGGGTATGCCGAAAGAGGAGTACGCTATCGAATCCTTGCTCGCCCGCATTTCCGCGCTGGAAGAAGCGGTGCAAAAAGGCGTAAAAATAACAAACGAGGTAAGCGAAGAAAAAACGGAACGCCCCGTCGAAGAGGTCGAGGTTGCTCCGCCTGTATTAGATCCGCCCCCTGAAGAACCGTCGATGGAAGATACATTTGCGCCTCCAACGGTGGAGGAGAAAAAAGTGGAAAGCAAACCCGCGCCTGTAAACGTGCAAAAAGGGGATGCGAAAGCGGTGTTCGGCGGATTCTTACGCGCCCTTCGAAAGGTGGGGAAAAGCGGAGTGCTGTTTACCGTATGTATGGATCTTGAAAGCGGATACGAGGGGGAGACGTTTACGCTCTACACGACGAGCGATACGATTTACCGTTCTTTGCAAAAGGCGGAACACCAAGCGATGATGCAGGAGGCGTTCGGTTTGATCGGCGTGACGGAATTTACCGTTAAAAAGAAAGAAAAAGAGGGGAACGCCTTTGATAACGCGATGCAAGAGTTAAAAGAAAAATTCCCCACGACGAAAATTCAATTCAAGGAGTAAGCAAAAAAATGGCAGGATTTAATAAGAATGCAGGCGGTATGCAAAATTTGATGAAACAAGCCCAAAAAATGCAAGAGGATATGCAAAAGACGGCGGAACTTTTGGACGATTGGGAAGTGGTCGGCACGGCGGCGAACGAAGCGGTGGTCGTGTATATGAACGCGAAAAAAATCATCAACGGCATCGAGCTGGACGAGTCGATCGTCGATCCCGACGACATCGAACTTTTAGAGGATTTGATTTTGGCGGCGATACAAGACGGATATGCCAAAGCGGATAAAGTATACGAAGAAAAAATGGGCGTATTCGGTAATATGGGCGCGCTTGGGGGATTACTGTAAGTGGATATTTTTATCGAGCCGATCGGACGGCTAATCAACGAATTTTCAAAGCTTCCGGGCGTTGGCAAAAAGACGGCGCAACGCTACGCGTATAAAATCGTCAATATGACGGAAAGCGAAGCAAAAGCGTTTGCGGACGCCGTTATAGGCGTGAAAAAACGGGTGCGGTTTTGTAAGATTTGCGGGAATTTTTCCGAAGAGGATACCTGCTCTATTTGTCAAAGACGCGACGACAAAGTTATTTGCGTGGTAAAAGAGCCCAAAGATGTTATTGCGATTGAAAAATTGCACGAATTTAAGGGGGTATATCACGTTCTGCACGGCGTAATCGACCCGATGGAGGGGGTAGGCCCTAACGATATTCGAATCAAAGAATTGCTCGCTAGAATCGGACAAGGCAGGGTGCAAGAAGTGATTATCGCAACCAATCCCGACGTGTCGGGGGACGCGACGGCGCTTTACTTGTCTAGACTTATCAATCCGTTAGGGATTACGGTCACGAGGCTTTCAAGGGGGATTCCCATCGGCTCGGAGATCGAATATACCGACGACGTGACGCTCTCTCGCGCTTTCGTCGAACGGAACAAAATTTGAGCGTTTAGGAGGGAAATTATGAAAATATCCGTATTGGGTTGTGGAAGATGGGGGTCTTTCATCGGTTGGTATCTCAATCGAAAGGGACACGACGTATATTTATGGGGACCGGAAGAGGACTATTCGTATAAGGTTTTGCGCGAAACGGGTAAAAACGAATACGTCGATCTTGATCCCAACATTCATTTAACCTGCGATTTGAAAGAGGCGGTTTCGCACGCGGAAACGATTATCATCTCCATTTCCTCGCAAGGACTTCGCAAGTTTATCGAGCGAGTGAAAGAAGCGGGGGGCGCGGAAAAAGAGTTCGTGCTCTGTATGAAAGGGATTGAAGTTTCCACCGGTTGCCGTCTTTCGGAAGTTTTAAGGCAAGCGGGTATTCCCAAGGAAAAGATCGCCGTTTGGGTAGGTCCTGGGCACATTCAAGCGTTTACGCAAGGGATTCCCAACTGTATGGTCATTGATTCGGAAAACGAGGAGATGAAACACCGCTTAGCAGGTGAATTTAAGAGCGATTTAATCCGTTACTATTACGGCGAAGATATGATCGGCACGGAAATCGGCGCAGCGGCGAAAAACGTAATGGGAATCGTGGCAGGCGTTTTGGACGGCGTAGGCTACGCTTCCTTGAAAGGCTCGCTAATGTCCAGAGGGTCAAGGGAAGTCGCGCGCCTTATCAAAGCGATGGGTGGAAACGAGCTTTCCGCGTACGGACTTGCGCATCTTGGCGATTACGAGGCGACCTTGTTTAGCGAGTTTTCGCACAACCGTGCGTACGGGGAAATGCTTGCCAAAGGGGACAAGTTCTCTAAGCTTGCAGAAGGCGTTCCTACGGCGGCGGCAATGAAAAAACTCGGCGAAGAGTACGGCGTGGACTTGCCGATCACAAACGCCGTGTATACCCTCTGCTATGAACGGGAAAAAGCGACGAGAGAGGACTGCTTGGAAATCTTGTCGGGGTTGTTTGCGCGGGAAACGAAATCGGAATTTTATTTATAAAAAAAACGGAAACAAAAAAGAGCCCATCGTTTTGATAGAGCTCTTTTTTTTTGCATAGTTTTTACAAGGAAAGAACAAAATAGGGGTATGAAACGAATGCCTACCCAAAATCAAGAACGTACGAAAGACGAACGGGAAACTTGCTTTCCGCATCCGATTGACCCCAAAGAGGTGAGAGAATGACGGGAAAAAACAGAAAAAATTATAACAAAAATTATTTGGCGTACGTCAATTCCTTTTCCCCGCCCACACAGCATTTCAAAAATTGCTTGCGCGCCTTTTTGGTGGGGGGATTTATCTGCACGATCGGTCAATTTTTACGCTATATCCTCGAATGGGCAGGGCTTTACGGGGACGAACTTTCCGGCACGGTGAGTACCATCTTGATCTTTTTAGGCACGCTGCTTACAGGGCTTGGCGTGTACGACCGAATCGGCAGAAATGCGGGCGCAGGCTCAATCGTGCCGATCACAGGGTTTGCCAACAGCGTTTGTTCGCCCGCCATCGAGTTCAAAACGGAAGGGCTCGTGTACGGTATGGGCGCGAAAATGTTCATCGTGGCAGGGCCTATCATCGTATTCGGCGTGCTTTCGGGGACGATCGTCGGGATTTTATATTTATTGCTATGATCACCAAAAACTTCTTTTTCTTCATACCATATAGAAAGTCTATTTGGGAGGGGAGAATGGAAAGAAGCTATTACGTATGGCAAGAGCACCTATTGAATATCGGCGACGTAGAAGATTATAACAAACGGATTTTAGGCACGACGCTTTCGGAGTTCACCGCGCGAAAATTCTGCGCGACGATCGTGAAAACGATCCCTACCTATCAAGGAGGAACGATGGTTGTTTTCCGTTCCTCGCACACTTGCCTATCCCGCGCGGGGGTGGAGGCGATCGTGGTGAGAGCGGAAAAAAGCGGAAAAAATATTTTCTTCGGCGCGGGCTGGGTGCTCGTAAACGGCGAAGAAAAGGAAAAGGCGTTGTATTATCCCTTAAAAGGCGGAGCGTCGCTACTGAGTTTAGAGGATTTGCCCTACGTGACCGATTGCATACGCGAGGAAATTATCAAATACCACTTGCGCCGAGGCGTTATTATCGAACAAAAAGAGGGGGTGTACGTCGACGTCACGGTGGAAATTGAAAAGGGGGCGATCATTTACCACCACGTCACGTTAACGGGCAAAACTACGATTCGCTCGGGCGCGGTACTCCTCCCCTACACGATTATAGAAGAGAGTGAGATCGGTTCTTCGAGCATAGGACCTTTTGCGCATATCCGTCCAAAAACGAGGGTGGGGAACGGTTGCAAGATAGGGAATTTTATGGAGCTGAAACACGCTACGATCGGCGATGGCAGTAAGGCTTCGCACCTTTCCTACGTAGGGGACGCTACGATTGGGAAAAATTGCAATATCGGTTGCGGAGCGGTGTTCGTCAATTACGACGGCGCGAAAAAGTACGAAAGCGTCGTGGAGGACGGGTGCTTTATTGGAAGCAATTGTAATATCGTCGCGCCCGTGCGTATGGGGGAGGGCAGTTTTTTGGCGGCAGGCTCTACGCTTACGAAAGATTTGCAGGCGGGGGATTTATGCGTGGCGAGAGAGCGTGAATCCATCAAGCATAATCGGGGGAAGGACTATTATAAGAGGTGAGATATGGGAGAATATTTTGGGACGGACGGGTTTCGAGGACGGGTCAACGAGCGACTTTGCGCGCGCCACGCCTATGAGATTGGTCGATGCCTTGGAAAATACATAATAGATTGTAAAAAAGACAATCGAAAGGTGGTAATCGGAAAAGATCCACGCCGTTCTTCCTATATGTACGAATACGCCCTTTCGGCGGGGCTAACCGCCTCCGGAGTGGACGGATATTTACTCCACGTGACCACCACCCCGTCCGTTTCGTTCGTGACGAGGACGGAGGGGTTTGCGTTCGGCGTTATGATTTCGGCAAGCCACAATCCCTATACCGATAACGGCATCAAACTCTTCGACGAAAAAGGGGAAAAAGCGGGAGACGATATTATCGCGTATATAGAAAACCACCTAAAAGCAGTGGAGAGTGGCAAGGAGCTGTCCTATTATGCAACCGCTAAAGAAGTGGGGCGTATGGTGGATTTTATCGCGGGGCGAAATCGCTACGTGGGGCATTTGATTTCTCTTTCCAAGGTTTCTTTTGCGGGACTTAAAATCGGTCTGGATTGCGCCAACGGGAGTACTTTTTTTATTGCAAAAACTACCTTTGACGCGCTTGGGGCAAGTACCTATCCAATCCACGCCGAGCCAAACGGGGAAAATATCAATCTTGCGTGCGGATCGACACATGTGGAAAGTTTAGCCACTTTCGTCAAAGAACAAAATCTCGATATGGGGTTTGCGTTCGACGGGGACGGCGATCGGTGTATTTGCGTCGACGAGAAAGGGCGGGTGTGCGACGGCGATCATATTCTATATGCGTGCGCGGACGAGGTGCTCACCTGTAAAAACCCGATGATCGTGACGACCGTGCTAACCAACGGCGGTTTACTCGCTTCTCTTTTAAGGCGTGGAATCAAGGTAGAACAAACGCGGGTGGGGGATCGCTACGTTTACGAGAAAATGCAGGAAAAGAATGCTCTTTTAGGAGGAGAACAGTCGGGGCATATTATCTTTGCGCGCCACGAATGTACGGGGGACGGGATCGTGACGGCGATTAAACTGTGCGAGAGGGCGGTGGAAAGAAGGCTCTCTATTTCCGAATTGATGAAAGGCTTGACGATATTTCCGCAAGAGAGTAAAAATATACCCGTTTATCAAAAAGACGAGGTGATACAAAGGTTGCAAGATGAAGGGATCGTACAAAAACTGCAAGACGTTTGCGACGGCGGAAGAGTGATCGTGCGCCCTTCGGGTACGGAAGAAGTGATACGGATTCTCGTGGAACATTCAAGCAAAAAGCGGTGCGTGGAACTTGCCGAGGAATTGGAAAAGGAAATTCGGCGTCTGTGTAAAAAAGGGATGAAAAAATAAAAAAGGGTATTGACAAACGAAAAGACGTATGCTATAATTTCCATAGTAATCCGTTTCGGCGGAAAAAAGAGGAGGTCGTTTATGGCTAAATGGTTTTATAAACAAAACAAACTCGTACAATTGCTTTTACTGTTGATTCCCGGCGTGAACTGGGTAGTGGAAATTGCCGTGCGTTGGTCGGCTTATTTCAAAAGAGGTAAATTGTTGACGCTTGTTTTCGCAATTCTCGTCACGATCCCGAGTGGTATCGTATTCGGTTGGATTGATTTGGTTTGGTTGTTGCTGTTCAATCATTTGTTGTTTGCAAAAATCTAAAAAAGGAAAGGGAAACGACTCATTCGTTTCCTTTTTCATTACAAATCTTTTCAAAAAAGTTGATTTTCATGGATAAATATAGTATAATAAAGCCGTAAGCGGAATTTCCGCAAAAGGAGAAAAAAAGATGTTAAATGGATTATTACTTAAAACGGGCGCGATCGTAGGCATCGTTATAGCGGTCGTTCTCGTCATTTTGGTGATTTGGGTGATCGCTTGGTGGATCAAAACGATGAACGCGATGATTCGTTTGGATAATCAAGCGGAAGAGGCGTTTTCCACGATGGACGTTTTCCTTAAAAAGAGATACGATTTAGTGCCCAATCTCGTGGAAACGGTGAAAGGCTACGCAAAACACGAAGAGGGGACTTTGGAAAAGGTAATTTCGGCGAGAAACGCCGTGGGTGTGGCGAAAACCCCTGCGGAAAAGATGAATGCGGAAAACGCGCTCAATTCTTCCCTCAAAGTGCTTTTAAGCGCCGTTGCGGAGAACTATCCCGACTTAAAGGCGAATACGAACTTCCTTGATTTGCAAAATCAACTGAAAACCCTCGAAGGCGAGATTGAGGGCTCGAGAAGATATTACAACGGCGTGGTTAAGAAGTTTAATACGAAGATCGAAGTGTTCCCTTCCTCCATCGTAGCCAATAAAAAAGGTTATGAAAAGAAAACGTATTTTGAACTTGACAGCGCGGAAGAACGCAAGAACGTAAAAGTGCAATTCTAATCAGTTGCGGAGGTGTGCCATATGAAGAAAGCATACGACGTCCGCTTATCCTTAGCAAAAAAAATCGCCTCGATCCTATTTGCGTTCGTAGCGATTTTTATGCTTTTTGGCGGAATAAAACCCATAGAGGCGCAAGCGGAATCTACCGATGCTATGGAAATTGAGCGCTACGACGTGAAAGCGGTCGTCCAAAAAGACAGAACGATTCGTTTCCACGAAACGATAGACGTTTATTTCACCTATTATTTGCCCAGCGATGCAACGATGTTTTACCGTTCTTTGCCGATTGGGCAAGGGGAACGGTATTTCGACGTGCGCGCAAAATGCGAAAACAACGAGGATTTTTCTTGGAACGTCAAAGACAACCCCGATATCCGTGGATTTATCGACGTCAACTGCGTCGGTGGTGTGGAAAGGGGGGTAAGACGGACGTATGAAATTTTTTATACGTTATTGCCAAGCAAAGGTAGCGAAAACGGAATGATTTTAGACGTCGTTGGCGGAGGAACGTCCGTGCCCTTACACAACGTGACGGTGACGGTGGAATTCCCCGCGCCTTGTACAAACTATACCGTATATAGCGGTGAGTACGGCTACGAGGGGAACGATTACGCGAGTGAGAGTCTTTCCGACGATCAAAAGACGATTACCTTGCAGGCGGAAAGGTTGCCCGTCGTTTATAACGAGCGTTATGACGAGCGTATGGCGGCTGCGATCACACTCGATTTCGAGCTGGAAAAGGGCGCGTTTATTTCGAAAAGTTCCGCGCAAATTCGCGGTAGTTTTTGGGTGACGCTTCTCGTTTGTCTGCTTGTTATAGGGCTCGCTGTTTTGATTGGGTGGAAGATGAAGAAAACGCGGGATCTCGTCCCCGTCGTAAGCGTCAAACCCCCGCAAGGATTCGATCCCTTGCGCATGGGGAAATTCATCGACGGAATGGTGGATAGCGAGGACGTGACGTCGATGCTGTACTTTTTTGCGTCAGCGGGGTATATAAAAATGGATTTTTCCGATCAAAAAGACCCCCTTCTCATTCGGACGCAAAAACCGATGGAAGAGGGAATGCCGCCCTATCAAACAGCGATGCTCGAGGGGTTGTTCAAACGGGGTATGCAAGTGCGTATTTCCGATTTGAAAGAAAGATTTTACAAGACGGCGGATAAAGTAAAAATGCTCGTATCCGCAAAAGATATTCCTCGCTACGAGAAGAAGTCACTGATCGGTATGGGGATTTGCTGTATTTTGGCGATCGCCCTTTGCATATTTCTTCCCGCCTTTATAGGGCTTGCCCTCGTCGGCGGAGGATATTTCCATTTCGGCGCAGGGATTTTCTACGCCGTACCCGTGGCGGGCGTTGCGCTCTTAATGAAAACTTGGGTGGATCGCAAACATAAAAACGGGAAAGGGAAAAATATGGGTTGGCTCGTTTCCGCGCTCGCTTTTTCCGTCCTTGCTTGCCTTTTGATAACGGTATTTTGCAATCGGCATATACTCTCGCTCGTCGAACGTATCGTGGTATCGGTAAGCGCGTACGCAGTCGTCTTGGGGTCTGTGAAAATTTTATCTTACACCGAGCGATACAATAAAGCGCTGGGCGACGTTCTCGGGTTTAAGGATTTTATCCTCTTTGCGGAAAAGGATAGATTGGAAGCGATGCTCGAAGAGAACCCCGAACTTTATTTCGACGTGTTGCCTTACGCGCAAGTCCTCGGCGTGAGCGACGTTTGGGAAGAGAAGTTCAAAGGCTTAAAGCTCGATCCCCCGTCTTGGGCGTACGGAACGGACTTTACCCTTTTTGATTATCTATTCCTTCGCAACCTTATGCGGACGATGTCTTACCAAATGCTCTCTCGCCCGCAACAAAGCGGTGGCACGTTCATTGGCAGAAGCGGTGGAGGCGGAGGCTTCGGCGGATTCTCCGGCGGTGGTAGTGGAGGCGGAGGCATGGGCGTCCGCTAAAAATAAACAAAAAAAGACACAGCGTTTTGGCTGTGTCTTTTTTATAGATCCATCTGATTACGCGTTGAACGTGTCCTTGTAAGCTTGACCGAATTTCACAACGGGTTTCTTGCAAGCGGGAATTTCAACGGGTTCTTTCGTACGAGGGTTGAAGCCCGATTTAGCGGGAACGTTTTTCACGTCGAAAGTACCGAAACCAACAAGTTGTACCTTGTCGCCAGCTTTCAAAGTCTCGGTCACTACAGCAACGAATGCTTCGTATGCAGCAGCAGCGTCTTTTTGGCTGAAACCAGTCTTAACTGCCATAGCTTTAATTAATTCACTTTTGTTCATAAGAGTTATCTCCCCTTTAATTTTAATTCTTGGATAAGCCTCCAAGTACTTTTATTATAGCCTAAAATTAAGAAAAAGTCAACGATATAAACAAAAAAAATCGGCGCAAAGCCTGGAAATGCAAGGTTTTTTCCGATTTTTTACGTTTTTTTTACGTTTTTTTAGTTTTCTGACGAGAAAAATCCAAGTCCGACCACTTGCGTGACGGGGGACATGATGGCAAAGGATTCGGGGTCGATTTCTTTCAAAATAGCGCGGAAGGTTGCCACTTGACGCCGACCGATGACGCAAGAAATCATCGCGTGGCTTTCGTGGGTGTACATACCCGTGACGGTAGTGGACGTCACCCCCCTGCCAAGTCGGGTGATGAGCGCGCGCGCCATTTCGTCGGGGTGATCGGTGACCACTCTAAATTCGAGCGCCGATTGAAACCCGTTCGTGATCGTTTCGTTGATCTTGCTTTCCACGAATTGTTCGGTCGCCGCCTTGATGATGGGAACGGAAAATCCAACGAGGAAGGTACTATTTTTATCGCGAAAGACGAACGCGGAAATCAAAATGATAATACAGTTGAGTAGGAAAATCATCCAAGCGATCGAGGTTGCGCGTACTTTCTTTTGCACCATAACGGCGACGATGTCCATACCGCCCGTCGAACCGCCGATTTTGAAAGCGACGGCAACGGCTGTTCCCACGCAAATACCACCGGCGAGCGCGGCGAAAATTTGCTCGTCTAAAAGAATAGGGGGGAAATCAAAATGCTCTAAAATTGCAAGCATAATGGATTGTAAGATAACGTTTACGAGGGTCAGGATTGCAAACTTCTTTTTTACGAAAAAGAACGCAATGATAATTAAAGGAAGATTGAGCGCGATCGTCGTGATGGATTTCGGAATAGAAGTGACCGCCTCTACGACGATGGCAAGCCCTGCAACGCCTCCCGTGACGAACTTATTGGGAGCGATGATAAAATAGGACGCGAAAGAAATGAGGATAGAAGAGAGTAAGAGCAGTAAAGCGACCCTAACAATATAAAAAATCTTTTCTTTCGTGTTCGAACGCTCAAAAGAAGGATAGGATTCCCGCGTGCGTTTGGGGGGCAATGCTTCCAATTCGATGGGCTTTAACTCGTTTTCCATAAGACGCCTCGTCCTTTTGTGAAATTGCCGTAATTTTCGGCGAATATATTGTAGCACATTTTTTACTGATATGCAATCAAAAAGGGTTATGGAAAGAAAAAACTTCCCCAGGTAGGGAAGTTTTCTTCGCTGTTTTCGTTAAAGGGCGGAAACTTCTACCGTAATTTTCGCGGTAATATTTTCCATTAAGCGAATTTCAGCCGAAAAAGTTCCAACGGATTTCCACGCGTCCATACGAATGGTTTTTTTGTCGACGGAAAAGCCTTTTTCCGCGAGGGCGGAGGCGACGTTTGCGCTCGTGACCGAGCCGAACACCTTGCCGTTATCGCCGACTTTGATTTTCACTTCGACTTTTTGGCCGTTGAGTTTTTGCGCAAGCTCTTTCATCGCTTTTATTTCTTCCGCTTTATGGTAAAACTCCGACGCCTTTTTTTGATTGATTTCGTTGATTCCGCAAGCGGTAGCGATTTCCGCAAGACCTTTCTTGATTAAAAAGTTTTTAGCAAATCCGTCGGAAACTTCTAAAATATCGCCTTTTTTACCGCTTCCTTTCACGTCTGCTTTTAAGATTACTTTCATAATTACGTCCTCCTTGCAAGGAAAAACTTTCCTTTTATAATATTTTACAGGAAAAATAGAAAAATGTCAATAATATAGACGGGGTTTGCGCATACTGTTTCTACAAAAAGGAGGTTTTCAAGTATGAACGAAAACAAAACGTGTGGCGTAAACACGGCGATTGGTTGTGAAGTAATGGATTGCAAACATAATTGTAGAGAGTATTGCTCGCTGGAAAAGATCCACGTGGGTAAGGCTTGTAGCGCGGATACTTGCACTTGTTGCGAAAGCTACGAACGCAAATAAAAAGAGCGGGGCTTTGGAAAGCCCCGTTTCTTTTTTAAATTTTGCGTTTTAATTCCTTGATTGCGTTCGCTAAGAAGATTTCGGCGGTGGAGTCCTTTTTAATAAGCGCTAAAGCTTCTTCGGGGGAGCACCATTTTGCTTCTGCGATTTCCTCGTTCAAACGAATGGGTTTGTTCTCTTCGACGATGACGATGAAATTGAGCATCAATACGTCGCGTTCGCTATGGTAACGAGAGGACATATATTTACTCTTCACGACGTCGAGACCTATTTCTTCTTTCACTTCACGAGGGACGGCTTTTTCTACCGTTTCCCCCTTTTTAATATAGCCGGCAAAAAGGATAAAATCTTCGTCTTCCGCATGTTTGGCAAGCAAAATTTTATCTTGCGCGCGATTGGTCACGACCATGGAAACCGCTACGCTAAATTGGGGAAACATATACGTTTCACAATCGTTGCAATAGGGGACGAGCCCTTCGTTTTTCAAATAACGCAAAGACAATTTTTGTCCGCAATTTCTACAATACATAAGCAATTTCCTCCTTTGCACATTTTCGTGTGCCGATTGAATATAGTATTATCATACTGCATTTTTTATGATTTGTCAACTTGTTTTCAAAAAATCACGCAAAAAACCTATTTTATAGGGCTTTTGCGGTAGGTTTTTACGTAAAAAAGGGGGGGATTTCGTGCGTCGCTTTATCAAAATGCAAGGATGTGGCAACGATTACGTCTTTTTCGATTGCTTAGACGAGGAGCGCCCATGCAAGATAGAAGTTCCCGCCGTTTGTGATCGCCACCGCGGTGTGGGCGGGGACGGGGTCGTTTTGATAGAAAGCTGTTCAAACGCGGACGGGTCTATGCGAATGTTCAACTTAGACGGAAGCGAGGGGCTTATGTGCGGAAATGCGATTCGTTGCGTCGCGAAATATTTATGGGAACGTCGTAAGATAGGAAAACCCGTTCTATCCATCGCAACGAAAAGCGGTGTAAAACGACTCTTAAGGCAAAAAGATGGAAGCGTGGTGGATATGGGCGCGCCTAGCGGTATAAGAGAGTTTTTAGACGGCGTTTCCCTTTCGATCGGGAATCCGCACGTCGTATTTTTTGACAAAGTGTTTGACGAGGCGTTTGCAAAGGATTTACAGTCGTGCGAGCGGTTTCCGTCGGGCGTCAACGTCTCGTTTGCCCGCCCTTGCGGGAACAATCGTTTTTCCGTTCGCGTGTGGGAACGGGGGAGCGGGGAAACCCTTTCTTGTGGCAGTGGCGCTTGCGCGGTGGCGGTCGCTGGGGGGTATTTGGGACTGGCGAACAGAAATAAGACGATCACCTTGCTTTACCGAGGTGGGATGTTGCGGGTGCGCCTCGTAAAAGAACGAGTGTTTTTGCTTGGGGACGCCCACATATGTTTCGAGGGGAATATGGAATGAAATATAACGAAAACTTTTTACGGTTGTCGGAAAATTATCTCTTTTCGGAAGTGAAACGGCGGGTAGAGGGATATAAAAATCCGCCTCGAAAGATCCTTTCGCTCGGGGTAGGTGACGTGCGTTTGCCTCTTTCAAAAGCCTCGATAGAGAAAATGCAAAAAGGGGTGGAGGATATGGCGAGGGCGCAGACCTTTCGAGGCTATCCGCCCGCTTTCGGCTATCCGATTTTGCAAGAATCCTTAAAGTCGTATTATAAGCGGTTTTCCGCCTTTTTAGACGAGGAGGAGTTTTTTATTTCGGACGGAGCGAAACGTGAGATCGTCGATTTATTAGACTTATTCCCCGCAGGAAGCGTGGCAATGATCCCCGACCCTACCTATCCCGTGTATAAAGACGCCAATCTTCTTCGCGGAAATCGTATTCTATATAAGAAAGGAACTCTTGCAAACGGGTTTTTGCCGATGCCGAGCGGAGAAGAGGTCGATTTTATTTACCTATGCAATCCGGGAAATCCTACGGGGGCGACGTATACGAGAGAGCAGTTAAAAGTATGGGTCGATTACGCTATCTCGCAAAACGCCGTGTTGTTTTACGACAACGCATACGAGCGTTTTTTGGACGAGAAGAGTACGCATAGTATTTACGAAATAGAGGGAGCGAAAGATTGCGCCATCGAGATAGGCTCTTTTTCGAAAATGGCAGGGTTTACGGGGATTCGCCTCGGCTGGACGATCGTTCCGAAAAGAATGGAGATGCTTCACGTCCTTTGGAAAAGACGGCAGGCGATGGGGCAGAACGGTGTTTCGTATATCAGCCAAATGGCAGGTGTGGGGGCGCTTTCTAAAAACGGCTTGCGGGAAATGGAAGAGCGAATAGCCTACTATACGGGCAACCGCCGAACGATCGCAAACTGTATGCAAAAACTCGGTTGGTGGCATTTGCAAGGTGGCGCGTACGTTTGGGCTAAATGCCTAAACGGCTCTTCGAGTTGGGAGTTTTTCGACGCTTTGCTTGAAAAGGCGCAAATCGTTTGTACCCCCGGCGTGGGGTTCGGGGAAAGCGGAGAGGGATATATTCGCCTCTCCGCGCTCGGCGAAAAAAGGGAAGTGGAAGAGGCTTGTAAGCGGTTGGAAGCAACGGCTTGGTAGAAAGACCCCTCGGCAAAGTTGCCGAGGGGTGTTTTTTATTTCAAGTTTAGAGCCTTGACCATTTGCGAGAGATAGGAAACGTAGACGAGTTCGATTTTATCTTTGTATTTCTCGCACGATTTCCTATTTTTTTCGGGGAGGATTACGCGGGAAAATCCCGTTTTAATACATTCGTTTACCCGTTTGTCTGCGAGCGTGACCGCGCGCACTTCGCCCGTCAAACCCACTTCTCCGAAGATTGCCGTTTTCCCATCGATCGAGGTGTCGGTCGCGCCACTGATAAGCGCCGCGCACACGGCGAGATCCACCGCCGGCTCGACGAGCTTGAGTCCGCCCATCGCGTTGATGTACGCGTCGGAGGAATAGAAGGGGATACCGCAACGTTTCTCTAAGACTGCGATGAGCATAACGAGTTTGTTATAATCGACGCCGACCGCCATTCTTCGAGGCAAGCCGTAGGCGGTTTTCGTCACGAGCGTTTGCAGTTCCACGCTCATACAACGATTGCCGTTTAAGGAGGGGGTTGCAACCGAGCCTGCGGAAGAGCCTCGCATATCGGATAGAAAGACGTTGTTGAAGTTGTCTACGCTCGTAAGTCCCGTTTCCGCCATTTCAAACACGCCCACCTCTTGTATGGGGCCAAAGCGGTTTTTCACCGACCGTAATAATTTGAAATTGTCCTCTTGTTGTCCCTCGAAATAGAGGACGGTGTCCATAATATGTTCGAGAACTTTCGGGCCTGCGAGCGTCCCTTCCTTGGTGACGTGTCCGATGATGAAAAAGGTGACGTTTCGGCTTTTTGCAATGCGTTGCAGTCGCGCCGAACATTCCCGGACTTGTCCAACCGAACCGCACGCCGAGGACAACGCTTCGGTATAGATGGCTTGAATGGAGTCGATGACGACGAATTTCGCCTCGCCCAAGCACTCTTCGATCTCTTCAAGACAAGTTTCGTTGACGAGTAGCATATTGCCTCCGTCTACCCCTAACCGATTGCACCGCATTTTTACTTGCGAACAACTCTCTTCCGCCGAGACGTAGAGGGTAGGCGCGCTCTTGGAAAGGTGCGAGGCGACTTGGGTGAGCAAGGTGCTTTTCCCTATACCGGGGTCACCGCCGAGCAAAATAAGAGAGCCTTGTACGATTCCACCGCCGAGTACGTTGTCGAATTCTTCAATCCCCGACGAGGTGCGAACGGTCTTTTCAAAGCCGATTTCCGAAAGAGGGGTGGGAATTGAGCGGGGTTTTATAACGGCAGTTTTTATCGCCGTCTTTTCAATGCGTTCCTCTTGCATCGTGTTAAAATTTCCGCAGTCGGGACATTTGCCGAGCCATTTAGGGGCGACGTAGCCACATTCCGAGCAGACGAATTGAGAAGTCTGTTTACTTGCCATTTTTTACTCCTCCTCTTTGAGTAGTACGTAAGCGTACGCCGTAATTCCCTTTCCCTCGCCCACGTAGCCGAGTTTTTCGTTCGTTCCAGCCGTCACGCCTATGCAAGAGGGGGGCAAGTTGAGCGCTTTGGAAAGAGATTCTTTCATGGATTCGATAAAGGGGGCAAGGCGAGGGGTTTCCGCTTGCACCGCGCAACTAACGTGCTGTACGGCGAGCCCTTTTTCGTCAAGTAGCGAAACTACGCGTTCGAGCATTTTCATCGACGAAGCGTTTTTCCATTTCTCGTCCGTGTCGGGGAAATAGCGTCCGATATCGTAGAGCCCTGCACCCGAGAGGAGGGCGTCCATCAAAGCGTGGACGAGCACGTCCCCGTCGCTGTGCGCGATAAGACCGCTCGCCGAGGGGATTTGTACGCCTGCAAGGACGATATAGTTTTGCGCTTTTCCAAACGCGTGGGTATCCACGCCGAATCCCACCCTCGAAGCGTGGGGTTGAAAATCGCTTGCGTAGGTGAGTTTTTTATTTTCCACTTCACCCTCGCAAAAGCGCGGAGGGCGGATATAACGGGCGAAGAGGGAGGAATCGTCGGTAAAGGAAAGCCCCTCTTTTTCCGCTTGCGCGTACGCGCGCAATAATTCTTTTGTATAAAAGCCTTGTGGCGTTTGTACGGCGTAGGCGTTAGCGCGGTTTGGATAGGAAACGGTTTCTCCGTCCGTCACGGCGATCGTGTCCGTCGTAGGGATCGCGCAAATACCGCTACCGTGTTTTTCGACACTTTCTTTGCAACGTCGAACGGTGGACGGCGAGACGAACGGTCGCGCGCCGTCGTGTACGAGCACCATTTCCCCCTTGCACTCTTTGAGCGCGTTGAAAACGGATTCCCCTCGCGTGTTTCCGCCTTGCACGAGACGGACGAGGGGGTATTTTTGGACGATGGGGGAGAGTTCGGCAAAGTCGTCGGCGTTTGCGGAAAGTAGAATTTCGCCCACTTCGGGGAGGCAAAAGTTCGTAATCGCCCGTTCGATCGGCGTGATGCCGAGCAAGGGAACTAGCAATTTGTTTTTCTCAAAACCCGTCCGCGTTCCTTTCCCCGCGCAACAAAGAATAACGGAAATTTTCATTCGATCACCTCGTAGAGGGAGGACGCCTCTTCTTTTTTGACCGTCTCTTTGACGGCAAGGACGCGGAATTTAAGGGAGCCACTCACGTATAAAATTTCCACTTCGTCGCCGACGCGAACGGGGGAGGAGGGCTTTGCCATTTTGCCGTTGATGAGGACTTTTTCCTCTCCGCAAGCCTCCCTTGCGACCGTTCTACGTTTTAGAATGCGCGAAACTTTCAAAAATTTGTCAATTCTCATATTTTTTCTCCAAAAAAGGCAATAAAAAGCAAAAAAACTTTCAAAATTGCTTGACTTATTTAGAATGCTTGGTTATAATTAGATAATGTATCATTATGCATAGTGTGGTATTTTGCCCTTTTATCGCAAAAAAATAGAAAAAAAGAGGCAAAAAAACACCTATTTACGGCTATATTATACCGCAAAAAAGCCGAAAAGTAAAGCAGATGAAAGAAGAAAACGTAAAAATTCGATTTTTATCGATGAAAAGATATACTCGGTAGATCGGTTAAAAATAAAGCAAGGAGCAAAATAAACCGATGGATTTACCTATTCGAAAGTATGGCAAAAATGAAAGACGTACCTTTGGTTCGATCAACGAAGTGATCGATATTCCCGACCTCGTGGAAATCCAAAAAGACAGCTACGAAACTTTCATTAAAGAAGGCATCAGTGAAGTGTTGGAAGATTTCTCTCCCATCACCGACTACTCCGACCACTTTGAGCTTTATTTCCTCGATTATAGATTAGAGGATAAGCCCAAGTACGACGAAAAAGAATGTCGTAACCGCGACGCTACGTACGCTCTTCCTTTGCGAGTGAAAGTACGTTTGGTCAACAAGGTGAAGGACGAAATTTCCGATCACGAAGTGTTTATGGGGGAAATCCCCGTCATGACGGAAAACGGTTCGTTCATCATCAACGGTGCAGAGCGTGTTATCGTTTCCCAGCTCGTTCGTTCCCCCGGCGTCAACAACGACTCGACGAAGGACAAGACGGGTAAGGAAATTTTCACGACGACCGTAATGCCCAACCGCGGTGCTTGGCTTGAACTGGAACAAGACGCTCAAAACGCGTTATACGTCCGTGTCGATCGGAAGAAGAAACTTCCCGTCACGGTGCTTTTGCGCGCCCTTGGGTACGGTTCCAACCGCTCGATCGAAGACCTTTTCGCCGGCGATAAGATGATGAATACGACCTTGGAAAAGGACACGGCAAAATCGGAATCGGACGGCTTGAACGAGCTCTATCGTAGACTTCGCCCTGGCGAAGTGCCTACGGAAGATTCCGTAAGAACGCATTTGTTCAATTTGTTCTTCGATCCCCGTCGCTACGACGTTGCAAAAGTCGGCAGATATAAATACAACAAGAAACTCAACCTTGTCTATCGTTTGGCAGGTTGCAAAATCGCAGATACGATCGTAAATCCTGAAACGGGCGAAGTGCTTGCAACCGCTGGCGAAAAAGTTTCCGAGGCGCAAGCTCGCGCGATCCAAAACGCAGGCGTTTCCGAAGTGTTCGTGCTCGTGGACGATCCCGAAGAGGGGGAAGTCCGCCACAAGATTATCTCGAACGGCACCGTTGATTTTGCGGAAATTTCCGATATCCCCGTGCAAGTTCGCGCGAAAGATTTCGGGCTTTTGCCTACCGTTTTCTACCCCAACTACGTATTCTCCAAAACGATTGCGGAAGAATGTAAAACGCTCAGCGTAGAAGAGGTTGCGGAAAAGTATATCGACGAAATCAACGCGCTTTACTACACCCGTGAAAAGAGAGAGGAAGCGGACGAAAAACAAGAGGAAAAGAAGAACAGAGAAAAGCGCAAGGAAGAGAGAAGAAAATTCGTTGTGGCTTGTCAACTTTTCCACGAAATTTTAGGTCGCGCTATTCCCGTTCCCACCAAGGACGAGAAGAAGATTATGACGCCCCTCATCGACAAGCTCTGCCATAAGCACGTGACGGTAGAGGATATCGTGGCTTCCGTTTCTACCAACCTTGATTTGCGCTACGGTATCGGCACGACCGACAACATCGACCACCTCGGCAACCGCCGTGTGCGTTCGGTTGGCGAGTTGTTGCAAAACCAACTCCGTATCGGTATCGCGCGCTTGGAAAGACTTATCAAGGAAAGAATGGCAACGCAAAACGCGGACGAAGTGACCGCTTCCGGCCTCATCAATATCCGTCCCGTATCCGCCGTCATTCGCGAATTCTTCGGGTCTTCCCAACTTTCGCAATTTATGGATCAAACCAACCCGATCTCCGCGCTTACGCACAAGCGTAAACTTTCCGCGCTCGGTCCCGGCGGGTTGAATAGAGACAGAGCGACCTTTGAAGTGCGTGACATTCACCACACCCATTACGGAAGAATGTGTCCGATTGAAACGCCGGAAGGTCAAAACATCGGTCTTATCTCTTCGCTCGCTACCTTTGCAAAGGTCAACGAGTACGGCTTTATTATGAGCCCGTACAGAAGAGTGGATAAAGAGACGGGTATCGTTACCAACCACGTGGACTACCTTACGGCGGACGAAGAAGATCGCTATATCGTTGCGCAAGCAAACGAGCCGTTGGACGAAGAGGGTAGATTTATCAACGAACGGGTTGGCTGTCGTCACCAAGACCTCATCACCGAACTTCCCAGAGAGAAGATTGATTATATGGACGTTTCCCCCAAGCAACTCGTTTCGGTGGCAACCGCCCTTATTCCCTTCCTTGAAAACGACGATACGAACCGTGCGCTCATGGGCTCGAACATGCAACGTCAAGCAGTTCCTCTTTTGAAGACGGAATCTTCGATTATCGCAACGGGTATCGAAGCTGCCATCGCAAAAGACTCTGGCGTTATGGTTATGGCAAAGGAAGCGGGCGTCGTCGTTTCCGTCGCTTCGAATATGATTAAAATCCGCGAAGAGGACGGCACGATCAGAGAGTACGCTTTGAAGAAGTTCGAGCGTTCCAACCAAGGCACCTGCTCCAACCAAAAACCCATCGTTTCGACGGGGGACAGAGTGGCGAAAGGCGAAGTCATTGCAGACGGTCCTTCCACGAACAACGGCGAACTTGCGCTCGGTAAAAACATTCTCATCGGTTATATGGAATGGGAAGGGTATAACTACGAAGACGCAATTTTGCTTTCGGAAAAATTGGTGCAAAACGACGTATTTACGTCTATCCACATTGAAGAACACGAAACGGAAGCGAGAGATACCAAGCTCGGGCCCGAAGAAATCACGCGCGATATCCCGAACGTCGGCGACGACGCGCTCAAAGATTTGGACGAAGACGGTATCATTCGTATCGGAGCGGAAGTACAAAGCGGGGATATCCTCGTAGGTAAAGTTTCCCCTAAAGGCGAAACGGAACTTACCCCCGAAGAACGTCTGCTTCGCGCGATTTTCGGCGATAAGTCTAGAGAAGTGCGCGACACCTCCCTCCGCGTGCCTCACGGCGAAGGCGGTGTGGTCGTGGACGTCAAAGTGTTCACGAGAGAAAATAAGGACGAACTTGACCCCGGCGTCAACAAACTCGTCCGCGTATATATCGCACAAAAACGTAAAATCCAAGTCGGTGACAAGATGGCAGGTCGTCACGGAAACAAGGGCGTCATCTCCCGCGTGCTTTCGCAAGCGGATATGCCTTTCCTTGCGGACGGTACCCCTCTTCAAATCTTGCTCAACCCCCTCGGCGTGCCTTCCCGTATGAACATCGGGCAAGTGCTCGAAGTGCACCTTGGCTACGTCTGTAAGCAACTCGGCTGGAAGATTGCAACGCCTGTATTCGACGGCGCGACGGAAAAAGACATCGAACAGATGTTCCGCGAAAACAACTTGCTCAATCCCGACGGCAACGTTGACGGTAAGTTCCAAGTATTCGACGGCAGAACGGGTGAACCGTTTGAAAACCGCGTCACGATCGGCGTGCAATATATGATTAAACTTATCCACCTCGTCGACGACAAGATTCACGCGCGTTCGATCGGTCCTTACTCTATGGTCACCCAACAACCGCTCGGTGGTAAAGCGCAATTCGGCGGACAACGTTTTGGGGAAATGGAAGTTTGGGCGCTCGAAGCGTACGGCGCGGCGCACATCTTACAGGAAATCCTGACGGTGAAGTCGGACGACATCGTAGGACGTGTAAAAACGTACGAATCTATCGTAAAAGGCGAAAACATTTCCGAACCGGGCATTCCCGAAGCATTCAAGGTATTGCTGAAAGAATTGCAAAGTTTGGCGCTTGACGTAAAAGTTCTTACCGAATCGGGCGACGAGCTCGTCATTCGTGAATTCGACGACGAAGAAGAATCGAAGGATAACGAAGCAAAGAGAACGGACGCTCTCAAGGAAGAAGAACTCGAAGACGTTGACTTCTCCGTGGATGAAGAGGACGAAGAGGACGAAGACGAATTCTCCTTATTCGACGAAGACGACGGGGAAGACGACGACGGTTTCAGCGCAGATGAAGGCGACGATTTTGACGACATCGAAGAAGATTTCAGCTTGAGCTCTTTGTTCGATGACGAGGACGACGAGTAAGGTCAAGGAGAGAATAATATGTACGAATTAAACGATTTCAATTCTATTCAAATTAGCATTGCTTCTCCCGAAAAAATTAGAGAATGGTCTTACGGTGAGGTCACGAAACCCGAAACCATTAACTATCGCACGCAAAAGCCTGAAAGAGACGGTCTTTTCTGTGAAAAGATTTTCGGACCGCAAAAGGACTGGGAATGTCATTGCGGTAAATATAAGAGAGTGAAATATAAAGGACACGTATGCGAAAAGTGTGGCGTGGAGATCACCCGCTCGAAAGTGCGTCGTGAACGTATGGGGCATATCGAACTGGCTGCGCCCGTTTCCCACATTTGGTATTTCAAAGGCGTGCCTTCTAAAATTGGACTTTTGCTCGATATGAGCCCGAAACAACTTGAACAAGTTATCTACTTTGCAGCCTACGTCGTACTCGATCCCGGTTCGATCCCCGAACTTTCCTATAAGCAAGTCATCAACGATAAATTGCACGGGGAAATCGTGGAAAAATACGGCGAAGACGAAGATACCGGACTGAAACTTGGTATGGGCGCGGAATCTATTCGCGAACTTTTGATGGCGGTCAACCTCCAAAAAGAAGCGGAAGAATGCAGAAAGCTCATCGGCGACAATCCCCAAGGCCAAAAGGCGATCAAGGCGATCAAGCGCCTTGAAGTGGTGGAATCGTTCCGCAAGAGCGGAAATCGTCCCGAATGGATGATTTTGACCGTTCTTCCCGTCATTCCTCCCGATATTCGTCCCATGGTGCAACTCGACGGCGGTAGATTTGCTACCTCCGACCTCAACGATTTGTATCGCAGAGTTATCAACCGCAACAACCGTTTGAAGAAGATGATGGAAATCGGCGCGCCCGAAATGATCGTCAAGAACGAAAAACGTATGTTGCAAGAAGCGGTGGACGCGCTCATCGACAACGGCAGAAGGGGGAAAGCGCTCAGCGGTCCTTCCAACCGTGATCTGAAGTCCTTGTCCGCAATGCTTCGTGGTAAACAAGGCCGTTTCCGTCAAAACTTGCTCGGGAAACGCGTCGACTATTCCGGTCGTTCGGTTATCGTCGTAGGACCTGAACTTAAAATTTATCAATGCGGTTTGCCCAAGGAAATGGCGATCGAACTTTTCAAGCCGTTCATCATGAGACGTCTTGTGGAAAGCGGTCAATGCCACAACATCAAAACGGCCAAACGCGCCGTGGAAAAGGCGAAAGATATGGTGTGGAACGTCCTCGAAGACGTTATCAAAGACCACCCCGTTCTTTTGAACCGTGCGCCCACCCTCCACAGACTTTCCATTCAAGCGTTTGAACCCGTCTTGATCGAGGGTAGAGCAATTAAGATTTCCCCGCTCGTTTGCGGACCGTTCAACGCCGACTTCGACGGCGACCAAATGGCAGTCCATCTTCCTTTGAGCGTGGAAGCGCAAGCGGAAGCGAGATTCTTGATGCTTTCCGCAAACAACATTTTGAAACTTGCCGACGGTAAGTCGGTTATGTCTCCTACGCAAGATATGATTATCGGCGCGTACTATCTTACCATCAAGCGCAAAGAAGAGGGCAAAAAGTACGACGAACAAGGTCGCCCTAGCGAAAACGGCGAAGTGTATATTCCGCCCATCTATTCTTCCGAAAACGAAGCGGTTCTTGCTTACCAAACGAAAGTGGCGCACGAGCAAGACGAATGTTATTTGAAGAGAGTGGTGGAACTTCCCGAAGGAAAATTCGAAGATCTTCCTCTTCCCTACACCTGCGCTTGCGATTATGAAAGAGACGTTGCCGAGGGTAGAGCGCCGATTAAGGAAGCTACCGTTCGTCGCAACGAAAAGACGGGCAAGCTTGAAGTGACGGGTATCATCAAGACGACGATCGGTCGTTTGATCTACAACGAGGGACTTCCGCAAGACTTGAACTTCGTCAAGAGAAACACCCCCGAATCCTATTTGCGTTTTGAACTCGACACCGAATTTATCGGCAAATCGAGAGCAATCGGTAAAAAGCACCTTTCCAAGATCGTCGAAGCTTGTTTCAAGACGGGCGCAGCGCCCAAGGCTTCCTACGTGCTGGATGCGATCAAGGAAAGAGGGTATCGTTATTCCACTCTCGCAGCGCTTACCACGTCTGTATTCGATATGAAGATCCCTCCTGAAAAGCAAGAGATCGTAGCAAGCGCCGAGGCGGAAGTTTCCAAGATTTCCAAGAAGTATGCGAGAGGTCTTTTGAATGAAGACGAACGTTATCAAGCGGTTATCGCGCAATGGGATAACGCGACGGACGAAGTGGCAAAACTCCTCAAAAAGCAAGGCGAAATCGACAAATTCAATCCGATTTGGATGATGGCAGATTCCGGCGCGCGTGGTTCGATCGACCAAATCAAGCAACTTTCCGGTATGCGTGGTCTAATGGTGAACCCGCAAGGTAAAAAGATCGAAGTTCCCGTAAAATCGTGCTTCAGAAACGGTCTTTCCGTTCTCGAATATTTCATTTCCTCGCACGGTGGCCGTAAAGGTTTGACCGACACGGCGCTCAAGACGGCAGACTCCGGTTATCTTACCCGCCGTTTGGTGGACGTATCGCACGAAATTATCATTCGCGAAGAAGATTGTTGCGTAGGCAAGAAGCCTATCGGTATGAAAGTGAAAGCGATCTTCGGCGCGGACGGACGCGAAGTGGAAAGCTTGAAAGATCGTTTGATCGGGCGTTTCACCGCAGAAACGGTGGTGCACCCCGAAACGAAGGAAGTTATCTTAAACGAAAACGAATTCATCACCGACGAAATTGCCGCTAAGATTTGCGAGGCAGGGATTGAAGAAGTTTCGATCAGAAGCATCTTCTCGTGTAAATCGAAAATCGGCGTGTGCGCGAAGTGCTATGGTAAAAACATGGCGACGACTTTGCCCGTGCAAATCGGCGAGGCAGTCGGTACGATCGCAGCGCAATCCATCGGTGAACCTGGTACACAGCTTACGATGCGTACTTTCCACACGGGTGGTATCGCAGCGACGGGGGACATCACGCAAGGTCTTCCCCGTGTTGAAGAATTGTTCGAAGTTAGAAAACCGAAAGGTTGCGCGACGATTTGCGAAGTGGCAGGCGTCGTAGCGCTTGAAACGAGCGAAGACAATCTTCACCACATCTTGATCAAGGACGAACAAACGGGCGAAGTAAAGAAGGAATATATCCTTCCTTTCAACGCGGAAATCAAGGTGAAAGACGGCGAAGTCGTCACCCCCGGCGTGTTGCTTAACGCAGGTAGCGTATATCCTCAAGATATCCTCCGCGTTTCGGGTGTACAAGGGGTACAAGATTATATCCTCGAACAAGTGCAATCGGTTTACCGTGGCCAAGGTGTTGACATCAACGATAAGCACATTGAAATTATCGTTCGTCAAATGCTTAAAAAGGTCCGCGTAGAAAACGCAGGCGACACGTCGTTGTTGCCGGGCGAACTCGTCGATATGAATACCTTCCGTGAAGAATCCAAGAAAGCCGTACAAAACGGTGGCGCTCCCGCTTTGGCTAAGAGAGTACTTCTCGGTATCACGAAAGCGTCGCTCGCAACGGACAGCTTCCTTTCCGCTGCATCCTTCCAAGAAACGGCAAGAGTGCTTACGGAAGCGGCGATCCGCACCAAGCGCGACTACCTTATCGGCTTGAAAGAAAACGTCATTATCGGTAAACTCATTCCCGCTGGTACGGGTATGAAAGATTACAAGACCGTTTCCCCTCAATACGTAGGAAACTACAAAGAGATGGAAGAGCTTGTGATTGAAAAACCTACGGCGGAAACCGAACAAGCGTAAATAAAGAAAGAGAGAAATCGTAAAGGTTTCTCTCTTTTTTTGCCCGTTTATATTTACAAATGAAAAAATATGTGTTATACTGTTCGTATAGGAGAAAATTATGCAATCATTACACGAATTATATCGCATAGGCGTGGGTCCGTCCTCTTCGCATACGATCGGGCCTTATCGCGCTTGTAAAATTTTTAGAAAAGAACACCCTACCGCGGACGGGTATAGGGTGATTCTTTACGGCTCGCTTGCAAAAACGGGGGTGGGGCACGGAACGAGAGAAGTCATTTGCTCGCTACTTAAAAACGCGCAGATAGAAACGTCGGATTTTTCCGATCTGCCCCATCCGAATACAATGGATATTTACGCGCTGGAAAAAGGCAAAGAGATCGGGTTCGTTCGCGTGTATTCCGTCGGTGGCGGTGCGATCAAATTCGAGGGTAGAGAGGATTCTTCCGATGCGGACGTATATACCATGTCCGCGTTCACGGAGATTGCTAACTATTGTAAAGAAAACAAAATGCGCCTTTACGAATACGTGTACGCTTGCGAGGGGGACGGGATCAAGAAATACCTTCGTAGGGTATGGAAAGCGATGCAAGATTCGATTGCAGATGGGATTCGCGCCACGGGGGAATTGCCCGGGGGATTGCACGTCGAACGAAAAGCGGGCATGTTGTTTCAAAGCGGAAACCTTTTTGAAAGCGCGGAAACAAGAGAGAATCGGATCGTGTGCGCGTACGCGTTTGCGGTGAGCGAACAAAATGCGTCGGGTGGCGTGATCGTGACGGCGCCCACGTGTGGCGCGAGCGGTGTGTTGCCGGCAGTTTTGAACTATGCGTACGGTAGAGAAAAGCGTAGCGAAAAAGAAATTTTGAACGCGCTTGCAACCGCGGGACTTATAGGGAATTTAATTAAGACGAACGGCTCGATTTCGGGCGCGGAATGCGGTTGTCAAGCGGAAATTGGGAGCGCGTGTAGTATGGCGGCGGCAGCCCTTTGCGAATTGCACGGACTGAGCATCGACCAAATCGAATATGCGGCGGAAGTTGCTATGGAGCACCATTTGGGGCTCACGTGCGATCCGATTTTAGGGCTCGTGCAAATTCCTTGCATTGAGCGGAACGCCGTTGCGGCAATGCGCGCGATCAACGCGGCAAACCTCGCGGAATTTTTATCGGGGAGCAGAAAGATATCGTTTGATTTAATCGTACAAACGATGTATGAAACGGGGAAAGATTTAGCGCTTTCCTACCGCGAAACGGCAGAGGGCGGTCTCGCTAAGTTGTATAAATAAAGTGAAGAAATTTTGCAAGCGAAAAAATATTCGATTTTTCAAAAAAGCGATAAAAAATGCTTGACAAAAGTTCAAAAATAGATTATTATAGACAAGCGTTGATGAAACGCAAGTGGCCCAGTAGCTCAGTTGGTTAGAGCGCCAGCCTGTCACGGTGGAGGTCGACGGTTCGAGCCCGTTCTGGGTCGCCATAATAGAAAACCACCCTTGTCGGGTGGTTTTATTTTTTTATTTCCTCTATCCTATTACAAACA
>JAZLBD010000014.1:0-42316 GCA_045613545.1 Christensenellaceae bacterium
TCCACGTCGCCGGATCCAGCATTCCAGAAACCGCCCGTGACAGAAACTGCCGTCGTATGCGTCAAAGTACCCGTATATTCAGCGGGAACAGCGCCGAGATCTTCCGTCGTTGCGGTATTCGTCGTATAACCGAATCCCGCATATTCCGTATAGTGGTTTTCCGTGACGGTTAAAGCACCGGAAGCGCTCGACACGGTAATCCATTCCACGGAGTAGATCGTGATCGTGGTTTGTGCGCCACCGCCATAGCCCCAAACTTGCAACCAGCTACCAAGACTCTTTTTGGATTCAAGTTCCGCTTTCGTAATTCTCATTTCTGCGAATTGACCTGCAAATTGCATAGGATCGCCAGCGGATGCAATGTGTCCGTATTTACCATTATGGTAAATCTTGATCCAGTCTGCATATTCCGTGCTCTCTGCGTTAATCGAGAAATTCTTGTATGGCGAAAGTTGCGGTCTGATTTCAAACGAGCTAGAAAGCGCTTCGCCGTCCACTCTGTCCACTCTAAGCCATATCGAAAGGTAATCGGAATCTTTATAGCTATCGAGATTGTTCATTACGGAAGAGATATCCATATCCAAGCATACGTGATTCGGGTCGGATTCATTACCCGTCACTTTTACAGACGTCGTCTTCGTGAATTCACCCGTGTAGCCTGCGGGAACGCCAGTTTCTACCGTTTCAATGCTTCTTGCATAGCCCCAGTTAAGTTCAGGATTGCTGGGATCTTGGATAGGAGCCATGAAGATGTTGTCTTCCGACCATGCGATTGCGTTTGCGGGAACGTCAACCACGTTTTCTAGTTCTATCCATTCAGCCGAATAGATCGTGATCTTCGTTTGCGCGCCTGCGTCTGATACGTAGATTTGGAACCAAGGACCACAGCCTGCGCTATGTCTCCATTCGAGGTCTGCTTTCGTAAGTCTTGCTTCTACGAATTCGCCCGTCGTCCATTGCGCTGCGGAAGTGAATACGTTATTCGGATAGCTAGGTTGCAACCAACTGTACGTAGATCCGTAAATGTAGAGCCACTCGGTGTAAGCCGTTCCAACTTGGTCCACGTTTTGTTCGGGCGACAAGTTGAATCTAACTTCCGTACCGTCGCTACAAGCCTCACCGTCCAATCTTTCAATCTTGAACCAGATGGAGAGGTAATCGTCGTCTTCAAAGCTATCGTAGTTGTTGAATACGTACGAAAGATCGAAGTCTAAACAAGTCTTGTAGTGCTCGTCAGTGCCACCCGTGACAGCAACCGAGAAGGTCTTCGTCAAAGATCCGTTATAGCCCGTAGGAATACCCGTTTCTACCGATTCAATTCCGGTAGCCCAGCCCCAACCGTGATCGCTCATGAAGACGTTGTCTTGCGAGCATGCCACTACGTTTTCGGGAGCGTCGGAAACCACGGGATAATCGGGAACGACGGGAGCATCTTCGCCGATGTTCCATTCAGCCGAATAGATCGTGATCTTCGTTTGCGCACCAGCACCATTTGTGTAAAGTTGCATCCAAGGACCGCAACCGTCTTTATATCTAAAGTCAAGTTGCGCTTTCGTGATTCTAAGTTCTACGAAATCATCCGAGTAGAATTGATCCGCCGTACCAGGGATATATTGCGCGGGTACGTGACCGTACTTCGTCGTAGGAGCATAGATGAAGAGCCAATCTGCGTATCTTCCGTCGGAAGTAGTATCCAAGTTGTGTTCAGGAGCCAAGTTTGCTCTAAATTCCACGTCAGCGTCGGGTCTTTGACCGTCCACTCTTTCAATCTTGAACCAGATCGAAAGGTAATCGTTATCCTTAAAGCTATCGTAGTTATCGAACACGTAGGAAAGATCGAAGTCTAAGCAAGCGATGTTGCCCGTAGCGTAGCCGCCCATAACTTCGACGGAGGTTTGCTTCGTCAAAGGTCCAGTGTAGCCTGCGGGAATACCCGTTTGCACCGTTTCAGTACCGGAAGCCCAACTCCATCCGTGGTCACTTGCAAAGATGTTGTCTTTCGAGTAAGCAACGACGTTTTCAGGAGCGATAATCTCCCCTTCTTCTACGATGATCGTTCTCGTCATAAATCCGTACGATTTACCGTCTTTCATTACGTTATAGATCGCTTCGTAGGTGCCGTAGAGCTTCGTCGAGAAGGTATTTTGCGTAATTGTGAAATTGGTTCCGTTTGTTAAAAGTTCGCCCGTCTTCACATTCTTGATTTCGCCCGTAAACGTTGCGGAATCAATTCTGGAATCCCCACTTGCATCGTAGCTAATATCGATGGGTTGATCCAATTTCGTCGAGACGATTTGATCCAAGGTTTGTACGAGCTCTACCGAGTAGAAATACATATTCCAGTAGTAGCCACCGGGAGTCATGGAAACGTACATGTCAAGCGTGACCGTGTTATAGTTGATCGCTTCTTCAATCCAATACCCTTTACCGGTGTTCACGTACACACCGACCGTAGGATTCGATTCCATTCTTCCCTTGATATCGCCAACTGTAATGCGGATGGGGAACCAAGCGTTATGTTTTGCCTTCACAGGGAAATCCAACATTTCGGAGGTTCTTCCCAAATCGCCGTTATATGCCAAGCCTTCCGACGTGGTAAGAGTCGTCGAGAAACGAGACATTTCGGGTTCGTTTGTTTCCAAATATACCCAAACTTCAATATAGTCGGTGTCTTTTAATTGTCCAGCGTTGATTGCTTCGAAGACTTCTTCCATCTTCCAACCGCCGATAACGGTAGGAATGCCACGACCCGTACCAGCGCCGTAGTACGCTTCCGCTTTGACCATCGTTTGACCGGTCAAATCGCTCGTCACGCCCACGGAAAGAGGGCCTTTATATCCGTCTTCTGCCGTCGGAACACCGATTTCGGCAGGAATATTGTTGTCCTTTACGACCGAAAGTTTTTCCGCGTGACCCCAAGCACTCTTTTGGAGTTTGGATGCGGTGTCGAAGCGAACGGCTACACCGGAACTCAAGTTTCTCGTATAGGTGTCCACTTTCGTCGATCCTCTATAAAGATCGTACGTGATCGTATAGCTACCTTGAGGCACGTTCACGTTTGCAGCGGTCGTTTCATCGCCCGTCAACGAGAAAGTATTGCCTTCTACATTGGAAGAAATCGACCAGTCGTAGGCGTTGAACCAACCGGTATACATACCGGGAATTTCAATGTTAGCGTCGCCGAATACCGTCGCAACGTCGGTAAGCGTTAAGAATTCTACCGAGAAAAGTTCGAGGTAGTAATCTCCTGCTTGATCGCCCTCCAAAATAATGGAGAACGCGAAGTTGTTCATACCAGCGAATACGCTTTTGAAATCTCCAAGCGTAAGCGTGTAGTTCGTCCAACCGCCTTCAGCGTCGTAGCTTTCAGCGCCGGTCAAACCTGCGTCTTCATAACCCGTGTTGGTGACTTTATAAAGGTACATCGTCCCGCCAGAACGAGCCGAATACGTTTCATCGTTCTCGCCTTTATACCAAGCTCTTACCCAGAAGCTGATTTTAGCGTCGTCCGAGAATTGGCCCAAATTGCTCCAAGCCTTGCTCGTGGACGAGAACAAGTTAAATCTGAAAAGAGGGTTTTGGTTGGAGGTATTGTTATACTTTCTGACGAACATTCTGTACGTCGTGTCATACCCCAAATCTTCGTTTTCAAGATCAATAAGGCCGTTATAACGGGAAGCTTGCAAAGATTCCAAGAATTCCGTCTTGTTTTGGTTCATACCAGGAGCAACCTTATCGCCCATGTCTTCGTCCGTGTATTTTACGTACTCACCGGGGTTAATTTCGTTTCTGGTATCGGGCGCTTGACCGTATTGGTTGTTGGCAAAGCCGTACATTTCTTCCGTCACGTCGCCAACGGGCGCAAGCAAGAACAAATCCGAGTACTTTTCCGCACCGCGGATTACGACTCTACGTACGAGCGTACCCGTTTCACCGTCAAGTTCTAACGTATATTTTACGTAGTAAATGCCTTTGCTAAGCGGGTTTTGCATCGTATTTTTGAGTTTCATTCCGTTCAAGACTTGACCGGTGACGTCCACCGTCAATTCTTTGTCGGTATAAACTTGAATACCACCCGAAGCCACTTGTATGTTGGGCGAGGTGTAATGCACGGAGCTAATCGTAAGGTCGATGTCGCCAACGCCTTGATATTCGTAAATATCCGCAACTGTAGCGGAAATTTTAGCCGTGACCGTCACGTCGCACGAAAGGGTATACTCGTTATCCCCGTAAGGGATGAACACCATAACTTTCGTTTCACCGGGACGAATCCCTACGATTTGACCGTGTTCTGCCGACGCGAACAGAGTATCTTCAGGGATGTACTGCACCGGTCCGTTATACAATTCCCCATCTTTAAGAACGTGGATTGCGTAGGGTTCACCGCCTACCGCAACTTTTACTTTCGTGCAGTCAAGGGAGAATCCGCCGGTTTTATTCTTATCGCACGATACGATAAACAAACCGCAGAAAAGAGAGAATAATACCGTCAAAATGGTAAGTAATACGCGTTTCGTATATTTTTTCATTCCTTTATCCCTCCTTATGCCTCATCCGCTTCAGGCACCACGAAAGGCTCGCCGTAAATCGCGGAAATAGCCATCGTTTTGAATATATAATCGAACCCGAAACGGATAAACAAGCCCTTACAATCCGCCAAGTCGATCATCCCTTCATAACCCGTCGAAGGATAGCTCCCCACTTCCGGAACGGAGGTAAATTTCGAGTAGTCCGTCACGATATAGGTATGGTCTTCCCCTTCTACTTCCGCCGTCATAGGATCGTCGCCCGTCATTTCTTTCGGAGCGATGATGATCTTTTGCCATCCCGCGCGCTCTTCACCGTCAAACGCATGCACTTTACCTTGGAACATACCGATGTTGATGTCGCCGACATCCGCTTCAAGGCAAGGATTGTATGCGTAGAAATAGATTTGACCGAATTTTTGATCCCAATTATAGTGCAAAGGATCGTCGAGCGCAAGTCTCGGGAAGTTGGTATAGTTCTTGATCGTGATAAAAGATTTGGAAATCACGTTTCCATCCTCGTCTTTCACGACGGGGATATTGTCGACGCTCGTCACGTCGTCCTCATTTTCAAGATCCCAGAAACGGATACGAAGCCCGTTAATACCGGAATCGTAAACGTGTCCTTCAAGACCTGCGATCGTATCGAACGCATAGATCTTATTGAAGGCAAGCGCGTTATCTGCTTCCACCACTTCAAAGTGCACTTTCACGGGCGTGGAAATATTATTCGATGCGTCTTTTGCAGTGATAATCATTTCTTTCATGCCAACTTCCGTGAAGGTGTGCACTGCGCCGGGCAAAACGTCTTGGCCGTCGATTTTATAGGTAGCCGTCACGTTATATTCGGTGAACTCCACGTCGGGAAGGACAAAGTTCGAGTTGACCGCTACCACTTTATACTTGTAGGAAGTACGGATTTTAGCCGCCGTCTCGTCCGCAACCGTTTCCTTTTGAGGCACGAAATATTCAGGTTCGTCTTCCCCAGCTCCGTTATCGCAAGCAACACAAAGCACCGAGGAAAAAGCAAGTACCATAGAAAGAATCGTTTTCGTAAATTTTTTCATCATTTTTTCCTCCTATTACGCCTCATACACAATGCGAAGATTGTTCACGTAGAAACTTACTTGTTCCGTTACGTCTTGAAGCGAAGTGCAAAGACGGAGACGGGAAAGCCCCTTACTCAAATCTATCTTCGAGAAATCGGTAAGTTCGAGCGTCGTCCATTGCCCTGCGGGAAGTTTCGTCCAAACGTCAGTATAGGTAATCTTACCGTAGTCGTACGGCCATTCGTATTGAGGCCCCATTGCGATACCGCTCTTATCGTGAATACCGAAGCAAACTTCTTTGTCGAAGCCACAGTCGTTATACACGTCCACCAAAATCTTCGCCTTGCCGTTTTGCAAGTTGGAGAAGTTAAGCGTGTTCAAGTATGCGGGAGCAACCGTGAAGCCAGTCATGGAGTGGTCGTTCATATAGTTGAAAATTCCCCAGTATTGGTAGTTGGCGTCCATATACTTCTTGTGCATAATCGGCGTAAGTCTCCATTCGAGAGAACCTACGTTATTCTCGTGGATATACTTATCGTTCGTGTTGTAATAAAGTCCTGAACCGGTCCCTGCTTCATATCCCGTCGTATTCCATTCGTTTTGGATTTCTGTGGTATAGTTCGCGCCCGTTTCATACACGTAGCGAAGGTCTGCAGACTGGTTGAAATTCAAGATTTCTTCCGCAGATTCAAACTTCTTGTCAATGATCACTTTACCGTCTTCGTCATAGATCGAATTTTCATCGACGTCGGCGTAGATATTATCCACGTAAATCTCGGCAGCGTCGTAGTAAAGATCGCCGGGTTTGGTCATAGGGTCGAGTTCTCTTTCGGCAATATCCTCTTCCGTGAGCACCTTCTTGTCGTAATCGAAGAAGAAGCAAAGGTCGGTGAAGAGTTCGCCTGCAAGTTCCGTTTGATACAAGAAACGGTTGGTGTTAACGTAAACGTCTTTCGTCGTGTTGGCGGGGATCGACACCACACCGAAGCTTACGGGACGATTGTTGATATAGATAAAAATTCTCGTGCGCACTTCGAAATCGTTTGCGTTTCTAACTTGCGCGCCGATTCTCGTCATATATATCCATTCAAAGCCGTAATCTTTGAAGTTGTGCGAGAGCAAATAGTCAAGCAAAATACCGCCACCGGTATCTTTTGCATACCCAGCCCAAGACTCGGAAAGTGATCCCTCCGTATAAAGACGCAAACTTCTGCCGTCAATAGCGTTCGTGTCTCCCGGTTGCGTCCAGTTATACGTACCGAGAGGAATGTATTGCGAGTTCCCGACCGGAGTAATACTTTGCACGTCCGTGAAGGTTTCAAAGTCTGCAAGCACGACTCTACGAGGCTCTACGGGGCTAGCCGAAGCGGTTTCCCTTGCCACAAACCCAACCGTCGTTGCGCCGATAATTCCTGCGAGCGCCAAAGAAGCAATTTTTACTGTTTTTTTAACGTTTTTCATAATCTTACCTCCTTACCGCAACGTGTAGTAGATGTTGGAAAGTGTCACGGTTGCACCGCAATCCAACACGAAGTCCGTATGATAGCTTCTAAACTTAAACGCGAAGGAATCTACGTCGTCAATATTTTGTCTATCTACGATAATGCGAAGGGTTCTTCTATAGATGCGTTGCGCTTTATCCACTACGCAGTCGTCGTCGAACATAAACACGTCGAATTCCGTATCTGCCGAGCCCTTACGATAACAGAACATCATAGGAATTCCGCTCAATTCTTTCCCATCGAGCAAGGATTCGCCGTTAAATTGCACTTCCACCGTCATCGAAATGTAGCAAACGTCCATCGCGTCGCTTACCCCGAAGAATTCCTTCGTAATCACGAATTCGGGCGAATAGTTCAAGTTTTCCGACATATCGTAGCCTTTGGAAGCTTTAATTTCAAGAGTGACGATATCGTTGGTGTTATCGTAGCTAACGCTACCTTCCTTAATGATATCATTTCTGAGATGATCGAGAATGCTAATCCCAGCAAAAGGAGATCCTTTCATTTGTTCTTTGACTTGAGATGCCGTCTTGGTTTCCAAAGCGTTCTTAATCATGCCTTGTTCAAACGCCATCGTTTCAAAGGTGTACGTTTTCCCGTTCTTAACGACCGTAATCGCAATGTACGGGTTTTCGTTAATGTTCCAAGAATAGCTATACGCGCCGTTTCCACTAAGCGTTTGGCCGTTTGCCGTCACGCTCGTCACACCCGCGTTATCCATGAAGAAGTTGATCGTAGCCGTCGTCTTGTCGATAGTGACACCGCTCGTCGCGAACTTCAAGTCGGATTTTGCAAGAAGGAACAAGTCCATAATCGCTTCGCGCATTTCTTGGAAAGTATGACCGTCGTTCGGGTTGTAAACGCAAGGTTGCGAGGAAAGCCCTCTGTTATAGATAAAGGACAAAATTTCGCTCACTTCTTTATCTACGCCGTAGCCAGCCAAAAGGCCGTCGTTATACATCTTTTCGAATTCGTAGATAAGGTTGTAATCGTCCACACCGTCGCGATATGCACGGATACGACCGGAAGGATACCAATCGTCGTCGTCTTGCTTTTCAATCGCCCAACGGCTCGCAGGATAGATTTGTTGGCTATCGCCGTGTCCACCGTTGAGTTGCGTATAATAATCGCGAAGGGTGTATTCCGGCCATTGCATGATGTTGTCCATATCCCAGAACAAATATCCGCCCAAACCGTTCTTTGCACATTCCCAACCAAGACCTTTCATACCGTCTGCGTAGTTGGGAAGAGAATGCGCCGTGTTGGGGAAGTAGCCATTCGAATATGCGTATACTTTATGCCCGCCCTTTTCAGCCGACGCCTTGAACTCTTTCAAGATTTCTTCGTTACTGCCAGGACCGTTGTGACACAAGATGTACGTCATTGACCCCTCGGGATATTTGTCCGTTTGGAAGTCCTCTGCGCGAATCGTTCTTACCCAAAGGTCGTTCGAAATTGCAAGAGGGATTGACATCACTCTGTCTCTCCACATTTGGCTATCTTCCAAGGAAAGATCGAAATCGTTTTGTTCGCTACCCAATCCAAGTAGATCGCAAACCCCTACCATTTCGTCAATGTATTTTGCAACCACTTGCGCTGCATACGCGCCGTCTTGCGGTTCGTCCACCGCTTGCATATATGTCATACATCTTTCGAAGTAGTTGATGTTATCTTCGATCGAAGCTACCGCAAGCGCATAGATGTGTTGACGGAACCCTTGCGTGTCGTACGCTTGGTTGGGGATTTCAAAGTGCGAGAAGTTGGGATTATTCCAATACTTTCTAATTTGTTCCACGAACAAATCACTGTGAGCAGCTCCTCCCGGAGGGCATTGAGGCAAGATGTGATAGCTCAAACACATTTCGTACGCATCGGGAGAGAGAGTCATCCCCGAAGCGCCGGCGGATACCATGTACGATCTTTCTACCACGATATCGTCCACTTGTACCGTCAAAGGCATCTTGGTTTCTACGCCGTTCATCGTGACCGTGACGACCCCTTTATAAATGCCGGGCGCTTGTTGTTGGTCTGCCGTTACGTCGATAAACACGCCTTGATTTTTACCAGCCGTAATTTTGTTTTCGTTGAAATATACCGTTCTTTCCATCGGAACGAGCAAATCGGGATACATACCTTCCGCAACGTATTCGTAAGCGTACTTAAAGTTCGCTACGTTTTGAATGTAGTATTGCGTCCAAATATTCACTTTGTCGTCCCACTTATACGTATCCGTTCTCGTAGGAGAAATCGCAAACCAAGTCGGATCGTCGTAGTTGGATTCGATCACAGATTGACCGTCCGTACTTACGAGGTCGGAAACCGTCACTGAATACGAAGAAACGTTTTGCTTCGGCGTGAAGATAAGTTGCGCACTTTCTGTTTCCCCTCTAAACATACGAATGGAAAGACCTGCACCGCTCTCCCCGTCTTTCGATCCGTACAAGTCTGCGTCTCCAGCAAGCACCGTGGGGGAAACTCTTTGTCTTCCCTCCATTGATGCCGGATCTTGCAAAACATAGTAGCCGGAATAGGTAGACCACATTTCCGGACCGCTTGATGCCGTACCACGCTTTTGATCGATCGCTTGCGGAATCACGACTGCAGAAACGAGCGTTGCAGACGCGCAAAGACCAGCGATGGTAGCTTTCATCATTCTTCTCATATAAAACCTCCTATTTTTTCAAATAAACCGTCTCAAAAACGTTGCTTCGTCCCACCCAGGGGCTTAAACACCGAAAATCTTACAGTTTATAAATTTACCTTTTTAATCGCAATAAAAATACGTTTTTTGCGTTGTCTTTTTTAGCTTAAGAAAGAGGAAATCTTACCTTAAGCTTCCTTTATTCCCTTCGTTCGTCACGCGCAAAACTACGCGTGACGAACAAAAGCTTTCCCTTTACGTTATGATAATACTACTTATCAAAGACCAGCAGCAAGCATATACGAAGACCACTTTTCTTTTACGTTTTGATAGTTCTTTGTGAATACTTCGTCCGCCGTCATATAACCGGAATTGCTACCGCTTTGAATAATGGAGAAGATCTTGATCGGATCGCTATAGCCGAGTTCGTGAATAGGGTAGGTGCTCATACCGCCGACGGAGAACAATCTGTTCATATACATAGGCCAAGGAGCAACTTGCTTACTGTATTTAATCGCTTCCGAAGATCTCGCGAAATCGTTGCCCGCAAGATGAGCCGCTTGATACACGGCTTCCGTTTCTTCGAAGCAATGGGTGAAACCGTGAGAACCCGTTGCGAAGCTCACTTGCCCTTCCTCCGTTGCAAGATAGTTATAGAACTGCTTAACGAGGTCGGCGCTATCCGTATTGTAGGGAGATACCATGATATGGTTCATTTGCGAACCGCAAGTATACATATTGCGCGCTTCGTACACTTTGTCGAACGCGCTTTGGCTTACGTCGTATCCTTCGCCCGTCAAAGAGGTAGAACCAGCGTCGATAGCTTTAATAAGCGCGGTAAGTTCAGCGTCGTTTGCGATCGTGTTTTCACAAGCGGGGTGTTTACGAATCGCAGAAATTACGGGGAGCGCTTCCATTTTAAGATTTGCGTTTTCATAGTTTTTCTTCATTTCGTTATAAAGCCAGTCGCCGTTTGCCATCATCGCAATATTATTACTGTCGATCAGGAAATACCCTTGCGCTTGCGTGAAGTTGATCGTGGCAGAAAGCACGTGTTGATAGGAATATTGTTTACCGTCAACCATCTTTACTTGCACGAGATCGTTGAGCACTCGCAAACCTTCTTTGATACCGTTTCTTGCCCACATTTCGGGTTTGTATCTATTTCCTGCTTCGTCGTAGCCCCTCCAGAAACCTTTTTCACCGTACATATCTTCAAGGCCTTGGTATTGCGTAATCCACATGGAACCCGAGCTCCACCAATAGTCCGAAGCCATATCGGAATAAATGAAAGGCGTATAGCCTTCGGGGTCCGATTTGTCCGATTTGATCGTTTCGCAAAGAGCCAAAAGTCCGTCCGTCGTGACGGGGAATTCACCCCAAGATTCTTGCCATACATTCATGTTGCGGACGATCGAGAAGTTCGAATCGCACCATTGTATGGAATAGTAGTGGTGGTTGCCCGTTTCTTCGTCTGTCGGAGTTTTATAGATACGGTTGTAAATTTCGTACGAATCTTTCATTTTATCTTTGAAGAGTAAAGGTTGACCGTTTTCGTCCACTTCGTTGCCGACTTGCGATTCGTACACGTCGTCGATCTCCAAAAGGATAACTTCGTTATCCGTCATGTTCGCCGCGTTGGAAACGACCATTTGGTGCGGGTTCGCACGCATAAGATAGATGTCGTAGGGCGCGGTACCTGCGGAAAGCGCCGTGCCGTAGCCCGTTTCAGTCGGCGTGACGTCGAGGTTGACTCTCGTCCCCGTTTTCTTGGTGAAGTTTTCCGCAACCAACGCGATTTGGTCCGTACCGTAGCCAAGGTCGGGCATAACGATGTTCAAGATCGTTTTATCTTTCAGTTGAGGGTCCATCCCTGCGGTACAAGACGTCAAACCAACCACAGCGCCGGCACTTACCATCGTTGCCAAAGATAATGCTAAAAGTCTGTTTTTTCTCATTTTGTTTTCCTCTTTTTTATTTTTATTTTTTTGATTTTATACTCGTGAGAATCTTTCTCGCTTTTCTGCGACGGGAAATTCTCCGTTTGCTTATTTCATTTTATCACGATGGCTCGTGAACGGTATATTTTTCAAAACACAAGTCTTTTTACTTTTTCGCTTTTCTTGAAAAATCCCCTTTTGTTAACGATCGCTACTCGCGCACGACTATAATTTCGCACGCGAATAGCCGTCTTTTAACCTTTAATACCGCCTTCAAACGTCATTTCCATGAGCGTCTTACGAAGGGTAAAGTAAACGATCATAACCGGAACGAGCGAAACGAGCATCCCCGAATAGAGCAAAGGTCTATCCGCTTCGTACATCATCTTCGTCGTATACACGTAAAGACCGGTGGAAAGGGTCGGTGTGTTCGGGAGGTATAGCAATACGTTCGAATAGTCGTTCCAACTACTGATGAAGTTGCTCACAGCAAGAGCCGCAACGGAGGGCAATGCCATCGGGAACATGATTCTAAAGAACACCGTCCAATGCCCCGCGCCGTCGAGGAACGCCGATTCTGCGTACGACCAATCCAAGTTTTTATAGAACGCGTAAAGAACCAAGAATTGTCCGTCGAATGCACCCGCGTACGAGATCAAAAGAAGTGGCGAGTCGATAAAGCCTAATTTCGAATACAATTTATATCTTGCAGGCAACGTACCGAATACGGGGAAAATCAAGATGATAAGAACGAAGTTATAGATCCCGTCTCTACCCTTGAATTTATATTTCGAAACCCCGTAAGCAAGGCACATCGACGAGAAGATGTTTGCAATCGTCGTACCGCCTGCAAACCACAGTGAGTTCACAAACATTTGCGTGAACGTGATCCCCGAAATTTCAAGCTCGGTGAACGCTCTCAAGAAGTTACTAAACTTCATCGGGAATGTCACTTTTGCCATCGTTTGCATAAACGTCGGGTCGTCGGGTTTTACCGCCGAGTTGAACGCGAACAGCAACGGGAACGCAAGGCCTATGGAATAGATCATAAAGACGATCGTCACTACCCAAAAGGTTTTGGGCGTCTTTTTTAATACGCTTTTAGCCATTTACTTAACCCTCCTCTACACTGTCGTTGCTCGGCACGACTCTTCTAAGCAACCATCTCGAGAAGATGGTAAGCGGGAATGCGAGCACCGCGAAGAACAAACCGATCGCCGCGGGATAGAAGTAGTTCCCGCCCGAATACACTTGCGAGTAGATCCAGAAGGAAATCGTCATCGTTCCATAACTACCGTTGGTAAGCAACATGATAGGACCGGACGCGTTGAAGATGCCCGAAATAGAGCTGATCATCGACGCGATAACAGTCGGCCAAATAACGGGAAGCACGATCATGAACATTTCGTGATGCATTTTCGCCCCGTCGATTCTGCCCGCTTCCATAATCGATTCGTCCACTTGCGTCATAGCACCGCTGATGACGAGCAGATTGCTACCGAATCCAAAGAACAAGCTATAGAACAAACAAGTCCAAATAGCGTATTGTTCCGAGGACAAGAATCTAGGAACGGATTCGAAATCTGGATAGAACATCCTAATCGGCCCGTCTGCTTGAATGATTAGTTTGAATAATTCAACCAAAATCGTCGGCGCGATCAAGTTAGGCAAATAAAACATAAAGTTGTAAATTCCGTAGCCCGGCACCTTTTTGAACAAGAAATACCCGATCAAAAGCGCCACCGCGTATGCGAATATGGACATCGAGAACCAATACAAAAGGGTGTTTTCAAGCGCCATCCAGAACAAAGAGTTCTTCATGCCAATCGCTTGGAACATGGCCTTAAAGTTATCCATGCTATACACGATTTCACCGCTGGCAAGCTCTACTTTGAACGCGAAATCAACTGCCGATATGTTCAAATAGAACCAAAACACGAGAAAGTTTGCGAACGGCAACGCGAACAAGGAAATTAAGAAACCGTACTTTCTAAGTTCGTCCGAACGAAGCTTTCTCTTCGGAGGCTCTGGAGCCTCTTGGGGATCAAGACTAGCCACAATTTGATCGTCAAAAACGTCGTCTTGGGCAAGATCTTGTTCGAAAATGTCTACCTTCTCTTCCATTTTCTTCTCCTTCTAAAAAATTTTTTCTTTGCTTCTCACTGGGTTAGGGTAAGACGCTTTGTTTTTATGACTGTTTCTCACTGGGTTAGGGTAAGATGCCAGTTTTTAACGTTTTTCTTGGGTTTTCAAAGGGTTTTGAATCTTACTCGTTAAAAAAGAAAAACAGCCGAATTGCCGTATTCTATAATACGGCGCACGACTGTAAAAAACCATCAAACAAACAATGATTCCGATCTTGATTATGTAAGCATCATTTTTTACAATCGTATACGATTTCTTTCGAAAAAATATACAATTTCCCTAAACCCACAATTATTATATCACAGACCGCCCAGAGAGTCAATAGTTTTTGCAAGAAAAAATCCTTTTTTTATAGGAAAAAATTTCTTTTTTTTCTTTTATTTTTTTTCACAAAAAATCCCCCCTCTCCCAAAAAGAAAAAAAGCCCCGAAAAGGGCTTTCTAAAAAACTTTTCAATTGAAAAAATCAACGGAAAAACGAGAGGTGAAAATCTTTCCGTTTAGGTAGGATAGACACCCCCTACTTTGCAAGGAAAGTTCTTTTGCCACAAGGCATTGACGCTTGACGGAATAGGTTTTATTTTTCGAGCTATCCCCGTATTTTTCGTCGCCTATGATAGGACAACCTATATGCGAAAAATGGGCGCGGATTTGGTGCGTTTTTCCCGTGTGCAACGTCACTTTTACCAACGTTTGCTCCCCCTTTTTTGCTAAAATTTCATACTCCGTAATCATCTTTTCCGCGCCTAAAACAGGCTGGTCATAGACCTTCACGAGCGCCGTTTTCGAGTCCTTTTTTTGATACGCTGTCAACGTGGCGCGTCCCTCTTTGGGACAAGAAAAAAGCAATGCGTGATAGATTTTTTGTACCCTTTGCGCGCGAAACAAGCGAAGCAGTTCCTCTTCCGCCTCGTCCGTTTTCGCAAAGATCATAAGCCCTCTCGTATTGCGGTCGAGACGGTGGATAAATCTCGCGCCGTCGCTTTTGAGCGCGAAAAACACCGCTTCGGAGTTGACTCCGCTTTCCTTATCAATCACAAGCACTTTTCCGTCCTCGTAAATCTTCTCGAACGCCGAGAGAGATTCTTGCTCTTTCGTAAGGTAGTATCGCACGACGTCGCCTTGTTGTAAAGGAACGTTTTTCCCTACTTTTAAGCCGTTAACGCGAATTTCTTTTGCTTTTAGAAGCGCGTGATACCAAAAGGACGCTTGCGCGTAGGTATTGTCGGTAAATTCTTTTAAGGTCGTCTTTTCTTCCACCAAAAATTCTTTCACGCGAAGACCTCCTTTGTTGAGTTTGTCGTTTGTAGACCGTTTTGGATACGAAATTCTTTTCAAAAGACGCCACACTTTTTCAGCGTGGCGTCTTATCTGTTAGTTTTCGTCGGTTTCTTCGGTTTTTTCTTTTTCTTTTACCTCGTCAACGTCTTCCAACGTTTCGTCGGTCGGTTTTACGAGGAACAAGATCACGATGATCACGAGAAGTACGGCGGCAATCGAGAAGAAGATGATCGACATCTTATTGTTTTGAAGCCAAAGCGATTCCCCTTTGATGATATCTTCCGTTGCATTCGCGCGGATTACGTGATATGCGCCGACGGAAATACCCTTTTGTTCGGGGTGTATAAACGCGCCTATCGTCACGTAAAGACCAGCTTCTGCGGGAATAAACGTGCGCGTTTCTTCGTCCCAATCGTATTTATTGTCGGGGAACACGTCGTCGGAAACGTCTTCTTTCTTTTCCTCGATGCGACGAAGTACGGCCTCCCCGTCAACCACTTGCGTTAAATCGACTTCTTCGCCAAGCACGATTAGCGTGAGCGCTTTTCCGAACGCTTTCGCGTATGCTTCCGCTACGTCGTCATCTTTTACGAGTTGCGCTCTCATGGCGGAAAATTCCACTTGCGCCAAAATCGTTTCGTCAACGTCCACGTCGTATCTTTGTTTGAACAACACTCTGTCAAAATAGTAGAGAGCATAATGCGAAGTATAGCCCGAGGGGCCTTCCACTTCGAATTCTTTTACGGTAAACTCGCTTTCGATGGTACCGCTAGAATGACGCAAAGAAAGCTTGTCTTCCACGATGGAAAGATCGGAGTTCGTGATGCGGAACGTGAAACTGGGAATTTCCGTGAGCTCCCAAACGTTTTGCGCGGTCACTTCCACCATTTCGCCTTGATCGTTTTTACCGAGCATCACGTTGCCCGATTTATCCACGGCAACGATGCGGATTTCATAGTCCCCTTCCGTTTTTACGGGAATTTTCAAATTGGAAAGTTTTAAGTTAACCGCCGAGGAGGGGGTTCCAGAGTTGTAATATACCGTATAGCGGATTTCACGATTGTTCGTGTCGTCATCCTCGAACATTCCCAAAGGCGAGGGGAGATAGATATACGAAGTCTCGCCCGCGTTCACAAGTGCCGCCGCGTCGTCAACGAGGTCTTGATAGTTCACGCTGTAGTTTGCGTTCACGGTGGGGCCTACTTGGTTGAACGTCGCGCAGACGTATGAAACGCCGTCCCCTAAATCCGCTCTCACTTGTTCTGCGTACCAAGAGACGTCGTACGTTTTTCCTTCGTCGCCCGTATGCGCGTCGTCTTCTAATTTGACTTTCACGGAAAAGAATTCTGCGCCGTATTCTTTATAGACCGTCGTATTTTTTCCGTCTTTTTCATAAACCATATCGGAGAAATACGTCTTAGACGTAGGAAATTCTTTGTATTCTACTTCGGTATCCGTCGGATTGTATTGATAATACGAAAGGGTCTTATCTACCGACGTATCCAACACGTCGATGGCTTGATAAGCGAAGGTGAACTCCGAACCGAGGGTGAATTGTTTAATCTTCTCTTCCATAACGAGAACGGGCGCCGCGGTATCTTCCGCGATTTTTCCATCTGCGTCAAGCGCGAATTCTTGCCCGTTGAGTTCGTGGAAAAGAACCACTGCCTCCGTCCCTTCCGCTACGTTGCTGGGAAAATTCGCTTGCACTACCAAAGGGGTAATCTTACCCGGGCTATAATCGGAAAAAGTACCGCCGACGTTTTCAAACGTACCAATCGCCGTTCCGCCGATATTCACCGTGTATTCCCCCTCGGGCGTCAAGTCGGAGAGGGACATTACGATATTCCCCGTATGAGAAATAACCGTGCTTGCACCGTGGTTTACTTTCGCCGTCATTTGCGCGCCGTCCCAAGCAAAAACGAGGTTGTTAATCGCTTTATCGTCCTTGTTCGAGTTTGCCGGAGCCGTCTCAAAGGTGAACGTCAAAGTTTCAAATGCGATCGTTTCAGGGAAAGAGAACTCCATCGACAAATACTTCGCAACATTTTCTTCGTACCATTGCAACGCCAAATCGCGACGGAAGGAAATTTTTCCACCGTCGGGAAGATAGAACGCCGTCTTGCTCGTATCCGAGCTATAAGGGGAAACTTTCGCCGAAGCCGACCCGTAAAAAACGCTAGAGGGCGCGGGAATTCCGTCTTCAGCCGAAACGATCTCGCGTCTATCCCACATAAGCCCGCCTACAGTGGCGAAACCAAGGACGGACACAAGCATTACATTCAATATTTTGGTTTTCAATTTTTTCATCAAAGAACCACCTTTTGTTTCTTTTACAAGATTACTTTTTTATTTTACCACTTTACCTATTCGTTGTCAAACTATTTCAAGGCAAAACGGGGTGTTTTTCTCGTTTAATTTTCAATTTCTTTTAATTTCTACTGCTTTGGAGAGATCGAAATCTTTCCATTTTCCCTCTTCGGGCGGAAGCGCCATAAATTTCATTCGCTCCTTGCTGATCGGATGGCTAAACGACAAGGAATACGCCCAAAGCGCGAGTTTCCCTTTTTGCGCAAGCGCTCCGCCGTAGCGCATATCGCCGAACACGGGATGCGAAATTCCCGCCATTTGCACGCGGATTTGATGGGTTCTACCCGTATAAAGCCGAATTTCCGCAAGCGCGTGTTTGCTCGACGTTTGCAGTACTTTATAATCGAGTTCCGAATACTTTGCGCCGTCTTCCGTAGGGGTACAAATATACACCATATTGTTGACGGTATTTTTCCGCAAATAGTTCGTCACTTTCCCTCTCTCCGTCTCCGGCGTACCGCAAAGCACGGTCAAATATTTTTTTTCAAAATCGCCCGTTTGCAACCCATCCGTCAAGCGAGCCGCCGCCTTGGACGTTTTGGCGTAAACCATCACACCGCCCGTCGGACGATCCAACCGATGGACGAGTCCCACGTACACGTTGCCCGGTTTTTCATATGCCTTTTTAATATAGCGTTTGATTTGATCGAGCAAGTTATCGTCCTTGCTATCGTCGGGGCAACAAGCGACCATTTGGGGTTTCATCACGACGATGATATGGTTATCCTCGTATAAAATATCTAAATTTTCCTCTTTCGCGCAATCTTCAAATTTGCTCAATCTTTCTTCGTCAATCATGGATAAACATACCTCCTGCCCCGCAAGGCAACGCGATTCCCTCTTCCGTTTTAATGCCCACTTCGTACGCCTCTACCCTACCTTTTTTTTCTTGCATCGTAAGAGTGAGAATGTTCTTAAGAACCATCGGCTGAAGCCCCGTCGTATAACTGTTGATGAGCACGAACAACGGCTCGTCCGTCAAAATTTTTTTGCAAAGGGACACAAACGGGAATAAATTTTCTTCAATCTTCCACATTTCCCCGCTCGGCCCTCTTCCATACGAGGGTGGATCCATAATGATCGCGTCGTATTTATTCCCTCTGCGAATTTCTCGTTGCACGAATTTTATGCAGTCGTCCACGATGTATCGAATCCCCGTTTGAATCCCCGAAAGACGCGCGTTTTCGCCTGCCCTTTCCACCATACCTTTGGCGGCGTCTACGTGCGTGACGAACGCGCCCGCTTTGGCGCAAGCCACCGTCGCACCGCCCGTATAAGCGAACAGATTGAGGACTTTCACCTCTCTTCCCTCCCCCTTTGCTTTACGGATGAGGGCGGACATCACGTCCCAATTTACCGATTGTTCGGGGAACAAGCCCGTATGCTTAAACCCCATAGGCTTGATTTTGAAAGACACGTCCAAAGGCGCGTAGGAAATATTCCATTCCTCCGGCATCGGTTTTAAGAACTTCCAACCGCCGCCGCCCTTTTCGCTACGCTTATAGTAGGCGTGCAAGCGAGGGTCGGAAAACAAATCTTTTTTCGACGACCAAATAACTTGCGGATCGGGGCGCAAAAGGTAGATATCCTTCCAACGTTCAAGTTTATACCCGTCTCCCGTCGCTATGATGGAATAATCTTTCCAAGTTTCGGCGATTTTCATCTGTCTTTCTCCGTTTTGTCCTATGGGCGCACTACTGCATTTTCACCTTTCTTATTATACCGAAAATCGGCAAAAATGTAAAGCGTTTTCGCCGAAAAAAATTCCATTATATCCCTTTTCAACAAAAAACTCTCCCCCGAAACGGAGAAGAGTTTTTTCGATTATTCTTTTACGAGGGTCAAAACGACTTTTCCGCCGTTGATATCCACTTCTTTGGAATACCCGTTCGCGCGCCCCTCTTCGAGTTTCGAACAAAGCACGTCGCCTGCAAAATTGCCGAGGCGTAAAACGTCGAGGATTTGTCCTTCCGCCTCGTAGTAGATATGAATGCGGTCGGTTATCGCAAAATTCGCCTCCTTTCGCATGGATTGGATTTTGGAAACGAGCTCTCTTTCCAAGCCCTCTACGATCAGTTCTTGGGTAAGTTCCGTGTTGAGCGCGACGGTAATCCCGCGATCGCTTGCCGAGATAAACCCAGCCTTGCTTTCGGTGAAGATTTGCAAATCCTCTTCGAAAAGCACTACTTCGCTATCCGTAGGTAGGGTAAACGATCCGCCGTTTTTCACTTGCTCGACCACTTCCGCGCCGTTGCACTCTGCGAGGAATTTGGAAATGAGTCCAAGTTTTTTGCCGTATTTAGGACCGAGGGTTTTGAGTTGCGGTTTGAGTTTATACGAAATAAACGAATTCGCGTCCTCTGCCGAACGGAACGCCTTGATATTGAGCTCATCAAGGACGATAGCTTTAAGCCCGTCAGACAGCGCCGACTTACGCGCCGACACGACGTACATTTCCGCAAGCGGTTGACGGTTCTTCACGTTCCCCGTATTTCTTGCCGCTCTGCCGAGGTTGACGATATCCAAAACTTCGTCCATATCCCTTTCAAGAGCCTCGTCAACGTAATTTTCGTCGCAGGTGGGAAAAGAACAAAGATGCACCGATTTTTCCGCGTCCTTAAAGAAGTTTGGCACGAGATTGAGATACATCTCTTCCCCGATAAACGGCGTATAGGGCGCGATGAGCTTTGCTAAGGTGACGAGGACGTGCCAAAGGGTCGTGTACGCCGCTTTCTTGTCCTCCGTCATTTCACTGCCCCAATAGCGATCTCTACCACGGCGCACATACCAGTTCGAAAGAATATCCGAGAAGTCTTGAATCGCTCTCGCGCTATCGGTAATTTCGTAGTTTTGGAGGCAATTATCCACCTTTTTCACAAGCGAGTTCAACTTGGAAAGCACCCACTTATCCATAAGCGAAAGTTTACAATCTTTAACGTCATATTTCGAGGGATCGTAGCCGTCGATATCCGCGTACAAACAGAAGAACGCATAGGTATTCCAAAGAGTACCCATAAACTTGCGTTGCGCTTCGGAAACCGCTTCGGGATAGAAACGGGAGGGAAGCCAAGGCGCGGAGGCGGTGTAGAAATACCAACGGACGGCGTCCGCGCCTTGTTTATCCAAAACGCTAAACGGATCGACGACGTTGCCTTTGTGCTTGGACATTTTCACGCCGTTCTTATCGTTGACGTGCCCCAAAACGATACAGTTCTTAAACGGCGCTTTATCGAACAAAATCGTCGAAATAACGAGCAACGTATAGAACCAACCGCGCGTTTGGTCGATCGCCTCGGAAATGAAATCGGCAGGGAAGGTTTGCTCGAACACGTCCTTGTTTTCAAACGGGTAGTGATATTGCGCGAACGGCATCGAGCCCGAGTCGAACCAGCAGTCGATAACCTCCGGCGTACGAGTCATTTTTCCCCCGCATTTTTTACAAGTGCAAACAAGGGTATCCAAGTACGGACGGTGCAATTCGATCTCCCCCTCCACTCCGCATTTTTCTTTGAGTTCTTCTTTCGAGCCGATGACTTCGATCTCGCCACAGTCGGGGCATACCCAAACGGGCAACGGCGTTCCCCAATACCGATCGCGGGAAAGTCCCCAGTCGATGACGTTTTCGAGGAAGTTGCCCATACGCCCTTCCTTGATGGATTCGGGCATCCAGTTGACCGAACGGTTCGCCTCAATCAGGCGGTCTTTGACCGCCGTCACTTTGATAAACCAGCTCGAACGCGCGTAGTAGATAAGCGGTGTATCGCAACGCCAACAGAAGGGATAGCTATGCGTAATTTCCGCCGTTTTCAAAAGCAGATTTCTGTCTTTCAAATCCTTGATCACAATAGGGTCGGCGGCTTGCGCGCCAAGACCCGTCAAAGGTCCGCAACCCGAGGGGAATTTTCCCTCCTCGTCAATGAGTTGCACGACGGGAAGATCGTAGCGACGCCCCACTTTATAGTCGTCCTCACCGAACGCGGGCGCGATATGCACCACCCCCGTACCGTCAGAGAGAGTGACGTAGTCGTCGCAAGTGACGTAGTACGCGTTTTCACGGAATTTGAAGATTTCTTTACCGTAGGGATAGAGCGGTTCGTACGCCGTTTTCTCGTAATCGAGCCCTTTTTTGACGGAAAGGATTTGATATCCCTCTTCGCCCAAGACGGAGGGAACAAGCGCCTCCGCAAGCACGTAGTGTTCCCCGTTTTCGTCCATTTGCACTTCTACGTAATTCGATTCGGGATTCATGCAAAGCGCCACGTTCGAGGGAAGCGTCCAAGGGGTCGTCGTCCAAGCGAGGATATACAAATTCTCTTGGTCTACCACCTTAAACTTGACGAACGCCGTCGTTTGCTTTACGTCCTTATACCCTTGCGCCACTTCGTGGGAAGAGAGCGCCGTTCCACAGCGAGGGCAATAGGGCACGATTTTATGCCCTTTATACAAAAGCCCCTTTTCGTGAATGGTTTTCAGCGCCCACCACTCCGATTCGATATATTTATCGTGATAGGTGACGTAGGGGTTGTCCATATCGCACCAGTAGCCGACGCGATCGGACATTTCTTTCCATTCGCTAGTATATTGCCAAACGGATTTTTTACATTCGCCGATGAAAGGCTCGATTCCGTACTTTTCGATTTCCGTTTTATGTTCAAATCCGAGCTTCTTTTCCACTTCGAGTTCGACGGGAAGCCCGTGGGTATCCCACCCCGCCTTACGCAATACGTGGTAACCTTTCATCGTTTTATAGCGAGGAATGATATCTTTCATAACGCGGGTTAAAATATGCCCGATGTGCGGTTTCCCGTTTGCCGTGGGTGGCCCGTCGTAGAAAGAAAATTCTTCTTTGCCGGAGTTTTTATCTACGCTCTTTTCAAACACGTGGTTTTCGTTCCAATATTTCACCACCTGTTTTTCTCTTTCCACGAAGTTGAGGGAAGTATCCACTTTCTTATACATAGCCATAACCATTCTCCTGTTGTCAAAATAAACAAAAAACAGCCGTTGCGTCTTGGAAAAAACACAACGGCTTTCTAAACCACCAAAACAAACAATTATTTGTCGCCCTTGATCACGGATGGCGAACCCGTATCGAATTACTTTTTTTTCGTCCGATCTGCTCGAAAGGTGATATTTGTTAAGTCCGTCCTCTTCCTTTCACCAAACCGGAATTTCTCTTTGCGACGGGGGCTAAACAAACGTGTCCTTTCTACAAGCGCATTTATTATTCAATTTATATTTATTATACCCCGTTTCTCCCTTTTTGTAAAGCGAAACGAGGCATATTTTTATTTTTTACGGGGATACGCGGTTGATGTCGCGAGGGAACATCGTCGCCTCTCTCACGTTCTTGAATCCCAAAAGGTGCATCGTAAGGCGTTCTAAGCCGATCCCAAGCCCGCCGTGCGGAGGCGCGCCGTATTTGTGGAGCATAAGATAGGTCTCGAATTGCGCGGGATCCATACCGAGTTTTTGCATTTTTGCAACTTGTTCATCGTAATCGTGTACCCGTTGCCCGCCCGACGTAATTTCAAGTCCTCTAAACAACAAGTCGAAAGAGAGGGTGTATTCGGGGTCGGCAGGGTCGTCCAACGTATAGAAAGGACGCTTTTTGGAGGGATAATGGGTGACGAACAAGAAGTCGGAGCCGAGTTCTTTCTTCGCCCACTTGCCAAGCAATTGTTCCTCCTCGGGGTCGAAGTCTTTCATATCGGTCGGTTGATATTTGAATTTCTTCATCAAAAGCTCTTTTGCGTCCATAAACTTAATGGTGGGGATTTCCGTAATTACGGGAATATCCGCGTGCAAAAGCTCCACTTCGTTTTTATATTCGGTGCGAAGAAGTTCCATAATGTATTTCAACGCGCCGGCTTCCATATTCATAATATCCTCAAAGCCGTCGATAAAGCCCATTTCGAAATCCATCGAGATATATTCGTTTAAATGACGGCTAGTGTCGTGATGTTCCGCGCGGAATACGGGCGCAATTTCAAACACTCTCTCGTAAGCCGCCACGAGCGCTTGCTTGTAAAGTTGGGGGGATTGCGCCAAATACACTTGCTTCCCAAAATAATCGAGCTTAAATACGTTCGTACCGCCCTCTGCCCCAGCGTAGTTGATTTTCGGGGAACGGATTTCCGTAAAGCCTTGCTTCGTCAAAAATTCTCTAAACCCTCTCGCGATCCCCTCTTGGATTTTGAAAATTGCTCTCTCTTTGGGGTTGCGCAAGGTCACGGGACGATAGTCCAAATTCGTGGAAAGGTCGCAGTTCACTTGCTTTTTCGTGATAACGATGGGAGAAAGGGCGGCGGGGTGAGACAAAATTTCAACGCCGTGGATTTGAATTTCATAACGTTTCGAGCCGTCTTTCATAACGCCTGCAACGACTTTTCCCGTCACTTTTACGGCGCATTCCTCTTTCAAATCTTCGCTCATACGGTAATCGGAAAAACTTTCCGCGTACACGCATTGAATCGTATCTCTCGCCGTTCTTAAAACGACGAAAGCAAAGTCGGACATCATACGAATGTTGTGCACCGTGCCTTTGACGGTGACGATTTCGTTTTCGTGTTCTCCAAGTTCCGCAAAAGAAACGGTATTCTTCTTGATTTCACCTGTAATTGCCATATTTTCTAACCTCTTTCGGATGATTTTTTTCTCTTAAACGGTAAAAATATCTTTCCTTTTCCACCCATTCTATTTTAATTCGCTTGACAAAAAAAAGCAAGTGTTTTATAATACCTTTATTAAAATTTTTTCAAGGAGTTGTTTCTTTATGCGCATCCTTGCCATCAACGATATTTCTTGCGTGGGAAAATGCTCGCTCACCGTTGCACTCCCCGTCATTTCCGCGTGCGGGATTACGTGCGACGTTTTACCAACGGCTATTTTGTCCACGCATACGAGCGGGTTTGAAAACTATACTTTCCTCGATTTCTCGTCGGAAATCCCCGCACTTTTAGAGCAGTGGAAGTCGCTTGGGCTCCAATACGACTGTATTTGTAGCGGATATCTCGGCAACGTCGACCAAATAGATATGGTGCGGAAAATTAAAAACGAATTTTTAGCGGAGGGCGGTAAATTTATCGTCGATCCCGTGATGGGCGACGGCGGAAAACTCTACCCCCACTTCCAAGGCGACTTCCCTAAAAAAATGGCGGAGCTGTGCAAGGAAGCGGATTATATCTTGCCCAACCTTACGGAAGCTTGCTATTTGACGGAAACCGACTATAACGGCGGAAACGTGGACGTCGATCTTCTTTTGAAAAAACTGAAAGGAACGCGTACCTGCCCGATCGTGACTGGAATTATCCAAGGGGAAAAGATCACCTCTTACTATTTGGAAAACGAACAGAAAAAGGGCTATTCCACCAACCTCGTCAAGGGCTATTTCCACGGCTCGGGAGACGTTTATACCGCCGCTTTTTGCGGGGTTTTAGCCGTCACTAAATCAGTGGATATCGCCATTAAACTCGCGTCGGAATTTACGACGGCGTCTATTCTTCGAACAAGCAAGGTGGAAGGGCACGAGGCAAGATACGGCATTTTCTATGAAGAGGAAATTTTTGCCTTCTTGGAGAAGTTGCACGCAATATCTTGACAAACCTTTCAAAAAAGGATATACTAAAACAAAGTCTGCGGTGTACGGAATTTGGATAAATCGTAATCCACAAGAAAAATACGGGAGCTTTGATTCGGATAGATAGGCAAGGTCTGTTTTACGGAAAGTCCGAGGCTGTTCGATCGGGCACCCACCTGCTAAAACGCGGGTTAGCTTTTTCCAAATTGCGGCACAGGCGGATTTTTCTTTTTCAAAAACAAAAACCGCATCTCAACCGAGATGCGGTTTTTTAGTATTCAAAAATTATTTAACAAAACGATCGATTGCAACAGCGCCAGCGCCAAGCAAGGATACGATTGCTGCGATAATGGAGCCGATACCCAAATCAAAGAGTTTCTTCACTGCTTTAATCTCTTCTTTGGTCATTTTAGCATCAGGAACTGCAACTGCAAGCGACAAGAAGAAGAGGATTGCTGCAACTACAAAGCAAACAATCGCGATAAGTTCGAACAAATCTTTGTTGCCTTTCTTACCAAGATACGTAAGAACGCCTGCTGCGATTACAAGCAAGTAAGGAAGTAAGTTAAGAATCGAGAACTTCCACGTTTTGTCCCCAAACGCAATTTTCAAACCAGACCAAGTTTCTTTTTCGCCTAAAACTTCATAGGAGATAGCCGGTAAGAAAATACAAATTACCGCAATCGCTGCCGCAACAATCGCTGCCAAAGGAGCATACTTTTTAAGAGCCTTCATTTTACACCTCATATTCCCAAAAGATTTGATTTTACTCTTGTGAGCATCTTTTGTATAGTTTCATTATAGCACTCTATTTTTTCTTTGTCAAGGAAAAAACGAAAAATTATTTTAGTTATTTTTTTATTAAAAAAAAGAAAGAGTCTAAAAGCAATATAGGAAAATCGACTTAAATTAAAACAACCGTATCACCGAAAGGGTGATACGGTTGTTTTGGTCGAGGCGACGGGATTCGAACCCACGACCTTTGCGTCCCGAACGCAACGCGCTACCAACTGCGCTACGCCTCGTTTTCGTTCGCTTTTCCACGAACAATATGCATTATAGCAAATGAAAAAGAAATTGTCAATCGCTTTTATCCCTTCTTCTTGCTTTTCCTTATTCTTTTTTATGTTTCTTTCTTCATATTTCACGCATGCGCCAAAACTTGAACCGTAAGAAGAACCACGACGAAAATCGCCATAATCTCGTACATGGTGGGGGCGTTTACAAAAAGTAAGAGAAGATATAGGCTATTTTTTACCTTGCTCAAACTACCCCTCGATCTTCCTTTCCTTACTATTTTTGTCTATTTTTTAAGGATTTTATCCATTTGCTCAATCAAATTTTTAGAGGAATATTCTCGATTGATCACTTCCAGCTTCTTCATATGATAATAGCTATACACCCCAACCGGAGAAACGATAATATGATCGCAAAAGATTATATTACAAAACTCGCACAAGATCTGCAACCGTTTCGTCGTAAGGTTGTCGGCTTCCGACGGGGCGCAATTTCCCTTCAAATGATTATGTACGACCGCCAAGCCTTTCACGGATGCGCCGTTTAAGATGGAAACGACTTTCTCTCCTGCAACTTCTACGAAATTCTCCGCTCTGGACGTAAAACGGTGACGTTCTAAGATAAAGCTATCCTTATCGAGCAGATAAAAGTCAAACACTTCTTCATTTTGTTTGATGTAATAATCGTAGGCATAATCCTTGAACGTTTCAAACACGAACCGTTTCGGGAACCGACTTCTCTCGTTTTCATTGCGATAACTTTTCGCTAGTTGCGCAAGCAAATGAATAAATCCAGCGGATTCCACTCCAATCCCCTCTACCTTTTGTAAATCCGACATCGACGCGTCGAAAACGCCTTTGATGGAATTGAAAGTCGCAAGGAGTCTATGCGCAATTTCATTCGTGTTCTTTCTGGGAATAGAATAAAACAATAGAGCTTCCAAATATTCGTGTTCTTCGAGCGCGTCCTTTTCAAGTTTGGCAAGGATTCTTTTTCTGTGTCCCTCGTGCGGATTATACGCTTTCTCCTTTACGCTCTTGGCTTCTATGCCACCTGTTCCCATCTTCGATCGATCCATTTCGTGCAACCATCTCTTTCCTTAAACTTGCTAGGAAAACAAAGAGATTTTCCTTCACGAATAAGTCTACTATACTTTCACAAAAATGTCAAGTAAACGATAAATCTTTTTGCCTTTTGATCTGAGTTTTGACGTTTTTTGTTTTGAAAAAAAGAGAGTTTACCGAGGTAAACTCTCTTTTTATGTGCATTGACAAGTGTTAGAAGATTATTTAACAATCTTCGTAACAACACCGGAACCAACCGTTCTACCACCTTCACGGATAGCGAAGCGGAGACCTTCTTCAACTGCAACAGGCTTAATAAGGACGACCTTCATGTTGATGTTGTCGCCAGGCATAACCATTTCAACGCCTTCGGGAAGTTCGATCATACCCGTAACGTCCGTCGTACGAAGGAAGAATTGAGGTCTGTAGTGGTTGAAGAATGCCGTGTGACGGCCACCTTCGTCTTTCGTAAGCACGTATACTTGCGCTTCGAATTCCGTACCCGTCTTAACCGAACCGGGCTTAGCGATAACTTGACCTTTTTCGATGTCCGTTCTGTTGATACCACGAAGAAGCGCACCAACGTTGTCGCCTGCTTGAGCTTCGTCAAGGAGCTTGTGGAACATTTCAAGACCGGTAATCGTCGTCGTCAAGGGCTTTTCAACCAAACCAACGATTTCTGCGGGTTCACCAACGTGAGCCACACCGCGTTCGATACGACCGGTAGCAACCGTACCACGACCAGAGATGGTGAATACGTCTTCTACGGGAAGAAGGAAAGGCTTGGAGTCTTCACGTTGAGGGGTAGGAATGTAGGAATCAACTGCATTCATAAGTTCAACGATGGGTTGTACTTCAGGGGAAGCCATGATTTCATCTGCGGGTAAATCAGAGCTTGCTTTTTCAAGTGCCTTAAGAGCGGAACCCTTGATGACGGGGATATCGTCGCCGGGGAAATCGTAGGAGGACAACAAGTCTCTGATATCCATTTCTACGAGTTCAAGAAGTTCTTCGTCGTCAACGAGGTCGGTCTTGTTCATGAATACAACGATGTAAGGAACGCCGACTTGACGAGCAAGAAGGATGTGTTCTCTAGTTTGGGGCATAGGACCGTCGGTCGCAGCGCAAACAAGGATAGCGCCGTCCATTTGAGCAGCACCGGTGATCATGTTTTTAACGTAGTCAGCGTGTCCGGGGCAGTCAACGTGCGCATAGTGACGGGCATCCGTTTGATATTCAACGTGCGCGGTATTGATTGTGATACCACGAGCTCTTTCTTCGGGAGCTTTATCGATTTGGTCGTATCTCATCTTTTCTGCGCCACCACGAGCTGCCATAACCATCGTGATAGCTGCGGTCAAAGTCGTCTTACCGTGGTCAACGTGGCCGATCGTACCAATGTTAACGTGGGGTTTGCTTCTGTCAAATTTAGCTTTTGCCATAATAAAATCCTCCGATTTTCTTTTTTCTTTTTATTTTTTGATTTTTTATTTTTTGCGCACGAAGCGCGAATTTCTTTTTTTTGCCTCTTAGCTATACGATTATAGCCATTTTTAACTTGTTTTTATTATACCTTAAATTAAAAAATTTATCAAACCTTTTGAGGCAGTTTTTTGAAAAATTTTTAATTTTTATCCCCTATTCCTCGCTTTTTAGGGCAAGGAATAGGAAATTAGGCTAAATTAGTCCTTCTTACCGCGCTTTTCGATGATATCTTTGGAGATATTCGAAGGCACTTCGCTGTAATGATCGAACTGCATCGTGAATTGGCCACGACCTTGCGTTCTCGAACGAAGTTCCGTTGCATAACCGAACATTTCGGAAAGAGGAACTTCTGCGTCGATGATCTTCGCGCCGTTTCTATCGTCCGTGCCAAGGATCGTACCTCTACGTCCGCTCACGTTCCCCATAAGGTCGCCGAAGTAATCTTCGGGGGTGATGATTTGCACCTTCATAATCGGTTCCAAAAGAACGGGTTTCGCTTTTGCTACGCCGTCCTTAAAGCCCATCGAGCCTGCAATCTTGAACGCCATTTCGGACGAGTCGACTTCGTGGTAAGATCCGTCGTAAACGACCACTTTGAAGTCCACCATTTCGTATCCTGCAAGGAAACCGTTCTTCGCTGCTTCTTGAATACCCTTGTCGATTGCGGGAATATATTCTTTGGGAATAGATCCGCCAACCGTAGCGTCTTCGAATGCGTAGCCTTCGCCCGGTTCCAAAGGAATAAGGTGCAACTTACAGTGTCCGTATTGACCTTTACCACCCGATTGACGCTTATACATACCTTCCGCGTCCACTTGGTTGCGGATCGTTTCTCTATAAGCAACTTGGGGAGCGCCTACGTTTGCTTCTACGTGGAATTCTCTCAAAAGTCTGTCAACGATAATGTCGAGGTGCAATTCGCCCATACCTGCAATGATCGTTTGACCGGTTTCTTGATCGGTGTACGTCTTGAAGGTGGGGTCTTCTTCTGCAAGTTTAATAAGAGCAAGGGTCATTTTTTCTTGACCTGCTTTCGTCTTGGGTTCCAAGGAAAGTTGGATAACGGGTTCAGGGAACACCATTTGTTCCAAAATAATGGGGTGCTTTTCATCGCAAAGCGTGTCGCCCGTCGTCGTATATTTCAAACCGACGATCGCGCAAATATCCCCCGAATAAATTTCGGAAATATCCTTTCTTTCGTTCGAGTGCATTTGCACCAAACGACCGACTCTTTCCTTCTTTTCTTTCGTGGAGTTGTACGCGTAAGAACCGGACGTCAAAATGCCGGAATAAGAACGGAAATAAGCGAGCGAGCCAACGAACGGGTCGGTTGCAATTTTGAATGCAAGACCGGAGAAATATTCGTCGTCTGCCGTTCTTCTTACTTCTTCTTCGCCCGTATCGGGGTTCGTACCCGTGACGTTGGCAACGTCAAGGGGGCTGGGAAGGAAGTTGATCACGGCGTCGAGCAAGAATTGTACGCCTTTGTTCTTATAGGAAGATCCGCAAAGCATAGGGATCGCTTCCATATTCAAACAACGGCTGCGAAGACCTTGAATGATATCTTCTTCGGAAAGGTCTCCCTCTTCAAAGAATTTTTCCATAAGTTCGTCGCTAGCAGACGCTGCTTCTTCCACGAGTTTTGCTCTATATTCTTCCGCGAGATCCTTCATATCTTCGGGAATGGGTTCCTTGCGGAAATCTTTCCCGAGGTCGTCGTAATAAACCTCTGCTTCCATACGGATAAGGTCGATGATACCACGGAAAGTATCTTCTTTACCGATAGGAAGTTCGATGGGAACGGGATTAGCGCCGAGTCTTTCACGGATCATCGTTTCCACGCGGTAGAAATCCGCGCCGTTGATGTCCATTTTGTTGACGTAGGCAATACGGGGAACTTTATAATTATCCGCTTGACGCCAAACCGTTTCCGATTGGGGTTCAACACCGCCTTTTGCGCAGAACGTCGCAACAGCGCCGTCGAGTACGCGAAGGGAACGCTCAACTTCTACGGTGAAGTCAACGTGACCCGGGGTGTCGATAATGTTGAAACGATGTCCTTTCCAAATACAGGTCGTTGCAGCGGACGTAATGGTAATACCACGTTCTTGTTCTTGCGCCATCCAGTCCATGGTAGCGGTCCCTTCGTGGGTTTCACCGATCTTGTGCGTCTTACCCGTATAGAACAAAATTCTTTCGGAAGTCGTCGTTTTTCCGGCATCGATGTGCGCCATGATACCGAAGTTTCTGGTATGATACAAATCGTATTCTCTGGGCATAATTCACTCCTATCAGAATCTGAAATGCGCGAACGCTTTGTTCGCTTCTGCCATTCTGTGCGTATCTTCTTTCTTCTTTACGGAGCCACCGGCGTTGTTATACGCGTCCATAAGTTCCCCCGCAAGTTTTTTAGACATTTCTCTTTCGCTTCTCTTACGAGTGTTGATAACAATCCAACGGATTGCAAGCGTTTGACGTCTTTCCGGTCTGATTTCGATGGGAACTTGCAAGTTAGCACCACCTACACGGCGCGCTTTAACTTCCACGACGGGCATAACGTTTTCCATTGCTTGCTTGAAGATGTCGAGGGGATCAGCGTTGAGTTTTTCCCCCATGATTTTGAACGCTTCGTAAACGATCGTTTGCGCCGTGCCTTTCTTGCCGTCGAGCATAATTTGGTTGATGAGTTTAGACACAACCGTGCTCTTATACATAGGATCGGGCAATACGTCTCTCTTAGGTACATTACCTCTTCTAGGCATAATTTTATCCTCCTTTAAATGTTTTGTAAGGGTTTTACCCTTCACAGTACAGCTATCGCACTCTCTTTGGGTCGAATGCTTTTGTGTTTTTTCGACCTTACAAGGGCGAATCTTCTGCGGTTTCCCGCATACTGCCTACTTTATCGGGGCTATAAGCTATATTCCGAATACAAGTAGGATTTTGCTTGCGCTTCTATATTTTTCGTCCTTGAAACGCGTAGGAACGTTCTCGCCAAAAATTACTTCTTGGGACGTTTTGCACCGTACTTGGAACGAGATTGGTTGCGCTTTGCAACACCAGCCGTATCGAGGGCTCCACGAACGATGTGATAACGCACACCGGGTAAGTCCTTAACACGACCGCCTCTAATCAACACGGAGCTGTGCTCTTGAAGGTTGTGACCTTCACCGGGAATGTAAACCGTACCCTCTTCCTTATTGGTAAGACGCACACGTGCAATCTTTCTCAATGCGGAGTTCGGCTTCTTGGGAGAAGTCGTGGTTACGGACAAACATACGCCACGCTTTTGAGGGCAGTTGTCGAGAATAGGGCTCTTGGATTTGTAAACGAGCTTTTCTCTACCCTTCTTGATGAGTTGGTTAATAGTAGGCATATCCTTGACCTCCTTGTAAAAATTTGGAATATATCTTTCAATTGCCCTTACGCAATCCAAAGAAATCGAATTTCAGCGCTGTCGCCCTTACATTATATATTATAGGCGTAAAATTCGGTTTTTTTCCGGCTTGTCCGATGGAGATTTACTCCCCGTTTTTAACCGCAAAAAACCACGCAAAGGGCACACTACTCCCTTTCCGCATTTACAGCAATTCAAATTTTAACATTATTTTTCCCTTTTGTCAACTGTTTGAGCCCGCTTTTTTCCTGCTTTTTAGCCTTTTTTTATAAAAAAGGAAATTTCTCTGCCTTTTAACCCCAACCGCTAAAATCGTTCTCTTTTTGTGTTTTATCCTTCAAACGGGGATGAAAAAAGTTGACAAACTGAAAAAAAAAGGGTATTATATAGATTGGTAAAGAAAATAAATATATTGAAAAGGAGATTTCTTTTTACTATGAACAAAAAAACTGTCAAAGACGTAGAAGTAAAAGGCAAAAAAGTCCTCGTTCGTTGCGACTTTAACGTGCCTATGAAAGATGGCGTGATTACCGACGAAAACCGTATCATCGGCGCTCTCCCCACCATTCAATACCTTATGGAACAAGGCGCGAAAGTCGTCCTTTGCTCGCATATGGGCAAACCCCATAACGTGTTCGACGAAAAAGTAGAACTTAGCAAAAAGGAAAAGGGCAAGGTTGCAGCTCTCCCCGAAGAAGAACAAGCGCAAGCAACTGCCGATTTCCTTGAAAAAGCAAAGAAAGACGTGAAAAAACTTTCCCTCGCTCCCGTTGCTAACCGCCTCAACGAACTTTTGGGCGGTAAAGTGACGTTCGCTTCCGACGTCATCGGCGACGACGCAAAGGCAAAGGTTGCCGCTTGTAAAGAAGGCGAATGCGTACTTTTGGAAAACCTTCGTTTCCACAAGGGCGAAGAAAAGAAATTCCCCGAATTTATGAACGCGCTTGCTTCCTATTGCGAAGTGTACGTAAACGACGCGTTCGGTACGGCGCACCGCTCCCACTCGTCCACGGCTGGTATCGTGGAAGCAGGTCTCGTGCAAACGGCGGCTTGCGGTTTCCTTATCGAAAAGGAACTCTCCGTTATGGCTGACACCTTGGAAAACCCCGAAAGACCTTTCGTTGCTATCCTCGGCGGGGCTAAAGTTGCAGACAAACTCAACGTTATTTCCAACTTGCTTGAAAAATGCGACACCCTCGTCATCGGTGGCGGTATGGCTTACACCTTCATCAAGGCGCAAGGCGGTGAAATCGGTACTTCTCTCGTAGACGAAGAAAAAATCGCGTACTGCAAGGAAATGCTTGAAAAGGCAGCTTCCCTCGGCAAGAAGATCGTTCTTCCCGTGGACACTGTTGCAGCTTACGCGTTCCCCGACCCCATCGACGCTCCCATCGAAACGACCGTCGTTCCCTCCAAGGCTATCCCTGCCGATATGATGGGTCTTGATATCGGTCCCGCGACGAGAGAGCTCTTCGCAAAAGTCGTTTCCGAAGCGAAATCAGTGATTTGGAACGGACCTATGGGCGTGTTCGAAAATCCCATCCTTGCAGAAGGTACGAAAGCGGTAGCTGAAGCGCTCGCAAACGTTTACGGCAAAGCGACGACGATCATCGGCGGTGGCGACTCCGCGGCAGCTGTGCAAGTGCTTGGGTATGCAAGCAAAATGACGCACATCTCGACGGGTGGTGGCGCTTCCCTCGAACTTTTCGAAGGTAAGGTACTTCCCGGTATTGCTTGCTTGAACGATAAATAATCGACGATAGGATAAAAGGACAATCCGCTTGGATTGTCCTTTTTATTTTATCTAAAACTCAACGCCTCAAAGAGAAAAGCCAAACAATTCGTTAGGAGTAATATCAAAACGCTTGCAAAGATAGACTATCTTCTCATAATCAAGTTGTATGTTCCCCGTTTCATATTCACTGTAATCCGATTGATATTTATTTAATTCCTTGGCGACCTGCGCTTGCGTCAATCCTTTAGCCTTTCGCGCCAACTTTAAGTTTTCTCCCACCATTCTTGCAACGTTATTTTCCATTTCTTATTCCCCCTTGACTATTATGATAAAATTATAGGAAAATATCCGATAAAATACTTGACTTATAGGAAAAAATCCTATATAATCATTACAACAATGTTTATCGTTGTATAAAACAAAGGAGGTATATTTATGGGTAAAGGTCAAGCAGTTGCAGGATTTGTGTTAGGTATTATAGGTGTGACGCTTAGCATTATAAGTGGATATTGCGCTTTCATCGCATTACCTGCCTCGATCGTAGGGTTGGTGTTGTCGGTTATCGGTGGCAAAAAGCTGAAAAGCAACGGTCAAGGCAGCGGTATAGCCACGGCAGGTTTAGTGCTCGGTATCATCGCCGTAGTATTTTCCGCAATCGTTTTCTTCTCCGTCCTCAGCGCTTTAATGCTTTTGGCTTCTTTTTCTTAATCGTAAGACAGCCAAGACAAACGATTTGTTTACTAAATAGAGTAAATCAAGACGTTTTTTCAAAAAAGGACAATCCGCTTGGATTGTCCTTTTTGTTTTACAAAAACGATAAAAACGGCCTGTTTTTCGTTGCTATTTTTTCCCAAAAGTGCTATAATGACCTACGGATAAAAAAATAACGACTCCAAAGGAGAAATAAAAATGAGAAGACCTATTATTGCAGGAAATTGGAAAATGAACAACACGGCGTCGGAAGGCGTTGCGCTCGTAAATGCTATCGCGCCCCTCGTGAAAGAGGCGAACTGCGACGTCGTCGTATGCGTTCCCGCGATTGATATCCCCGCGGTGAGCGTTGCTCTTCAAGGCACGAACATCAAGCTCGGCGCGGAAAACGTGCACTTCGCTGAAAAAGGCGCTTATACCGGTGAAATTTCCGCAAATATGCTCAAAGAATACGGCGTGGAATACGTCATTATCGGTCATAGCGAAAGAAGACAATACTTCGCTGAAACGGACGAAACGGTAAACAAGAGAACGTTAACCGCCCTTTCCGCTGGACTTATCCCTATCGTTTGCGTAGGAGAACTTTTGGAAGAAAGAGAAAACGGTAAAACGGAAGAAGTCCTTTACAAGCAACTCAAAGACGGGCTTTGCGGTGTGGAGGATTTATCCAAACTCGTCATCGCTTACGAACCCGTTTGGGCAATCGGCACGGGCAAGACGGCTACGGCGGAACAAGCAAACGAAACGATCGGCTATATCCGTAAAACGCTCGGCGAACTCTTCTGTCCCAAGTGCGCGGAAAAAGTTCGTATTCAATACGGCGGTAGCATGAACGCAGGCAACTGCAAAGAACTCATGGCTATGCCCGAAATCGACGGCGGACTTATCGGTGGCGCGTCCCTCAAAGCGCCCGATTTCTCGGCAATCGTAAATTTCGATAAATAAGCGATTTATTAGGGGTGGATATGCATCGTTCAACGCATAACTGCCCCTATTATTCCCATAATATTAAGGAGAAAGATTATGAAAACACCTTACGCCATTATCATTATGGACGGCTACGGTCTCAACCCCGATCAAAAGGGCAACGCAATCTATACGGACGGTAGCAAAAACGTCAACGAACTTATGAAAAATTATCCCTCCGCCATCTTGGGCGCAAGCGGTATGTCGGTAGGTCTTCCCGACGGACAAATGGGCAACTCGGAAGTAGGACACCTCAACATCGGTGCAGGTCGCATCGTCTACCAAGACTTGACGAAAATCACCAAAGATATTTTAGACGGTACGTTTTTTGAAAACGCTGAACTTCTTCGCGCAATGAACGCTGCGAAAGAAAACAAAAAGACGTTGCACCTTTTTGGACTCGTTTCTACGGGCGGTGTGCATAGCCACACCGACCACCTTTACGCCCTCATCGAAATGGCAAAAAAAGTCGGTCTTCCCCAAGTGTACGTACACGCGTTCACAGACGGACGGGACGTTGCTCCCACTTCTGCCGCTGGATTCCTTGCCGATTTGCAAGCGAAAATGGACGAACTTTCCTTTGGGAAAATCGCTTCCATTTCCGGAAGATATTACGCAATGGATCGCGACAACAACTGGGATAGAGAGGAAAAGGCGTACGACATGCTCACCCTCGGCACGGGCGTGCATTTTGAAGGAAGCGCACGCGAAGCGATGCTCGCTTCTTATGAAAACGGCGTGACGGACGAATTTATGCTCCCCACCAACTTGACGGAAAACGGCAAACCCATCGCGCTCATTCAAAAGGGCGACAGCATTATTTGCTTCAACTTCCGCCCCGATAGAGCCCGCCAAATCACTCGTATGTTCTCGCAAGAAAACTTCCCCGCTACAAGCGGTGAAAAGACGATCGGGTTCGAGCGTAAAACCGGATTCCTCTCCCCCACCTACGTTGGGTTTGCGGTGTATGATTCCTCTTTCCAAAACGTTGGCGTAGCGTTCCCGCCCGACGAAATCACAAACACCCTTCCGCAGTATATTTCCTCGCTGGGCTTAAAACAACTCCACATCGCCGAAACGGAAAAATACGCGCACGTCACCTTCTTCTTCAACGCAAAACTCGAACCGCCCGTAGAGGGAGAAACGAGAATCGTGATCGATTCTCCGAAAGTAGCAACTTACGATTTGCAACCGGAAATGAGTGCTTACCTCGTCACGAATAAAGTTTTGGAGGAACTCGATAAAGGAATTTACGACGTTGTGATTTTGAACTTTGCCAACTGCGATATGGTCGGACACACAGGGGTTATGGAAGCGGCGGAAAAAGCCGTTCACACGGTGGACGAATGCGTGAAAAAAGTAACGGATAAAATTCTTGCTATGGGCGGAAGCGCGCTCGTGACGGCAGACCACGGCAACGCCGATCAAATGCTTGCCGAAAACGGCGGACCTTTCACGCAACATACGACCAATCCCGTTCCCGTGATTCTCGTTTCCGACAAATACAAAAACTGTACTCTTTCGGACGGCGTTCTTGCCGATCTTGCTCCTACGCTCCTCGATTTAATGGAAGTGAAACAACCGAAAGAAATGACGGGAAAAACCCTTTTGACACGCTAAGAGGGAAAATTATCGTAATTTTTACGCAAAAAGGATAAAAAAACGGTTGCGATATTTGTAAGAGTATGGTATAATCTATAAATGTCAAGGCGGTTTTCTGCCGAACCGTAGAAATAAACGAAAGGATTAAAAAAGAAATGTTGAATTTTATCAGTTTGTTAGTCCCCACGAAAGACCAAGCATCTTACGATTTATATATGGCGTTGAGTTTTGCAATGATCGTGCTTATGTTCATCGCCGCAGTCGTTGCAATCGTACTCGTTTTGTTGCAACCGAGTAATTCCAGAGGCGTTAGCGCCCTCGGTGGTTCCAGCGAAACTTTCTTTGGCAAGAACAAAGGAAAATCGATTGAAGCAAGAATGAAAAAATGGACGATTATTTGCCTTGCAATTCTCGTCGTATTCGCAGTTTGCTTCTACGTCATTCAAATCGACGCCCTTTGGTAATTCCCCCAAACGAAATCGACGGCTTTTCCCAAAAGCCGTCTTTTTTTATCCCTTTTCGAGGTGTATTTTGAACGCGAAAGAAACTCTTTTAACCCGCTTCAAAAGCGGAGAGATTCAAGCCGTCACTTTGCAAGAGGCTTGTAAAATTTTATCCGTTCCCTATCGCGAACGCAAGCGAATGGAACACCTTTTAGACTCTCTCGTGGACGAGGGAGCGCTTTTCTATGCCAACGGCAACTACGGAACGAAAGAGGGCTTACACCTCATTGAGGGCACGCTTATCGGAAACGAACGAGGTTTTGCGTTCCTTTCCCCCTCCGATAAAACTGCTTATCCTAGCGACTTTTTTATCCCCCATCGCAATCTACGTGGCGCGATGCACGGGGACACGGTGCTTGTCACCCACGTCAAAAGCGAAAAATCAAGCGACGAGGCGGAGGTCGTGTGTATTTTACAGCGTGGCTACACACAGATCGTCGGATCCTTTTATAAAGAGCGCAACGCGGGATATCTTTACCCCGACGAGAAAAAATATTTTGAACCTATCTTTATCCCCTTGCACGCTTGCAAAAATATCCGTAGCGGTGTGAAGGCGGTGGCAAAAATCACCGATTACCCTTACGGCAAAGCGCCCGGCGGAGAAATTATCGAAGTTCTTGGCGACGAAGAGGATTTCGACGTGGAAGAACTTTCGATCATTCGCTCCTTTTCCCTTCGCGAGGATTTTCCAGAGGGGCTTGAGGCAGAGGCGAATCGTATCAACCATAGAGGGATCAAACCGAGCGATCTTAACGATAGAACGGATTTTCGAGGAGATTTGATCGTCACGATCGACGGGGAGGATACGCGTGATATCGACGACGCCGTTTCCGTCAAAAAAGAGGGAAACGACTATCTGCTTTCCGTGCACATTGCCGACGTTTCCCATTACGTTCCCTTCCGTTCCCCCCTCGATAACGAGGCGTACGCGCGCGGTACGAGCGTTTATTTTCCCGATCGCGTTCTTCCGATGCTCCCTAAAGGGCTCTCTAACGGCATTTGTTCACTAAGCGAAGGAGAGGAACGATTGACCCTCTCGTGCGTTATGAAAATCGATGCTAAAGGCGTTGTGAAATCGTTCCAAATCGTAAACGGAATTATTCGCTCCACCCACCGCATGACCTACAACGAGATTTCCGATATGCTAGACGGCGATCGGGAGGCGCTTGAAAAATACGCCGACGTTCAAGACATGGTATCCCTCTTTGCAGAACTCACTCGTATTTTACAAAAGAAAAGAGAGAGCAGGGGCTCTATAGAGCTCGACGTTGCCGAGGCGCATATTTCCATCGACGAAAACGGGGATATTACCATTCCCAATTACGATCGTCCCTTTTCTCACCAGATCATCGAACAGTTTATGGTGACGGCAAACGAGACGGTCGCCTCGTTCGTGCATTCCCTTGAACTCCCTTTCCTTTACCGCATTCACGAGAAACCTTCGCCGGAAAAGGCAAGTGATTTTCGCTCGTTCGCGCAAGGGTTAGGTCTTTCCGCTCGCTACGACGCGGAAGAAGTGAAGCCTTACGACTTTTCCAACCTCTTGAAAGAGGCGAAAGGGTTGCCCATCTATTCCGTTTTGAATCGCGTGATGCTCCGTTCGATGCAAAAGGCGCGGTATTCCGCCCTCAACACGGGACATTTTGGACTCGCAAGCGATTGTTATTGTCATTTCACGTCCCCCATTCGTCGATATCCCGACCTTTGCATACACCGTATCATAAAAGAAGTGTTGTCGGGAGAATACGAGGATGTCATAAAGCGGTACGGCGATTTCGTTTCCGCCGCCGCCATCGACACGTCGGAAAGGGAACGCAGAGCAACGGAAGCAGAACGAGAAGTGGATGCCCTCTATATCGCTATGTATATGAGCGAAAAGATCGGCGAGGAATACGACGCCGTCGTTTCGGGCGTGACGAATTTCGGAATTTTTGCCGAACTCCCCTTTGCGGTGGAGGGCATGATCCCCCTTGACACGTTGCGCGACGAGTTCACGCTAATCCCCGACCGCTTTTTATTGCAAGGCTATCAATCGTCTTTTTCTATCGGACAGCCGATACGCGTACGTGTAGAAGACGTGGATTTCTTTGAACGACGGGTACGTTTTTCCCTTATCCCTCAAAAACAAAAGGAGGAAGTATGAAAATTATAACGACAAATAAAACTGCATCTTTCGAATATTTTATCGAGGAGAAATATGAGGCGGGGATCGTTTTAGAAGGCGGTGAAATCAAGTCTTTACGCGCAGGGAACGTGAATATGAACGACAGTTTTTGCTTCGTTCGTGGAAACATCGTCTCGGTGAAAAATATGCATATCGCACATTACGATAAGTCCGACCTTTTGGCGAGTAAAGATACGAGAAGAGATCGAAAATTACTCCTCCACAACAGTGAAATCGCAAAAATTGCAGGAAAAATCAATCGGCAGGGCTATACTCTCGTGCCCTTAAAACTCTATTTTAAGGACGCGCTCGTGAAAATAGAAGTTGCCCTTTGCCGAGGGAAGCACACCTACGATAAAAAGCAATCGATCGCGGAACGAGACGTCAAACGAGACACCGAGCGCGCAATCAAAAACGCCGGATTTTAACGCAAAGAGCCATAGCATCTGCTACGGCTCTTTTTCAAAACTCCCCTCTTTCAGCCTTTTGCCTTCCACGCTCGCGCGATTCGACGAGGTGGAAGTCTTTTTTTCGCTCTACGTCGCAAAGAATGGGCGAATGGGGGGAGGAAAAACAAAGCTCGCCGTTTCCGTTTGCGATCGCCGAATACCCGATTCCGCAAAGAAAAATAGGGATTCCGTATAGAAAAGCATACGCTCTTGCTACAACTTGCTCGGTGCCGTCGAACACCTCGCCGTAGGGGCAAATAATATATTCGCATCCGCAAAGGGATAGACTTTTTAATAGATCGGGAAAAAACAAATCGGTGCCTACGATCAAACCGATTTTTCCTATTTGCGTATCGAATATGGAAATACCTGCGCCCGGATTGAAAGATCGGTCAATCGAATACAGCATATCCGCCACTCCCAAAATCTTGCCGTTTTGGGCAACAACCGCCGATTTTCGCTTTAAGCCCATCGTATCCGTCATGCAACCGCACACCACTACGTTTTTGTAGTCTTTGGAAAGGATAGCAATATCCTCGAAGTGTTTCGTTTCCCCTTTCAACTCTCGTTCGTACGATACTTCCTCCGCAATCGACCGAAAGCCGAAAATCACGACGTCCGCCCCCGCGCAGCAAAAGTCGTTGACGTTTTCTCTGCTGACAAAACACACTTGCATACGCCCCTCCACCCTTTCCATTCTATGCTTTCCCCCAAAAAAGAGTGAAAAAAACCGTTCCTTTCAAAGGAACGGAACTTTTTTAGCCGTTTAAGAGGGTGGAATGGATCACGTAGTCCGCCGTCGCGCGGTTCGTAGCAATGGGAATGTCGTATACCACCGAAATACGAAGAAGCGCTTTCACGTCGGGATCGTGCGGTTGTGATTCGAGCGGATCCCAAAAAAATACCACTAAATCTATCTTCTTTTCCGCAATCTTTGCGCCGATTTGTTGATCGCCACCTAAAGGCCCGGAGAGATACCGTTTGACTTTCAAATCGGTCGCCTCCGAAACGAGCCGAGCCGTCGTACCCGTACCGCAAAGCGCGTAATTTTTCAAAACCTCTTTATTTTTCAGCGTCCAGTTTACCATATCCGCTTTTTTGTTGTCGTGCGCAATCAAAGCGATCGTCTTAATTTTCTTCATATTCTATCTTACCTCTTTCGTGTGAAACTACGTATTTTTACACGACTATTATATAATAAAAGAAAAAGGAAGTCAAGGTTTTCATAAAACAAAGTTTTCCGAAAAAAAAGAAAAAATATTTGCAAAATAACGGCGAAAACGCTTGACTATTTTCCTCGGCGTTTGTATAATGGATAGTGCTTGTGAGCGAGCATTGAGGCGTAGCGCAGCTTGGTAGCGCGTTTGGTTAGGGACCAAAAGGTCGTGGGTTCAAGTCCCGTCGCCTCAACCAAAACAAACCTTACTTGAATCATCAAGTAAGGTTTGTTTTTTGTAGGTGTACGCGCGGAAGGTAAACGGATTATCGTGGCTGACGCTCGACAAGCTCGCTATTCCGTCGCTACGCTCCTTACACGCGAGGAGCGACCGCAAATGGTGGTTGGAAAGAATACGAAAGTTGACGGCGCGACGACGCTCTGCCGAGAGTTCTCGCTTGCGAGAAACGGCAGATACCCGTCGCCTCAACCAAAAAAATGAATAACGATGTTTCTTTCCGTGAGTATTGCCAAAATGCCTTGGAAAACGATAAAACCCCTTATTTATTCCGTTTTGCAAACACCGATTACTATGCCGCTGTAGCGCGGTTTGACAAGCGTGGGAATGGTGAGATTTCAGCTCGAGACGGCTACGTATGCCAACAAACGGTTTTCTTGGATTTTGATATCATCTCGTTGACGTTTGAAAAGAATGGTACGGAAACGGTGCTTGGCGTCGTTGCGGATCCGATCGATATTTTCAACGGTACGACGCCTCCGACGGACATGGAAATTCCGAGCGGTTGCGCCGGATGCGCAGATTTTAAGAGAACGATTTCTTTCGTTCTTGTCGTCCTCGTCGTGTTGATCGTTTGGAAGATCTATCGCAACGTTCGTGATTCGATCACTCTTTCCCGTGCACGTCGCGATCAAAGGAAAAACCGAAAGAGGAGAAAGTAGCTCATGGCAAAGAAGAAAACGACAAGAAAAACAACCAAAAAAACGACGTCGAAATGTTCGGCGCCGAAAAAAACG
>JAZLBD010000015.1:0-55052 GCA_045613545.1 Christensenellaceae bacterium
ACGGAAATTACCTTTCATTTGCTTGTTTGTCAAATAAAATCTCATTTCTTTCTTATTCTGTTTTTAATCTGCTTTTTCCCGAGCTTCAGCTCGGCGCTACCCGACCTCCGCGGTCGTGAGCTTGTCTATAATAACACAACCTCAATCCCTTTGTCAAGCGTTTTTTTAAGGTTTTTCAAAGTTTTTTTAAAATTTTTTTCGCTTTTTTTAAGCCCTCTTTTTAAGGCAAAAACTTGACTTTTTGCGCCCTTATATATATAATAATGTAAATAAAGAAAAAAGAGAGGACCGTTTATGCTGACCCTTCAAATCGTTTGCACGATTGTTTCCGCAATCCTTATAGCCGCCGTCTTACCCGTCGGCTCGATCTTCGGTTGGTCTTGGGCGGGCGCTTGTGGATTCGTCGCCGCGTTTTTTGCCTGTCTTATGCTATTTTTCAAGCGTATGCAACCCACCCCTCCCGAAAACGAGGACGAAGAGGAAAAAGAAGAATAAAAAAACCGAGCCTCGCGCTCGGATTTTTTTATTTTCGGAAATTTTCTACGACGGACAGCGCCTCTTCAAAGCGGTAGAGTTCGTCTTGGGAATGGTAGTCGATATAAATTCGACCCTTTTTGTCTGTACCGATAAGGGAAACGTTCAACCCCAGCGCCGAGCGACCTTTCTCGACGATGGATTTTAGAAGCTCCCCTCTCGCTTTGGCTTGCTCTTCCTTTTGTTTTTGCAACACTTCGGGGGGCGTTAAAAAGGCTTTTACCGCGCGCTCCGTTTCCCGCACGGAGACCCCTTTCTCGATCGTTTCCACGGCGAAAGCGTATTGCTTTTCTTTGGGCACTTTGATGAGCGCTCTTGCATGCCCCGCCGAAAGTTTTCCGCTTTCGATAAGTCCGATCACTTCCCCTTCAAGCCGTAAAAGTCTCAAAGTGTTAGCAATTGCCGGACGAGATTTCCCCGTGAGGCTTGCTATTTTTTCTTGCGTAAGCCCGTATTCGTCCACGAGCATTTGCATGGCGTAGCTTTCTTCCATAACGGGTAGTCCCGCCCTGATACGGAAAAGCAAGGTAAAAAGTTTAGCCTCTTCCTCGGAAAAGCGATAGACTTTTGCGGAGAAAGAAGTGTGTCCCGCCTCTTTCGCCGAGCGGAACTCGACGGGGTCGGACAGCAGTTTATAGCCCTGCTCCACGCGATTCAATCGAATTTCGGGGGGATCGGAAAGGGCGTACATAGCGACTTTTTCTTCGCTAATTTCTCCCCCGTCCACTTGTACGTACAGCGCGTCGACCGTCTTTTGTTCGTACGCGACCTTAAAGGAAAGTTTTTTTGCCTTTTTCATAGGATCCTCTTCCAAAAAAAGCCGAGAATAACTCGGCTTTTTTATTATTCTTCCGTATTTTCTACCGTTTTTTCTTCCGACGTTTCTTCCGTTTGAACGGGAACGGATTCTTCCACACTACCGAAAGGATTATTTTGGTGTTTTTCCTCCGCGCCTTCCATCGCCACGATCACTTCCTTATAATCCTTGCCTGCCATAAGCATTTGCACTTCTTCGGTATAGATCGTTTCTTTTTCCACAAGCACTCTCGACATATTATCTAGAATGCTTCTGTTCTCTTTCAACAGTTTCACGGCTCGTTCGTGCGCAGAAGAGATCAACCGTCTAACCTCGTCGTCGATATCCGCCGCCGTCTTTTGCGAATAACCGTTTCTCGATCCACCGCCGTACTCGTATTCCATACCCATGAACACCGGTTGTCCAGAGTCGTACGCCACAAGCCCGAGCTTTTCGCTCATACCCCATTGCGTGACCATTCTACGCGCGAGGTCGGAAACATGTTGCAAATCGGCGCTTGCGCCCGTCGTCACGTCTTGAATGACGAGCTCTTCCGCAACTCTTCCGCCGAGCGACATACAAATATTATCCATGAGTTTATTATAGGAAACGTCGTTGTCGTCCGAGTCGGGGCGGGTCATCGTGTAGCCCGCGGCTCTACCGCGAGGGATAATCGAGACTTCGTGCACGGGATCACAATGCTTACACAACGAGGCGAGGACGGCGTGTCCCGCTTCGTGGTATGCCGTGCAACGTTTATCCGATTCCGTCACAACGCGACTCTTCTTTTGAGGACCCATAAGCACCTTATTGATACCGTTGTAGATTTCAATATTGCCGATGAGTTTCTTCCCTGCGCGAGCGGTTAAAATCGCCGCCTCGTTGAGGAGGTTTGCAAGATCGGCGCCTGAAAATCCTGCCGTGATCCGCGCGATCGTCTTGAAGTTGACGTCGGGAGACATCGGTTTGTTTCTTGCGTGCACTTTCAAAATTTGCTCTCTACCCTTTACGTCGGGCAAGTTCACGTTCACTTGTCTATCAAATCTACCGGGACGGAGAAGCGCAGGGTCGAGAATGTCCGCTCTATTGGTCGCCGCCATCACGATTACCCCTTCGTTCGTTTCAAACCCATCCATTTGCACGAGGATTTGGTTGAGAGTTTGCTCTCTTTCATCGTGGCCACCGCCAAGGCCTGCCCCTCTTCTTCTACCCACGGCGTCAATTTCGTCCACGAAAATAATGCAAGGGCTGTTGCGCTTTGCCATATCGAAAAGATCGCGTACGCGCGCCGCGCCGACGCCGACGTACATTTCCACGAAGTCCGAACCCGACACGGAGAAGAACGGAACGCCCGCTTCCCCTGCCACCGCTTTAGCGAACAACGTTTTACCCGTTCCCGGAGGGCCTACCAAAAGTACCCCGCGAGGCACTCTTGCGCCAAGATCGGAGAACTTTTTCGGGTCTTTTAAGAACGACACCACTTCTTGCAATTCTTCCTTTTCTTCCTCCGCGCCTGCAACGTCCGAGAAACGGACTTTGGGGTTGTTTTGGGCGTGCGCTTTCGTCTTACCGACGTTCATCGCCTTTCCGCCACCCGCCGCCGAGCGCATCAAAAGGAAGAAAATCACGGAAACGAGCACGATCCCACCGAGCGTCATCACTGTGGACCAACCGCTCCCTGCATTGGGGTCGGCTAAATCATAGGTGAGGGTTTTGCCCGCATCTTCCCACTCGTTCGCATACAAGCTAAGCATTTCGCTATCGTAAAAATTCCGAACGGTTTTCAAATAATAAGTCTTTCCGTCCGTCGAATGGATTTCGATTTTCACCTCGTACGAATCGGCGGAAATTTCCATCGACTCGATATCCACGACGGTTCCGTCGGAAAGCTTGTATTCGTATTTTTCCAAAATCCGATCAACGGTACTTGTTTTTACTTCTTTATAGTCGGGTTGTAAAATTTGCGTGAACAAAACGCCGAGTAAAACCACGACGAGCAACACGATTACAATCCAAACGATTTTTTTGTTTCTTTTATTCAAGATAAAACTCCTTCTAAACACCCTTAGTTTGTGCTATTTATTGTTATTTTAGCATAGGAAAGAAATTTTTTCAAGCATTTGCGCACGGAAGAAGAGAAGATTGCCTTAATATTTAACAAAACTTCACAATTTTAACACTTTTGGGTTTTTTTCGACAAATTTGCCCCTTCCCCAAAAAATGCGAACGTGAAAAGGCGAGGATAGAGCGTTTTTCTCGTTGCATATCCTATTGCCTAGTCGTTTTTTTGGCTAATATTTCCTTACTGAAAAGCAAAAGTGGTAGTTCGTTCTACCACTTTTTCGTTTTATTCGAGCACCGCTTTGATTCGGCGAATACCCGCCGACGAGCTTTGTTCTTTGACAATTCTGAACTTACCAAGCTCGCCCGTTCTTTCCGCGTGCGGGCCACCGCAAATTTCACGAGAGAAGTCGCCGATGGAATAGGTTTTTACCCTCTCGCCGTATTTGCTTTCAAAAAGCCCCGTGAATCCTTGCGCTTTTGCCTCGTCTAAACTGATTTCTTGCATTACGACGGGTACGTTCTTCTCGATTTGCTCGTTGACCAAGCGTTCCACTTCCGCAAGCTCTTCTTTCGTCATAGGGCGCTCGAAATTGAAGTCGAAACGGAGCCGTTCTTCCGTGATGTTCGATCCCTTTTGGTTGACGGAGGGGTCGAGCACTTTTTTAAGCGCCGCGTGAAGAAGGTGGGTAGCGGTGTGCAAACGAGTGGTCGTTTCTTTGTGATCGGCAAGACCGCACGCAAACTTATTCTCGCTCCCTGCTTTACTCTTGTCTTGGTGTTCCTTAAACGCCGCGTTATAGCCGTCCATATCCACGCCGTAGCCACGCTCTTTCGCCATTTCCGCCGTGATTTCCGCAGGGAAACCGTAGGTGTCGTAGAGATGGAACGTTTGCTTTCCACCGATGACGGTTTCGGGTACGTAAGCGGGATCTTTTGCCGACATAAATTGATTTTTACGCTCCAAGGAATTAATACATTTTTCAAATTCCTTGAGCCCTTGTTGTAAGGTCTTGTTGAATTTCGCCTCTTCCTTTGCAAGCTCATCGTAGATCTTGTCCTTGTTCACGGCAAGTTCGGGGTAGATAGGCGAATATTTCTCCACGTAGCTTTCCGCAATTTTGGAAAGGGCCCCCTCGGGAAGATCAATCTTGCGTCCAAACCGCACCGCTCTACGAATGATACGACGCAAAATATACCCTTGGTCGGTGTTGGAGGGAACGATCCCCTTTTCGTCGCCGATCATAAACGTCGCCGTTCTCACGTGGTCGAGAAGCACTCGAAACGCTCTCGTCACGTCCTCGCTCTCGCCGTAGTTTTTGCCCGTAAGCGCGGAAATTGTTGCAATCGCGCCCTCAAAAAGGTCCGTTTCGTATACGCTCGATTTTCCGTTCAACACGCAAAGCGCACGTTCAAGTCCCATACCCGTGTCCACGTTCTTTTGCGAAAGCTCTGTGAAACTGCCGTCCGCTTGCTTGTTAAAGCGCATAAATACGTCGTTCCAAATTTCAAGGAACGCACCGCACGAACAGTCGGGGTTGCACGAGGGGGAACACTTGGGTTTGCGGATCACGAACATTTCGCTATCCGTACCGCAAGGGCCGGTGAGTCCGGCAGGCCCCCACCAGTTGTTTTCGCGGGGCATAAAATAGATATTTTCCTTTTTGATTCCCGCTTTTTGCCAAAGCTCCGCAGCCTCGTTGTCGCGAGGCAACGTTTCGTCGCCACCGAACACAGTGACCGCAAGTTTTTCGGAGGGGATATGCAAACCCTCTTCGCTCGTTAAGAATTCATAGCTCCAAGGAATCATTTCTTTTTTGAAATAATCGCCGAGCGACCAATTGCCAAGCATTTCAAAGAAAGTGCAGTGTCTCTCGTCGCCCACGTCGTCGATGTCCCCCGTGCGCACGCATTTTTGCACGTCGCAAAGGCGGTTGCCCGCAGGGTGCTTTTCTCCAAGCAAGTAGGGTACGAGCGGATGCATACCCGCCGTCGTGAAAAGGACGGTGGGATCGTTTTCGGGTATTAACGAGGCGGAAGGGATAATTTTGTGTCCTCTCTTTTCAAAGAAGGATAAATACATATTCCGCAAGCTTTCACTAGTGTACGTTTTCATAATCGTTTCCTCAATTTTTTATTTCTTTTTCATTATAATATTTGCAAAGCGCCCTTGTCAATCGCTTTGGACAAGGTTTTAGGGATTTTTCGTAAGCTCATAGCCCTCTTTGCTATCTTTGACGGCGTATCCCATCGAGGCGAGCTTTGCGCGAAGTTCGTCGCTCTTTGCCCAATTCTTGTTCTGCCGAGCGAGGAATCGTTCCTTTGCGATCTCCTCCACTTCCTTCGGAATCGCAACCGCGTGCGCCTTTTCAAACCAAGCAAGATATTCTTTTACGTCCCGTTTGAAAAGCCCCAAAAGGGAATAGGTCTTGATAATTTGTTTGGCGATCTTAGGCGCTTTTCCACTTTTTTGCGCCGTTTCTTTTTTGAGTTCTTTGATAAACCCGAACAGATCGGACAGAGCGAGCGCCGTGTTGAAATCGTCGTTCATCGAGCGGTTAAACGCCTCGTCGATATACCCTGCGTCAAACGCTTCGTCCTCCTCTATCGCCAAACCCTCTAAAAGGGCGGTATAGAACGCGTGCAAGTGCTTTTCCGCGTCGGGGAATAAATCGTCCGTAATATTGATATCGCCACGGTAATTGGTTTGCAAAAGCGCGAACTTGATCGCCTCCGCGGAGTACTTTCCCAAAAGCTCGGAAAGGAGCAAACTGTTGCCGAGCGACTTGCTCATCTTTTGTCCGTTGACCTTGATAAGTCCGTTATGCGTCCAACATTTGACGAACGGTTTCCCCGTCAACGCCTCCGTTTGCGCAATCTCGTTTTCGTGGTGCGGGAACGTCAAATCTCTACCGCCACCGTGCAAGTCGATCTGATCGCCAAAGGCGGTGCGGTTCATCGCCGAACATTCGATATGCCAACCGGGTCTGCCGTTCCCCCAAGGCGACGACCAGTAAATTTCCCCCTCTTTCGCGCTCTTCCAAAGGGTGAAATCGTACGGATTTTTCTTCTCGTCGGCGTTATCCACGCGCACGCCGTCGAGCATATCGTCCTTGCTTCGATTGGTGAGCCGACCGTAGGCAGGATAGCTGTCCACGTCGAAATATACGTTGCCCGTCGGCGAGGGATACGCGTGACCTTTGTCGATGAGTTTTTGGATAAAATCAATGATGTTTTGGATATTTTCCGTCGCTTTCAGCCACAAATCGGGGTCGTCGACTTCCCATTTTTGCATCACTTCGTTGATTTTTTCGATCATTTTTTCCGCGTACACGTCGGCAGGAACGCCCGTTTCTTTGGATTTTGCAATGATCTTATCGTCCACGTCTGTGTAATTGCGCGCATACGTGACCGAAAAACCGAGTTTTTGCAAATATTTCCGCATAATATCGTAAATGAGGGCTTGATACCCGTGACCGATATGCGCCTCGCCCGATACGGTAATCCCGCACGCGTACATCTTCACTTTCCCCTCTTCCAAGGGAACGAATTCTTCCTTTTGCCGTGTGAGTGAATTGTAAATTTTCATAATTTTTCCTCTTTTTTTCGGATATATATCATACCGTGTTTTTATCTTTTTTAACCACTTTAGCAGGAATCCCCACCACCGTAGCGCCTACAGGAACGGCGGATAGCACCACCGCGCCCGCGCCGATTTTTGCGTTTTTTCCCACCGTGAACGAGCCGAGCACTTTAGCCCCTGCCGACACGATCACGTTTTCCTCGATCGTCGGATGGCGCTTGCCTTTTTCTTTTCCCGTAGCTCCAAGCGTGACCCCTTGATAGATGACGACGCCACTTTTCACTTCCGCGGTCTCTCCAATGACGACGCCCATACCGTGATCAATGCACACACCTGCCTCAATCTTGGCGCCGGGGTGTATTTCAATCCCCGTTAAAAAGCGGACGAATTGACTGACGAAACGCGCGAGTAGTTTGAGTTTGCATCGCCAAAGGGTATGCGCCACTCTGTATCCTATCAGCGCGTGCACGCCTGAATACGTGAGCAAAATTTCCAAGCCGTTTCTCGCCGCTGGATCGTTATTTTTGACTGCTTTTATATCCTTTCGCAAATTACGAAAAAACATTCCTACCCCCTTTTGGAGGGTCAAAAAATCGCCCTCACATAATATAGCCCTTGCTACATTATATAAAGGCGAGTGTGTTCGCTGTTCCACTTTACTTTAGGAAAAATCCCCTCGTTTTCTCATTTTTTCGGCGAGTCCCGCAAGGCATTACCCTTGACCTCGAACGCAAAAACGCACTTTCACCGTCCGCGCGTATTCTCTTTCCAGCCAAGAGAGAACTCTCTTTTCGCACCGCAACGATTACTCTTTTTTTGCTCGGCATTCAATTGTTGATTACAGTATACCAAAAAAACAAACTTTTTTCAACTGTTTTGACCGCATTTTATAAAAACAACGTGGTAATTTTATATTCGGCAAGGGCGGAAGCGATCATCTCGGGGTTGGTGATGTTGTGGTGCAACAAATACCCCGCAACGACGTCTTTCACCGAGCGCATACGATAGGAAAATCCGCACGATTTCAAAAGATCGAGGGTGTCGCGATCGGAAAGCCCGTTTTTCAAAGCGATGGAAAAAATCAAATTCTTCGTCGGCGCGTACTTGCCAAGGCGTATGCGTTTCCAAATCCCCGTTTCAAGCGGTATAGTTTTTTCTACGTCGTCTATCGTTAAATTTTTTCGTTGTAAGACGGCAGGGAACACTTTCGGGAAAGAGGTCTTGGAAAACCGTGTCTTGATTCGCTCAAAAAAACCTAGCGGTCGAAAGGAAAAGGAAAACTCCTCGTCAAATAGCCCCGCTTTCAAATTTTTCAAAATTTCTTCCTTGTTTTTTTGCGCGGAAAGGCGCAAGGTGGAGGAGGGAAGCGTATAAGCAACGTCCCGCCCGAACTCGTCCTTTTTCACCGATTGCATCACTGGCATCACGTACCCTTTTTGGGCGCAAATACGATCGTAATTTGCATATTTTTCACAAAAAAAATCGTCTAAATCTTTTATAAACGCAAAATCCACGACGGCTCTCTCCTTTTTTCGTTTCCACTATACCACACTTTTTATAAAAGCGCAAGTTTTTCTCCCGCTTTTGCCTATTTTTTTACAAAAACGCGCGCAAAAATGTTCGTTTCAACAACTTTTTTTCCGTTTCGTTCTTTTTTCGCTTGCCTTTTTGCGCGTTTTGTGATACATTGTAAGCGTGCCTTTTGGGCAAGCAGGGAACTTTTGACAAACAAAGGAGAAAGAACCATGAAAAGAGATAGAATCGAACGGATCGCGGAACTCATTGACAAACGCGGAAAACTCACCTTAGACCAACTCATGCAAGCTTTCCCCGGCGTATCGCAAATGACCCTCCGTCGCGACCTTTTCCAACTCGAATCGGAAGGAATGGTGATTCGCGTTCGGGGCGGAGCGATGTCGATGAAAGAGGTGCAAAAATCCTCCTCCGAGCCGTACGTAAAAAAAGCGACCGTGCAAACGGACGCAAAAATGGAAATTGCAAGAAAAACAGCGATTTTAATCGACGAGGGATCTTCCATCTTCCTTGACGGCGGTACGACGGCGCTCTATCTTGCCAAAGAACTCCCCGATATTCGTTGCAACGTGTTCACGAACGGGATTGCCGTAGGCAAGGAGCTCGCACAAAAGGATAAAATTGAAGTGAATATCTTAGGCGGACAGTTGCAAAAGGGCAACCTTTCCACCGCCTCCCCCCTCTCTTCGATTTATTTTGCCGACACGAATTTTGAACTTGCGATTATTTCCGCTTCAGCGTTCACCCTTGAAAACGGGTTTTCCTGTGGCAACCAAGCGCAAGCCGACCTTTTGAAACTCATCATCAAAAAAGCGAAGTTCGTATATATGATGCTCGACTCTTCCAAGATCGGAAAAATTCAACCGTACACCTTCGCTCGCTTAGAGCATATCAACGTTCTAATCACCGACAGTACTTTCCCCGAAAGTTTAAAAGAACGGTTTAAGGAACTCAACATCGTCGTTATCTAATTTCTTCCCCCCCTCGAAAAAGCGAGAGGGGTTTTCTTTGACGAAACGTTAAACGCTTGCAAAAAGATCGCCCGGCTTATTGCCAGGCGATCTTTTTTATCGCTAAAAATTATTCTTCTACGACTTCTGCGGAAACAGATTCGTCTGCGTTTCCTGCAGGAACTTCTTCTTTCTTTTTGCCGAACGAGCAAAGCACGTTGGTCAAAATACCAAGGATAAGCGCGCAAGCGATAGAAGTAATCGTCACCTTACCGAACGTGAGGGTCAAACCGCCGATACCTGCAATAAGAATGACGGAAACGACGAAGAGATTTCTGTTGTCGCCAAGGTCAACCTTTTGCACCATCTTCAAACCGGACACTGCGATAAAGCCGTAAAGGGCTACGCAAACGCCACCCATTACGCAATTAGGGATCGTCGCAAGGAAGGTGACGAACGGAGCAATGAACGCCGATACGATCGCCATGAGCGCCGTAAGGGTGATGGTCGGAACGGACGCGCAACCGGAAATTGCCACGCAACCAACCGATTCGCCGTAGGTCGTATTCGGGCAACCGCCGAAGAACGCACCTGCGATCGAGCCTACACCGTCGCCGAGCAAGGTGTTGGAAAGGCCAGGGTCTTTCGTCAAATCAGAGCCGATAATGGAAGAAAGATTCTTGTGGTCTGCGATATGTTCCGCGAACACAACGAACGCAACGGGGGCGTAAGCAACGGCAATCGTACCGATATATGCACCATCGATATCCTTAAGACCTTTAAACGCATTGATAAACGTAAAGTCAGGATACCATTGCATACTCTTAAATTTCGCAAAGTCGATAATCTTTATTGCGTCCACGTCGAACCAGAAGCCAAATCCCGTTAAAATTGCAGCAAGGACGTACCCTGCTAAAATACCGATGATGAACGGGATCATTTTTACCATTTTCTTGCCGTACACAGAGCAAGCGATTACGGTAAAGAGGGTGACTAAACCACAAACAAACGCAAGATACGGGGAAGCAACGGGCGCCAAATCAGCGTTCAACACGCTCCCTTTCATCAAATCACCGATTGCGTTGCCTGCAAGCGAAAGGCCGATGATTGCAACCGTAGGGCCGATTACCACTGCGGGCATTACTTTATCAATCCAAGCTACGCCAAATTTTTTCACAACGAGCGCAATCACGACGTATACGAGTCCTGCGAAAATTGCGCCGATTACAATCCCTGCAAATCCTGCATTGGCAGATGCCGCACCGGCGAACGCCGCGCCCATCGATCCGAGGAATGCAAAGGACGAGCCAAGGAATACGGGGCTTCTAAATTTAGTGAAAAGTTGATACACGAGCGTACCTACACCAGCACCGAAAAGAGCAGCCGATGCAGACATTCCGTTCCCGATAATTGCAGGAACTGCGATCGTTGCCGCCAAGATAGCGAGCAGTTGTTGAAGGGCAAACACAGCCATTTTTGCAAAAGGCGGTCTGTCCGACGGTTTGTAAACGATTTCCATAGTTTACGTCTCCTTTGTAAATAGTTTTTTTATTTTTTCGGCTCGTCGCCGTAAAAACCGTATTCGGGCTATAAAAAAGCCGTTTCCCTTGGACAGAAAACGGTTTTTGGACGTACTGCTCTCCTACTTCCCCCCTGCCCCTCTTCTTACATTATATCATAACCTTTTCGTTAAGTCAAGTAAATATAGAAATTTTTCCCTTTTCCCCCTTAAAAAAACCGAACGCCTTTAGCCGAGTCCCTACAAGGGATTCGGCAACTAAATAAATCCTAAACGGATTTGTGATATTCGTCTAACGACGAGTGATATTGCTAACGCAGTGATATTTGCCTACGGCAAGTTGTGGATTTATTTAATATAACTTTGGCATTAGCCAAAATATAACTTTTAGCCACAAGGCTAAAAATAAAACTAAATTATTTTAATCTTTTGTGGTAAAGATAAAGCCCACCATATTTCGCTTTTTGCGAAGTATAGTGGGCTACACTTTTGTTATAAACTAAAAATCCCTAACGGCAACCGCAATAGGGCGTTCGGTTTTCTATTCAATCGTTTCTTCTGCCAAAAATAGATAGCGCCCAAATGGCAAACCGCAAGAAATATACGAGCGAGGTCGCAAGTGCTGCGACGTAAGTAAGCGCCGCCGCCGACAATACCTTTTCCGCGCCGTAGAGTTCTTCGTCCGTCAAAATTCCCTCTTCTACGAGCATTTGCTTTGCCCGTTTAGAGGCGTTGAGTTCTACGGGCAACGTGACGAGGGTAAACACCGTCGAAAGGCCGTATAAAAGCACGCCTACGAGAGCCACGTAAAAGCCTGCGTCGCCCACGTTTTGAATGGTAAGTTCTAAGATAATTCCCACGATGACGAGGGGGAGCGCCAAAAACGAGCCGAAGTTCACCATAGGAACGAGCGCCGTGCGCAAGCGATAGGAAACGTATCCCCTCTCCTTTTGCACCACGTGTCCAACCTCGTGCGCCGCAACGGCAACCGCCGCCACCGAATTGTCTCCAAACGTCGATTCGGATAAGCGAACGACCTTTTTACGGGGATCGAAGTGATCGGAAAGTCGACCTTTCGTCCGTTCCACCGATACGTGGCGAATTCCGTTTGCGCGTAACAACTTGACCGCCGTATCGTAGCCCGTAGCGTTCGATTTCGTCTGCTCGGTAGAATAGGCGTTATAGGCGGAATGTACGCGACTGCTCGCCCACACGGAGAATATCGCGCAGGCAATCATCAGTAAAAAAACCGTCCAATAATCTAAAAACATTTTTTTCTCCTCAATACAAAATTTGCGCGTTGTTCGGCAACGAAAGCACGCCTGAATTATCCCCGCGCAAGCGGAATTCTCCCTCCCCGTAGGAATGATGCGGGATCAAATACACCGTCTTGTCTTTCCAGCGGGTTTTCACCTCTTCCGACAAATAGCTCTTAGCTAAAATTTTCTTCATAAACTCCTTTTGTATATCGACGATGACCGCGTTATAGCCCTCGGCGAACAAATCCAAAAGGTCGGCGCGGAGCTTGGTGACGGCGAACAAGTCGTCGGGTAAAAATCCTTTTCCCTTGCACTTTTCGCACGGCTTTACGAGATAGGAAAGGATATCGTATCCCACCCGTTTTCTCGTAAATTCAGTCAAACAAAACTCACTCATGGGAAGTACGTTTGTTTTCGCGCGGTCTTTTCTGAGTTCTTCTCGAAGCTGATTGGTCACTTGCTCTCGCTCGGAAACGTCCGCCATGTCGACGAAATCGACGACGACGATCCCACCCACGTTGCGAAGGCGCACTTGCCTTGCGATTTCCTTGGTGGCGCGCATGTTCACGTCGAACACCGTCTTTTGCAAATTTTCCCCTATGTAGCTACCCGTGTTCACGTCGATTACCGTCATCGCCTCGGCGTGGTCGATGATGAGATTTCCCCCTCCCTCCAAAGGCACTTCCGAGTTCGTGCAATCCTCAATAAGATCGAAAATTCCGTATTCGCGATACATCGATCGCTCTCCTTTATAGAGGGTAATCTTTCTCTTTTTCGCCTCGCCACGGAGCCGAACGACCTCGACGATTCGATCGTATAAATCCTTGTTCCCCACCACGATTTCCGCATCGCCGTCAAGGGCGTCGCGCACCACGCGAACGGGCAGGTCCAAATCTTGATATAAGAGGGTCCCGACGGGCGCGGTCTTTGCTTTCTTTTGCATATTTTCGTACAAGTGACGCAAGTTTTCCGACTCTTTTTTCAGCGTCTTAAACGCGGCGTCGGGCGCGATCGTACGAATAATAAAGCCCTCTTCGTCTTTTTCTTTGCGCAGTTTTTCTACGTCGGAAAGCACGCGCTCGCGCACCGCCTCCTCCGTAATTCGACGAGAAATCCCTAAAAGGTTCGTCCCGTGCAAATAAATCAAATATTTCCCAACGAACGACAGCGTAGCGGTCACTTTTGCGCCCTTGTTCCCTCGCGGAGGTTTGACGACTTGAACGAGGATTTCGTCCCCCTCTTTTAAGTCCGCCACCTTTTTTTTCGGGGCTTCCTTGTTGTCGTATTTAGAAGCGTCGGCGTACGTTTCGTCCATCGTCAAATAACAATTTTTGTCCAAACCGCAAGAAACGAACACCGCTCCCAATCCCGAAAGGACGTTGACGACTTTCCCTTTATATATATTCCCGACGATACCGCCGGTTCCGACTTCTTCCGAGGAAAATTCCACGATCTTATTATCTTCAAGCAAAGAGGCAAATTGTTGATTGCAATAACAATCCAAAAACCACTGTCTTTTCATGTGTCCATCCGTTTTTCGTATTTTTGGCCCAGCTTTTACAGTATATCACATTGTAAAATTTTCTTCAACAATTTTTATAAAAAAAACCGCTTTTTTGTGGAAAAAAGCGGTAAAATCCCCTAAAGCGCGATAAATTCCTGCATGCGCTTGCTCAAATCCTCTCTTAAAAAGAGTTCGCTTAGGCGGTTTTGTGATATCGATCCCACCAGTCGTTCTTGTTCGTCGTACAAGTCCAGCCACAAATACTTCCCCTGCTCCAAAAACCGAACAGCTTTGGAGAGAGTGCATCCATAAAAGATCGCCACTCTTTTCTCTTCCACTCCCCTCGTAAGTTCTTTCTCCATCGAAAACGGGGCGCGCTCGTATTCCTTTCCGCCAAACTGTCCGCAAAGGAGAAATATCCCCATCACGCAAAGGCTAATTTGCACCCGTCCTTGCAGTAAAAAAACGATAAAAGCCCCTAAAAACGCCGAGGCGATTGCCAAACTAATCCCTCTTGCCCATTGTTTTTTACGTTTGATCTTCCACTGTTTCATAAGACAGTATAAAACCCGTCCGCCGTCGAGGGGATAGGCTGGGATAAGATTGACTAAAAACATCGAAAAGGAGGCGTCGAAGGCAAGATCGGTGTAGGGATAGAGCGAGGGATATAGCCACCAAAGCGCCAAAAAGAAAACGGCGGTACAAAGATTGCAAAGGGGCCCTGCGAGCGCAACGGCGATTTCGTCTTTAGCAGAAAGCCCCTCTAAATCCCCCTCGATGACGGCGCCGTAGGGCATCAATAGGATTTTCGTAAGGCGATACCCCCTTTTTGCGCTGACGAGAGCGTGCGCAAGTTCGTGTTCGATCGCCACGAGCGTGGTGGCAAGAAAGAGCATAAGTTTGCCCGTCAACGAATAATATACCCCGAGCAAAAAGAACAGGGGATGTATGCTAAGTCCCCTGTCTTTTTTTAAGTCGCGCTTTCCGCCCAAACGGGTTTCCCCTCTTCCATCGTGAAACAATCTAGCAACACACCCTCGCCGTACAGCGTCACTTGCACCGCCCTTTCCCCCGCGGAGTAGCCGATCGGCACGTTGGATTTTACCGATTGCCCGACCGTGTAATACACCTTGTCAAGCCCCTCGATTTTGCCTATGAAGTTGGCGCTATATTCGATTTCCACCGCAAAGCTTCCGTCCGCTTGGGAGACGAGCGAAGACACCACGCCGTCCGCAGGAGAATACACGCACCCTTGGAGCGTAATACTCACTACGCCACCCTCTTGGGTCATCGTCGCTTCTGCGTATTCGCTCGTAAGCCTCGAAAGGGAAAATTCGGAATACGTCCGTTCGTCCACCACCGCCTTTTCCGTGGCAAAGGAACGGAAAAACGTATTGATCGCGCTATTTGGCATAAACACGTTGGTCAAGAAAATCCCCCCGCAAAGGACGCAGACCGCCGCGAACTCCACCGCGAGGATTTTCCCCCCCTTCTTTTTAGGCGCAGGAGAGGAGTCTTCGAGCAAATACGTTTGAAATTCGCTCCCATCCTCTCGCGCGTTTAACCCGTCCTCTCGCGCGTTTAACCCGTCCTCTTCGCTCGTCATTTTCGCGTTGACGGAAGAAATCACACTCTCTTTGAGATCCTCCCGTTTTTGACGTTTTTTCTTGCGTACCATATTGACCGTTGACACGGGGATTTCCAGCATTTCCGCATATTCGATTTCTTCGTTCATATCGTCCACTCCCTTTTTTGCGTTGTGGTTTACTATATGCAACGAAAAAGCAAAATAGAACGCAACAAAAAAATCCGCCTCGCAAAGGGCGGATTTTTCGTTTTTGTTTCGTTATCTTTCGTTGATGAGTTTCGTAAGTTCGACGGGGTCGACGATTTTACCGTCTTTATACACTCTCATATTCCCGGACGCGATTTCGTCGATCAAAATCACTTCGCCGTTATTATAACCGAACTCGAATTTAATGTCCCAAAGATCGCATCCGATCGTTTTCAAATCGTCCGCAACAACTTTGGTGATTTTGAGGGTTTGCTCTTTCATAGAAGCAAACATTTCAAGGCTCATAACGCCGAGCGCATCAAGCCCCTCCGCCGTCACGAGGGGGTCGCCCTTTTCGTCGTTTTTGAACGTACATTCCACGTATCCGCCTTTCAAGGGAGTTCCGTTTTCGATGTATTCGCCGTATCTTCTGATAAAGCTACCCGTAGCAACCAAACGGCAAATCACTTCCAAGCCGTGTCCGAACACGGTTGCGGGAAGCACTTCCATCGTCGCGTTTTCCACGTCCGCGGAAACGTAATGGGTTTTAATCCCAGCCTTTTTCAAAAGCTCGAAATAGTAGACGGAGGATTTGAGGTTTGCTTTCCCGATCCCGTCGATGGTAAGCCCTACGGTGTTTTCACCAGGGTCGAACACGCCGTCTTTCCCCGTGCAATCGTCTTTGAATTTAAGCATAACGTTGCCGTTTTCAAGTTTGTAAACGTCTTTGGTTTTACCCGTGTACAATTTTTCCATATATATCACCCTGTTCCTAGATTTTTTCTGCAAAAATATTATAACAAAAACGTGAAAAAATTACAATGATATAAACGCCGAAAATGAAAAAAAATTACAAAAAAATTAAGAAATTCCCGACCGTGTTCTTTGGACGAAAAAGAAATTTTTGTTTACCGCTTGAATTTTTTTTGCGCTCGTGCTATAATTAAAAATGAAACAGGTATACTACTTTTACGAGGTGATGCTTTGAAAATTACGAAAAACACCCTCTACGTGGGGGTAAACGATCACGATATAGACTTGTTTGAAGGAATGTACGCCGTGCCAAACGGTATGGCATACAATTCCTACCTTTTACTCGACGAAAAAATCGCCGTGATGGATTCCGTCGATTGCCGTTTTTCTGAAAAGTGGTTGGAAAATATCCGTAACATTTTGGGCGAAAAGCCGGTGGATTTTCTCATCGTGCAACATATGGAGCCCGATCATTCGGGGAGCGTTTCCGCCTTTGCCAAAACCTATCCGAACGCAAAAATCGTAGCCTCGCAAAAGGCCTTCGTTATGATGAAAAACTATTTCGGCGAGGATTTTGATCTGAGAAAGGTGGTCGTGGGCGAAAACGATACCCTCGTTTTAGGGGAACACACCTTACGGTTTTTCACCGCGCCGATGGTGCATTGGCCGGAAGTGATTATGACCTACAACGAAAAGGAAAAAATCCTCTTTTCTGCCGACGCATTTGGAAAATTCGGCGCGTTAGACAAAGAAGACGACTGGGATTGCGAGGCAAGACGATATTATTTTGGGATCGTGGGGAAATACGGCGCGCAAGTGCAAGCCGTTCTCAAAAAACTTCAAGGATTGGAAATTCGCGCGATTTGCCCCCTGCACGGCCCAGTTTTACAAGAAAATTTGTCCTACTTTTTGCATTTGTACGACGTTTGGTCGAGCTACGGTGTGGAAGAAGACGGGATCGTCATCGCTTATACGTCCGTCTACGGAAACACGAAAAGAGCCGTGCAATTTTTGGCGCAAAAAATTAAGGAGCGCGGGGTCAAAGTCGCCCTACACGATTTGGCACGCGTGGATATGACGGAAGCGGTGGAAGACGCTTTTCGCTATGGCAAAATCGTTTTAGCAACGACGACGTATAACGGCGGTATCTTCCCCTTTATGCGAGAATTTATCCACGACCTCACCGAACGGAAGTTTGAGAATCGGGACGTAGCGTTTATTGAAAACGGGAGCTGGGCGCCGATGGCGATCAAAGTGATGCAAGGCATGCTTGAAAAATGCAAAAACTTGCGCTTTATCGAGCCGTCCATCACCATTCTTTCGGGCGTACGCCAAGACACGGAAGAAAAACTCGAAGCGTTGGCAGAAGCTCTCTGTAAATAAAAACAATAAAACAAAAAAATCCGTCTGCAAAGACGGATTTTTCATTGGTTTTTTTACTTATTTTGCGCAGTTTTCTTTCAAAATCGCAAGATTTTCGCGAATTTCTTTCGGCAATTTGTCGCCGAAGTTTTCATCGTAGTATTTTTCGATTTCTTCCGCTTCCGCGCTCCAACGAGCTTTGTCGACTACGAGGAGTTTTTCGAGCGTTTCTTCGTCGATGTCTGCTCCCTTAATGTTGATATCCTTTGCGTAAGGGAGATAACCGATCGCCGTTTCTCTTGCGTCCACTTTGCCTTGGCAACGATCCAAGATCCAGTCAATCACGCGCATATTGTCGCCGAAGCCCGGCCACATGAAGTTGCCGTTTTCGTCTTGACGGAACCAGTTTACGTTGAAGATCTTGGGTTGCTTATCTTCGTCCACTTTCTTGCCCATGTCGATCCAGTGTTGGAAGTATTGATCGACAGAATAGCCCATGAACGGTTTCATAGCCATCGGGTCGTGACGAAGTACGCCTACCGCGCCCGTTGCAGCCGCCGTCGTTTCGGAGGACATAATCGTGCCTACGAACGTACCGTGGTTCCAATCTCTCGATTGATATACGAGCGGAGTGGTCGTCGCTCTTCTTCCGCCGAACATAATCGCGGAAAGGGGAACGCCTTCTTTGGAGTTGAACGCCGAGGAAATGCAAGGGCAGTTTTCCGCGGGAGCCGTAAAACGGGAGTTGGGGTGCGCCGCGTTTCTACCGCAATCAGGCGTCCAAGGTTTGTTCGTCCAGTCGATGAGGTTTGCGGGCGCTTCTTTCGTAAGTTTTTCCCACCAAACGGTGCCGTCTTCGGGGTTATAGGCAACGTTCGTGAAGATCGTTCCCTTCTTCGTTGCGGCAAGCGCGTTGGGGTTGGATTTTTCGTTCGTACCGGGCGCAACGCCGAAGAATCCGTTTTCGGGGTTCGCCGCCCAAAGTCTACCATCCTCGCCTACGCGAATCCAAGCGATATCGTCGCCCACGCATTCGATTTTGTAGCCTGCGTCCAAATATTCCTTGGGAGGAATGAGCATTGCAAGGTTGGTCTTACCGCAAGCGGAGGGGAACGCAGCCGCAATGTATTTCATTTCCGTGTCTTGAGGACGCTTACAGCCCAGGATAAGCATATGCTCTGCCATCCATCCCTCGTTTTTACCAAGATAGGTTGCAATACGGAGCGCGAAGCACTTTTTACCGAGAAGCACGTTCCCGCCGTAAGCCGAGTTCACGGAAATGATCGTGTTATCTTCGGGGAAGTGCATAATATATCTGTTTTCGGGGTCTACGTTGCATTTGCAGTGAAGCCCTTTTACGAAATCCCCGTTTTCGCCGAGTTGGTCGTAACATTCCTTGCCCACTCTCGTCATAATTTCCATATTCAAAACGACGTAAATGGAGTCGGTGATTTCCACGCCGATTTTCGAGAAAGGCGAGCCTACCACACCCATCGAATAGGGAATGACGTACATCGTTCTGCCTTTCATACTACCGCGAGCAATCGAATAAGCGAGTTCGTAAGCCTCTTTGGGGTCTTTCCATTTTACAATCGAATGGGGAAGCGCATCCTCTTCTTTTCTGCTACAAATAAACGTTCTGTCTTCCACGCGCGCAACGTCGTTTTCCGCCGTTCTATGCAAATAGCAATCGGGAAGAAGTTCTTGATTGAGTTTGATAATTTCCCCCGTAGCAACCGCCTCTGCACGGAGCGCGTCGCGTTGTTCAGCACTTCCGTCGATCCAAACGATTTTGTCAGGACGAGTAAGTTCGGCGCTTTCACGGACGAATTGCAACACTTTTTCGTTGCTAGTTAAGTTGGTCTTAATTTCGATCATCTCAATGTCTCCTTTCTATGATGATTTTTGATTTTTCGTTTTATAGGGAGGGGGCGCGATTCCAAAAGAAAGCCTCTTCTCCCGCAATTATATTATATCATAAAAAAATATGCTTGTAAACAGTTTTTGTCATTTTTTTTATTTTATCACGAAAATATTCCTTTTTTCGCAAAAAAAAAGAAGAGGAGATTTTTCTCCTCTTCTTCTTTTCGTTTTTTCGATTAAAGTTCTGCGAAATATTTAATCGTTCTAACCATTTGGCTCGTGTAAGAGTTTTCGTTGTCATACCAAGAAACGACTTTCACAAGCGTGGTGCCGTCGCCCATAGGCATGCACTTCGTTTGCGTTGCGTCGAACAACGAACCGTAGGTGATACCCACGATGTCGGAAGATACGAGTTCTTCTTCAGTGTAGCCGAACGATGCGGAAGCAGCGTCCTTCATTGCAGCGTTTACAGCAGCAGAATCTACTTCACCGTCGCAGATAGCAACGAGTTGGGTAAGCGAACCGGTGGGAACGGGAACACGTTGTGCGCAACCGTCCAAAACGCCGTTGAGTTCGGGAATAACGAGACCGATTGCCTTTGCAGCGCCCGTCGAGTTGGGAACGATGTTTGCGGCAGCGGCGCGCGCTCTTCTAAGGTCGCCCTTTCTGTGGGGGCCGTCGAGAACCATTTGATCGCCCGTGTAAGCGTGGATCGTGGTCATATAACCTTTCTTGATCTTAGCAAGCTTGTTGAGGGTGTCTGCCATAGGAGCAAGGCAGTTCGTCGTACAAGAAGCAGCGGAGATGATCGTGTCTTCTTTCTTGAGCGTCTTTTCGTTTACGCTGTAAACGACGGTGGGAAGATCGTTGCCTGCGGGAGCAGAGATAACGACTTTCTTGGCGCCTGCGTTGATGTGCGCTTGGCTCTTTGCCTTCGAGCAGTAGAAACCAGTGCATTCAAGCACTACGTCTACGTCGAGTTCGCCCCAAGGGCAGTTGTTAGCGTCTTTTTCAGCGTAGATTTTGATCGTCTTGCCACAAACGGTGATCGTACCAGCTTCGTCGTCTGCGGAAACGGTGTCAGCGTGCGCGTATCTGCCTTGTGCCGAGTCGTACTTCAAAAGGTGCGCGAGCATTTTGGGGCTCGTCAAATCGTTGATTGCAACGATTTCATACCCTTCTGCGCCGAACATTTGTCTGAATGCGAGACGACCGATACGGCCGAAACCATTGATCGCAACTTTAACATTTGCCATAATAATAAATCCTCCAATAGATTATAAATATTTTTTCATTTTTCTTTTGGCGATATTTCTCTTTCTCGCCATTTGGTATTTTAGCACACTTTTCCCCTTTCGTCAAGAACAAATAGAGGAAAAACGAAAATTTTTACGCTTTGTTTGCGCTCCCCAAAACGTTGATGATCTTGTGTTTTACCATTTCTTTCATCATCGTTCTTGCGTCGCCCAAGTATTGACGAGGGTCGAAGTGGGTGGGTTCTTCCACGAAGTGCTTTCTGATCGCCGCGGTGAACGCTACGCGAAGGTCGGAGTCGATATTGATTTTGCAAACCGCCATTTTAGCCGCCTTGTAAAGCTCGCTTTCGGGAATACCGATTGCGTTGGGCATCGAACCGCCGAATTGGTTTACGATCGCCACTTTGTCTTGGGGGACGGACGAAGCGCCGTGCAATACGATGGGGAAGCCGGGGATACGTTTTTCGATTTCCGCCAAGATATCCAAACGAAGTTTGGGGTCTTGTCCAGGCTTGAATTTATAAGCGCCGTGGGAAGTACCGATTGCGATCGCAAGGGAGTCGATCCCCGTCGCTCTCGTGAATTCTTCCACTTCGTCGGGAGAGGTGAATTGCGCGTCTTTTGCTTCCACTTTTACGTCGTCTTCCACGCCGGCAAGTTTACCAAGCTCCGCTTCCACCGTCACGCCGTGCGCGTGAGCGTATTCCACAACTTTCTTCGTGATAGCGATATTTTCATCCCAAGGCTTGCTGGACGCGTCGATCATAACCGACGTAAATCCGCAATCGATGGAATCTTTACAAATTTCAAAATCTGCACCGTGGTCAAGGTGCATAGCAACGGGGATATCCACCGTTTCTACAGCAGCTTGTACGAGGTGGCGCAAATATACGGGGTTTGCGTACTTTCTCGCGCCGGCGGAAACTTGCAAAATCACGGGAGACTTGCATTCGTTCGCAGCCTCTACGATGGCTTGGATCATTTCCATATTGTTCACGTTGAACGCGCCGATGGCGTAACCGCCTTCATACGCTTTTTTGAACATTTCAGTCGTGTTTACTAAAGGCATAATATTCCTCCAAAAATTGTATTTTTTTATCTTCCGTAGGGTATTATACCCTATTTATAAAGAAAAATCAAGAAAAAGCGGTAGGTTTTGCAAATTATTTTCAGCATAAACGCAACGGATTTTTTCCGTCACGTTTGATCCTTTTTAGCCCAATAAGACGTCTGTGACCAGCATAAAACAAAACCCGATAAGTAGCGCGTACGTAGCAGAGCGTTCCGAGCCGTGCGCGTGCGTTTCCGGGATCATTTCATCGCTGACGACGTACAGCATCGTCCCCCCTGCAAAGGCGAGGGCGAACGGCAGAATTGCCGTCGAGATAGACACCGCAAAATATCCTATCAACGTGCCTATAATTTCGACCACTCCCGTGAGCGAGGCGTATAAAAAGGTCTTTTTTGGAGAAATCCCCACGGCGAGCATCGGTCCAATGATCACCATTCCCTCGGGGATATTTTGCAGGGCGATTCCCCCCGCGATCATAAGCGCTTCGGCGGTGTTGTCCGAACCGAATCCCACGCCTGCCGCGATTCCTTCGGGCAGGTTGTGAATGGCGATTGCAAGCACAAACAGTAAAATTTTGTTCATTCTTGCCAAACATTCTTTGTCTCCGCAAAACCCGTTTCCGTCGCCCGTCAATTTATGCAAGTGCGGAACGACCTTATCCATTAAATTCAAACAAAGCGCGCCGGCAAACACCCCAGCCACCGTGATGACGAGTTTCCATTTTCCGCCGTACTCTATCGAGGGCAAAATCAGTCCCAAAATCGCCGCGGAAAGCATTACCCCCGCCGCAAACGAAAGAACGATGTCGCTAAATTTATGCGACAGATTGCGAAAGCAAAAACCGAGCGCAACGCCTACGACCGTAGCGCCCCCTACGCCGAGGGCGGTCCATATCACGATTTCCATTTTTCAAAACCTCTTATCCGAGCATTTGTACGGCGAGCGCGCAATAGACGATGAGTGACAACGCGTCGACGATCGTCGTAATAAACGGCGACGCCACCACCGCAGGGTCGAGCTTGCATTTTTTCGCGATAATCGGGAGCGCGCCACCCACCACCTTGGCGATCACGACGGTGATGAGCAAGGCGAGCGATACGACGAAACATCTTACGGCGGTGTAGTCGGTAAACCCGAACAGCAACCGATCTATGAGCAAAAGTTTCGCAAAACAAGCGACGGCGAGGGTGACGCCGAGCAAGATGGACGCTCTAAACTCTTTCCATATTACCCGCCAAAAATCTTTACCTTTGACTTCGCCGAGCGAGAGGGAACGAATGACGGTGACGGAGGCTTGCGAGCCAGAGTTCCCGCCCGTACCCATCATCATGGGCACGCAAGCAAACAGCGCCGTGGAAATGGCGTTGAGTCTCGCCTCGTACACGTTCAAAATAAGCCCCGTGAACGTAGCCCCGAGCATGAGGACGAGAAGCCACGGGAATCGGTTTTTCCAAAGGGCAAACACGCTCGTTTTCAAATACGGTTTATCCGACGGCGCGGTTGCCGCCATCTTCGCGATATCTTCCGTCGTTTCGCCCTGCAAGACGTCGAGCGCGTCGTCGACCGTGACGATACCGACGAGTCTCGTTTCCATATCGACGATGGGGATCGCCAAAAAACCGTAGTCGGAAATTTTACGAGCCACCGTTTCACGATCCTCGCTCGTCAAGGAATAGATGACGTTCTGTTCCATAATCTCGCCGATTTTAGCGTTCTGATCGGATAAGAGTAGCGTCTTTGCCGTGACGACGCCGAGCAGTTTGTTCTTTTCGTCCGTCACGTAAGAGGTGTAGATCGTTTCCTTATCAATCGCGGTTTGGCGGATTTTTTGGAAAGCTTCTCCCACCGTCATATTCTCGTGCAAGGAGACGTATTCGACGGTCATAATACTGCCCGCGCTATCCTTGGGATATTTCAAAATTTCGTTGACGAATACACGCGTTTCACGATCGGCTTGGGCGAGCAAACGCTTGACGACGTTCGCCGGCATCTCTTCGATCAAATCGACGGTATCGTCGAGGAAGAGTTCGTCTACGACCGTTTTAATTTCGTAATCGTACAACCCTTTGAGGAGCCCCTCTTTCGCGTCGCGGTCAAGCTCGACGAACGCCGACGCCGCCAAATCTTTGGGCAAAAGCCTAAACAAAATCGGCAATTCTTTTTCGGAAAGTTCGTTGAAAACTTCCGCCAAATCAAACTCGTTCATCTCGGCGAGGACGGGTTTCAAAACGGAAAACTTGCGTTCGCTAAGTAAGGAGCGAATCTCCTCCGTTTCGACGAGCTTTCTTGCAATCGTCGGGGGCATATCTTCGATCAAGTCCACCGTTTCGGCAAGCGACATCTCTTCGGCGACTTCTTTGATTTCTTCTTCGTGGAATTCGTCGATAATCTCTTCTTGCAAGTTTTGGGGGAGTAAAAGCAGTGCTTCAGCAAGCGCTTCGCTATCGTCTAAAGCACGACAAATAGGGGCGAGCGCCCCTATTTCTACTTTCTTCAATTCTTCGGCGAGTTCCTCTACGCTCAATTTCGAGAGCCGTTCCGCCGTTTCCTCGATTTCTTCGAGGGTGTATTTCTTTTCTTCGTTCATACGTTGCCTCACAGTCGTGTTTTTAGAATAAGCGAGGCGGTCAAACGTTTCCTACGTAAAAAAGGAACAAGTCCTATCCCACGATCGGTCAACGCTTGGTTCCGCCGATATTCGTCCTTCCATGACTCGTTCCTCCTTTTTTCGTTTTTATCTTTTTTATTATACCTTTCTTTTTCTAAAAAGTCAATTCTTTTTTATATAGTATATGGCGACTTCTCAAAAAACCGTTCAACGGTTCGTCCGCTCGATAAGCGCCTTAAAAAACGCGAACGCCTCCTTGGAAAAATCTTCTTTTACGTAGCGATACGTCCAGTTGTTTCCGTCTGTTTTAGAAGGGAAATTCAACCGCGCCTCACTCCCTTTCAAAAGCAAATCGTGCAAGGGAACGATCGCCATATTCGCGCGAGAGGCAAGCAAAAGTTTCACAACCGTCAAGCACTCGTTTTCCGCCGTCCCATATAACCCGTTCACGCCGAGTTTTCGGCACTCTTTTTGCATTTCGGCTCGTACACGCCCCCGTTCTTGCTCGGACATACCCTGCAAAAATCCGCAGAGAGGCTCGTTGTCGTGCGTACCGGTGTACACGCAAAGATTTTGCGTATAATTCGAGGGTTTATGCTCGTTCGTTTCCCGTCCGTCGAACCCAAAACACGCCACTTTCATACCGGGAAAGCCCGTCTTTCGCATCAACTCGCGTACTCTCTCGTCGATGAGACCCAAATCTTCGGCGACGATCGAAGAAAAGCCTTGCAAAAACGCGTCTTTAGGTCCCTCCAACCACTCGCCCTCTTTCGCCGATTTTCCAAGCGGAATCGCGTAAAACCGATCGAATCCGCGGAAATGGTCGATCCGCACCCAGTCGCAAAGCGCAAGCGCACGATCGATGCGATTTTTCCACCAAGCGTAGCCATCCTTTGCCATATACTCATAGTCGTATAAGGGATTCCCCCAAAGCTGACCGTCCTGCGAAAAAGCGTCGGGCGGAACGCCCGCCACGGGAGAAAACACGTCGCCGTCACGGAGGAACATTTCGGGCGTTTTCCAACATTCTACGCTATCCTCGGAAAGGTAGATGGGCATATCCCCCATTATTTCCACACCGCGCTCGTTCGCGTAGCTTTTGAGCGCAAACCATTGCTTTAAGAAAATATACTGCGTGAACTGCCAAAAGGCAATCAATTCTTTCCCCGTTTCTTGAAAAGAGGCAACCTCTTCACTTGCAGGGTTTTGGTAGGGCTTATCCCACTTATTCCAAGGCAAAAACCTGTGCTTTTCCTTGAGCGCCATAAACAGCGCGAAATCAAAATACCGCCCGTCTTTTACAAACGCTTTCCAATCCTCGCTCGTTTTATCAAACCGCGCAAACGCACGCCTTAAAACGACAAATCTGTTTTCGAACAATTTTCCATAGTCTACCCGTCTCGGATCAGAGCCGAAATCGAGATGGGCGTAGTCGTCCAAGCGTAAAAGCCCCTCTTGTTCGAGAAGGGGTAGGTCGATCCAGTACGGATTGAGCGCGTCGGACGCGCAAGCTTGATAGGGACTATCCCCGTACCCCGTCGGTTGCAAGGGCAAGACCTGCCAAATTCTCACGCCCGTGCTTTGGAGCAAATCGACGAAGCGATACGCCTCTTCGCCCAAAGTCCCAACCCCGTAAGGCGAGGGCAACGCCGTGACGGGGAGCAAAACCCCCGACACCCGTTTCGATTGCGTTCTTCTTTCGTCCATTTGCTTTTCGTCGCCTTCTTTTTTTGATATATACATACAATCATACTGTACCACTTTTCCAAGAAAAATGCAAGCTTTTCGCGAAAAATTTTTTACGCCGAAAAAAGATAACCCCCACAGCCGAAACCGTGGGGATTACCTATATGATAAGGGGGAAAATGATGAGCTATTTTAGGTCGGTGGCTCTCTTGCCTACCAACGATATTTATTATATACCCTTTGTCGAAAAAAGTAAAACAAATTTTTTCATTTTTTCATTTTTTGTTTTTTTGTAGGGTATTGTTCAAAAAGTGTTATTTTTTCACAAATTATCACTATTAAATGGTTAATTTGTTAATTGTTTACAATTTTAAGGGCTTTTGCAAGTCCGAACCCGCCCGTAAGCCACTCTTGTTGCAAAAGAACAGACGCAAGCTCGAAGCGATCGGCGACGGTAGGCTTTTTGAAAAAATGTTTTCTCTTAAACGCGCGAATTTGCTTTTTATACTTGACGGCAAACGTAGGGAAGATATATTCTCCGCCGGAAAACACGACGATCGTACCCGTACCGCCACCACTCACCGCGCGAAAGTCGATAAAATCTCTCCCCCTGCGAAATCTGTAAATATACACGCAAGAAGAATCCGATCCCTTGTCGTACGTATATTCGTATGAGAACCCGTCTTGGATCAAAAAAGCGAATTTTTCTTCGAGTAAATCTTGAAAAGGCTTTTTTTTCATACTTTTTTCTCCGTTTTTCACAATCTTTTGTTTTTTGTGGACAACTTTTTGTAATTTTCTAACCATTTTACCGATTTATGGGCATTTTGTACGATTTTCATACAAAAATGGCGTAAGTTATCCACATTTCCCCCGTTATACATCCCCAAAACCGCTCTTTCCCTCTTGATTTTCCTAAGGTTTCGTGGAGTTTTTGGGGATTGAGAAGGGGATTTTATACACACTTTGCATAAAAATCATCCGATTTTTTGCCTTTTTGCAAAAGTTATCCACATTTATCGCGTTTATCCACAGTAAAAATGCAGTTTTTTGCCCAAACACTTGTTCGTGACCGAAAAATTGTCCACAGTCGTCAAGGAACGTAGCCGAAAACGACCAAAAGTTCGCCTTTTTTTGGTGTTTTTGCGAAAAGTTGCCAAAAAGTTGTCCACATTTTGTATAATCCGTAAAAAGCGATTGTGGGTTTCTTTTTTGGTTAATTGGCGATGAGTTTCAAAATGGGGTTTTCGTGGAAAAGGAATCTTACGAAATACGTTTCGTCCATAAACAAAACGAGTTTTTCGGAGGGGAAAAGGGAAAGTACGGCAAATACGGCGCAAGCGATAAACAACCCTTTCAAAAAGCCGATCACGACGCCTAAGAGCACGTTCGTCGCTCCGACCGCAGGAACTTTCTCCGCGATCTTATGTAAGACCCCCGAAAGCAACCGCATCGCAAGTTTTACCGCCAAGAACACGACGATCCAACTCAAAAAACGGCAAATGTATCCGGAGGCAACCTCCCCCGCTTTCCTTGCAAGCGTCGTGCCTTGCGGAACGTCGGGGTCGGCGATCGCTTCCGCTATCCCGTCCACTAAGAAACCCGGCAAGGTCGCGTTTTTAAGAGCCTCTTCTATGCCCGCCGTCGAAATATCCAAATCAAAGCCTTTCAGCCTTGCAAACACTTTTTCAAGCCCGCCCGCGATTCCGCTTTGCAAACCAAACCAGTCCTCCAAAACGTCCGCCATCGACGAGGCGAACACGAACGCAAAAACCACAGCAAGAATCGTGGAAAGAAGCCCGATAATCGATCGAATCGCTCCCTTTCTCGCGCCGATGAGCGAAAAAATAAACAGCACCACGAAAAAAGCGACGTCGAGCAAGATCGCCGTTTGAAGCGTTTGCAAATTTTCCTTTGCTATCGTTAAAACGTTGTTCCCCGTGAAACAATTCATATCTTTCCCTCTTAGTAGTTATGCTTGCATTATACTCTTCTTTTGCCGATTTGTCAAGTTTTTATACGAACGAAAAAGGGGTATAAAAAAAGCAAAAAAAGGCAATCATTGGTTTCATATTGTATCGAGGTGTTTTTATGGAACAGACCTTTCATTTATATAACGGGTACGCGCGCGACGGAATCGCGCTTTGCTTAAACGATTTTTTAGAAGGGGAAAGAGCGGTGGTCGTTTGTATCGGTAGTGACCTTGCCATCGGCGACAGTTTAGGTCCGATCGTCGGAAGTATGCTGGAACATAAAACGCAAGGGCTCGGTTGTTTCGTGTACGGCACTCTCCCCTCGCCGATCACGGCGAAAGAAATAGGGCAAGTTCGGCAATTTTTACGATTTACTCACCCTGGCAAAAAGGTGATCGCAATCGACGCCGCGGTAGGAAGAGCTGGGGACGTCGGACTTATAAAAACCGCCCCCACCCCTCTTTCTCCGGGGGCGGGAGCGAATAAGAAACTTGGAAAAATCGGCGACGTTTCAATTATGGGGATCGTCGCGGAAAAATCGGTGGGGAATTTCGCGCTATTCAACCAAACGCGCGTACACCTCGTCTACACGATGGCGGAGATTATATCCGACGCCGTTTCGGCGTTTTTATGGCAAGCGGTGGGGCGTAAACAAAGCGTTTAACGAAGCAACCGTTTGATGGACGCGTACAGTCCACCACCGAGTCCGTACACCCAAACAGCCTCGGTTGCTAAAACGGAAGCGACGAACGTAAAGTACGCCGTCCAAACTCCGCCCGTAAAATCTCCGCACAAAAATACGATGATAAACGGAACGCCAAACCCGTTGAAAAGAACGGGAAAAAGTCCGCCGACGAGAAAACCTTTCCGGTCCTTCCACTTCCGCCCAACCCAAAGGGTGATAAGGGAAGAAACCAACGTAAGAGAAGACCCAACAATCACGTCGTATAGAAAAAACGGCGACCCAGTGTTCGCGATGACGCATCCTACTGTGAGTCCCACCACCGCTTCTGGAAAGAAGAGGGGCAAAACGCAAAGCGCTTCTGCTGGGCGGATTTGTAAGAATCCTTGATAGGAAAGCGAGCCGAATACGAGAGAAAGGGAGGCGTATAACGCCGCGATGATCGCCGCTAGACAAATTCGTTTTGCCGACATATAATGTTTCACTTATTTTTACCTCGGTTTTTTTATTTTTTTTTGGGAAGTGTTTTCCGAAAACCTTCCCTTTTTTATGCTATTATCAAATACCGTTCGATTAAATAATTGACGAACGCCAAGCTCTCAAACGAGCCGTAATCGTATTTTTCTTCCGCAGGGGAGAGGAGCACGACGCACATATCTTTAGCCGTCGCAACTGCCATTGGTTCTCCGTTTTCCCCTTCCATAAACTCGTACGTTTTGACGAAATCGGTGAGGGTGTTGGAGTTTCGGTCGTCCTTGTTCAAGTTAATTGCAAAATTACCGCTCACTTTTTTCCGCGAGCCGTCCTTAAAATCTTTCCAAACGGTCACCTCTTCCACTGCGACGATCCCGCTTTCCCAATAACCGTTAAAATCGACGTACGCCTTTCGGAGCAGGGCGATACGTTCCTTTTCTTGTTCAAGTCCTTTTTTGATTTGTTTTTCTTTTTTGAACCGCTTGTCGCGCAGTTTTTTAATGCGAACGCGGAATTGCGCTTCCACTTCCGCCTCGTTCATTACGCCCCCGTCAAAATCAACGTAAAAAGGGGAGAGGTAGCGTTGCATTTTAGAAAGGAACGCGTCCACCGTGATCGTCGCGTAGGAATATTTTGAAACGAGCGTCTCAAGATGGGTGGGAATATAGGCGTTGCCATCGCCGTCCTTATACTCCTCTCCCATTTGGAAGGTGTTTTTCGGAACGAGCACCGCGTCTCCCGTCCCCGTTTGTACGCGGGGCAACATAAGAGCGTCCTTTTCAAGGTCGGACACGCTCATAAGGGTGGGAACGGTCTCTAAAATATCGTACGAGAAAACTTTGCGCTTTTTGGTATCGGAAGCGAGCGATTCATAGTCCTCGCCCGCGAACGTACCCGTATAATGAAAGATCGTAAACTCTTGCGCGGGCGTAATTTTCGTTCCCAGCGCCGAAAAGAGAAAATTCCATACAAAAATCAACGCTACGGCGAACAAAACGATCTTGAACCAGTCGTATGAAAACAGATGCGCGAGCCGTTTTTTGGTGATTTTTGCGTCCATATTTTCCTCCTTTCTCCGTTTGTTTTCGTATCTTTAGCACAATCCACCGCGAAGCTTTGGCTACGAGGTGGATGTTTCGTTCGTTGCATACATGGTATGCAGTTTTTTATTTTTTCGGTTTCATCGTAGGGAACAAAATAACGTCCCGAATGGTAGAGGAATCGGTGAGAAGCATCACAAACCGATCAAGGCCTAAGCCAAGCCCGCCCGTGGGGGGAAGCCCATATTCGAGCGCGTTGATGAAATCTTCGTCCACTTGACATTCCTTATTCCCTGCAAGGCGTTTCGCCTCGACTTGCGCAACCATTCTCTTTTTTTGGTCGATCGGGTCGTTAAGTTCCGAGAACGCGTTGCCGTACTCGTGTCCGCAAATAAAGTATTCAAACCGTTCGGTGAACGCGGGGTTCGACGGTTTTCTCTTTGCAAGAGGGGAGTTTTCGACGGGATAATCGTAGATGATCGTCGGTTGCACGAGCTTGTCCTCTACGAACGCGTCGAACAGTTCGATCAGCACCCAACCTTTCGTCGTGCGACCTTTTTCAAGTTCTACGCCAAGCGCTTTTGCCACCGCTTGCGCCTCTTCGTCCGAGTTCCAGTCGTTGTAATCGACGCCTGCGTACTTTTTCACCGCCTCTGCCATCGTCATTCTCGACCAGTCGCCCATATGAATTTCCGTGCCTTGGTAGGAAATATCAAGCGTTCCGCATACGTTCATCGTGACCGTCTTATACATATCCTCGATGAGGTCCATCATTCCGAAATAATCGGTGTACGCCTCGTACATTTCAATCGAAGTAAATTCGGGGTTATGGTAAGCGTCCATACCCTCGTTTCTAAAAATACGACCCACTTCGTACACCTTGTCAAGCCCGCCGACGATAAGACGTTTCAAGAAAAGCTCCGTCTCGACGCGCATATACATGTCCAAATCGAGCGCGTTGTGGTGGGTTTTGAAAGGGCGAGCGTCCGCGCCGATTTCGAGTGGCAACAAGGTTGGGGTGTCCACTTCCAAATACCCTCTTTTATCCAAATACGCGCGAATTTCTTTCAAAATTTGCGAGCGTTTACGAAAGGTTTTCTTTACGTCCTCGTTCATAATGAGGTCGAGGTGACGCAAGCGGTATTTCATATCGACGTTTTGCAAACCGTTGTATTTTTCCGGCAACGGTAAAAGAGATTTAGAAAGCAAAACGAGCTCTTGCACGTGCACCGTCACTTCGCCCGTTTGCGTTTTGAACACAAACCCCTTAAACCCTACGATATCGCCGATATCGTAGTCCTTTTTATAAGACGTGTAATTCTCTTCGCCGATATCTTGACGGGTGACGTAAACTTGGATAGACCCGCTCTTGTCCGCGATATGCGAAAAGGACGCCTTGCCCATAATACGGCGAGACATCATTCTTCCCGCCATATGCACCGTCTTGCCCTCGAAAACCTCGAAGTTTTCCTTGAGGGAAGCGGAGTCGGCGTTTACCTCGTATTTTACTTGTTCATAGGGGTTTTTCCCTTCGGAAACGAGCTTGGCAAGCTTTTCACGGCGGATTCTCGCCTGCTCGATCAAATTCTCTTCTTCCGCTCCTTGAGCCACGATTTTTTCGTCCATAGTACGTTCCTTTTTTACGCGTTTGCAAGCGCGATTTTTATAATTTTAAGTTGGTAGGAAGGGTTGTTATTTTCGGGTACGACCGTCACGACGTCGCCCACTTTCCTTCCAAGCAACGCTTTGCCGACCGGCGACATATTGGAAATTTTATTCGCCTTTAAGTCGCATTCCGTCGTTCCCGTAATTTCATATGTTTCTTCCTCGTCGAATTCGGGATCGAACACCGTCACTTTCGTACCGATATTCACCGCGGATGTGTCCACGACGCTCGACAAAATTTCAGCGTGCTTGATTTTGTATTCAAGCTCTAAAATTTCACCCTCGTTCGCCGCTTGTTCGTTGCGCGCCGCGTCGTATTCAGCGTTTTCCGACAAATCTCCGTGACTTCTTGCCTCCGCAATGCGAGCAACGATCTCGTCGCGTTTTACGGTTTGCAAATATTTCAAATGCTCCACCGCATCGTCGTATCCCTTTTTCGTCATTTTGAACTTATCGCCCATCTTTTATCCTCCTTCAGAATAAACCTGATTTTCTTTTTTTTATTAACGAACAAAACAACCGTGACTTCCTATTTTTTGAAGCCACGGCAAATATATGTTCGTTGTTTCTTGCTTGTATTATATAAACTTTTCCGCGCTTTGTCAATCAAAAACACCCGTTTTTTTGCAAAAAACCACTCTTTTGCCTATTTTTTATCGAATAGATTTTCCAAAAACAATTGGTCGTATTCCATACTCTCTACGAAATCGCGCTTTATAAATTTCACGTGGTTGAATTTCGCGAAATTGAAAATATGCGTCTTCGTAAGCACCGGCGTAGGGATATCCAACTTTTCGCAAATTTCCGTCAAGTATTCAAAAAACTCTGCATATACGATTTCCGCGGGGCGTTCGTAAACGAACTGTTTTCGAATTTTCCCACCTTTCATCGCCTTTGCCCAAATTCTCATTCTTCGTCCTTTTTATCGTTGCTGTTCCCTAAAAACGTTCCGAAAAAGTCAAGGGAGGGCTTTGCTTGCAACGGGCGAGGTCTGTTTCCTCTTCCGTCGCGACCGCGCTGGGTGTGCGGTCTGCCCTTTCTGTCGATGCGACCTCTATCCCCGTACTCTCTACCTTTTCGATAGGAATCTCTTTCCTCTCTCGCCGGAAGCGGAGGACGATCGCTCGCGTTTTCGGGGATAATCACGAGATAGCGATTGGGTTCGCTACCCTCCGATTTCGTCGTCACGTCCTTTCTCTCCGAAAGAGCCGCGTGCATAATTCTTCTCTCGTACGGGTTCATCGGTTCGAGCTTGATTTTTCTTTCCAAACGAACGGCTTTGTTCGCCAAATTCTCCGCTAACTTCTTAAGCGTTTCCGCTCTTCTCGCGCGGTAGTTTTCGCAATCGACCGTCACTCTTGCATAATCGTCTCTTCCGGTGTTTGCCACAGCGCCTGCGAGCGTTTGCACCGCGTCGATCACAACTCCTCTCTTTCCGATGACGGCAGATCCTTCCGCTCCCGTCACCGTGACGACGATTTTATCCCCCTCGGTAGAGGTTTCCGCTTGGACACTCGTACCCATTTTCGCAAACAATTCTTCTACGAATTTACCCGCTCTTTCTCCGTCTTTTTGGTCGGCCTTTTTGCCCTCTTTTTTGGGCTTTTTAACCTCTTCTTTGACGGGGGCAATCTCTTTCGTCGAGGACGGGTGTCCTTCCGTTTCTACGGCGAATTTACGCGCGATTTTTACTCTCGCTTTTTGCCAGCCGAACAGTTTCTTTTTTCCCTCTTCCAAAACGACGATCATCGCTTCTTCTTTTTGAAGGCAAAGGTCTTTCAACCCCTCTTCGATTGCCTCTTCCGTCGTTTTTGCGGTGTATTCCTTGAACTCAAATTCCATGGTTTCTCCTTATAGGCTTACTTTTTGCCCTTGTTTTGACCTTGTTGATTTCTCTTTTGATAGAATCTTCTATCGTATTTTTCTTGCAGTTTTTGTTGCGCTTTCTTTTCCATTTTTACGCTGACGATCTTGTTGATGATCACCGTCGTCACGAGAGATAAAAGGTTGCTCGTGATCATGTAAATAGAGAACGCGGCGCTATACATAAACGAGAAGATGGCGAACATCACCGTCATCACAATCATCATCGTTTTGGGGTTCATCGCGCCTTGCCCGTCCACCGAGGAATACTTGTTTTGTTCCTTTTGCATGCGCATCGTGATCCATTGTTGAAGAAGGATCGTACCGATGGAAAGAACGACCATAATATAAAATCCGTTCGGCGCGCTCTTCTCTTTGGAAAGTCCGCCCGTCACGATATTGTACGACTCTGCGTTATACGGCTTGGTCTCCGCGGCTTTGCTAAAGGAAATCTTGCCGTCGTCCGTCAAGAGTTTCGCCTTTTGCATAGTGCTCTTGAAGTCGGAATAGCTCATGATCGGGTGTTTATACGACGCGTCGGTCGTCCAAACGTTTTTCACCCAAAGGAAAGAGGTTTGGTCTTTCACTTCGCTATTATATAATGAGCGAACGTCCTCTTGTATGAGAGAAATCACGTATTGCACGCACACCTCGTTTTTAGACAAAGCGTTTTCTTCGTCTCCCAAAACCTCGTCGATTTCCGCTTGGTATTCCCCATAAACGTATTCGACGTTGACGTAGTATTGTTTGTTCGCCTCTTCAAGGAGAGGTTTTAACGTCTCCCAATCGTCGCCCACGTACGCTTCGCTAAGCTCCGACTCGTCCACCTTAAAGAAAATTTCTTTCTTTTCCTCGTACACGATCCAGCAGTTGTTTTCCGAGTCGTAATTCGTGTTTTGTTCTTCCAAAACGGCGGTGCGGGAGATAAGGGATTCGTTATACCCTTTTACGAGTTGGTTATACGATTGTAAGTTTGCATAGCTCGAAAACGCCGTAAACGCGTTAATCGCCACGATAAAGATGACGATGGACAAAATCATAGGAAGACAAGAGGAGAACACGGAAATCCCGTTTTCCTTGTACATTTCCATCATTTTTTGGTTATACGTCGCCTTGTCGTTGGCGTATTGTTTTTGCAATCTTTCAAGCCGTTCCTTGTTTTCTGCCATTTTGAGGTTTTGCTTAGACATATTCACCCGTTGATAGATATCGAACGGGAGAACGATGAGTTTCAAAATAACGGAAAACAAAATAACGCCGACGCCGACGATACCAACCCCTTCGATGAGCATACGGATCAGTTTTCCTATCCAGTTCAGCGAAACGTCGTACGTGTTTCCAAAAAACGCAATTACTCTGTCGTTTTGTATGAGGGATGCTAAAAGTGTCGTTAATTGATTCATTTTATTTCTCTTTTCTACTTTGTTATAAGACCCATTTTATAGATCTTTTTTCAGGAGCCGGGTCGTACTTTCCGCCTTTTTGAAAGGGGTGGCAACGTAAAATTCGCCAAATTCCAAGCAATATTCCGCAAACGACCCCTCGGTTATTGATGCTTTCCAAGGTGTATTGCGAACAGGTGGGGTGGAACATACACGTGTGTTTTGAAAGTTTGCGTTGATAAAAAATAATCAGTCGCATGCAAAGGATTTTCAAGTACGGCCGAAAAATCTTTTTCCGTAAATACAACGCGTTTTCTTCTTGTAAGGCAAGCAAGGAAACACTCATAATTCCGCCCTCTTGAATATTTTTTGCATTTCTTTTTCAAAGACGTGGAAAGAATACTCCGTCTTCCTTTCCATAGGTTTTGGAAGAAGTATAAAAGCGTAAGTCCCTTTCAAAAGCGGTATATTTTTGCGAAAAGATTCTCTCAAAAGTCGTTTGACTCTGTTTCTTACGTGCGCTTTCCCGTGTTTTTTTCCAACGGAAATTCCCAAACGCATCTTTTTCGCAGGGACGTATAAGATCGTCAAGTGAGAGGAATACAAACGGTTGCCTTTTACAAATAGCTTTTGAAAATCCGACTGTTTTTTTATTTTTAAGTACATAAAACAGTCCTCCTTTTCGTTTTTTTCCTCTTATAACGAATAAAGCCGCATTACTTTTTTTTCGTACTGCGGCTACCCAAAATAACGCTTTTAATTAGTGGGTAAGTCTTTTTCTTCCCTTGTTTCTTCTTCTCTTCAAAACGTTTCTACCCGTTTTGGAAGCCATTCTCTTTCTGAATCCGTGTACTTTGCTTCTTTGTCTTTTCTTGGGTTGATAAGTTCTCTTCATAAAACTAACTCCTAATATGATTTATTTTCTTTGATTTTTTCGTTTTTTCCAAACTTCCTCGACTATTATACGAAAAAGTTGTCCTTTCGTCAAGCGTTTATGCCCCTGTTCTTACAGGTAAAATTAAATATGCACTCTCTTTTTTCTCTTCATTCGTCACCGTGAAAGGGGAAACGGGGGTATTGAACGACAATTTTACCGTAGGTCCTTCCACCGCTTTGAGCGCGTCGATGAGATATTTTACGTTCATCGCAATCTTAAGTTCTTTTCCCTCTAAATCACATTTTACCGTTTCGGCGACGTTTCCAAGATCGGAATTTGCGGTGATAAAAATCGAAGAGGGGTGAATTTCCATTAAAATGAGATTGTTTTTATCCCCGCGAATTAAAACGGACGCTCTTTCCGCGCTCGATAAAAGTTCGTCTTTTAAGACGTATGTTTCCGTCGTAAATTGCGGAGGAAAAATGTTTGCTTTGTTGATAAATTCCCCTAAATACAACCGAGAGATAATCGTAGTATTTTCCAGTTCGATAGAAACGTTGTTTCTCGAAAAATAGATTTTAAGAATTTTTTCGTCTCCCTCGAGCATACGGGAAATTTCGCTAAGCGTTCTTGCCGGAACGACGATTTTAACGTTTTCTCCTCCCACGATCTCGCAAGAGGAAACCGCCATTCTAAATCCGTCGAGAGCCGTCGCGTTCAATCTACCCTCTTCCGTTTCTAAAAGACAACCTTTCAAAATAGGGCGAGCCTCGTCGCTCGCACAACAGAACACCGTTTTTGCAACGAGTTCTTTGAAATCTTTTTCTTTCACTTCAAAAAAGCGCGCCGTATCTTCCTTTTTAATCACGGGAAAATCTTCCGCCGGCAAAATAGACATAAAAGACTTGGAATTTTCGTAGCGAATTTCCATTCCTTTTTCGTTCGTCACGAGCGTGATATTCAAATGGGTAATTTTCCCTATAAAATCCGCGAAAAATTTACCGTTTACACACGCTTCTCCTTCTTCTATAATATCCCCTTTAATTTTCTTTTCGATAGAAAATTCACCGTCGTATGCAAGCAAGCTGATCTCGTCGTTTTTCGCCGTTATTTTTATACATTCTAAAATAGGGTTTATCGTTTTAGAAGAACAAGCTTTGCTCACCGCAAAAGCCGCATCCGATAAAAGTAAACCTTCCATGATAAATTTCATCGTTTTGCTCCTTTTTTTCGTTTGTTTTTTATCCCTTAAATTATACCACATCTTCCACTTTTTTGCAACTAAAATTAAAAGAAAAGTAAAAAAACCACACGCAGAAATATTTTATTTTTTTAAGAAAAAAAATAGGAAGCAAAACCTAGTCCCATTCATACATAATAAATAGAATAATATATTAGTATTAGTATTAGGGACGGTGGAAAAGTGGACAACTTTTCTTAAGTATTAAAAAAACGGTATATTTTCACAAAAACCACATTTTTTAAGGGGAATAATTTTGTGGAGAATCCTTAAAAAAATTGTGTATAAAAATGTGTAAAATTTGTGAATAAGTGGATAGTTTCTTTAATTAAAAAGGAAAAAAATTTATAAATATTAAAAAAATAGTAAATAAAAATATAAAAAAAGAGAAAATCCACAAAGTTATACACATTGTGGAAAAGGTTATACATATGTGGAAAAGAAAAATGTGGAAAATTTACAAAAAAGATTGTATTTTCTTTTTCTTTATGTTATAATATTGCTATGGAAATGACAGAACGTATAGAAAAAAAGAAAGATCTTCTGCAAGGGGAAAAGAAAGAAATTTTCGAAGAATTTTCCTCTCTTTTGCTTTATTATAACGAGAAATATAACCTCACGACGATCACCGAAAAAAAGGATATGTTTTATAAACATTTTCTCGATAGCGTTTGCGGAGAATATCTTTTTGAAAAAGGGGAAAACGTGATTGAAATTGGATCGGGAGCAGGATTTCCCTCTCTTCCCTTGAAACTCATTCGTCCCGATCTATCCTTTACTTTAGTGGAAAGTGTGGGTAAAAAATGCGAATTTTTACAGGCGGTTGTGGATAATTTCCATCTATCCAACGTGCATATTTATAACAAACGCGCGGAAGAGTTAGCAAAAGATTCATTTCACCGCGAAAAATACGACGTTGTGACGGCGCGCGCCGTGGCAAGAATGAATACTTTGTCGGAATATTGTATCCCTTTTATCAAAAAAGGCGGAAAATTTATCGCTTATAAAAGTGGGGATTTAACGGAAATAGAAGAGGGAAAAACCGCCTATAAAACATTGGGTGGAATTTTGAAGGAAACCGTTGTTTACTCTCTGCCCGAGGGGTATGGGGATAGATCGCTCGTCGTAGTGGAAAAAATAAAAAAAACCCCCGAAAAATACCCGAGGGGGCAAGGGAAAGAAAGGAAAAATCCGTTATGATAGAATATCAAACGACGTTATTTTTTCCCGAAATCATAAAAAGTTGCGCCTTTTCGGGGAATAGAGAATTGAAAGAGGATTTTTCCGAGGAAAAAGTGGAAAAATATATAGATTTTGCGATAGAAAAAGGAGCGAAAAACTTTTATATCGGAATGGCGAAAGGGTTTGACTTGATTTGTGCAAAGCTCGTTTTAGAGAAAAAGAAGAAAAACTCCGCTCTCAAAACGGTGGCGTGCATTCCGCACGAGGGACAGGAAAAAAATTATTCTTCGGAAGAACGGGAGCTATACGTTGCTCTTTTGAAAGAAATGGATGAGGTCGTCGTTCTTTCAGATCATCCGTCTAAGTGGTCGTATCTAAAACGCAACGAGTACATGGAAAAAAACGCCGATATGTTGATCTGTTATCAAAGGAAGGAAAAAGGGGGAACGAAATATACGATTTCCCTTTTTGAAAAGAAGAAAAAGCCGATTTTATTCGTCTAAAAAAAACTACCTTTTCGGTAGTTTTTTTTTCATTCATATTCCGCGCTCTCGATAACCCCACCGCCAAGGCAGTTGATCCCGTCGTATAAGACGGCGTATTGTCCCTCCGTGACGGCGCGTTGTTTTTCAAAAAAGTCGACGTGTAAGGACCCGTCTTGTAATATTTCCACGTGTACTTTTTGGTCAGGCTGGCGATAGCGAAATTTTGCGTAGCAGTCGAAACTTTTTTCTTTCGGGGGGGCAGGTATGAAGTTAAAGCCCGTCACGTGGCAAGATTTGGAATAGAGCGGGGTTTCGTCGCCGTGGGAAACGTAGAGAATGTTTCTGGAAAGATCCTTTCTCACCACAAACCAGCGTCCTAACTCTTCTTCCCCTTTCATTCCACCAAGATCGAGACCACGGCGTTGTCCAAGCGTGTAATACATAAGCCCTAAGTGTTCGCCGACTTCTCTTCCCGAAAGGTCTAAAATTTTACCTTTTTGTGCGGGGAGATAGGTAGATAAAAATTTGCGGAAATTCCGCTCTCCGATAAAACAAATACCCGTAGAGTCTTTCTTTTTCGCCGTGGAAAATCCGTACTCTTCGGCGAGGGTTCTAATTTGTGGTTTTCGTAAGTCTTGCAAAGGGAACAAGACGTCTTTGAGCTGGTTTTGAGAAAGTTGGTTTAAAAAGTAGGTTTGGTCTTTGTTTTCGTCCGCCGCTTTTTGCAGAAGATGTACCTCTTTCCCGTCTTTTTCGCCGTGGGAAATTTTGCAATAATGTCCCGTTGCAATATAGTCCGCGCCAAGGCGTTTCGCTTCCTCCAAAAAGGGTCCGAATTTAATTTCGCGATTGCAAAGGACGTCGGGATTGGGGGTTCTGCCCGCCTTATATTCGGCGAGGAAGTAGGAAAACACGCGATCCATGTATTCTTTGGCGAAATTTACGGAATAATAAGGGATATCCAAAACCGAGCAAACTCTTCGCACGTCGGCGTAGTCCTCTTCCGCCGTGCAACAACCGTTTTCGTCCGCCTCTTCCCAATTTTGCATAAAAAGACCGATGACGTTGAATCCTTGTTGTTTTAATAAAAGAGCCGCAACCGAACTATCGACGCCACCGCTCATACCAACGACCACTGTTTTAGCCACAACACCCTCCTCTTCCCCCCCTCGAAAAAAGAAAGGGAAGAAAAAATTTTTTCTACTTTTTAAGAATATTATACCATAAACGCTTGCAAAAAGGAAGTAAAAAAGGGTAGAATATAAATACACTTTTGAAAAAGTTGCGCCCGTAGTCTAATTGGATAAAATATTGGCCTCCGACGCCGACGTTGTGGGTTCGAGCCCCGCCGGACGCACCAAACACCCCTTTTAGGGGTGTTTTTGCTTACGGCGAACAGGAGAGAACCCAATGGTTCGCGCGAGGGCAAAGCCCGACACTTTCCGAGGGGCCCCTTTTGGGGTGTCGGAATTCCCCGCCGGACGCACCAAAAAATTCCGTACACGCAAGTGTGCGGAATTTTTACTTATTACCTCTTCACTCTTCACTCTTCACTCTTCACTTTTCACTAATTTGCGCACACGGAATTTTAAGTAATAGGTAAGAGGGAATAGTGAAAAAGTAAAGATTGATTTGCTTCGCAAATCTTCATTTTATTAAGTTGCATTTTTGTACTACGAGCCCAAACACCCCCCTTGTGGGGTGTTTTTGCTTACGGCAAATTTTATATTCTATAACAAAGGCGAAAGAAAACCCCCTTGCAAGTTTGCAAAGGGGTGGGTTTTTCAAAGAATTACTCTTTTTCGCTCAAAGGGAGGCGCTTTGTCCAAGTGAGGCGGCGTTCTTGGAAAATGAACAAGAGAACAGTTAAAAGTTCGTAAGGAAGGGGACAAAATTCCCCAGGGTTGACTTGGCTCATCATAAGCACGCCAAGGTAAGAGATCCCAAGGCAAAGCGACCAAAAGTCTGCATTTTTGAGTATGAGGCGCAAACGGCCGACGAATTGATAGAGGTACGCCGCCACGCCGAGGAGACCCATACTGCCGATGATTTGCGGGATCATCATATGATACCACGCCATCGTTCCCGCTTTACGGAAGGCCCCGTAGTCGATGCTGTTATCTAAAATCCCCGTTCCCACCAAGGGGCTTCTTTCGAAATGCTCAAGGCTTTGCCAAATCATAGCCCAGCGCGAGCCGCCTTTCAAAACTTCCGCTTGCATACGGTTGTTGATGACGTCCATAATCACTCGTCCAGCGATGGTTATGACGACGCAAAGAGCAAGGGCGCAAAAGAACGAACGCAAAATCCTTCTCTTTCTGTGTTTCTCGTTGAAGATCCAATGCGCGCAGCAGAATAAAAATTCCGCGCTCCCAAACAAAAGCCCTCCGCGCGAGGTTGTCAAGCAAATGGCGGTGTAGAACAGCACCGTGAAGATTTCCAAGCCCTTTTTTTTGATCCCTAAATAGACGGGGAACGGCATTGCGAACATAAGCATCGTGGAGATATTGTTTCTAGAGAAGCCGAGTTCATAATGGCCACTGCTTTTCCCAGCGTGATAGAACCAATACCCCATAAGCACCATAGCAACGCAAAGGCAACCCTCGAGGAGCATGATCGTTGCAAACCGCGCGCGCTCGTCGTATTTGCGTTGCGGTGCAAACTGCGATTTCATAAGTAAATACACGACGACCATACCAATGCCGAGTCCGAGAAAATAATAGGAGCCGAAGAAATATTCTTTTACAGAGAAGTTTCCGACGCCCCCCAGCGTTATGGCGAGGGATACGGCGAGGATGCCTTTGATACTGCTCCCTGCGTGGAAAGGTTTTTTATACACGACGAAGTGGTAAATAAGCGCCGCTGCGGGGATCGGGGCGTAGATTGCATACCCGATGAACAAATCGAACGAATCGTAGCAGTTCGTCGTAAACGTGCAAAGCAACAAAAAGGGAAGCGTGGTGGGTAAAACGTCTTCGCAAACCACCAAAAGAAAGGAGAGCAATCCAACGAACACGATCGCCCCCGTCACTTCGCTTCGATTCCATACAAATAAACACGCCAAAAGGGTTTCAAAAATATAGAAAGTATAACTATTCAAAATTTTTCTTGCCACTTTTAAGGCACGCCCCCCTATTCCGACGTGATGCGCGGGGGTGGTTTGTAATATTGCTTCCACAAAGACCTCTTCTTGTATTATTTAGCAGAACAAGACGTTTTTGTTTCTTTCGTCCGTTGTTGTCTTAAAATCAATACGCGTATTTTTTAACAATCTCTTCCAGGATAGAAAGGTTTTTGATCATATCCTTGGCAAGGGCGAGTTGCGATCTTGCGCGAACAAGATTGTGCGCAGGGTATTCCACTCTAAAATACTTATCGCCGTCCAAAAAGTCGGTCAAAAACCGAGCGCCACATTCTAGCGTCATAGCGATTGCGCCAAGCGCGAGGGATTGTTTTTCTTCGTCTGTGATACTCTCCTTGAGTTCGGATAAGAATCCTTTCGTAAACGCCTCGAATTTGTCTACGTCGAGCCGAATTTTAGTCGTATCCGGTTCGTCTTCTCCCGCTGTGGACGCCCCTCCTCGAATCGCATCGCCGAAATCGAATGCGACGAGACCGGGCATTACGGTGTCTAAATCAATAACCGCAAGATGTTTGTCGGTGTTTTGATCGAACAAGACGTTTGAAGATTTCGTATCATTGTGCGTCACCCGAAGGGGTAAAAGTCCCTCTTGTTCCATTTTGCAAACTTTCGTGGCGACGTTCTCAAGGGCTAAAAATTCTTGGTAAAGATCCTCGATTTCCTCTTTTCTGCCAGAAAAATCGTTTGCATACGCCGTCTTGAGCGCCTCAAAGCGCATCACCGTGTTGTGGAAGTGCGGAATGACTTCGTGGAGGGTTTCTACGGGAAAATCTCGTAAAGAATTTTGGAACCCCCCGTACGCTCTCCCCGCTTCTTCCATAACCGACAAGCTTTCTGCCGTGAGGTAGGTGACGGAGTCGTCGATAAAGCGACTGCATCGCCAAAAATCTTGTTTACAGGTATAGAAAAAATAATTCCCCGCAGCCGTTTTTTGGAAGTGTAAAACGTTTCTTTTCGCCGATCTACCCGTCGCTTTGATTTTTGCGCGGATATGCTCGGTAATAGCAACGATGTTCTTCATCACGAGTTGCGGGTCTTTGAAAACAAAGGTGTTTACCTTTTGTAAAATATAGTCTTTCTCTTCGCCGTTGCGAAGAAAACAGACGCGATAGGTTGTGTTGATATGTCCGTAGGTGATTTGTTCACTACGAAGATATTCTCCCTCGATTTGAAATTTGCGACAAATTCGTTCAAGTAACGATTCTAACTCTGTCACGGTTTTACCATCCTTTCGTTTGTTTGTCCGCCCACAGGCGAACGTAGCCGTCTTACAAAGAAGGGAAGGGCGTAAAAACGCGCCAAGATGCATACTTCTCCATCTTGCGTCACACGTGTAATATAAAAACGAACCCCTTATCCCAACCCTACTAATAAAGCAAGGCTAACGTGACAATTATAACACGCTTTTTTGCTTTTGTCAAGGTTTTTTCTCCCAAACAACCCCTTTTTTCCCGCCGAAAAGGGCAAAAAAAGGGGGAAAACACACCTTTTTTTGTCGGAAGAGAAAAAAACGGAAAATTTGCTAAAAGCGTACCTGGTATGGTTGGATGAAAAACGGACGTAAAAAACACTTTTCATCGTGGACACGGGTGGCTTGTAAGAATTTTTCTTGTCATAGGAAAGAACACGCAAAAAAAGGATAGCTCTTTTGCTATCCTTTTTGATTGTCCAGTCGAACGGGATTATTTCAAAATCATTCGATCGGTCGCAACCTGCTCGCCGACCGATTGCTCGAATTTTTGCAAGAGATCAGCTACGGTAAGGCGCTGTTTTTCCTCTCCTTTCACGTCGTAAACAATTCGTCCCTCGTGCATCATAATGAGGCGATTGCCGTAGGCGATGGCGTCTGCCATATTGTGCGTAATCATCAAGGTGGTGAGGTGGGATTCTTCTACGATTTCTTTCGTGAGAGCAAGCACCTTTTTCGCCGTTTTCGGATCGAGCGCCGCGGTGTGTTCGTCGAGAAGAAGAAGGTCGGGGCGACGGAGGGTCGCCATAAGGAGAGTGAGCGTTTGTCTTTGCCCGCCCGAGAGAGTTCCCACTTTTGCGGAAAGGCGGTCTTCAAGACCCAAATCGAATTTCTTCAAAAGCTCGAAATAGCCTTGCGATTCCTTTTTAGAAATGCCCCACTTAAGCAGTCTTTTTTGTCCGCGTCGAGAAGCGAGGGCGAGATTTTCTTGAATCTCCATATTCGTAGCCGTCCCCATTCTCGGGTCTTGGAACACCCGTCCCAAAAGCTTTGCGCGTTTATGTTCGGGCATCTTCGTCACGTCTTTTCCGTTTAAGACAATTTTCCCCTCGTTGATGGGGAAAGTTCCTGCGATCGCATTTAAGAGAGTGGATTTTCCCGCGCCATTTCCGCCGATCACCGTGACGAAATCGCCGTCCTCAAGAGTAAGGTTTACGCAGGAAAGCGCCACCTTTTCATTGATCGTGCCTGGATTGAACGTTTTGTAAACTCCTTTAAGTTCAAGCATTTTCCACCTCCGTTTCCTTTTCTACCCTCTTTTTCGGGCGGGAGAAATATTTTTTCTTCCAATAGGGCACGGCAAGGAAGATCGCGACGACGAGCGCGGAGAGCATTTTGAGCAGATCGGTGTCAAGCCCTAACCAAATGACCGTTTGATATACCGCGAAATAGACGATCGCGCCAAACGCCACCCCTAAAAGCTGTACAGCGAAATTTCGGCAAATCTTACTTGCGACCGCCTCGCCGATAATCACGGCGGCAAGTCCTATGACGATCGCGCCTCTGCCCATATTGATATCGGCGAAGCCTTGGTATTGGGTAAGGAGCGCGCCGGCAAGCGCCACGAGTCCGTTGGAAAGCATCAAGGCGAAGATCTTGTTCCGTTCCACGTTAATCCCTTGCGCTCTGCTCATTTGCGGGTTGTTCCCCGTGGCGCGGATCGAACAGCCGAGTTCCGTTCCGAAAAACCAATACAAAAAGGCAACGACGAGAGCGACGACGGAAAGGAGTACGAAAATCGAGCCTACGACGTCGAGTTGCGACAACAGAAGATCGTACGTTCTTCCGCTAACGCCGAGGTTGGCTTTCCCTAAAATTTTAAGGTTGACCGACCAAAGAATGAGCTGGGTTAAAATCCCCGACAAAATCCCGGGGATCCCCATAAGGGTGTGAAAAAGCCCCGTCAAAAGTCCCGCAAGCGAGCCAGCTAAAAAGGCGCACAGCAGAGCGAGAAAGACGTTTTGTCCGTCTACGATCATAACGGCGCATACGCATCCACCCGTCACGATAGATCCGTCCACCGAAAGGTCGGCAAAATCCAAAATGCGATAGGTAATATAAAGCCCGATTGCCATTACCGCCCAAACAAGACCTTGCGCGACGGCGCCCGGAAGCGCGTTTAATAAAGACATGGTATTCTCCTTTTTTGTTTTATGCCTACATTAGGCGAGAGTTATTTATTCAATAGCATCGTATCCCTCGGGAGGTGTAAGTCCAAGGTCTGCGCAAATCTCCGCGTTGAATTTTTTCACGGGTTCTGCGTCGTATTCGATGGGCATCGTGGAGATATCTTCGCCGTCCAAAAGAATGCGAGCGGCCATTTCGCCCGTCTTTCTGCCGAGGTTATAGTAGCTAATGGAAAGGGTGGCGAACCCACAACTTCTACAAAGGCCCTCTTCTCCGGCAAAAACGGGAATTTGCTTTTCACGGCAGATCATATCAATCGTTTCTCCGCAACTTGCGGCGGTGTTGTCCGTAGGGATATAAATTACGTCGCAGGAGTTCGCCAATTGCGTCGTCACGGCGGCAACATCGTTGGAGTCGTTGAAAGCAAACGGGGTCACGTCAACGTCGTGCGCCTCCAAAAAATCGCTCACGACTTGCACTTGGTAAGCGGAGTTCGCTTCCGCCGAGCAGTAGAGCATACCCACCGTTTGGACGTCCGGGAACCAGTCGAGGATCATTTGCGCTTGTTCTTCCAAAGGAGCAAGATCGCTCGTTCCCGAAATGTTCGAGCCGACCGTTCCGTCGAAGTCGTCTAAGCTGAGCGCGACGCTATATTCGGTGACGGACGTGCCGAGGATGGGAATGGTCGCCGTCGCTTGCGCCGCCGCTTGCAAGGCGGGGGTTGCGTTCGCCATAATCAAGTCCACGCTGGACGAAACGAAATCGTTGACGATCGTGTTGCAAGTGATAGTATCGCCTGCGGCGTTTTGCGTATTAAATTTCACCGTTTTTCCCGCCTCGTCCATCGCTTCTTGGAGGGCGTCTTTGAACCCTTTGGTTGCGGCGTCGAGGGCGTCGTGGGTGACGAGTTGACAAATTCCTACGGTGAAGTCGGCCTTGTCCCCGCAAGAGGTGAGCGCGACGACGCTACCGAGCGTCAAAGTTGCTGCGAGAGTAGTTGCTAAAAGATTTCTTGTTTTTTTCATAATATTCTTTTCCTTTTTATCTTTATTTTATACGAGTGCGTGTGTGCGTGGATATAAAAGATGAAAAATTATTTCCCCAAACGGGGGTATCGGAAAAAATAAAATATAAAGTAAAACATACGGATCTCCTTTTGAAAATTAAAAACGGCTTATCGCTTTAACTGCGATAAGCCGTCCGTCGTAATTTTTGCTATACGAAAACGATCGTAGTTAAAGGTTAACTATGACTGAGGCAAAAATAATAATAGTAATAAAAACGAGCAGTGAACATATTCTGACTCCTATTCTTATTTTTTTCGTTTTCGCGCTTGCGATATGACATTATCATAATCCAAAAAACGGATAAAGTCAACCGTTTGACGCCGAAAAATCAAAAAAAGTCGAAAAAACTAGAAAAATCTTATTCTTCGTCCTCATCCTCTTGCGGACGTTCGTTCCCACGCCGACGCACGTGCACGTCTTCTACGGGGAAATCTTTATACGTCATGCCGCCGTTTTTGTCTTCGATTCTCACTTTGACTTCCATTTTGAGCATATTGATCGAAACGACGTTGCCCGTTCCTTCGAGCGTCGAAACTTCCGCGCCTATCTTCGGCATTTTTTTGTACGCCTCGGCGTAGTAGTCGCTTTCATAACTCAAACAGCACATCAGCCGACCGCAAAGACCGCTGATCTTGCCGGGGTTGAGGGAAAGCCCTTGCGTTTTCGCCATTTTAATCGTCACTTTCTTAAATTCGGGCATATTCCCCGCGCAACAACATACTCTTCCGCAAGGCGCGATTCCGCCCAAGTATTTCGTTTCGTCGCGCGTTCCTACTTGTCGAAGTTCGATATGCGTTCTAAACGTGGAGGCAAGTTCTTTTACGAGTTCCCTAAAATCCACGCGCGAGGGCGCGGTAAAGTAGAAGATGAGCTTGCTCCCGTCAAAGGCGTATTCGCAATCAATGAGCTTCATCTCCAAATGAAGTTTTTGGATTTTTTCTTTGCAACGGATCATTGCTTCGGGTTTTTTTGCTTGACAAATCGCGTAGAATTCCTTGTCTTTTTCCGTTGCGATACGAATAATCGGTTTCAACGGCGCCGTCAACTCTTCCTCTTCCACTTCCCTTTCGGGATAGGCGATCCAAGCGTATTCAAGCCCTCTCACCGTCTCCACGATGACCGGCATATTACGGGTGTAAACGTCCCCTTTTTTCGGCGCGAAATAATACAGTTTCCCACCGCTGTTAAATTTTACGACTGCAACTTTTGTCATACTGTTTCCTTCTTTGCCCTACCCCAGGTGCGAGGCGAGCGGTTTTTTATTTATAAAACTCTATGAGCGCGATTTCTAATACTTGCGAAAAGACGCCGTTGAATCGGAGTTGTTTTTCCGCTTCCGAAAGGGCGGTTTGTCCACAGAGCAAACGGCGAGCCGAAAACTTGTCCGCAACCGCTTGCGAGCGCGCTACGGTCGCAGGGAGCAACAGATCTTTTCGGCGTTCTCTTAAAAACAACGCGTCGCGAACGACCATTTTCAAGAGGGTGATAAGCTCCTTTTTATGCTTGGTATCCGCCAATTTCCTACAGAGCATAGGCAGGCTTGATTGGGGGGATAAAAGGAGGGAATACGCCCCCTCGATCACCTCGTTTAAGTATCCGCCCGAAAGGATGCTCTCCGCTTTCGAGGGGAGCCCTCCCGACGCCTCGGCGATTTCGCGCGCAAGGGGGGAGGCGGGGTAGTTTCTTTCGAGATATTTTACGATATCCGCCTTAGAAAACGGTTGGATTTCCCATTTTTCAACGCGCGATAAGATCGTGGGCAAAATAGTGGACTCAATCGTCGCGCCGATCAAAAAGTATACGCCTGTCGGCGGTTCTTCCAATAATTTTAACAGTTTGTTTTGCGCTTGCACGTTCGCGTCGGAAAAATCGCTGATCAAAAAGAGCTTTTTATCTCCTTCAACGGGGCGCATGACGCTCTCTTCCAAGATGGTTTTCGCGTTGTCTACCGTGAACTTTTTCCCCTCTTCAGGGAGGGTGATGCAATCGACGTAAGCGCCTGATTGCACGAGCGTTTTTGCACGCTCGCTATCCAAAAACAGCTCGGCGAAAAAGGGAAGCGCCCTTTTCAAAAACGTCGCGTCGGGAAAGAGGAATAGGTATGCGTGATGCAAATTTCCGCCCGACTCTTGCAAAGTTTTGTATGCAGTTGTTTGGGAAACGAGCGTCCGCATCGTTTGTTCCTCCGTTTCGTCCCTACCAGGGACGCGGTGATTTGAAATTACGAGTTAAACATAACCTTTTCGCTATCGAACATTTTCGAAAGCGCCCAAGCGAGCAAGCAAGCGTATACCGCGTTGGAAAGGGCGGTGATAAGCACGCGTATGGGCGAAGCGGAAATGGAGAAAATACTGTAAAGGGCGCGCACGCTGTTGTAAAGTGGAATCAAATAAATCGGCAAAGCGCCTTGTCCACCGCTCGTAAGCAACGTGGAAAGCCCCAACAAATACACCAAAATCGACAAAGGCCCTACGATATTCGTCGCTTCTTTCGTGCTCTTTGCAAAGGCGGAAACGACGGAAACGAGCGCCACCATTAAAAGCAAGGTAGAAAGGATTACGGCGAAAATCAACGTGTAATCGGCAAAGGAGTACGCTCCGTTCAACTGAAGCGTTCCCCCCGACACTTTCGGTAGGGAGAAAATCAACGCTACGAAGGACACTATCCCCGAAAGGAGGGCGATAAACGAGAGGGAGAGTATTTTCCCGATCGCGATATGACTGCGCTTGACGGGAGTGACGAGCATCGCGCCGAGCGTTCCTCGTTCTTTTTCCCCCGCGATTGATTCGGGGGCTATGGAAATACAGCCCGAATAGAGTAGCCCCATAAGGAGCATGGGCAAAACCGACGAGAAAATTTTCGCAGACATATCGTTTTCGGTTGCCATATCAATCGCCGCGGGCGTGAAGGGAAGGTGTTTGAGATTAAACATTGCCATCACCGTGTCCTTGCAAGAGACGGACTCGTTCGAAGCGGTGTTGTAATAAAACAAGAAAGAGGGCTTTCCTTCTTGCGGAGCGGTTTCAAAGCAAACGAGCAAGTCAAGGTCCTTTTTTTGAACCTTTTGTTGCAGTTCCGTTTTTTGCTGGGCGGTTGCGCTCTCGACGATAAAAGTCTCGCCGTTTAACGCCAAAAGGTCCTTCTCGTATTCGGCTGGCGCTTCGATATAACGCACGTGATACACGTAATTTTTATCCACGCCGGCAAGTTCGTCCACCAACACAGAGCCTATGAGCGAATAAATTAAATAGAGTAAAAGCCCCGGCAAAACCAACATAATGACGAGGCGTTTGTCGGTGAAGAAGCGATAAAATTCTTTTTTAACAATCGTAAAAATCGTGTTTTTCATGCCTCCCCTCCTTTTACTTCCGCATACACGTCAAAAAAGACGTCTTCTAAATTTTTCTCAGTTGTAAGCAAGGAGACTTCCCCTTCTTTTACCATTTTTCCGTCTATAATAATCCCCACTCTATCGCAAATTTTTTCTACGAGCGAGAAGATGTGTGTGGAAAGCAAAATCGTTTTGCCTCGCCCTCTTAATTCGAGCAAGAAATCGGTGACCGTTTTTGCCGTGAGCACGTCGAGTCCGTTGGTCGGCTCGTCGAAGATGATGAAATCGGGGTCACAGACGAGGGATACGGCGATGGAAACTTTTTGTTTCATACCCGTGGAAAGTTCGGCGATTTTCGTTTCGGCAAACTGGTCGATGCCAAACCGCTCGAACAACGCTTTTTTTCGTTCGTCGCGGACATGGGTATCCACGTTTTGCAATTCGCTGAAAAAATCAAAGATATAATTGGGGGTAAAAAAGTCGTCGCATTTAAGTTCGCTCGTCAAAAACCCAATCTTAGAGCGGACCTCGTTGGGGCTACGTACGATCGAATGCCCGCACAAAACCGCGTCGCCCGAGTCGGGCTTAATGAGGGTGGAAAGCATGCGCAAAGTGGTGGTTTTTCCCGCCCCGTTTGGGCCGAGAAGTCCGTAAATTTCGCCTGCGCGTACGGAAAAAGACAGGTCGTTTACCGCCACCTTTTCTTTTTCTTGTTTCTTTTCCGCCTTTTGTTGTTTTCTGCTCAAGCGGAAGGTTTTCACAAGGTTTTTCGCCACGAGGACGTCGGCGAACGCTTTTTCCATACGAACCTCCTATTTTTATATTTTATATATTATACCATTTCCAAGAAAGAAAAGTCAACAAAATACGCATAACTTTTTACGGGTGGGCATAAGGTAGACTATCCGCTTTATCGGGTGAAAAGGACGGTTCGTTTTTGACAAAACGGTTGTCATTTAGACAAAAACACCGAAATTACGACGAAGTTTTTTTGATACGATAAATAGGAAATACAAGCGCGATTGAAAAAGGGCGAAAAGATGAAGATCGTTTGTGTGAAAGGGAGCCGTTTGCTTGTGGCGTTCTTGCTTTGCGGGGCGTTTGCCTTGCTTCCTTTTTGGATGGTTGCCGTAGGCAGGAAAGAAGTGTCGGCTGTTGCCAACGCGCGGGCGCTACCTATCTATTCCGTCGAGAGAGAGGATAAAAAAATTTCCATTTCTTTCGATTGCGCTTGGGGGGTTGAACACACCGACGAGATTTTAGGGTATTTGGACGAATACCAAGTGAAATGCACCTTTTTCGCCGTGCAGTTTTGGGTGGAGAAATATCCCGAGTACGCCAAAAAAATCGTCGAAAAAGGACACGAGCTCGGCACGCATTCCAAAACCCACCCCAATATGAGCAAACTATCCGTCGAACAAATTAAACAAGAGCTAATATCCTCTTCGCGGGCGATCGAGAAAGCAACGGGGGTGTATCCGAGCCTTTTCCGTCCACCGTTCGGCGATTACGATAACGAAGTTATCCAAACCTCCCTCTCTCTCGGACTTTTCCCTATTCAATGGGACGTGGACAGTTTGGATTGGAAAAATTTAACGGCGGAAGAAATTTTTGGGCGGGTGTCAAGAGGGGTGCAACCCGGGTCGATTATCCTTTGCCACAACAACGGGTTGCATACGGCGGAAACGCTCCCCTTACTCTTCCCGTTTTTGCAAGAGCAAGGGTATGAATTCGTACCGATCGGCGAACTGATTTATCGAAAGAATTACACGATAGACGGCAACGGTAGACAACACAAAAACGATTAACAAACGGAGGTTTTTATGAATTACATGGCGGAAAAAAACAACAAGGTGTACGTAATGGGCGAAATCGTGACGGACGCAGTCTTTTCACACGAGGTTTACGGCGAGGGTTTTTACGAGTTTATGATTCGGGTAATGCGCCTTTCGGGGCAGGCGGATATTTTGCCGATTACCCTATCGGAACGGCTCGTCAAAAGCGGTGAAATCGCGCGGGGGAAAACGATTTGCGCGATCGGACAATTCAGAAGCTATAACAAGCTCGAAAACGGAAAATCTCGGCTGATGCTCACCGTGTTTATACGGGAAATTTTGGACGAGGATTTTACGAAAAATCCCAATAGCATTTTAATCAGCGGGTATATATGCAAGCCACCCGTGTATCGAACGACGCCCTTTCATCGCGAAATCGCCGACGTGCTCGTCGCCGTCAATCGCGCCTATAATAAATCGGACTATATCCCTTGCATTGCTTGGGGTAGAAACGCTCGGTTCGTAAGGGAACTCAAAGTGGGCGATCGCGTGGCTATTTCGGGAAGAATCCAAAGCAGGGAATACCAAAAGAAGCTTTCAGAAACGGAACTAAAAACGATGACCGCATACGAAGTTTCCGTATCGAAACTTGCCACCTTTGATCAGGGGGAAGAGTTCGATTTGGAAAGCGAGTTCGACTTATATTCCTTTTCTGGTAGCGCCGACGATTACGAAAATATGCACGCGTAGAAGGATAAAACGCTCTTCCTTTTCGGCGGGGGGCGTTTTTTTCTTACTTGCAAACGGCTTTGGGTAATTAAAAAAAGGGATGAGAAAAAATAGAAATCCCCTTGACGGAAAAAAGCGGAAGTGATATAATAAACGCAAGAAAAGATTTTTTTCATATAGGAGGTTTTTATGAAAAAAAGATTTTTAACGTTTTTACTGACCTTTGCGTGCGCATTGTTGGGCGGGCTTGGGCTTGTTTCGTGTAAAAGCGAGAAAGAGTCTACGGAAGGTGTTTTATACGAGATTGCGGAGGACGGGTTGACTGCTTCCGTAGTTGGCTATGAGGGGACGGAAACGGATATTCGAATTGCGGAGACCTACGAGGGCGCTCCCGTGACGACGATTCAAGCGTACGCGTTCTATGACTGCGCAAGTTTGACGAGCGTCGTCATTCCCGAAAGTGTGAAAAGCGTCGGTAGGTTTGCGTTTTCGGGTTGCGAAAGTTTACAGTATGCCGAATACGAAAATGGTAAGTATTTGGGAAATAAAAGAAATTCGCATTACGTATTGATCGCCGCGGAGGATGAGAAAAATGCGTCTTATACCATTCACGAAGATACAATATTGATCGCGGGTGCCGCGTTTGGATTTTGCAAAAGTGTGACAAACGTCGTCGTTCCCGACGGCGTGACGAGTATCGGAGATTTTGCGTTTGGATGTTGCGACAATTTGGAGAGCGTGACTATCCCCGACAGCGTGACGAGTATCGGTGAGAGTGCTTTTGCAAGTTGCGGAAGTTTGACGAGCCTCGTCATTCCGGAAAACGTTGTAAACATCGGGGAAGATGCGTTTAGTTCTTGTTATCGTTTAGAAAGCATTGTTGTGGAGGAAGACAACGAGCGTTATAAAGACGTTGACGGGAATTTATATAGCAAAGACGGAACGGTGCTTATTCAATACGCAAAGGGGAAAACGCAAACGACGTTTGACGTTCCTAACGGTGTGACGAGCATTGGAGAGAGTGCTTTTAGCAGAAGTGATTTGACGAATATTTCCTTGCCAGATAGCGTGACGAGCGTTGGTAATTTTGCTTTTGCGGTTTCGGATTTGGTAAGCGTTATCATCCCCGATAGCGTGACAAGTATCGGCGAGGGGGCGTTTTATCGGTGTGAAAGTTTAACGAGCGTCGTCCTTGGCGACGGCGTAACGAGTATTGAGGACAGAACCTTTTATATGTGCACGAGCTTGGCGAATATTACCCTTAAAGAAGGTGTGACGACGATTGAAGAAGAGGCTTTTTCGAGTTGTGTAAATTTGGCGGAAATTCTTCTTCCCGACGGCGTGACGAATATCGAAATGTCTGCTTTCTCTCATTGCACAAGTTTGACAAATATCACGATCCCCGAGGGTGTGACGAGTATTGATGGTTTTGCATTCTCTGGGTGCACAAGTTTGACGAATATTACGCTTCCAAATAGCTTGACGAGTATTGGTGATTATGCATTTCTGTATTGTGGCAGTTTGACGAGCGTGGTAATTCCCGACGGTGTGACGAGCATTGGCCGTTCTGTGTTTTATGAGTGTAGCAACTTAACGAGTATTACGCTTCCAAACAGCTTGGCGAGTATTGGAGCTGCCGCATTCTATAATTGCACCAGTTTGACGAGCGTGGTAATTCCCGCTAGCGTGACATATATTGGCCATGATGCGTTCGAAAATTGCACGAGTTTGACGAACGTCTACTATCGTGGAACGGAAGCGGAATGGTCGGCGATATATAAGGAAAATTGGGACGATCATACGGGCGATTATACGATCACGTATAATTACACGAAAGAATAAAACGAAAAAACGCTCTTCCGTACAGGGGGGCGTTTTTTCTTGCTTGCAAACGGCTTTGGGTAATTAAAAAATGGGATGAGAAAAAAATAGAAATCCCCTTGACGGTCGGCGTAAGAAGTGATATAATAAACGCAAGAAAAGATTTTTTTCATATAGGAGGTTTTTATGAAAAAAAGATTTTTAACGTTTTTACTGACCCTTGCGTGCGCATTGTTGGGCGGGCTTGGGCTTGTTTCGTGCGACGGCGAAGAAGAGCCTTCGGAGGGCGTTAGATACTGGGTTTCGCCGGACGGATACGCGCAAGTGACCGGCTATAGCGGAGAGGAATCAAACGTGCGCATTGCGGATACCTACGAGGGCGTTCCCGTGACGACGATTTCCGGCGGAGCCTTCAAAGATCCTTCGATTCTTTCCATCACTCTTCCCGATACCATCACGAGTATTAGAGCTTCTGCCTTTTCCGGCTGTGATAGTTTGGTTTTTAACGAATATAAGAACTGCAAATATTTAGGGAACGAAAACAATCCGTACCTTGCGTTAATTTCCGTTATCGACACCGCTCGCGCTTCTTACGCCATTCACGAAGATACCAAAGCGATCGCAGACGAGGCGTTTAAAAGATGTCGGTATATGCGGAGTATCGTTATTCCCAACGGCATCACGAACATCGGAAAGTCTGTGTTTGAATCTTGCGACGGTTTGACGAGCGTGGTAATTCCCGACGGTGTGACGAGTATAGGGACTCGAGCATTCTATAGTTGCCAAAGTTTGAAAAGTATCACGATCCCTAATAGTGTGATAAGTATCGGTGAGT
>JAZLBD010000016.1:0-84810 GCA_045613545.1 Christensenellaceae bacterium
ATTCTTTAATTATAGTGCGCGTACGGGCGCGCGCGTGTTGGTCTACCGCTTTCCGAACCTGTTTGGCAAGTGGTGCCGTCCGAACTACAACTCTGCTGTAGCAACCTTCTGCAACAATATCGCAAACGACTTGCCAATTACTGTAAATGACCGCTCTACGGAGTTAGAGTTGCTCTATATTGACGATTTGGTGGATGAGATGATTGCCACCTTGCGAGGCGAGGAGCACCACTGCGAGTTTGAGGGCGTAGAGACCATTTTGTGCGAGGAGGGTAGGTATTGCGCTGTGCCAACGACGCACAAGGTGACGCTCGGTGAGATTGTCGATTTGTTGGAGGCATTCAAGGCGCAACCGCAGACTCTCGTAGTGCCTGAGATTCCGAATGGCTCATTCGCAAAGAAGCTCTATTCGACCTATTTGAGCTACCTGCCGAAGGATAAGGTGTCGTTCGAGTTGAAGATGAATTGCGATGCACGTGGCTCGTTTACCGAGTTGTTGCGTAGCGAGAGGTGCGGTCAGGTGAGCGTAAATATCTCGAAACCAGGCATTACCAAGGGCGAACATTGGCACAATACAAAGTGGGAGTTTTTTATCGTGGTGTCGGGTAGGGGCCTTATTCAGCAGCGTAGAGTGGGCTCTGACGAGGTGTTGAACTTTGAGGTTTCTGGCGAGAAGATCGAGGCGGTACATATGCTTCCAGGCTATACCCACAACATCATCAACCTCTCCGATACTGAGGATTTGGTAACGGTAATGTGGGCAAACGAGGCGTTCGACCCTAATAAACCGGATACCTATTTTGACCCTGTTGAAAAATTAAAGAAATAGACAATATGGACTTTTCAAACGTAAAATTTGCCGAGAATGGCAAACTAAAACTCTTGATTATTGTGGGTACCCGTCCCGAGATTATACGCTTGGCGGCGGTAATCAATAAGTGTCGCAAGTACTTCGACTGTATCTTGGCACATACAGGTCAGAACTACGACTACAACCTCAATGGCATCTTCTTTCGCGACCTTAAACTCGCCGAGCCTGAGGTCTATCTCGATGCCGTAGGCGAAGATCTTGGCGCCACGATGGGCAACATCATCAACGCATCGTATAAGTTGATGGTGGAGATTAAGCCAGATGCTGTATTGGTCTTGGGCGACACAAATTCGTGCCTCTCGGTGATTGGTGCAAAGCGTCTGCACATCCCTATCTTCCATATGGAGGCGGGGAACCGTTGCAAGGACGAGTGCTTACCCGAAGAGACGAACCGCAGAATCGTGGATATCATTTCCGACGTCAACCTTGCCTATTCCGAACACGCGAGAAGATATCTTGCCGATTGCGGATTGCCTAAAGAGCGCACCTACGTGACGGGCTCGCCTATGGCGGAGGTTCTTCGCAACAACTTAGCGGATATCGAAAAATCGGATATTTTGGACCGCCTTGGCCTTGAAAAGAAAAAATACATCTTACTCTCGGCGCACAGAGAGGAAAATATCGACACGGAAAAGAACTTCTTATCCCTTTTCTCCGCCGTCAATCAAATGGCGGAAAAGTACGATATGCCGATTTTGTATTCTTGCCATCCGAGAAGTAAAAAACGGCTTGAACAAAGCGGTTTTGTCCTCGATAAACGAGTGATTCGCCACGAACCGCTCGGCTTCCACGATTATAACAAATTGCAAATGAACGCGTACGCGGTGGTGTCCGATAGCGGAACGCTCCCGGAAGAAAGTAGTTTTTTTACGAGCATTGGGAAGTCTTTCCCCGCCGTTTGTATCCGTACTTCCACCGAACGCCCCGAGGCGCTCGATAAGGGGTGTTTCGTGCTTGCGGGAATCGACGGCAACGGATTAAATCAAGCGGTGGATACGGCGGTGCGCCTCACGGAGGACGGGCTTTTTGGGATCCCCGTTCCCGATTACGTGGAGGAAAACGTTTCTACGAAGGTGGTCAAACTCATTCAATCGTACGTCGGCGTCGTGAATAAGATGGTTTGGCGGAAATAGTAAAAGAATGAAAATGCCCCCTAAAAAGGGGCGTTTGGATAGATTTGGCGAGGAGTATATGGAAAAACGCATCAAACAAGGATTTTTTGCGTTGCTTTCCGCGGAACTTAGCGGAGAAAAAGCGACGGGGCTCGAGGACCTTTCCACCGAAGAGGTGGAGGGGATTTATCGCGTGGCGCAACTGCACGATTTAGCGCATTTGACGGCGCGCGGACTCAATCTTCTCGGCGTAAAACCGATGGGAGGGGTCGCTTCGGCGCTTCAAAAAGAATGGATGCTCGCCACCTATCTCTACGAGCAATTTCGGTATGAACTCGACAATATCGTGGAGGCGTTCGAGCGGGAAAAGATCGCGCATATCCCCTTGAAAGGAGCGGTACTTCGCGATTATTATCCGGAGCCTTGGATGCGGACGAGCTGTGACGTGGACGTTTTCGTAAAAGAGGAGGATTTGGAGCGCGCGCAAAAAGTACTTGTGGAAACGCTCGGCTATCGCATGGGGCGTAAAGGCGTGCACGATATCGCGTTCGATTCTCCGCAAAACGTACACGTCGAATTGCACTTTGATTTGATCGAATTCGAACGTCTGCCTAAGGCTCGCGCGATTTTGGAAAAGGTGTGGGAAGAGAGCGCGCCCGTAGACGGCTATACCTATCGCTACGCGATGAGCAACGAGGCGTTTTATTTTTATCACGTGGCGCATATGGCAAAACATTTCCTCTCGGGTGGTTGTGGCGTTCGCTCGTTTATGGATTTATGGATTTTACAGCGCAAACTTTCCTTTGACGAAAACAAGCTGGAAGAGATGCTAAAAACGGGCGGGATGCAAGAATTTGCCCGTCAAAGCGAGGGGCTTGCAAACGCTTGGTTTTCGGGCGGTGCAATGGACCCCGTTTCGCAACGAATGGAGGACTACCTCTTGCAAGCGGGGGTATACGGAAGCGCGGAAAACCGCGTGATGCTTCGCAAAAAGCCGAAGGGCGGGAAAATCGGGTATTTGCTCTCGCGCCTATTTTTGCCCTATTCCATTTTGAAAAAACAATACCCCGTTTTGGAAAAACAAAAATGGTTGTTCCCGTTTTGCCAAATCGCGCGGTGGTTTCGACTCCTATTCAAAGGCCGCTCCTCCCGTTCAGTGCGAGAATTTAAGGCGGTTATGACAACCTCGGACGAAAAAAGAAATCGAACGCTCGACCTTTATAAAACGCTTGGTTTATCCTAACGCAATCCCTCTTTCGAAGAGGGATTTTTTATGCAAAATTTTTGCTTAGCCTATTGACAAACGCGAGGGGGAGTGTTATAATAATGAAACCATAGAAAGTTGGAGGATTTCATATGCAAATTGCATTGCGTAGCAACAAATACGGATTGATTCTTTATGAAGAAAACGTGTGGACGGGGAAAGTCAATCTCTCGATTGACGGCGTCCCCCTTGTAAAAGGAAAAAAACGCGTCTTCTTTTATAACGTGGACAATCGCTCGATTCCTGTGAAAGTGAAGGGGAACAGTGTGATGGGCGTTCGCTTGCTCATTGATAACGCAGAATACGTCCTTTCCAACCCCCCGAAAAAATATGAATTCGCGATAGCGATCTTGGCGTTCGTGTTTATGATGGTTTGGGGAACGAGTAAGGCGCTTTGCTCCATCGTGCCGATCATAGGCGGTGCTATCGGTGGGGCGATTAACGGGGTTTGTCAATTCTCTTCTTTAGTGCTTATGAAAAAGCAAGAAAAGGTAGGCGTCAAATTGCTGGTCGGTTTGGGGATGCTCGCGCTCAATTTTTTCCTTTGCTATCTCGGCGCGGTTATATTCCTCGCAATTTTTTCTTGATAGAGAAAAATGAGAGATTAAAAGATAATAAAGACGAGCGGTAAAGAGCGTTTCCCATAAGGATTTTTTAGACAAGATAAAAGACTAACGAAAATTTCGTTAGTCTTTTCCTTTTTGTATTATAAAACATACAACTTTCATTTGAAAGTATAGTGTGCTACACTTTTGAAAGTATTTCCCACAAAGATTAAGTGTTCGAAAAATTGGAGTTTGTTTAATTGCTTTGGACGATCCACTTTTTTGCAAAGGCAAGTAGAGTATCGGACATTGTCAAAAATTCAACCGATCCACCATTTTTCAAATTCAAAAAGGTATTAACGATAGCCTGTTCATCGGGAGAAGTGAGCAATAGCAGTTCTTTTTGATGCTTGGTGTATTTTCCTGTCTGCTTGAAGGTGATCGCTTGCACAACAAAAGAAGCGGATTTATATAACCCGCGCAATACGTCGTCGCTCTTTTCGTGTAGCATATTATGTACACAGCTGTGATAGATATTGCAAGCCCCGATTTTGATGGCTCTCTCCACGGCAGCTTCATCGATGGCGGCAAGCAGTTCATCAAGGCTGCCTTTTATCGGGGTTGTATCATAATAAAACTGAAAAAGGTCGGAAGGCTCCCAATTAAGAAGCTCGTCCCTTCCCGAAACAAAACCGCAAATCAACTCTCTGTGTGGCAAAGTGTCGAGAATTGCATTGTAGTCCTGAATATCCGAAACGGATAGTTGATTGAGTATTACAACGATATCAATGTCACTTGTTTCGGTCGCTTCATCGCGCCCGTAACTTCCTTGCAATCCAACAAACCACACACGTTTTTCAAATTTATCATTTAACTTTTGCAAAAATTCATTCATCCAAGTAGTAATATCTATCATCTTAATCACCTTATCAAATTCTTATTTATCGGTGAGTTTATTATACCAAAAAAGCATAGTAAATTCAAGCGATTATGCGTGAACAAAAAAAACTCGACTTATGAAAAGTCGAGTTTTATAATTATTCAAATTAAATCCCTATGGGAAGAGCGATAAATCTCGTCTTTTTTGTTTGCGAATGCAACCGAGTAGAATTTACGCTAAAAATTGAGAAGTAATGGCAAAAAGTGATTGATATTTTTCAAAAGTTATGATATAATATGTCATAGTATAAAACAACAAGGGGAATTCTTATGAAAAAAGGAATTAGCATTTGGTCTTTTGGTGGTTTGTCTTTGGAAGAATCCTTCGCTCTTGCGAAAAAAGCAGGATTTGACGGTGTGGAAGTTGCCTTGAACGCGGAGGGGGAAGCAAGCCTTTCTTCTACCGATCAAGAATGGAAGGATATCCGTAAAAAAGCAATCGACAACGGCTTGGAATTATACAGCGTCGCTTGCGGACTTTATTGGGATTATTCGATTACTTCCGATTGCGCAAAGGAAAGAGCGAAAGCGGAAGATATTGTGAAAAAGGAAATCGACGCGGCAAAAGCGCTCGGTTGTCAATCGTGTTTGGTGGTTCCCGGCACCGTTTGCGCAGATTTCGTTGATCCGAACAAAGTGGTGGATTATCAAACGGCGTACGAGAGAAGTTTGGACGCGTTCTTGCGTTTGAAAGAATACGCGGAGAAAGCGGAAATTGAAATCGGTTTGGAAAACGTATGGAACAAGTTCTTGGTTTCCCCGATCGAAATGAAAGAATTTATCGATAAAATCGGTAGTAAGTACGTTGGCGCTTACTTGGACGTTGGGAACGTTTTATACAACGGCTATCCCGAGCATTGGATTAAGCTTTTGGGCGACCGTATTAAGAAAGTGCATTTCAAGGATTACAGAAAGGTTGCAGGCGGTTTGCACGGGTTCGTCGATTTGCTCGCAGGGGACGTGAACTATCCCGCTGTGATGCAAGCGTTTAAGGAAGTAGGCTACGACGGTTGGGTGACGGCGGAAATGATCCCCAACTATAACACCTATAACGAGGCGCTCATCTATAACACGTCGAACGCGATGGATAAAATTTTAGGTAGAAAATAAGAAAAAAAGGAGTAATGAAAATGATTAAAGTAGGTTTGATTGGTTGCGGATTTATGGGAACGATGCACGCAAACTGTTATAAAAACATAGACGGCGTGGAACTCGTAGCGTTTGCGGACGTTAGAAAGGAAAAAGCGGAAGAATTGGCAGTCGGCACGAACGCCACCATTTACGGCGACGGCAGAGATTTGATTGAAAAGGCGGACGTCGATGTTATCGACATTTGCTTGCCTACTTTCTTGCACGCGGAATACGCTCTTCTTGCCATGGATAAAGTAAAATACGTGTTCGTGGAAAAACCCGTCACCTTGACGAAGAAAGAGAGCGAACTTCTTTTGAAAAAGCAAAAGGAAACGGGTTGCCAAGTACAAATCGGTCAAGTCATTCGTTTCTGGGACGAATACGTGAAGTTGAAAGAAATGATTGATTCGGGCGTTTACGGAAAAGTCGTCAACGCAAACTTCCGTAGACTTAGCCCTACGCCTACGTGGGGTTGGAAGAATTGGTTGCACGAAGAGGTTCTTTCGGGCGGTGCGGCGCAAGATTTACATGTCCACGATATCGACTACGTGCTTTCCGTATTCGGCAAGCCCAAGAAACTTCTCTCCCTTAAAAACAAGCTCGGCGAAGCAAATTCGTACATTCATTCCTTGCTTGCTTATAAAGACAGCGTCGTGACCGTGGAAGGGACTTGGGATCTGCCCACCACCCACCCGTTTGAAGCGACTTTCCGCGTGGTGTTTGAAAAGGGCGTCGTGGAAAATGCCGGCGGTAAGTTCTTGTTCTATTCCGAAACCGGCGTGGAAGAAATCAAGATTGAGAAAAAGGAAATCAAAGGCGAAGCATTCAAGGGCGGAAACGTTTCTGATCTTGGCGGATACTATAACGAACTCGAGTATTTCACCGAAAAAGCAAAGTGTGGCGCTTGCATCGAAAAAGCGACCTTGGAACAAGCGGTGGATTCGTTGAAATTCTTGCTCAAAGAAATCGCGCACGCGTAAGCATAACGTAAAAGAAAGAGGGTAGCTTTGAAAACTACTCTCTTTTTTATTTTTCGTCGATTATCTCCTTGCGGAAACTTGACTTTTTGCAAGCGTTATGCTATCATGAAAAAAATGTTACGGGGCGCGAGTTGCTTTGGCACGATATAGGGAAAGTGCGGTGAAAATCCGTCGCAACAGCCATTGCGGTGAAAGTCCGAATGCCTATCCGCCTTGCATTCAGTCACTTTTCTTGGGTAAGGAAGAAAAAACAGTGCGGTCTATAAGACTGTCTTTTTTGCGCGCCTTTCCTAAGGCGCGCTATTTTTTGGAGGTTTTCTATGAAAAAATTTTTGTCAACGTTTATTGCTGGGCTGGTTTTTGTCCTTTCTTTCGCGCTTTTCTCTTGCAATGAGAAAGAGCCGTTGGTGGTGGAAGAATCGGAGCATTGTATCGTCATTTCGGTAACGGAAGATTCGATCGGCGAGAGTGAAACGCTTTTGGACTATATGCAAGCGTTAAAGCAGAAAGGGGAGCTTGATTTTACTTGTTCGGATGGAATGATCACCTCGATTGGCGGGATTGAAAACCCTGCGGATTATTCCTATTGTTGGATGCTCTACACGAGCGATACGGAGCTTAGCAACAGCGCGTGGGGGACGGTTGAATATAAAGGAAACGTGTACGGTTCGGCGGTCGTCGGCGCTTCTATGCTTGAAGTGAAAGTCGGTTGCCTATATATTTGGGCTTACGTTTGCTTCGCATGAGAACGACGGCGAAAAATATCACTCTCGTCGGGGTGTACGTCGCTCTTTTGATCGGTGGTCAGCTCGCGCTTTCCTCCCTTGCGGGGGTGGAGGTCGTGACGGTACTACTATTGTGCTTTGCCTATCGCTTCGGCGCGCGTAAAGGGGTTGCCGTCGCCACCGCCTTTTCCCTAGTGCGGTGCTTGATTTTTGGGTTTTATTTGCCCGTGATCGTCGTATATTTGATTTATTTTAACGCATTCGCTCTCTTTTTTGCTTGGCTTGGGAAAGGAGGACAAGCGATTTCGATGAAGAAATTGCCTCTCGTCGTCTTTTGCGCCGTTTTATTTACCGCGTCGTTTACGTTGCTAGACGATATCGTCACGCCCTTATTTTACGGCTTTACTTGGCAGGCGTCGAAAGCGTATTTTATCGCCTCGCTATATACGTTGTTTCCGCAAATGGCAAGTACGCTCATTACCGTGACGCTATTTGCCAAACCGCTCGTCAAAGTCCTGTCTTTTGCCCGAACGAACGAATAAAAAACCTATCAAAAATGATATGCGCCCCAAAAGATAGAAAAACTTTTGGAGGTGCATAAATTTATGGCAAAAAAAGGACAAACATTCAAAAAGTACTCGCCAGAATTCAAAATTTCTGTTATACAAGATATGCGAAACAATCATTTAAGCTATGCTAAAACGGTAAGAAAATATTGGTTAACAACCACTAAAAAAGAAAGCAATGGAGAACTTTTTCGGAAGATTAAAAGCAGAAATGTTTTATGGGGAGACTTTCCAAAGCACGGATGAATTTATCCGTGCTTTTGAAGAATACCTTTGGTATTACAACAATGAGAGAATTTCTCTCAAACGAAAAGGAATGAGCCCTGTACAGTACAGAGCTCATTCGAATATTTAATATTTTTTTCTAAACTTTGGGGGGCACTTCAAAACGCTAGGTTTTTTTATCAAACGAGGTTGCGTTTATCTTCTTTTCTTGTAATCGGTGAACACCAAACCCAATACGTTGGATTTGTATTGTTTGAGTAAAGATACGGTTTGTCTCATTTCTTCCTCTCTCGTTTTGTTTTGCTTGCCTACGACGATCGAACCGTCGGTGATAGGAGCGAGCGCGAGGGCGTCCGTATGAACCAACATCGGAGTCGTGTCGAAGAAGATGAAAGAATGCTCCTTTCTCAAAGCGGAAAGCAAGGATTTCATCTTTTTGTCTGCGAGCAGGTCGAAAGGTTTATGTATGTTCATTCCGCAAGGGATAAAGAACGCGTTTTCCGTATTGCAGAGCGGATGAATAATTTCTTCGATCGTAGCCTCGCCAAGCAAATAATCGAACAGACCTTTTTCTTCTTCCAAACCAAAGATCTTGGTCGCCTTGCCTCTTCTTAAATCAGCGTCGACGAGGATCGCCTTTTTGAAAGGGGAGGCGCAGGAAAGCGTCAAGTTGATCGCCATATTCGTGCGACCCTCTTCACCGTTTGGCGAAGCGCAAAGGATTGCTGAGCCACGGTTTCTTTTTTGTTCTACGAGGAGGGACAGCGCAACTTTGAGCCTCGTGAACGCGCGATCGAATTCCGAACCTTTCGTCTCTTCGGATACGAATTGTTGCGGTTCGAGGAGGGTGCGGTAGTTTTCCGATCTTTTTTTATTGCGTAACGAATTGAAGATACTCATATTATTTTTCCTCCTTTTCGTCTACCAAAGTAAGGCAGTCTTGCGCGGGAATTCTTCCCAAAACAGGAACGCCGACGGATTCGGAAAATTCTTGCGTATGGCGAATTCTCGTATCCGAGCAGTACAACAATATGATGACGACGCAAGCTGCGAGGCCTCCGAGGAAGCCGAACAATAAGCCGTATTTGATCGTTTGGCTACGAAGTTGAATGGGGTTCAAGAAACCGACGTAGGAAAGAGTAATTTCTTTACATTCCGTCGAGTAGACGACGGAGGAAAGGATTTCACCCGATTGCGAGAAGACCGCCGTGTTGACGGGACGTTCCATATTCTCTTCGATGTAGCGGGGGATAGCCTGTTTGATTTCATAGAACAACCGTTCGGCGTATTCGAAATCGTTCAATACTTTGACCGAAACGGAAATCGAACTAGGGTTCTTTTGATAGTCGTAAGAATAAGACAAACAACTCTTGATATAGCGGAGACGACTATAGAAATAGTTCAATTCGCTAGCGGGCGCGTCCGGATCGTAAACCGGTTCGTTTTCCATTTTCGCCATAATCTCGTCGCGGACGAAAGTATCCGAATGACGCAATTCGTCGACGAGCTTCGAAAGAAGTTGTTCGCTGTACACGTAGTTGTTTCGATACTCCGTCGCATTGTCCGGATCGGCTGCGTTCGTGTGGGTGGAAACGACGCCGATTTTATATTTGCTCGTTCCGCCGTAGTAGCGAATATCCTTGTTCTTTACGTAGCCGTAGACACCGCCTAAGGCGAGCGCCAAAAAAACGGCGGCTAACACGACGTACAACTTTTTCCAGCATGCGCTAATAAGCTCGGATAGAGTAATCTCCCGGGTTTTTTGGTTTTCTCTCATAATTTTCTTCCCATTTTTATTTTATTTTTATTTTATATTGCGCCGAAAAAAGCGACAATATTTTTCATTATAATAAGTATAACATAATTTTTTCCGTTTGTAAAGGTTTTTTCAATTTTTATTTTCCGAAAACCGTCGTTTTTTGTAAAAAAAATAAAAAGTTTTATAATTTTTCCCAAAAATAACCTTTTTATAAAAAAGAACCGCTTGACAGCAAGTAAGGCGGATGGTACAATATCCATAACTTTCGTCGCGTACATACGCGTGTGTGGAGGAATCTATGTCCTATTTATACGAAACGCATTGCCACGTAAACGTCTCTTCGGCTTGTTCGGCGCTCACCCCTAAGGAGCTCGTGCGTCTTTACGTTGCCAACGGATACCAAGGGGTGTTTTTAACCGATCATTTTTTGAACGGGAACTGCGTGCAGGCTTGTAGGGAGGGGAGTTATTTAGAAAGGCTTTCCGCCTTTTATAAAAGCTTTGAAGCGGTGCAAAAGGAAGCGGAGGGGAAGCTCGACGTCTTTTTTGGTTTTGAGTATAGCTATAAAGGGACGGACGTTTTGACGTACGGCTTAACCATCGACGATTTGCGTTCGCTCGATTACGAGCGGTTTGGGATGCGTATGCGCGCGTTTATCGATTACGCGAAAGAACGAGGCGCTCTCACCGTGCAAGCGCATCCGTTCCGCGAGGCGTCGTATATTGATCACATTCGATTGTTCCCCGGTTGCGAGGCTGTGGAAACGTTCAACGCTTGCCGAACTATTTTAGAAAATAAGATGGCAAGAATGTATGCAAGCGAATATGGAAAGCGTGGAATTGGCGGTTCGGATATTCATAGCGTAAGCCAGCCCGTCCTTTCGGGAATCGCCACGGAAGAAAAAATAAAAACGGCGACGGATTTTTTAAAAATCGTACGGAGTGGAAATTATCAAATTATCGAGCAAACGAACGTTTTAAGCCTTAATAAAAATGGGTAAAATCCTTGAAAAACAAGGAACAAACGATAAAAAATAAAAAAAATGAAAAAAATTAAAAAAAAATGAAAAACACAAGGCAAAACAGCTTGACAGATTTTCTAAATCATAATACAATGAGTAGGTAATTTGGAAAAAGTAGTGTGCTTTCCTCTTTTTTCCCCGTTAAATGAAAGAGGGGAGGCAAATTTCTTTTTCAAAAAAACTACACTTGAAAATATATACGAATTAAGGAGTAAAGGATATGAAAACCTATATGGCAAACGCCCAAACGGTTGAAAGAAAGTGGTACGTTGTAGATGCTGAAGGTCTTCCCCTCGGCCGTGTTGCAACGCGCGTTGCCGCCGTACTTCGCGGTAAGCATAAACCCACCTATACCCCCAACGTCGATTGTGGCGATTTCGTGATCGTTATCAACACCGATAAGTTGGTTTTGACGGGCAAGAAATTAGAAGATAAATACTACAGATATCATACTGGATATATCGGCGGACTCAAAGAAATCCCCTATAAAAAGATGATGGCGGAAAAGAGCGACCTCGCTTTCTATGAAGCCGTTCGCGGAATGCTTCCCAAGAACAGCCTCGGTAGAGCAATGCTCAAAAAGTTGAGAGTGTATAAGGGTGGCGAACACAACCACGTTGCGCAAAAACCCGAAGCACTTAAAGTAGATTAAGAGAGGAGAGAATCATGGCTAAAACGAATTTGAAAAAGAAACTTCAATTCTGGGGCACCGGCAGAAGAAAGAAAGCTATCGCTCGTGTTCGCCTTATCCCTGCTGGGTCTGGCTCGATCGTGATCAACGATAGAACGTTCGAAGACTACTTCCCCCAAGGAACTCTTCAATACATTGTAAAACAACCCCTCGCTGAACTTAACGTTGAAACGAAATACGATATTTTCGTAAACGTTGCAGGCGGTGGTTATACCGGTCAAGCAGGCGCGATCCGTTTGGGTGTGGCAAGAGCCCTTCTTGAAGCAGAACCTGAATGTCGCCCCGTCCTTAAAAAGGCTGGTTTCCTTACCCGCGATCCTCGCGCGAAGGAAAGAAAGAAATACGGTCTTAAGAAGGCTCGTAGAGCTCCTCAATTCTCGAAGAGATAATTTCCCGTTTGGGATACAAAACCTCTTTGCCCTTTTCGGCGAAGAGGTTTTTTCTATCTTTTTTATAAACCCACTTCCAAAAGATTGAAAAAATTTTTCCGTTTTGTTATACTATAGGAGAAATACGAACCGCGAGGGAATTATGCAATACATTGAACTGACTTTACGTACGACGAGCGAAGCGAGCGAAATTATCGCCGATATCATGTGGAACTACACCGATTTCGGCGTGACGATTTGCGACTTTAGCGACGTGATTGCCTTGCAAAACGGAAAAGACGGGCTTTATTGGGATTATATGGACGAGAACGTGACGGTGGCAGGGACGGAAGTACTTGTGAAATGCTACGTGGAAGAAGCGGGCGGGGAAGAGACGATTTCCGCCATCTTACGAGACGTTCAAACGGCGAAAGAAAACGCGGGGGATTGTTTCTCCTTCGGGACGTTGGAAGATACGAAGCGGACGGTGAACGGCGACGATTGGATCGACGTTTGGAAAAAACATTTCCGTCCCATTCATCTTGGAAAGATCGTCGTCGTACCGGAGTGGATTGCCTACGAAAAGCAAGCGGGCGAGGAAATCGTTTTGCTCGATTCGAATATGGCGTTCGGGACGGGTGAACACGAAACGACCTCTCTTTGCGTGGAGTTGATGCAAGAATATATCACCCCCGAATCGGTGTGTGTCGACGTCGGTTGCGGGAGTGGAATTTTGGGAATTTCCGCGATCAAACTCGGTGCGAAAAAGGCGTATTTGACGGACATTGACGAGATCGCTGTGACGAGCGCTACCCACAACGCCGAAAAGAACGGCGTGCGCGAAAAGACGGTGGTGGCGCATTCCAACTTACTTGAAAACACGGAAATCGTCGCCGATCTTATGATGGCGAATATCACGGGCGAGATTTTGGTGATGCTTGCCCCCTCGATTCCGCGCAATTTGAAGAAAAACGGCACGCTGATTTTAAGCGGTATCATCGAAAGCCGTTTGGATATGGTGAAAACTGCCTATGAAAAGGTTGGTTTGCAACTCGATCGGCAAGTAAAAAAAGGGGAATGGTACGCCCTCGTTTGGAAGAGAGGGTAAAGGAGAGAGTATGGCGACGCCAAAGCGATTTTTTGCGGAAAATATAACGGTGGGTGGACTTTGCCCTTTGACGGGCGAAGAGTTTGAGCACGCCAAAAACGTATTGCGCCTCTCCGTCGGCGACGAAGTCGTGTTGCTCGACAATAGCGGAAAGGAATACGAGGGGATCGTTGCGGAAGTACAAAAAAAATCCCTCTCCGTAAACGTTTTACGGGAAAGGGAGGGGGAGAAAGAGGCGAAAGAGGAGGTAGCCATTTTATTCGGCTACTTAAAAAACGCCGACAAAAACGAATTTATCGTGCAAAAAGCCGTTGAACTCGGGGCGAAGAAAATTCTTTGCTTTTCCTCGCAATTTTCTTCGGCATATATGAATGAAAACAAGCTCGAACGTCTGCAAAAGGTATCGAGAGAAAGCGCGAAGCAATGCTTACGTTCCATCGCACCGATCGTGGAATACTGCCCTTCTTTAGAAGAGGCGCTTGCAAGGGTAGAAAATTATCAAAATAAGTTATTTGCTTGCGAGTTTGCCCAAAAAAGTGAACGCCCTTTGCAATCTTTACAAGGTTCTACGGCGATCGTCGTCGGGAGCGAGGGCGGTTTTTCTAGGGAAGAGGCGAACGTGGCGAGAGAACGAGGCTTTTCATGGACGAGTCTTGGAAAGCGCATTTTACGCGCCGAAACAGCGGCGATTTCCCTCCTGTCCGTCGTGATGTATTCGCTTGGGGAATGGGGCGAGGTGGAACCGTGAAAGTTTGCGTATTTACTTTGGGTTGTAAGGTAAACGACGTGGAAAGCGGTTCGATCATTCGCGCTTTGGAAGAAGACGGGTACTTGGTCACGAGAAATTTAGAGTTTGCCGACGTTTACGTGATCAATACTTGCGCCGTGACGGGGGAAGCGGAGCGAAAGAGTCGTCAAGCGGTGGCGCGCGCGCTGAAATTCAATCCGCAAGCAAAGGTCGTCGTTTGCGGTTGCGCTTCGGAAAAATCCCCGCAGTCTTTTGCCGAAAAAGAGGGAGTGTTTTTCACCAGCGGAACGAGAAAAAAAGGGGAACTGATCGAGATTATTCGCCGTAATTTCCTTTCGAAAGATGAAGGCGTTTGCCTTAGCAAAGAGGACGTTTACGAGGAAATGGTGACGCCTAAGTGCTTAAAAACGCGGAATTTCGTCAAAATTCAAGACGGGTGCAATCGGTTTTGCTCTTATTGTATCATTCCCTATCTTCGTGGAAGAAGCAGAAGCCGTTCTTTTGAAAACGCCGTGAAAGAGATTATGGGAAGCACCGCGCAAGAGACGGTGGTGACGGGGATTGATATTTCCGACTATAAAACGGACGGCAAAGACCTCGCCGACTTATTAGAGGCGGTCAAAGACGCGGATACGCGTATTCGACTCGGCTCGATCGAAGTGAGTTTGATCACTCCTCGGTTTTTGGAAAAAGCAAAATCCGTCAAACGCTTTGCCCCGCATTTTCACCTCTCTTTGCAAAGCGGATCGAACGCCGTTTTGAAAAGTATGAATCGAAAATATACCCGCGAGGAATACCTCAAAAAATGTCAAATGATCTACGAGGTGTTTGAAAATGCCTCGATCACGACGGATATTATCGTGGGGTTCCCCACGGAAAGGGAGGAGGATTTTTTGGATTCTCTTTCTATCGTGCAAGAGGCGGGATTTTCCGCCGTACACGCCTTTCCCTATTCCCCTCGACAAGGGACGAACGCGTGGAAAAAGTATAAAGAATTGCCCCCGTCCGTCAAAAAAGATCGCCTCGATCGGTTGCTGAAAGAAACGGCCGAACAAAAACGCCGATATGCACAAGCCTATATCGGAAAAGTGCTGGAAATCGTGCCGGAAACCTTTGAAAACGGATATACCGAGGGTTATTCGGAGAACTATTTGCGCTTGTACGTAGAGGGGAATTTACCGAAGATTCCCACCAAAGTACGCATACGATCCCTCTTCCAAGACGGTTTGAAAGGGGAAATAGAAAGATAAGGAGAAAGACTATGGAAAACTGTATTTTTTGCAAAATTGTAAGGGGGGAAATTCCCTCCCCGCGCTTTTATGAGGACGAGGATATGATCGTCATTCGCGATATCGAGCCGAAAGCGAAAGAGCATTATTTGTGTATTCCCAAAGCGCATTTCGCCCTTTTAGACGAGATGGACGAAGAAAAGAGCGCAATCGTAAAGCGTTGCTTTGAGAAGATTGGAAAAATCTACCCTACGTTGGGGCTTTCGGATGGGTATCGTATCATCATAAACCAAGGCGAAAACGGTGGACAAACGGTACGTCACTTGCATATTCACCTGCTCGGCGGTGAAAAATTACCCGATTTTTGAAAATTTAGTTATAAAAACGTAGACGCTGGTCAATACTTCCTCCCAAGAAAGGAGGAAGTTTTTTTATGGTGTATTATCGCTTATCCACCGGCGTCAAAGTATTGTTTGCGTTCTTTCTTACGTCGGTCTTTTTATTCGTATTCACTTTGGTGGGCAGATTTCCGCTTGCTAAAGGGGTAAACGAAGAATATTATTTGTATTCCGACTCTTCGCAAGCGACGATTCATACGGACGTGCTTGGCTGGGACTGCCTTTTCGTGGCGGGCGTTAGCGGGGAATATTACGTGGGTGAATGGGACGCGTTTTGGAATGATTTTCGCGAGGATTATCGCGCGATCGTGCTTGCCGAAGAGGAGGTCGGAGCCGTCGTTTCCTATTATTTATACTCTCCGCTTGTTTACGGCGGACAGTGGATAGAGGGAAATTTCGTCAACGTGCAAGTGTCGAGAAATGAGAATATCGTAAAAGTGGGAACGCCGATGATTTTCGGAGGATATTAAAAAACAGGTATAAACAAGCGAGCGAGTGGGAAGAATGTACATACCAATTGTTAAAGGAGAAAAACAATGAAAGAAGGACAGGGAAAATCCCGCGTGTTAAACAAAAGAACGTATATGTATCTCGCACTCGGTGGCGCTGCGATTTTACTCGCGCTCATCATTATTTTGACTTCGGTAGCGCTCGCTGGGCGTGGCGGTGGAAACGAGCTGAAAGTCCCCACGCCGGATGGTACGCAAGGCGAGGATCCGATTAAACCGGTACCCGACCCCGACGATAAAGATAACAAACCGGTGGACGGAGAAGCGGACGAATTCGCGTTGCCCGTTTCTGGAGCGAACGTTTTGCATACCTACGGATTTTATTTCAATTCCACGCTCAATAGTTATTACGTGCATACCGGGATTGATTACAGCGCCGAGGCGGGCGCGGAAGTCTTTGCCGTACAAAAAGGCACGGTGGAAGCGATTCACGAATCGGATATCTTAGTGGGGACGCGCATCATCATCGACCACGGTAACGGCGTGAAGTCGGTCTACGAGTTCGTCGAAGCGAAAGAGGGGCTTCAAGTGGGCGATAGTGTGAATAAGGGGGACTGCATCGCCACCGTCGCCGAGCCTACGGGGAACGAATACAAAGACGGAGCGCATTTGCATTTTGAAATTTGGAAAAACGAGAAGGCGGTCGATCCGAGCGAATACTATCTTACGGAAGAAAAATAAGGCAGAAGGGGGGGGAATATTCCCCTCTCTTTTTTCATAGGATAATTTGACTGTATAGGAGGATGTATCTTATGAAAAAAAGATTGTGTGTCGGGTTAGCTTTCGCGTGTTTTTTGGGGGGAACGTCTCTTTCGTCCTGTTCTACAAAGACGAAAGAGGATTCCTATTATGAAATTACCGCCGAATATATTCCCGAAACAAACTCGGTGGCGGGGACGGTGAAATGCCGTTTCGTCAACAACGACGAGCGGGAAATCGACGAGCTTTTGTTTAATTTGTGGGGGAACGCTTATCGAGAGGACGCGATTTATCGTCCCGTATCTTCCGCATACGAATCCACCGCTTTCTACGCAGGGAAAAGTTATGGGAATATGACGATCACGAGCGTGGACGGTGGGGGGAATTGGGAAATCGTCGGCGACGACGCGAATATTTTGTCCGTTCCGCTCTCTTCCAGCCTCGGCATAGGAGAAAGCGTCACGCTGGATATCGGATTTATCACCAAACTCGCCAAAGTCAACCACCGCACGGGCGAAACCAAACACACCGTCAATTTGGGGAATTTTTATCCGATTTTATGCTTTGACGGGACGGATGGCTTCGTCACTTGTCCCTACTTTTCGGACGGCGAACCGTTCGTAAGCGAGAGCGCCGACTTTCTCGTGCGCATGACCACGCCGAAAGATTACGTGGTGGCGTCGAGTGGAATGGTAGAGAATCAAAGCAATTTGGAAAGCAAGACGGAAACCGTTCTTTCGCAACAAAACGCCCGCGATTTCGCCCTCGTTTTATCCAACGAGTTTTCCGTGGAACGTTGCAAAGTAGGGGATACGGAAATTTCTTATTACTATTATAAGGACGAAACCCCGACGGCGCACCTTGCCGTTGCCAAAGAGGCGTTTTCTTTCTACGAAGAAAAATTCGGCGATTATCCCTATCCTACTTACACCCTCGCTCAGACGGGATTTTGTTATGGGGGAATGGAATACGCGTGCCTTTCTATGCTCGGCGATCATTTGACGGAGGAGGAATACGTTTCCACGATCGTCCACGAAACGGCGCATCAATGGTGGTATAATATCGTAGGGAGCGACAGTATTGAAAACGGGTGGCAAGACGAGGGACTCGCTTCCTATTCCGCCGTTTTATTCTTCGACTCGCACGAGTCGTACGGACGCACCGAGGCGGATTTGATCGCTTCGGCGACCGAGCGTTATCGCACTTTCTACGACGTATACGATCGGGTGTTCGGCGAGGCGGATACGCGTATGACGAGGCATCTGAAAGAATACATCAGCGAGTACGAATATGCGAGCATCGCCTACGATAAAGGTATGATTTTGTTCCACACCTTAAACCAAAGCGTGGGCAGTAAACGGTTTTATAAGGCTCTGCAAAACTACGTGCAATCGGCGAAATACCGCGTGGCGACGGTACAAGATCTTATCGGCGCTTTTGAAAAAGCGGGGGTGGACGTACAAGGATTATTTTCCTCGTTTTTAGAGGGGAAAGTGGTGATTTGACGGGCGAAACGGTTGCAAAACTTGCCTTCTTACGCTATAATAAAGGGGAAGAAAGCGCGGAGGGACGAAATGCCTTTATTACAGTACGAATGTAAAGAATGTCACGAAAAGTTCGAGGAGCTCGTTTCCTCTCATTTGAGCGAGGTCGTTTGTCCTAAATGCGGTGGAAAAACCAAGCGCGATTATTCGGGAGCTTTTTATACGGCGACGGGTAAGCAAAGCAAAAAATGTTCGGGGAATTGTAAAACCTGTTCGGGTTGTAAATAAAAAGAAAAATCCTACGCGTCCGTGTAGGATTTTTTGAATACAATTTTTGAATACAAATAGACGCGCACCGGCGCGTGGTACAATACGACGCCGTTGACGATATAACAAGCTGTAGGATTGGATAAAAAAAGGAACTTTTGTCAAGCAAAAGTTCCTTTTTTGGAGGCGCCACCCGGATTTGAACCGGGGGATAAAGGTTTTGCAGACCTTGGCCTTACCACTTGGCTATAGCGCCGTAAAAGAAAAACAGCACGGATTTTTTTGGAGCGGGAAACGAGATTCGAACCCGCGACATTCACCTTGGCAAGGTGACGCTCTACCACTGAGCTATTCCCGCATAAATTTCCGCACTGTTTTTCATTGGTGGAAGTTATAGGGTTCGAACCTATGACCCTCTGCTTGTAAGGCAGATGCTCTCCCAGCTGAGCTAAACTTCCGAAAGCTTTTATAATATACCACATATTATTTTTATTTGCAAGCGTTTTTGATCGGAATTTTCAAATTTTTTTTATCTTTTTTCTTTTTCTATTCTTTCCTCCTTTCAAAAAGGCTTATAATATTCGAAAGAGGAATCGCGCGCCAAGGTTGACGCGCCGATCTAAAAGCGAAAAAAGATTGACAAAAATGCCCAAATGTAGTACAATGAAAAGAAAAACGCCTATCAGCAAAAGAGGAAGGGTATGAAAGTTTTAATTGTCGACGACGAAGCGATGATTCGCGAGGTTCTGAAAGAATATTTAGAGTTCGAAGGACATGAAGCGTTTGAGGCGCAAGACGGTATGGAAGCGGTGAAACTTTGCCGTGAAAATGAGTACGACGTCGTGCTTATGGATATTATGATGCCACGCTTAGACGGGTTTTCCGCCGTGAAAGAGATCAAAAAGATCAAAGACCTGCCTGTGATTATGCTCTCGGCGAGAGGGGAGGAATACGATAAGCTGTTCGCCTTTGAGATAGGGGTGGACGATTACGTAACCAAACCGTTCTCGCCCAAGGAAGTCATCGCGCGCATTAACGCCGTCACCAAACGGGAGAAACGAGCAAAAGAGCAACGCGCTATCCAAAAATTCGAGGGACTTGAAGTGGATATGGCGGGTAGAAACGTGTACGTCGACGGGGAAAAAGCCGAGCTCACCCCCAAGGAATACGAACTGCTCTTCTATTTGATTAAGAACAAAGGGATCGCGCTCTCGAGAGAGAAACTGCTTCTCGACGTGTGGGGGTTTGATTTTTACGGCGACGATCGGACGGTGGACACCCACGTCAAGATGCTCCGAGGGAACTTGAAAGAGTATCGAAAATTCATCGTCACTTTGCGTGGACTTGGGTATAAATTTGAAGAATAAACGGATTAAAAAACGGAACATGAGAGAGAAGAGTAAACAAAAAACGTATAGAAAGAGAAAAAATACAAGCATATTCTTTATGCTTTGGACGATTTTTTCACTTTTTTGCCTCGTTTTGATTGTGTTATCCGCCATTTTACAAAGCTATCATTTAAGGGAAAGCTATCGGCAGATTATTTTCGAGGATATTTCCCGTTGCGGAACGGAAGTGAAAAGTCAACTTCGTGCCTTACAGGAAGAAGAGGACGCCGATTACGATTATTTCTTCCAAAAACAGTCTTTCGATTACGATACGTCTATCTTTTTTTTGGACGAAGAGGGGAATATTCTCTATCCCGAACGGCTCTCTTCAAACACCGATTTTTCGATTGCATTGCAAGAAGCAAAAGAACAAATCCATAGCGCGAGGGGTACGGCGATCTTTGATTGGAACGGGGTATGTATTTACGCCTCTCCGTTTAAGATCGAGGGGGAACAAGGCTTTTTGTACGTTTCTAAATCGCTCGCCGTAAGCCAAGGCGTCACCCGTGAAGCGACGCTACGTATGGTAATTTTATCCGTTTGTCTTATGGTAATTTCTTTCGTTTTGACGGGGCTTATCGCAGGCTGGCTCACCAAACCGCTCGGCGAAATGACGAGCAAAGCTGAGAGGCTTGCCAGCGGTGACTATTCGGTGGATTTCAAGCATGGATTATACGGTACGGAACTGATGGCGCTTGCCGAAATGCTCAACCGCGCTAAGGACGAGCTGGGCAAATCCGATCAAATGCAACGAGAACTTATCGCCAACGTCTCCCACGATTTCAAAACCCCACTTACCATGATCAAGGCGTACGCATCTATGATCCAAGAAATTTCGGGGGAAAACCGCGAAAAAAGAGAACGACACGCGCAGATTATCATAGACGAAGCGGATCGACTTTCCTCCCTCGTTTCCGACGTATTGGATATCTCGAAAATCCGATCGAGTTTGGATACCTTATCGCCACAAGTGTTCGATTTATCCGCCTATTTGAAAGAGGTTTTAGGGAAATTTGCCTATCTTTCCGAAACGAAAGGATACGTTTTTGAAACGGATATTCAAGAGGGGTTGTTCACGCGCGCCGATAAGGAAAAAATCGGGCAAGTTTTGTATAATTTAATCGGCAACGCCGTCAACTATACGGGGGAAGATAAATTCGTCAAGATCGGTCTCACGCAAAGCGCAAACGGTCTCGTTCTTACAGTGCGCGACACGGGGGCGGGGATCGACGAGGAAGAGATCGACACGATTTGGGATCGCTATTATCGTTCCCAAGAAATGCACAAACGCCCGGTGCAAGGGACGGGGCTCGGGCTTTCCATCGTCAAGGCGATTTTAGAAAAGCATAAATTCCGTTTTGGCGCGCAAAGCCGTAAAGGGAAGGGGAGTATTTTCTACGTGATTTTTCCCGTTTGGGAGAATTAACGGCAAGGGAAGAATGGGCGGAAACCGTTCGTAAAAAATATTTTTCAAAACTACAAACTTTCTTGTTATTTTATATAGCTTTCTTAGGAAAAATATGTTATAATAAAAAAAGAATAGGCACGTTTTTGCGGAGGAAGAATGCATGAAACCCAAATATAAAAGAATTTTATTAAAACTTTCGGGCGAAGCGCTTGCAGGCGATCAAAGATTCGGTTTGAATCAAGAGGTGATCGCGGGCGTCGTCGATCAGATCGTAAAAATCCACGGTATGGGCGTCCAAGTAGGGCTCGTCATCGGCGGTGGGAACTTTTGGCGCGGTAGACAAGGCACGAAAATGGAGCGTACGACCGCCGACCAAATGGGAATGCTCTCGACGGTGATGAATTCGCTTGCGATGATGGACGCGATCGAACAACGCGGTGTTCCCGTGCGCGTGCAGACGGCGCTCGATATGATATCTCTTGCCGAGCCGTTTATTTTGAGAAAGGCTCTTCGCCATTTCGAGCAAGGGAGAATCGTGATATTCGCTTGCGGGACGGGGAATCCGTTCTGTTCTACGGATACGGCGGCGGCTCTTCGCGCTTGCGAGATTTCCGCGGATATGCTACTTATGGCAAAGAACGTGGATGGAATTTACGATTCCGATCCCAAAACCAATCCAAACGCTAAAAAATACGAGCATCTCAAATACGGCGATATCATTGCCCAAAACTTAAAGGTGATTGATTTTACGGCGGCGACGATGTGTATGGAAAACAACGTTCCCACCCTCGCGTTCGGCTTGAATGAGCCCGACTCGATCGTGCGAGCGGTGTGCGGTGAAAACCTTGGTACGGTGATTACCGTCTAACAATAAAAAAGAAACTCTCAATAAGGGAGATTAGGAGGCTAAAAGTATGATTGAAAATGAAAAAGTAGAAGAAATTATGTTTGAACTCGAAGAGCGAGCGGAAAAGACGTTAAACTCGCTCGAGGGGGAATACTCCTCGATTCGCGCCGGAAGAGCAAACCCGCATATTTTCGATAGAATAGAAGTGGAAGCGTACGGCGGTATGAGCAAGCTCATCGAACTTGGGAATATCAGCGCGCTTGACGCGAGATGTTTGCAAATCAATCTTTGGGATAAATCCCTCTTAAAAGCGGTGGAAAAGGCGATTTTACAATCGAACATCGGGCTTAACCCGACCAACGACGGGAACGTAATCCGCGTCGTATTCCCCGTGATGACGGAAGAGAGAAGAAAAGAACTCGTCAAACAAATCAAAAGACTTGGCGAGGATGCGAAAGTGGCGGTTAGAAACGGTCGCAGAGACGCGATGGACGCCCTCAAAAAGATGAAGACGGCAAAGGAAATTTCCGAGGACGAACATTCGCTTTGCGAAGCCGACGTCGAAAAGGCCGTTTCCGGCACGATGGCGAAGTTGGAGACGATCATATCCGCAAAAGAAAAGGAACTTATGTCTATTTGAGCGGTCGGTGAGAATAGAATAGAATGGAGAAAGGAAAGCAGACGGCGTAAGTCGTCTGCTAAAATATATCAAAGCATTTCGTCGCTTTGTCGATGAAGATACTATACGAAAAGAAGTTCTCTCCCCGCCTCTAAAAACAAAGGCTAAAAGGACGAGAGGACGACGTGAGGGAACAACGTTATGAAAATTCGACTCATTTCAGGAACTTGCTATATCGCCATTTTGGCGGTGGCGTTTTTGCTTAAAATCTTCGTGCACGATTTGTGTTTCGACGCGCTCGTTTACCTGTTTTCGGTGATCGGCGGTTTTGAAATGTTGCGCGCGATGGGAGAAAAAACGACGAAAACGCAAAAGGCGATCGTCTTTGGATTCAACCTCGTTTGCGTACCGGGGTGCGCGTTGATGGAAGGACTGCTCTTTGGCGGTGGACACGGTGTAGCGTTTCTTTCGGCGCTGTATTTCGTCCTTGCCGTGACGGAGCTTTCTTTGCTCGTGGCAAAGCACGAAGAAACGAGTTTGGAAAGCGTGGGGGTATCCTTGCTCTCCGCAACCTATCCCACCCTCTTTTTGGGTTTGTTGACGCTTACCAATCATATAAGCGGTGTTTTCTCGTCCGATTTGGCGATTTTGTTCATCTTCGTCATTTCGCCGATTGCAGATTCCCTTGCCTACGTGTTCGGTCGATTCTTGAAAAAATATTTCCCCAAGAAAATGGCGCCCGTCGTAAGCCCGAATAAGACGGTGATCGGCGGAATTGGAGGACTTGTCGGCGGTGTGCTCGGCGGAGGATTGCTCTACGTGATCTATAACGCCGTGGCAGGGAGCTTTGAAAAAGTATACCTCTATTTGCCCATTTACCTTGGCGTCGGGCTTTTGCTTGCCGTCGCAACCGCTTTCGGCGATTTAGTGGAAAGTTGCGTGAAGAGAAAGGTAGGACTCAAAGATATGGGCAAAATTATGCCGGGACACGGCGGTGTGCTCGATCGGATTGACGGGAGCATGTTCGCTACGGTTGCGGTATACGCGTGCTTTATTTTACTCAACGCGATTTTATAAAATAAGAAAAGGAGGAGAGATATGAAAGAGATCAGTTTGATAGGCGTGAGCGGTTCTATCGGAAAACAAACGCTCGCGATCGTTCGCCGTCATAAGGATAAATTTCGCATAAAAAGTATCGTCGCCTATTCCTCCGTAAACGATTTTTTATCGGCGGTAGAAGAATTTAAGCCGGAATATTGCGCCCTCGTCAACGAAAACGTAGGGCGTAGAATCAAAGACAAAATCCCCAAGGGCGTACTCTTTTCCTACGGCGAACCTGCGGCGCTCGACGCTGTTTGCTTAGGGGACACCGCCGTCATCGCCGTAAGCGGTTTTGCAGGACTTACATACGCGCTGGAGGCGATCCGCCACGGCAAAAACGTCGCTCTTGCCAACAAGGAAACCCTCGTTTGTGGGGGTGAGCTCGTGATGAAAAAAGTCAAAGAGTCGGGCGTAAACTTGATGCCGATCGACAGTGAACACTCGGCGATTTGGCAAGCGCTCGATTTCGATTTTGACAAGCCGTTCAGACGGCTCATTTTAACGGCGAGCGGTGGGCCGTTTTACGGGTACACGAAAGAACAACTGGAAAAAGTGACCCCGAAAGAGGCGCTCCGTCACCCCACGTGGAAGATGGGGGAGAAGATCACGATCGACAGCGCAACGCTACTCAACAAAGCTTACGAAGTGATCGAGGCGCATCATTTGTATAACGCCCCTTTGTCGAAAATACACACCGTCGTGCAACCGGAGAGCATTATTCATTCGATGGTGGAGTTCGACGACGGCGCGATTTTGGCGCAAATGAGTTATCCGACGATGGAACTTCCCATACAACTTGCCTTGACCTATCCCGACAGATATCCTTGCGACGTAAAACCGCTCGATTTCGTTTCGCTCGGCGCGATTCATTTCAAACCGCTAGAACGTAAGCAGTTCCCCTGCTATCACTTAGCCCTTTGCGCGATGGAGGACGGGGATAACTATCCTTGTTCGATCAACGGAGCAGGCGAAGTGGCGGTGCGCGCGTTCCTCGATAAAAAGATTTCTTTTCCTGCTATTGCAGAGGTTATGGAAGAGGTTTTGGCAAAGACGAAACGGGTAAAAGCAGATACCTACGAAGCGCTCTTTTATACGGACGTAAGAGCGAGAGAACTTGCGAATATTGCCGTGGAAAAACGGGTAAAATAAACCGAAAGGGAGAAAATTTTGATAGTTATGTTGCCAAAAAGCCAACTGCTGGGCGTAGCGTCCGTGTTCAAAAACGTGGGGAGCATTGCGCTTGCGATTATGATACTTCTCGTAATGGTGACGATTCACGAGTTCGGGCATTACGTTGCGGGGAAGATTTTACGTTTCAAAATCAATGAATTTTCCGTGGGGTTCGGGCCTGCTCTTTTCAAAAAACGCTCGAAAAAGACGGGGGAACTGTTTGCGCTTCGCATAGTTCCGCTCGGCGGTTATTGCGCGTTCGACGGCGAAGACGAGGAGGAAGCGCCCGCAGAGCCGTTTGAAGACACTTTACAAGAAAAGGAAGATTCGAAAGAAGAGAAAAAACAGGAAAACGCGGGGCTCAAATTCAACGACCAACCCCCGTGGAAACGGATCATCGTCCTTGTTGCAGGGGCGACGATGAACTATTTACTCGCCCTGTTTTTAATTCTCGTGATGTTCCTCTCCGTTGGGCAACCGCTCTACTGCGTGATGCCTACCCCTCCTGCCTCCGAGTCGACCGCCTCCGTGGAGCAAAACATAGACGAGGTTGATCTGGGACTGAAAGCGGGGGATTTAATCGAGAAAGTCAACGGCAAAACGGTGTATCTGATTACCGACTATATGGATGCGATCGCCGGGAAAAAACGAGGCGACGTAGTCCCCGTCACCGTTCTTCGTGAAACGGACGAGGGAAGAGTTCGTATGGCGGTGGAAGTCGTGCTTGTAGAGGACGCCGAGTTTAAGAGTATGTCGGAGACCTCGAAACTTTGTAGGTGTTTGGGTGTATACGGACTGTACGGCGTGCCGACGAAACAAGGCTGGAGCGCAGTCCCTAAATCGTTTGGCTATTCGGTGAAAATCGGTGGCGTCGTTCTTCGCTCTCTTGGGGAACTTTTAACGGGCAAAATGGGACTTGACAGTATGGGCGGTCCGGTCACGACGATCCAAGTGACGTCAGAGCAAGCCTCGAGCGGACTGTTTGGGCTTTTGAACATCGCCGCGTTTATCGGCGTGAACCTTGCCGTGTTCAACTTATTGCCCGTGCCCGCCCTCGACGGCTCGAAAGTGATTTTTTGCTTGATCGAATGGATTCGCAAAAAACCGATCAACCGCAAGGTGGAAACGATGATTCACTTTATCGGAATACTCTTCCTGTTCGCCTTTGCGATTTTGGTGGACGTCGTGCATTTTTTACCGTAAAGTAAAATAAAAAAATATAGACGGTCAAGCGTACGCAAGTCTTGAGCGTCTATTTTTATACAAATATACAAAAAAACCAACTTTTTTCAAAAACCTATTGACAAGATGAATTTTTGTGCTATACTAAAAGAAAAGGATTTTGACCAATCTACTAAAAAATGATGAAGAAACAGAATAACTTAATTCAGAAATACGATGAGAAGGAGGTAAAATATGAAAAAAGTTATAGCGTTGCTTTTGGGGGCAGTATTTCTCGCCTTTCCTTTTGCAGGATGTAAGGATAAAGCGGAGAAAGAGCCGAATATCGTTTACTCGTTTACGGAGGAGGGGGATATTTCGGCGAAGCAAGGGGATCAAACCTTGGTGGAAACGAAGTTTTCCTATGCTTATCACGTAGAAATGAAAGGTCGGGATTTATGGGAAGATAGTTCGCTAAAAGAAGATTTATATGCGGAGCTAGCCGGCAAAGAAATCGCTTTGGAAAAGACGGAAGAAACGGCGTTGCCCCAAGGGATTACCATTAAGATTCGTCTGCCTCTTTTGCAATCGTTCGATATCCTCGTTGCTGAGGACGGATCGGTTTGGGAGGCAGTACAAACGACCTGTACTGACAACTATAATCCCACCTATTACGCCTCTGAAAGCGGAGCGGTGGATTACGACGCGATTTACGAGATTTACGAGGCGCTCGATTACGAATATCCGTACACGTTAAAGCGGTCGGCGGACGGGCAAGTCGTTTTTGGAACGGAAGAGGACACGATTTTTTCCTTTAACCAAGAAGAAGTGGGGCAGGTTATTGCTTCGTTTGGATTGAAGGACAGTCTTAATTCGGAGATAGAGGACGATGACTGGGTACAAGTTTTTATGGACGTTTTCTTCCGTTACGAAATTACCTTCCGTGAATGCGGGGAAAACTCTTGGCAAGACGAGGAAAACTTGATCGTATCTTTTGCTTCGGTGGATGGTGTCTCCCGTTTAACTCCCCTTTTCTATTTTGGCATAGGGGGACAAATCTATTTCCGTGAACAGACGACGAATAAAGTTTACGTGTCCCATTTCAACGTGACATATGGTATGGGTTTGGAAAAGCTGGTGGATAATTGGCGGAGAATACAAGCTTCGAAATAACCGCCCGACCTATAAAAAAATTAAAAAAAGTTGCGACTGTCAAGTAAAAATGCTTGACAGTCGTTCTTTCTTTGGGTATAATGGAGGAGCAAAATGGATGCGAGGGGGCGGAGTATGGAAGAAAAGAAAAGCCAAAACGGTGGAAAAGCCGACCTCGAATTTATGGAGCTTTGGGATTTTTACAGTCCGCTATTAACCGAAAAGCAGAAACGGATGACCGATTTATATTTCAATTTCGATCTTTCGCTTGCGGAGATCGCGGAGGAATACGGCGTTTCTCGGCAAAGCGTTTCCGACTGTTTGAAAAAATCGCAAAAACAGCTCGAAGAATACGAAAAAAAGTTGGGTTTTATCAAAGCCTTACACAAGTTGCAACAAGAAAACGCTCTCTTGAAAAAAGAGCTTGCGGGAAAATAACGAAAAAGGGACTAAGAAATGGCGTTGTTCGGTGGATTATCGGAAAGACTTAACCATATATTTTCTAAACTCACCAAGCGTGGAAAACTCACCGAGCTTGAAATTCGCACGGCGATGCGCGAAGTGAGAGTGGCGCTTTTAGAGGCGGACGTCAATCTGCGCGTGGCGAAAAGTTTTATCGCCGAGGTTTCCGAAAAGGCGGTGGGGCAAGAAATTTTGTCCTCCTTAAACCCCGCGCAACAAGTGATCAAAATCGTCAACGAAGAACTCATCGCCTTGATGGGGAGCAAGCACTCGAAAATCGAAGTGTCGAGCCAGCTTCCCACGGTGATTATGATGTGCGGTTTGCAAGGGGCGGGGAAAACCACCCTTTGCGGAAAACTTGCGCTCCTCCTTAAAAAACAAGGAAAATCCCCCTTACTCGTCGCCGGAGATATCTATCGCCCCGCGGCGATCACCCAGCTTCAAGTGGTGGGAAAAACCGCAGGCGTAGAAGTGTTTGAAAAGGGGACGCAATCCCCCTCGAAAACGGCGAAAGAGGCGATTGAGTACGCGAAGAAAAAAGGCTACGACACCGTGATTTTGGACACGGCGGGACGTTTGCAGATCGACGAGACGTTGATGCAAGAACTCGAAACGGTGAAAAAGGCGGTGAACGTTACGGAAACGTTGCTCGTCGTGGACGCTATGACGGGACAAGAGGCGGTCAGCGTTGCGGAAACGTTCAACCAAAGGCTTGATATCACGGGCGTGGTACTCACGAAGCTCGACGGCGACACGAGAGGCGGTGCTTGTCTTTCGATTAAAGCGGTGACGGGAAAGCCCATCAAACTTATCGGCGTAGGGGAAAAACTCACCGATTTAGAGCCGTTCTATCCCGATCGAATGGCGTCGCGGATTTTGGGTATGGGGGACGTGCTTTCCCTTATCGAAAAGGCGCAACAGGCGATCACGGAAGAGGACGCGAAAAAAATGCAACAAAAAATGCGTGAAAACGCGTTTACGCTCACCGATTATTTGGAACAATTCGCGATGCTTAAAAAGATGGGCGGGGCGCAAAGCCTTATGAGTATGCTCCCCGGAATGGGCAAGCTCAAAGTGAAAGAAGAGGACATCGACGAAAAGCGTATGGAACGCACGAAAGCGATCATTCTTTCTATGACGCCTCAAGAGAGGGACTTCCCGCATATTATCGACAGCAAGAGAAAGCGCAGAATTGCGGCGGGATCGGGAACGAGCGTGCAAGAGATCAATCAGCTCTTAAAGCAATTCGAACAGTCGAAAATGCTAATGAAACAATTAAAAGGCGGAAAAGGTAAATTCCGATTGCCCTTCTAAGCGATCGGTTTATATACAAAAAAAGAAAAAAATATTTTAAGATACTTTGGAGGTATTATTATGGTAAAAATGAGACTTGTAAGATTAGGCGACAAAAGAAACCCTATCTACCGTGTTGTAGTTGCTGACAGCAGAAAGGCTGCTACGGGCGAATACATCGAATGCGTTGGTCACTACAGACCCACCTGCGATCCGATCGAACTTACGATCGACGTAGAAAAGGCTAAATTTTGGCTTTCCAAGGGCGTTCAACCCACCGAAACGGTGAAAAACCTTCTCGTTAAGACGGGCGCTATGGAAAAACCCACCAAGCTTAGCCCTTCCAAGACCAAAGCAAAGAAGAGTAAATAATCCCTGCACCTCGTTGCGATAGGAAAACGCTACGATTTGCGTTAGGAGGAAACTATGGTAGATATCATCGAACTTATCAAATTCGTCGTGCACCAATTTGCGGAAGATCACGACGGGACGGAAATTTCGGTGGAAGAAACGGAAAGAGCAATCGAAGTGACGATCACCCTTTCTGCGAGCGATATGGGGAAAGTTATCGGTAAACAAGGCAAGATCGCGAAAGCGCTTCGCACCCTCGTTTCCGCCGTCACCCCGTCTTCCTCTAAAAAGTACGTCATCGACATTCGAGAAAGAGGGGAAAACGCGTAAACCTTTCCTCAAACTCAACCTATGCTAAGGCTTTCTAGACGGAAAGCCTTTTTCCCCATATAGAAAGGAGAGAACTATGGACCGTTTAGTCATTGGCGAAGTGTTAAAACCGCAAGGAATTCGAGGGGAGTTGAAGATTAAAACTTTCACGGATACCCCCGAGGATTTCAAGGAATTCAAATACGTATATATCGACGGCGTGGAATATAAAATTTTATCCTTCCGCGTCGGCGACGGTTGCGCGTTCGTCGGATTCCGTGGGATCCCCGACAGAAACGCCGCCGAACTCTTTCGAGGGAAGAAGATCGAGGGCGACCGCGAAAACGCGCCTGAACTGGAAGAGGGGCGCTACTATATCGTGGATGTTTTAGGCTTGGACGCCGTGACGGAAGAGGGGGAATTCCTTGGCAAAGTCGTAAGCGTGCAAAACCTTTCCTCGGATATTTACACGATAGAAAAAGACGGCAAGAAAGTGTTGTTCCCTGCCGTCCGTAAGATCGTGAAAAAAGTAGATTTAGAAGCTAAAAAGCTTATCATCGACAAAAAAGTGTTCGACGAGATCGCCGTTTATTGACGATTATTTCCCTTTTTGCATAATCGCTTTGAGCCTTGCAAGCGTTCCCGTTTTTGCAAGAATGACGAGCCCTACGATGGCAAGAAGCGCGTCGGCGGGAACGTAAATGCATTGATAGATAAAGGAATACGCCACGGCGTTGCTCATTGCCCAATCGGGCAAAGTCACCCACACGGCGCCTTGTAAAAAGAAGATGATGCCGGAGAGGAAGTGGATAAAAAACCGCGCCGAGAACACGCAAATTCCGCCGAGTACGACGGGCGCAATCGCTCTATCTTTCGTTTGACGTTTGCCGAAAAATCCCATAATCCCCACCATAGAAAAGGGCAAAAGATAGTCCAAAATAAAGGTGATGGGGGTGAGGATATACGGCGACTCGATGAAGTTCAAAAGGCCGTGGATAAAACCGACCAAAAATCCTTCGACGGGACCGAATACGTAGGCGTAGATCAAGATCGGCACGAACGAGAACAGCGTGATAGACCCGCCGTATTGAACGGGCTTGATCTTGACCATAGAAAGGACGAAAGAAAGCGCGACGCAAATGCCTGCAAAGGCAATTTTCTTCGTGTTTACCTTTCTGTTTTTGGTGCAAAGGACGACGATTAGCACGAGCAACAACGCGACGGCGACAATGGAAACGTTTCGCACGAGGGCGGTTGCTTTTTCGCTCACTTCGAGCAGGGAATAAAGAAACATAAAAAACCTCCTGTTCGTTTTTCCGCCTTTGCCAAATATAAAAAACGTCCGCGACGATCGTCGGGACGCAAAAAATTTCGGTTGCGCGTTATCATCTCTCGCTCAAGGATTACCTTGCCGATTCGAGTGGTATAATCTCAGCCTTAAAAAAGCACCCACGACGGATAAACGATTTAATTTTGATAGGTATAGTATAACCAAAAACTTTCCGTTTGTCAAGCGGAAAAAGGGAGAAAATAAAAAATGGGATTCGATTTTTACGCATACCTCGATCGTATGAAGTATATCAAGCGTTGGCAACTGATGCGCTCGACGAAAGAGGAAAACATAATGGAACACTCGCAAAGCGTGACGGTGCTTGCGCACGCGCTCGCCGTAATCCACAACGAGGAATTCGGTGGAAACGCAGACCTTCTTAAAACGGTCTTGTACGCGACCTATCACGAGACGAGCGAAGTGATGACGGGGGATTTGCCCACGCCCATCAAGTATTATAATAGCGACATAAAAGGCGCTTATAAGGAGCTTGAAAAACGCGCGCAAGAAAAAATGTGCGATATGTTGCCCGAAAAAATGAAAAAGGCGATCGCTCCGTATATTTTGGCGGACGAGGATAGCGTGGAATATCGCCTCGTAAAGGCGGCGGATCGGCTTTCCGCATATATCAAGTGTCTGGAAGAATTAAAGTGCGGAAACGGCGAGTTTGCAAAAGCAAAAAATAGCATCGAAGCAGACTTGAAGGGGCGGAATATGCCTGAAATAGAGTATTTCTTCACCCATTTCATCCCCGCCTTTTCGCTGACCTTGGACGAGCTCGAAAGCTTGTGAGAACTTAAAAAGTTTTCGTGAATAGCAAACAAGTTTTCATAACTTTTCGATATACTATATATGAATACCATAAAAGAAAGGTAGAGGGATACAAATGGAAAAAAAGAAAGGATTTTTAGCGGGAATTCTCGCGTTGCTTACAACCTTTTCTATGACGGCTTGCGGAGATTTTTGGTTTGGAAAAACCCCCTTGTCTGCATACGAAATAGCGGTAAAAAACGGCTATACGGGAACGGAAACGGAGTGGCTGGAAAGCTTGCGCGGTAGAGACGGAATCGACGGCGAGGACGGAAAGGCGACCGCGCCGACCATCGAAGAGATTTACGAGAGTTGGCTGGAAGCGGGAAATAATGGTAGTTTTAACGATTTCTTACTCGAATACTTGCAAGTGAACTTGGATACCGAACAAGAAAAGATCGTTGCCGAAAATCTTCTTTCCACCGTCTCGATCTATTGCGAGTACGATACGTTTGAGGGGCTTTCGTACAGCGCGGGAACGGGCGTCGTGATTGATTTGGATAAGGAGTCGGGGGACGCTTGGATCGTCACCAATTATCACGTCGTTTATAATGCGGAACAAAAGGGATTTAATAAGATTTCCGAGCGCATTTCCCTGTATTTGTACGGTTCTATTTACGGAACGGACGCAAATGGGAATTTTACGGGCGAGGATCGGATCGCCTGTTCGTACGCGGGCGGGTCTTTGAACTACGATATCGCCGTTTTACGCGTGGAAAATAGCGAAGTTATCAAAACCCGTCACGTAAAAGCGGCGACGATTGGTGATTCGGACGAATTGCAAGTCGGCGAAAAATGTCTCGCGATCGGTAACGCCGGAGGCGACGGGATCGCCGTCACGGAAGGGATCGTTTCGGTCGAGAGAGAGGATATGGATATGATCGGCGCGGACGAAACGACGCCCGTTACCTTCTCCGTTATTCGAACGGACGCAGCGATTAACCCCGGTAATTCTGGCGGAGGGCTCTTTAACGGGAAAGGGGAGCTCGTGGGGATCGTCAACGCGAAGAGTATTGAAGAAAACGTAGAGGGGAGAGGATATTGTTTGCCTATTAACCAAGTTGTCGCCGTAGTTGGAAATCTTCTCGACAACGACGGAGAAGTGCTTCGCGCCGTCCTTGGGATTACAGTGTCTCGGCAAAGCGCTTCGGCTGTATGGAGAGAAAACGAGGGCAGAACGTATATCGTGGAAGAGATGATCGTCACCGAAGTGTCGAAAGGCGCGGCGGCGTATCAAAAGATCCAAGTGGGAGATCGTGTGATCGTCGCGAGAAAAGGGGAACGAGAGAAAAAAATCGATCGATTTTTCCATTTGGCGGATTTCTTGCTTGGTGTTCGCTTGGGCGATACGATTATCCTCACCGTGCTTCGAGACGGGGTGAAGGTGGACGTGGATATCCACATGGATAAAGTCGGTTATTTCACAAAAATTAAATAAAAAATTTATAAGGAGGGCGGTTTTCTTTCTTTTGAAGGAACGACGCCCTTTTTTGGCGCATATACTAAAAGGAAAAGAATTTTTTATAAAACTATTGACAATCCAAACGCGTTGTGATAAAATAAACGTACTAAACGATTTGGTAAAGTCAAGTCGGATATTAAACGGGAGGATGTTAAAATGAAAAAAATGAAATGGATTTCTTTACTTCTTGCCGCAGGCATGTCTTTGAGTGTACTCGCCGGTTGCGATACCGGTGAAGGTCGTCTTGACGACGTAAACGGCACGATTGAAGGAAACTATCAGCAAGTCACGGAAGAGGAACTTTCAACCAAGCTCGAAGAATTGAACGTGAACAAGGCGTTGGGAGATCCCACGACGGAAGATTACGCGGTAGGCGTTGTCGTGAAATTTGCGCACGAGATTGAACTCGGCTACGACTGGAAGAACACCGATTACGATATTGATATCGAAGGTCGTGTCAACGTTGACGGCGGGGCGGATATGCATTTGTATATGACCCATTGGGTAGAAGGAATGCCCACCGGCCTTTTGGCGTCGTTTGCTATTGAAGAGGATCTTTCCATCAATAAGGACTTCATCACGTTTATGAATATGGCGAACGGCTCTATGGAAGAGGCTACCCAAAACGCTACGATCAATATGGATTTGGGAGGCTATTTGGATAGCGCAAACCTTTATTTGGATATGGATCTTGCTCAATCCGGTCTTCCTGCAGATTCGGCGGAAGGATTCCAAGACGTTTCTCAAAAGATCAAAATTCCCCTTGCATACATCATGGAAAACATGGGCGGTTTGATGTCGGAAGAAACCGGTGGCGATGAAGAAGGCTTTGATATTATCGCTTTTGCGGAAGCTTACGGAATGGAAGTTACGGCAGATTTCACCAAAGGCGCTAAATTGAAGCTTGAAACGACGGAAGAAACGAACGAGATGCTCGCAGCGATGATCGTTGCCATGCTCGAAGACGAATTACCCGCAGTGCAAGCGGCGGCACTTTCCGGTTTGACGTTTGAAGGCTCGAAGATCACTTTGTGTCTTCACATCGACGAAAACGGTCAACTTGTGGAACTTGCTTTGGACGTAGACGTTTATGCGGAAGCGGTGAACGCAGCGGACGGCGAAAGAATTTTCTTGGACGTAGCATTCGTTTTGAACGTTGCTATGACGGATAAAATGCCTACGCTTCCTACCGATTTCTCGGACTACGCAGATATTACGGAAGGCGGGGACGTCGCATAAAAAGTAGTTTGCAAACGGTTTTTCGTTGCCATCTCGAAAGAGGTGGCAACTTTTTTTCTTACGTCGAGCAAAAGATTTTTTCGCCTCTTGACAGAAGCAAGGAAATAGGATATACTATATAGGAAAAGAAAGAGAGAAGAAAATGAACGAGTTTGTAAACGTCCCCCGTCCGCTGTTGGACTGGTATCAAAAAAATAAACGCGACCTACCTTGGCGAAAAAACAGCGACCCTTACCGCGTATGGGTGTCGGAGATTATGCTCCAGCAAACCCGCGTGGAGGCGGTGAAAGAATACTATACCCGTTTTTTAGAGGCGCTTCCCACCGTGCAAGATTTAGCGGAGTGCGAAGAGGAAAAACTGTTAAAGCTCTGGGAGGGGCTCGGTTATTACAGTCGCGTTCGCAATATGCAAAAAACTGCGGTGGCGGTGGTGGAAAAGTACGGCGGAGTATTCCCATCGGACGAAAAAACCCTCAAAAAACTTTCGGGGATCGGCGAATACACGGCGGGGGCGATTTCTTCGATCGCCTTTGGAAAACGGGTGGCGGCAGTCGATGGGAACGTGATGCGAGTGCTGTCTAGGTACGCGCAAAATCCCATGGATATTTCAAACCTTGGTTATCGGGCGTATCTAAAGGAGCGATTAGAGGAAATCTATCCGAGCGAGGGGGTAGAGTGTTCGGACTTTACGCAAGCGCTTATGGAGCTCGGCGCATTGATTTGTACACCGCAAGTCTATCGTTGCGAAGAATGTCCCTTGAAAAGTTCCTGCCAAAGTTATCGCTACGGCACGCAGGAGGTTTACCCCGTTCTTCCGCAAAAGAAAGAGAAGAAAAAAGAGCAAATCCACGTATTTTTACTCGAAACCGAGAACGGGATTTCCGTTCGCAAACGCGAGGGTGGCGTGTTGAAAGGACTGTACGAATTTCCCTCGTTCCCTTTGGAAAAATCTTGGCAAGACACGTTAAAAGGTCTTGGTATACAGGTGGTCGAGGAACGTGCGCATCGAACCTACCGTCATATTTTTACCCACGTGGAATGGGAGATGTATACCCACTACGTACGGGTAAAATCGTCGCCTTTTGAAGAGGTGTCGCTCGTCGATATAGAGGAAAGGATCGCGCTCCCCACGGCATTTAAGAGGTGCCTGTCTATCATAAGGGAAAAATAACGCAAGATTGCATATATATAATAGGAAAGGGAAAAGTGAAACGATTGCAGAAAAGGCCCTTGTAAGGAGGAATCGTATGAAACGAAGAAAATTAATCGCCGTGATCGGCAACAAATCGGTGGAAGCGGGTGGCGTTCGCGAAAAACTCGCTTTTGAAATAGGGAAAGCGCTTATAGACCACGGCTATCGCGTGCAAACGGGCGGACTTTCAGGAGTGATGGAAGCGGTTATGCGCGGATGTAAAAGCTCGAAGAGTTATCGCGAGGGGGATACGGTTGCGCTTTTGCCGTCGTTTGACAGCGAAAAGGCAAACAAGTACGCGGATATCGTGATTCCCACCGGTCTTGATATGATGCGCAACGCGCTCGTAGCCAACGCAGACGCCGTAATCGGGGTAGGTGGAGGCGCGGGTACTCTTTGCGAATACGCGTTTGCTTGGTCTCTAAAGCGCCTTATCATCGCGTTTGAAAATTCGGGCGGTTGGAGTGAAAAGCTTGCGGGAACGAGAGTGGACGATACGATTCGCTATGAAAATATCCCCGAAGACAGGGTGTACGGCGTGCGGACGGCGGAGGAGGCAATAGCCCTCTTGGACAAATATTTAGACACCTATAATATCCGTCATAGCGGAATAAAATAATTTTTATAAAAAACGAAAAAAATTAAAAAAACCTTTCAAAAAAGGTTGACAATCCCCTTGTGGTGTGGTAATCTATATGTACGCACCGCAAGGGGTGTAATTTTTTTGCATGGAGTTTTTATTATGGCAGTCAAAACAGCAAGAGCTAAAATTACGTTCGAATGTACTGAATGCAAGCACAGAAACTACGACAGTATTAAAAACAAGAAGAACGATCCCGACAGATTGGTTCTCAGCAAATATTGTCCTTTCTGCAAGAAGCACACCGAACACAAAGAATCCAAGTAATTTTTTCCCACAAGTAGTAGGCGCGCGCTTTTGCCTCGCCGATCTCTTTTGTGAAAACGGAGGAAAACTATGGCAAACACGAATAAAGCAAAAAACAAGAAGCCGAATATTTTCAAGAGAATGGGCGCTAAGATGAGAGAGGTTTTTTCCGAACTTAAAAGAGTGACGTGGCCCTCTTTTTCGACCGTTGTAAAAACGACGGGCGTGGTTCTCGTGGTCGTTTTCGCGTTCCTCGTCGCAGTGACGGGCGTGGACGCATTGCTCGGCTTTTTGTTGACGTTAATTTCCTAAACAGGAGGTTGTTATGTCCGAAAAAGAACAACCGAAATGGTATATCCTGCACACCTACTCGGGCTACGAGGCAATGGTAAAGGATAGTTTGGAAAAATTGATTGAAAACAATAATCTCGGCGATCAAATCGTGGACTTAAAAATCCCGATGGAGCAAGTCATTGAAGAAAAGAACGGCAAGAAGAAAGTGGTGGAAAGAAAGCTTTTGCCTTGCTACGTGTTCATTAAGATGATTTATTCCAACCAAGTATGGTATTACGTCACGAGTACGCGTGGCGTGACGGGTTTCTGCGGGCCTCAAGGCCGTCCGAAGCCTATGAAAGCGGACGAAATCCGTAAAATGAAGTTGGAAGAAGTCGTCGTGGACGACTTGGATTTGAAGATCGGCGATACCGTATCCATCGAAGACGGTCCTTTGGCTGGATTCTTGGGCACGGTGAAAGAACTCAATTCTTCGGCAAAGAAAGCAAAGATTTCAACGTCGATGTTCGGCAGAGAAACGGACGTGGAAGTCGAATACGCGCAAATCAAAAAAATCGACGCGGAAATGCCCGCGCCTAGCGAAGATTTAGAGTAAAGAATAGGGCGGATACGCCCGCAAATAAGCGAATAAGTGGGAGAGGTATCAAAAACTCATGGGATACCTTGCAAATACCACGATAGGAGGATATATTATGGCAAAGAAAATTACTGCTGTTGTTAAATTGCAACTTCCAGCAGGAAAAGCAACCCCGGCTCCCCCGGTTGGTTCGACGCTTGGTCCCTTCGGTATTAACCTTCCCGGTTTCACGAAGGAATTCAACGCAAAGACGGCAGACAAACCCGGTCTTATCATTCCCGTAGTTGTGACGATTTATCAAGATCGTTCCTTTACGTTCATCTTGAAGACCCCCCCTGCACCCGTTTTGATCAAGAAAGCGCTTGGTCTTGAAACGGCAAGTGCAAAACCCAACTCGGTAAAAGTTGGTAAGCTCACGAAGGCACAAGTAGAAGAAATCGCAAAGACGAAAATGCCCGACTTGAACTGCACCAGCTTGGAAAGCGCTATCAGCATGATCGCTGGAACCGCTCGTAGTATGGGTGTGACGGTAGAGGAATAATCAAGGAGAACGTGGCAGAGATGTATCTCGTGATCGACCACAAGGAGGAATAAAAAAATGAAACACGGAAAAAAATATAACGAAAGCGTAAAAGCATTCGATTTGAACAAAGTATACGAACCCAACGAAGCAGTGAACGTCGTGCTTGAAACGGCAAAGGCTAAATTCGACGAAACGATCGAACTTCACGTTCGTCTCGGCGTTGACCCGCGTCAAGCAGACCAACAAGTTAGAGGCGTTCTCGTCCTTCCCAACGGTACGGGTAAAACGAAGAAAGTGCTCGTAATCGCAAAAGGCGCAAAGGCAGACGTGGCGCAAGCAGCTGGCGCAGACTACGTTGGCGCAGAAGAACTTATCGCAAAGATCCAAAACGACAACTGGTTCGATTTCGACGTTATGATCACCACCCCTGACATGATGGGTATGGTAGGTCGTATCGGTCGTATCCTCGGTCCCAAAGGCTTGATGCCTAACCCTAAATCGGGTACGGTGACGATGGACGTTGAAAAGGCAATCGCGGAAGTCAAAGCTGGTAAAGTAGAATATAGACTGGACAAGACGGCTATCATCCACTGCCCGATCGGCAAGAAGAGCTTCGGTGCAGAAAAGCTTGTGGAAAACTACACTGCATTGATCGACGCGATCGTAAAAGCGAAGCCTTCCACTGCAAAAGGTCAATACTTGAAGAGCATTTCCATCTCTTCGACGATGGGCCCCGGCGTCAAGGTAAGCACGAAAGCGTAAAGAAACGCAAAAATTAGGATAAAGTAGCGCAAAATTCGTCAAAGACGTCAAAAATGCTTGACTGTCTTTGACGAGGCGTGCTATAATACCATTGTTAAAAAGAAGTGACCACAGAAAACGAGTACGAAAGTTTGAAGAGAAATCGCTCGTCGAGGTACAAGATAGCAATTCCGCACCGAAGGGTTGGTGCGCCTGTGTCTTATGCCGTGTGGTATAAGATTTTTTTATTGTCAGGCGGAAACGCTTAAAGGAGGTTATTTATGTCGGCGAATATTGAAGCAAAAAAGCAAATCGTTGAAGAGATTAAGGGAAAAATCACGGCAAGCAAATCGGTTGTGTTTGCAGACTACAACAAGCTCACCGTTTTGGAAGTGACGGCTCTTCGTAATCAATTCAAAGCAGCGAACTGCGAATACAAGGTGTATAAGAACACCCTCGTGAGAAAAGCGTTTAACGAACTCGGCGTGACCGATTTCGATAACGATCTGAACGGAACCACCGCAACTGTGTTCTGCGCAGACGAAACGAGCGGCGCAGCCGTTTTCGCAAAAGCAGTTAAGGCAGATCCCGCTTTAACGGAGAAGATTGTGCCCAAGTGCGCATATCTTGAAAACAAATATTTGGGGAAGGCAGAAGTTAAGGAGCTTTCCGCGATTCCTTCGAAAGAAGTGCTTATCGCAAAAATGCTCGGCTGTTTGCAATCGTCTATTTCCAAATTTGTTTACGTATTGGATACTATCGCAAAAGCAAAAGAAGCAAACTAATCAAAAAAACTATCACTTAAAAAATTATCGGAGGAAATTAAATCATGGATATTCAAAAACTTATTGAAGACGTAAAAGCTATGTCCGTTCTCGAATTGAACGAACTCGTAAAAGCTCTTGAAGCAGAATTCGGCGTAAGCGCTGCTGCTCCCGTAGCTGCTGCTGGTGCTGCTGGTGCTGCTGAAGCTGCTCCCGCTGCAGAAGAAAAGACGGAATTTGACGTTGTACTCAAAGATATCGGTCCCAACAAGATCGCTATCATCAAAGTTGTACGTGAAGCAACCGGTCTTGGCCTTGCAGACGCTAAGAAAGCAGTTGAATCTATGGGCGTTATCAAAGAAAACGCACCCAAGGCAGACGCAGAAGCTCTTGTTGCGAAGCTCAAAGAAAACGGCGCTACGGCTGAACTTAAATAATCTTAAAACCATCGCTTGACAAGCAAAGCCGATTTGAGTAAATTCTCAAATCGGCTTTTCGCTTGAAGGGAAAAGCAGTTGAGCGCTTTTGAAATTATTTATTCTTTCACTTTTTCTTTGTTTTTACTTGACATATCCGCAAAAAGGGACTATAATAAATGTAAGAGCAAGGAGGCTAAATATGGTTTGTGAAAGATGTGGCCGTCCCTTAACCGTGGGGTCGGACGTTTGTGAAAATTGCGGTATTGCATTGACGCAAAAGCAACTCGAAGCGTTGGCGAAAGAAGAGGTGGTTGCTACTGCCGTAGAAGGAGTGGAACGCCGTTGTTCAGGTTGTGGAGAAATACTCAGCGAAAGCGCAAATTATTGCCCCAACTGTGGTAAAAAATATAGAAATCCTACGGACGTACAACCCGTAGAGGTAAAAAAGGAAGAAAAATTGTTCTTGGGGATCAATTGGAACAAGGTCAATATTTGGGCCATTCTTTCGCTCGTGGTAGGGCTTGGTTTCCCTCTTTTGACGTTGTGGGGATTCTTCGATAAGATTTACGTAAACGTATTTGGATTTATCTTGACGATTATTATCCCCGGCGTATTTACAATCCCCGGCATCGTGTTCGCTTGCATCGGTATGAAAAAGAGCGATACGCTCTATGGACGCGGAGCAATCTTGTGCGTGTTCGTTGCAGCGCTTTGCTTCTTGCTTTTCCTCATCAACTTTATTTTGTTCAAAAACGATGCACTTCCCATTTTGAAGTCCCTCTTATAAAATTAGCCTATAAACGGCTGGCGTTGCTTGACAATGCTAGCCGTTTTTTGTTATAATAAGCGTGTTATGGAAGATTTACGTTCAACCCTTATCAAACACGGGTTTCATTTCAAAAAACAGTTCGGGCAAAACTTTATTTCCGATAAAAACCTCCTCGCTTCCATCGTGGTGGCGTCGGGGGTGGACGCACGTACCACCGTCGTAGAAATCGGTTGTGGGGCGGGGACGCTTACGCGTGCGATTGCGGAAAAGGCGAAAAAGGTGTATGCGTTCGATATCGATAAAGATTTGCAACCCGTTCTTGCAGAAACCCTGAAAGGGCTGGAAAACGTAGAAGTCATCTTCCGTGATTTCAATAAAATAAACCTACGTGAATTGGAAGAAGAGATCGGACCTTACACCGTTGTTGCCAACTTGCCCTATTATATCACGACCCCACTTCTTACCAAGCTTTTGGAAGAAGGGGAAAAGGTGGAAGGCATTTCGATTATGGTGCAAGAGGAGGTGGCTCGCCGCTTCTGCGCGAAAGAAAACACGGCGGATTACGGCGCGATCACGGCGGGGATCGCCTTAAAAGGTAGAGCGAAAATCGTTAAAAAAGTCCCTCGCACCCTCTTTTATCCGATGCCCAACGTCGATTCTGCCGTGGTGAAAATTGATTTCGACCGTGGCAGACTTCCCGTAAAGAGCGAAAAAATGTATCGAGAGACGGTGCGTTGCGCCTTTTTGAATCGTAGAAAAACGCTGGAGAACAACCTCGTCGGATCGTTTGGATTTACGCGCGAAGAGTCGAAAGAGATCTTGCGCCAAGCGGAGATCGACGAAAAAGCGAGAGGGGAAGTCCTCTCGCCTGAAAAATTCGCTCGTCTTTCTGATATTTTATTCGACCACCCTAAAATGAAAAAATCGTAAAAAGATACCTCGTACACCTATACCGTGTACGAGGTGAATTTTATTAGAGGAACGCCCAAACGCCGGAAACCACGCCGATGAGCGCGCCGACGAATAGGTCGGAAGGGTAATGCAATCCGCAAAGATAACGGGTGTAGCTCATTCCAAGGCTCAAAAGAATGGTGACGACGCCGAGGACGGGGAAAAACGCGAGCAGGGTTGTGCCGATTCCAAAACCGCTCGTTGCGTGCCGTGAGGGGAAAGACCGCCCCTTCGTGCTTTTTTTAAGCAAAGGCTCGATTCCGTTCTCATACGGGCGAGAGCGGTTGATCGTCATTCGCAAAACCGAACAGACGAGAAAACCGCTAAGCGGTAAAACGGCAAGTTTCAAACTGCTCCAAGAAAAGGCGTTCGCCCTCGCAAAGACGATGCCGAGCGACGTAAGATAAAGCCCCGTGAGCGCAAGCGCGCTTCCGATATGAAAAATGAGCATAATTTTTTTTAGCAAAGGGCGTTTTTTGAAAAAATCAATTTGTTTTTGCAAGGTTTTTTTGTAAAATTCGTTCATAGGGATATTATAGCACAAACGAATGAAAAGAGCAACGGTTTAAGGGAACAAAAGCGATTGACAAATACAACCGATTGGGGTATAATAAACGAAAACGAAAGGAGGAATTTACGTTGAAAGGGATTTATTTGGATTACGCCTCGACCACACCGCTTGACGGCGAAGTGCTCGAAGCGATGACGCCTTATCTTACGAGCGAGTTCGGAAACGCCGATTCGTTGCATTCCTTCGGTCGTAAAACGATGTCCGCCATAGATAAAGCAAGGGATATGCTTGCGGAAGACTTAGGCGTTTCGCCGAGTGAAATCTATTTCACTTCGGGGGGAACGGAAAGCGACAACTGGGCGATCTTTGGGCTTGCGCGTGCGCAAAAAGAGGTAGGAAAAACGCACGTCGTCGTGTCGTCTATCGAACATCACGCCGTCCTTTCCGCTGTGGAAGAATTGGAAAGAGAAGGCTTTTCCGTCACGTACGTAGACCCGAATAAGCGGGGTATGGTCGAGCCGAACGCCTTTTTAGAGGCGATAAGACAAGACACGGGGCTCGTTGCCGTGATGCACGCAAACAACGAAACCGGCGTTTTGCAACCGGTGGAAGAGATTGCAAAACTGACGAAAGAAAAGGGGATCGTCTTTTTCTCCGACTGTGTACAGTCCGCGCCGTACGTAGCGTTAAAACCGAGGGAGATGGGGGTGGACGCCCTCTCGATTTCCGCGCATAAGTTTTACGGCCCGAAAGGGATCGGCGCGTTGTACGTGAAAAAAGGGGTAAAAATAAAAAATTTGCATTTTGGTGGGGAGCAGGAGCGTGGCAAACGCGGTGGAACGTTGCCCACTGCCTCGATCGTGGGGCTGGCGCACGCCTATCGTAAATCCTGTCTCCATCGAGAGGTAAACAACCAGGCGATTGCTTCTGCTAGGCTCGCTTTTGAAAAAGTTTTGTTGGGAAGCGGTTTGCAAGTGACGGTCAACGGCGAGGGGAATAAGATTCCGTCCGTTTTGAACGTGCAACTTTACGGGGTGCACAACACGAGTTTTTTATCGAAAATGGACTTAGAGGGGGTGGCGCTTTCCGCTGGGGCTGCGTGCGCGAGCGCATCGCTAAAGCCGAGTGAAACCCTCCTTTCGATGGGGCTAACCGAAGCGGAGGCAAGTGAGAGTGTGCGGTTTTCTTTTGGCAAGCACACGACGGTTTTGGAGGCGGAAGAGGCGGCGAGGATTGCCGTCCGCGTGATAAAAGGGTTTGGGGACGAGGCGTAAGCAAAAAAAATTGTAAAAAAAGAGAAAAAACCCTGCGTAGTTCTTTACTAATCGAAAAAAATATGTTATAATACACATATAGAAAATGCATGGAGGTCACGATCATGGCACATAAAATTACCGAAGAATGTTTGGCTTGCGGCGCTTGCGCTGATGCTTGTCCCGTAAACGCAATCGCGCTTGGCGACAATGGCATCTACGTTATCGACGCTGAAACCTGTATCGACTGCGGCGCTTGTGAAGATGGATGCCCCGTTGGTGCAATTAAAGCAGAATAATTCACAGACCAAAAGCGAAAAAGGTGCGGAGAGTAAGAACCGCACCTTTTTTCCTAAAAGGGGGATTTATGCAACTTTCCGAGTTTGAAGTCGTGGAAGATATGCTCATCGACAATCTAAAAATCGTACAAGATACGAGGCTGTATCGGTTTACCTCCGATTCAGTCTTGCTCTCGCGTTTTGCGGAGGATAGAAAGGGAGAAATTGCCGATTTTTGTTCGGGGAGCGGAATTGTCGCGTTTCATTATCACGCTTTGCATAAGGGACGTTCTTACGTCCTTTTCGAGATGCAGAAAGACCTTTGCAATCTTGCCCAAAAGACGATAGAACTCAATGGATTTGACAATTTCACGGTGGAAAACGTCAAACTGCAAGAGATTCCCGAAAAATACGTGGAAAAATTCTCGCTGATTTTGTGTAATCCACCCTATGAAAGAGGGGGGCTGGAAAACGATTGCTACGAAAAAGCGGTATGCCGAAAGGAAATTACGCTGACCCTTGCCGAGATCGCCAAAGCGGTGAAAAAATGTCTTTGCTTCGGCGGACGGCTTTGTATGGTACATCGCGCAGATCGGCTTGCCGAAGTGTGCTATACGCTCAAAAAAGAAAATTTAGAAGTGAAAAAATTGCAATTCGTCAAGGGCAAAGAGGGGGATACCCCCTACCTCGTACTGATCGAGGCGGTGAAAGGCGGAAAACCCGCCGTCAAAATTTTGCCAGATTGCATCAATCAAAGAGGATAAGGTATGGTAAGTTTTGTTGCGACCCCGATAGGGAATTTGAAAGATATCACTTTCCGTGCGATCGAAACGCTGAAAGAGGCGGACGTCGTCTTTTGCGAGGATACCCGTCACACTTTGAAACTGCTCACGGCGTACGATATTAAAAAACCGCTACAATCCTGCCATAAATTCAACGAGCGGACGGTGGCGGAGCGGATTTTGGAAGAATCAAGAGCAGGAAAAAAGGTGGCGATCGTTTCCGACGCGGGGACTCCCGTCGTGTCCGATCCCGGCAATATCGTTTGTCAAGTTTTGCAAGAAGCGGGCGAGAAATATACGATCGTTCCGGGCGCGTGCGCCTTTATCTCCGCGCTCGTTTTGTCTGCGTTGCCCGCAGACAGGTTCGCGTTTATCGGGTTTTTGCCCGAAAAGAAAAAGGATAAAATCGAACTTCTTGAAAGATATAAATCGGTAGCTTGTACCCTCGCTTTCCACGTCGCGCCTCAGGACGTCGATAAGGACGTTTCGGCGATGTACGAAGTGTTTGGCGAAAGACGGGCGTGCGCGGTGCGTGAAATTACGAAAATCCATGAAGAGAGCATCCCTTTCCGTTTATCCGAAGGGCTCGTAGGCGAGAAGCGCGGGGAATACGTTCTTTTGGTCGAGGGGTGTCCGTTGCTGGAAAACCCGCTCAACGCGCTCTCCGAAAAGGAACATATTTTGCATTATATGAACGAGGGATATAATAAAAAGGACGCCCTCAAAAAGGTAGCGAAAGACCGTGGTGTGTCTAAATCGAGTCTGTATTCGTTTGCCATTGATTTATGATCACATCATACGGCACAAAAAACAAGCCGTGATCACGGAAACGAAATAGACGATAAGGGAAATGAGGAGGGCTTTCGTCATTTTGCGCTCTTTCGTTCCTGCAAAATACACCGCTCCTATATAAAAGACCGTATCTGTCGTTCCGTGCAAGACGCACGCCGTTCGCGCGATATACGAATCGGCGCCGTAGGTTTCGACGATACGAGCGAGCTCCGCCGTACTGCCCGACCCCGACAGCGGTTTCAAAAGGACGAGCTCGGCGATTTCTTCGGGGATTCCCGCCCACTCTAAAACGGGCGAGATCCAACTTATGATTTTCGCTTCTAAACCGCTATACGTAAACAGTTTGGAAAGCATCATTACGGTGGCGATATACGGAAAAATAGAAAGAACCAAAGGGATCGCCCCTTTCACCCCCTCGGCAAACGTGTCGTAGAGGGGAATTTTTTTTAGGATCGCCAAAAGGAACGTGACGAGAAACAAAAGGGGTATTACAAAAGCAAAAATACCGATCATCTCGCACCTGCCCTGCCCATTCTTCGGGGTTGATAGGAAATCCTCGTCCGTTTTTTACGCGCAAATAAAAAAGTTAGGCAAACGCCGAGGAACGTAGAAAGAATCGTGGAAAGTAAACACGGCAAAAAAATATCCGATGGTGCGACGCTTTGCAAACTTGCGCGCAAAGTGATGACGGACGAGGGTATGAGTTGTAAGGACCCGGCGTTCAAAACAAACAGCATCGTGAGTGCAAACTCGCTATCCTTTTCCTCTTTCAAGCGTTCCACCGCCGTGATGCCGTAAGGGGTGGCGGCGTTGCCAAGTCCCAAAAGGTTAGCGGACAAATTCATACTCACCGCCTCTACGCTCTCTTCCCCTTCGATACGGAAGAGTTTTTTTACGATCGGTCGGAAGAGTCGCGCGATTTTTTTAGCAACGCCTAATTTTTCCCACACCCGCATCAGCCCCAACCAAATGCAGTAGGAGGCGAGGATGGCGACGGATAGCGTTCCGGCACCGCTAGCGCCCTCGAGGAGAATGGACAAAAAGTGGTCGGGGGATAAAAAGAGCAACACGCAAAGCGAAAATAGGAAAAGAATGGAGAAAATAGCGTTCATAGGGCTATTATATGCGAGAAAAAAGGGGTAAAAGACAGGAAAAGGGGAAAAAGTAATTTACTTTTTCGGGGAAATGTTGTATAATAGACGCAAAGCGTAGGAAAATCATGCCAAAAGGAGAAAGAAAGTGGCAAAGAAAGAGAAATATTACATCACGACGGCGATTGCCTATACTTCGGGTAAACCGCACATTGGAAACACGTACGAGGCGATTTTAGCCGACGCCATCGCCCGTTTTAAGCGGAAAGAGGGCTACGACGTATTCTTCCAAACGGGTACGGACGAACACGGTCAAAAAATCGAAGAAAAGGCGAAGGCGCAAGGGATTACCCCCAAGCAATTCGTCGACAAAGTCGCGGGCGAAATCAAAGAGATTTGGGATTTGATGGGAACGTCTTACGATAAATTCATTCGTACGACCGATTCCGACCACGAAAAAGAGGTGCAAAAACTTTTCAAAAAATTCTTCGATCAAGGGGATATCTACAAGGGGTTCTACGAAGGTATGTACTGTACCCCTTGCGAATCTTTCTGGACGGAGAGCCAACTTGTCGAGGGGAAATGTCCCGATTGCGGAAGAGAGGTGAAACCCGCCAAAGAAGAGGCGTATTTCTTCAAAATGGGAAAATACGCCGATAGGCTGATCGAACACATCGAAACCCACCCCGAATTTATTCAACCCGTTTCGAGAAAGAACGAAATGATGAACAACTTCCTCAAAAAGGGTTTGCAAGATTTATGCGTGTCGAGAACGTCGTTTAAGTGGGGTGTACCCGTCGACTTCGATCCTCGCCACGTCGTGTACGTTTGGCTCGACGCGCTCGTGAACTATATCACGGGGATTGGCTTTAAGGCGGACGGCAACCACAGTGAACAATACAAAAAATACTGGGAGGCGGATTTGCACTTAATCGGTAAGGATATTTTGCGTTTCCACACCATCTATTGGCCGATTTTTTTGATGGCGATGGGCGAGCCGTTGCCTAAGCAAGTGTTCGGTCACCCTTGGCTTTTATCGGGGGACGGGAAAATGTCTAAATCGAAAGGCAACGTGCTTTACGCGGACGACCTTTCGAGAATTTTCGGCGTGGACGCGGTGCGCTATTTCGTCTTACACGAAACCCCGTTCGACAACGACGGTCTTATTTCGTACGAACTGATTTGCGAACGATTTAATTCCGACCTTGCCAACGTTCTTGGCAACCTCGTTTCGCGAACGATTGCGATGGCGCAAAAATATTTCGGCGGTACGGTTCAAAAAGGGATTGCCCCCGAGGAAGACCCCGACGCAGAGTTTAAGCAAACGATCGTGTCCACCGTCCAAAAAGTCGTGCAAAAAGCGGATAGTTTGCATATCGCGGACGCGATTTCCGAGATTTTTACGTTGCTTCGTCGCGCGAACAAATACATCGACGAAACGATGCCTTGGGCGCTTGCAAAGGACGAGAGCAAAAAGGCTCGACTCAACGACGTTTTATATAACCTTATCGAGGCGATTATCGTGGGTGCGTCCCTCCTCGACAGCTTTATGCCCGAAACGAGCGAGAAGATTTTATCGGCGTTTGGAACGACCTCTCGAACGCTTGAAGAGTGCGAAAAATTCGGGCTTTTGGATAGCGTGACGGTCAACGCAATCCCTCCGCTTTTCGCACGGCTCGACTATAAGAATATCTTGCCGGAAATCGAAAAGATCAAAAAGGCGCAAATGGACGCGTTTGCCAAAGAAGAGGGAAATTCCACGCAAAAAGAGGAAACGAAAATGGTAGAAAAAAAGGAAGAAGAGAAAGTAGAAGAAATTTCCATTGACGACTTTGCGAAAGTGCGCTTGCAAGTGGGAGAGATTATCGCTTGCGAAAAGGTGCCTAAATCGTCTAAATTATTGCACGAAACGGTAAAATTCGGCTCTACGGAGCGCTCGGTCGTATCGGGGATCGCCAAGCATTACACCCCCGAAGAAATGGTGGGGAAAAAGGTCGTGTTCGTCACCAACTTAAAACCGGTGCATATCTGTGGCGTGCTTTCCGAGGGTATGATTTTGGCGGCGGAAGACGAGAACGGGAAACTGGCGCTCGTCGTGTCGGATAAAGCGGATTTAGAAAGCGGAGCGATCATAGGCTAATGTTTATAGATATCCATTGCCATCTCGGTGGCAACGAATACGATGAACTGGGCGGTGCGGACGGCGTGATCGAGGACGCCAAGCGCGCGGGGGTGGAAATTCTCGTGCTCTCCGGCTCCGATTATTCCTCTTCGCTGGAGGCGAAGGAGATCGCGGAAAAGCACGACGGCGTGTATTTTTGCGCCGGCTTTCATCCCGGCGACCTTAAAAAGGTGCAAGAGGAAGATTACGCGAAGTTGGAAACGCTTGCAAGCCACGAAAAATGCGTGGCGATCGGCGAGATCGGACTTGACTATCACTTTGCGGACAATCCCCCAAAGGAAGAGCAAAAAATTGCCTTTTTACGGCAGTTAGAGCTTGCACACCGTTTGTCGCTTCCCGTCGTGGTGCATAGCCGTGAGGCTTGCAAGGACACCCTCGATTTGCTTGAGGCGAACGCGACGCTTCTTTCAAGAGGCGGGCTTATGCACTGTTATTCCTATTCCCCCGAAGAAGTCGTACGCTTTGAAAAGCTTGGAATGTATTTCTCCTTTGGTGGAACGTGTACTTTCAAAAACGCAAGAAAGGTGCAAGACAGCGCTTGTAAGGTGCGCATCGACCGTCTCTTATCGGAAACGGATAGCCCCTATCTTTCGCCGGAACCCTATCGTGGGAAATTCCCCAACTTGCCAAGCAGGGTGGTTTATTCGGTGGAAAAACTCGCCTCCCTTCGCGGAGAAGAGGTAGGACGGGTTCAGCTGGCGATCGAAGAGAACGCTAAACGGTTATTTTCAAAAATTAAAAGGTGAATCGTATGGAAGAAGAGAAAAAATTACAAAATAGCGGAAACGGCGGAAGAGGGAGACGTCGCCGTCGGCACAGAAGAGCCGGTGGCGGTCAAAATCCGCAAACGCAAAACCAAAATCCGCAAACGCAAAACCAAAACGTGCAAAACGGACAACAAAAACAACAAAAGCCTCAACAAAACGGACAAAAAGGTAGGGGAAAACCGCAAGGAGGCGAATCGCAAAAGAATAAGCAAAATCCCCCGAAAAATAAGAATAAACAATCGGAGAATCGTAAGGATACCTACGCGTACGCGCTCGACGGGAATTTGTATATCAATTTAACGAACAAGTGCTCGAACGGTTGTGATTTTTGCGTACGGAACGAGAGAAATACCTATTTTGGGCACGAGCTTTGGATACGAAACGGCGATCCCACTGCGGAAAAAGTGATTTTTGCGATCGAACAGCTCGGCGGTGTGGAAAAGTTCAAAGAAGTGGTGTTTTGTGGCTTTGGCGAACCGACCTACCGTATGGAAGAACTCTGCATCGTAGCCGATTACGTCCACGAGAAAGGCGGGAAGATAAGGCTCAACACCAACGGGCAAGGCAGTTTGATCAATAAGCGGGATATTTTGCCGGAACTCAAAGGAAGGATTGATTTATTGAACGTGTCTCTCAACGCGCCCGATAGCGAGAGCTATAAAAAAATTTGCAGGTCGATGTTCGGAGAGAACGGTTTTACGGCGATGGTCGAGTTTGCGAAAGGAGCGAAACGACTTGGTATAAACAGTCGGTTTTCCGTCGTCGATTGTATCGGCGAAGAACAAATCGAGCGTTGTAAAAAGCTGGCGGAAAGTGTGAACGTACCTTTATACGTCCGCAAGTATATCGCCGATTCGGAGTAAAAAGCGGAAAAATAGCGAAAAAAGAACCCTCTAAATTCTCTTTTTTCTAAAAAAAAGAGAGATTGTCCATTAAACCGCTTGACGAACGGGACAATAAAAGGTAAAATAATAGAGTGATAAAGCGTTTTATGGAGAAAAAAACGATGAAAAATAAATTGTTAAAAAAGACGATGTCGTTGGCGCTTGCAAGCGCGTGCGTATTTGCGGTAGGATCGGCTTTCACCGGTTGTACTACCTCTCGCCCCGAAATACAAATGAAAATTTCTTTCAACGGGGAAACGTATAAGCTCGAATACGAGCTCTATCGCAAACTTGCTCCTGCGACGGTCGCGCATTTTATCGAACTTGTCGATGCAGACTATTACAACCGTCTTTGCGTGCATAACTACACCGATACCAAGTGGTATATGGGCGGTTATACCTATCAAACGAGCACGAAAGAATTCGGCGGTTTGAAAGAAAAGGACTACTTCGCGGCAGTGGAAGGGCTCGGTTTAACTTCTACCGTTTGGCTCGACGAAGAGAGAACGACTTCGACGAATACTTTGTACGGCGAGTTTAAGGAAAATGGGTTCAGCGTAAAAAATGGTGGTCTCGATCAAAAATACGGTACGCTCACGATGTTTTATACGGCAAAAACGAACGTGGTAGGAAGCGTTTACACCAAGCGCTCGGACGGCAACGGCTACGATATGAAGGATTATCGCTATAACAGCGCAACCTCCCTCTTCTATATGTACGTGTCTGCTTCCGTCATTGCACCCGACGCATCGTATTGCACCTTTGCAACGATCAAAAAGGAAAGCGCGAAAAAGCTTACTGAACTCAAAAATGCGATTGCCGATTATATTGCGGAGCAACGAGAGAACGATGAGAGCTACAGTTTCACGACTTTAGCGCAAGACGTTCCCACCGACGCCGGAGACGAATGGGTGGATGAAGGACACGCGTCCTATAACGTTCCGAAAGAGCCGATCTTGATCGAATCCATAACCGTAAAAAAATATTAATCCATCAAATATAAACAGCCTTTCCCAAAGGGAATGGCTGTTTTTTTATCCTTGAATATCGGAGATTTTTCCCTCTTCGACGGTGAACGTATAGTACGCCACTTCGAATAGGCGGGGCGCTTTTCGTTTGACGATTCCCACGCAGTTTTCCTGTTCCGTAGGTACGACGTCGCAAAACTCGCCGAAAAATTCGGGGAGTTTATCCGCTTGTTGACGTAGCTCGTTGCTAAGAAAGTGAGTAAAGTCGCCACCGAAGAGCAAACTTTCCAAAAAAGCGTAGGCAAAAAGGGTGGGTTCTTTCTCGCCTATAAGGGAATATTCGAGCCACTCTAAGCGGTCGGTGATTTTGCAAACCCCTTTTGCCGTGCGAGAAAGACTGTCGGCGAGCGGGTAGGCTACGTGTAAAAGTCCGTCCTCGATTTGATAGCTTTCCACAGCCTTATCAAAGAGCAATTCTCCTTTGGAAGAGAGGACGACGAGCCTTTCGCCGACCAAAACAATCCCCTCGCCACAGGCGTAGATCTCGGCGCTTTTTAGAGGGGGAATCGGCGTGACGATCAAATCGTCGTTTTCAATACTCACTTGCGTCAAACCCTGCTGAAACAGAGTGACAAGACCAAGGGACAACCGTTTTTGCGCGATGAGGCGTAAGGTGTAGTCGAGGGAAAAAAAATCGTTCGCTTCAATCGCTACGCCGTCTTTCAAAAGATAAACGTCGCAACCCTGGGGTGGGGTAAAACGTAAATTTTCCGTGAGAAAAAAGCGGATAGGGTGCGCGTTTTCGGGGATAAATTCGATGAATAGATTGTCCGCAAGGTTGATTTCGGCAAACTGTGCGTGATGGTGGGTGTGACCAAAATACCCCCCGTTGACGAGGAGCATACAAGGAATGGCGGAAAGGAAATAAATTTTCATAGTTTATCCTATTCCGTTTTTTTACCGTTGATGTATAAAAGCAAAAAAATAGGATAATAATTCTTTCCAAACAAGGAGGAAAGACATATGAATAAAATCAACGGTTATACGAAAGAAGAAGCGAAAAGCTTGATCGAATACATTTGGGAAGGAAAAAAGGCGGGAAAAACGCTCACGACTTTGTTTTCCTCGTACGGAAAAAAGAGCGGTAGAGCGAAAGGTAGCGTTCGAAATTATTATTACGCGCTTATGAAAAAAGGGGAAGAGCGTGAAGTGCAATCGCTTTTGAAAGGGAAGAATTTGACCGTCGAGAAAATCCGCGAATTTACAGAAGAAGAAACGGACGAGGCGATTAAACAAATTTTGATGGAAAAGAGCAAAGGGGTATCCGTCCGTCGCGCAATTTGTAATCTTTCCAAAGGAGACGATAAATTGATGCTTCGATTACAAAATAAATACCGCAACGTTTTGAAAAAAGAGCCGGAGCGTATTCAAACGATCGCTCGGCAACTTGGACTGCAAGAGATCGAGGAGCGTTCGCTTGAAAAAAAGCTGGAAGAAGAAATCAATGCGCTCTACGAACGTTTGACGAAATCCTTGAAAGCGGAAAACACGCGATTGTTTGAAGAAAACGAACGCCTCAAAAAGGAAAACGAGCGGTTGAAAACCTTTTCAATTCTCCGATAAACGGACGAAGGTAATAAAAAACATTCGTAAGAATCTCCTTACGAATGTTTTTCTTTTTTTAAGGTTGCAAGATACACCATCAGCACGGAAATATCCGCGGGGTTTACTCCCGAAATCCGTCCTGCTTGTCCTAAATTGAGTGGGCGCACGCGATCGAGTTTTTCCCTTGCCTCTAAGCGAAGTCCTTGAATGGATTGATAATCGACGTCCTCTGGCAACGCTTTGTCTTCGAGCTTTTTCGATTTTTCGATTTGTTCGAGCGCTTGTTTTAGATATCCGCTATATCGGACGGTAATCTCCGCCGTTTCCAAAACGGAGGGGGGATATTCCTTAAATACGTTCAGCGTTTCCATAACGTCGGAAAGGGGGATCGTGCGCTTGATTAAATCCGCATACGAAACGCCCGAAGTAGGCTCGTCGTAGCCGTATTTTTTTACGAGCTCCACCGTCTCTTTACGAGGCGGTTTTTCTTCCATTTTTTGCAGTAGTTCTTCGTATAGCGCTTTCCTTTCTCGCATCGCTTGGAGTCGCTCTTTGGAAACAAGCCCTACCGCGTATCCTTTTTCCGTCAATCTAAAATCAGCGTCGTCTTGGCGCAAACAAACGCGGTATTCTGCGCGCGAAGTCATCATTCGGTACGGCTCGTCCGTCCCTTTCGTCACGAGGTCGTCGATGAGAACGCCGATGTACGCCTCGTCTCTTCGGAGGATAAAGGGGGATTTTCCGCGGATTTTCAGCGAGGCGTTAATCCCCGCTATCAATCCTTGCGCCGCCGCTTCTTCATATCCGGAAGTGCCGTTTATTTGACCCGCCGTATACAATCCCTCTACGAGTTTGCTCTCAAGCGTGGGCAAAACGTCGAGCGTGTCGATACAGTCGTATTCGATCGCATAGCCGTAGCGCACGATGTCGGCGCGTTCAAGTCCTACGACGGAAGCGTACATTTTTCTCTGTACGTCGTGGGGCATAGACGTGGACATGCCCTGTACGTACACTTCGTTCGTGTCCGCGCCCTCCGGTTCGATGAAAATTTGATGACGCTCTTTATCCTTGAAACGGACGACTTTCGTTTCCACGCTGGGACAATACCGAGGCCCCGTGGAGGAGATAAGCCCGTTATACAAAGGGGAGCGGTCGAGATGCTCTAAAATAATCTCGTGTGTCCTTTGATTGGTGTAGGTGAGATGGCAAACGTGGGTATTTTTAGGCGGCTTTTGCGTCATAAAAGAAAAGGCGTAGCCCTTTTCGTCACCCTTTTGCACTTCGCATTTGTTGTAATCTACCGTTTTGCCGTCGAGCCGAGCGGGAGTTCCCGTTTTGAATCTACGGACGTGAAATCCGAGGTCGATTAAGTTTTGCGTAAGGTGTGTAGCGCGCATAAACCCGTTCGGACCCGAGGGTTGTACGAGTTCGCCCGTGATCGTTTCCGCGTTGAGATATACCCCCGTACAAACAACGACGCAATCGCAACGAATGATGCCACCATGGCTCGTTTGAACGCCGACGACTTTTCCGTTTTCCGTCAAAATTTTAGACGCCTCGCCCTGCAAAATTCGCAAATTCTCGGTGTTTTCGAGGGTGCGCTTCATTTCGGTGTGATAGGCGTTTTTATCCGATTGACAGCGGAGACATTGCACCGCCGCGCCTTTGCCGGCGTTTAGCATACGCATTTGCAACGCCGTTTTGTCGGCACAAAGCCCCATTTCTCCGCCGAGCGCGTCGATCTCGCGGACGAGGTGGCCTTTTGCCGTTCCGCCGATCGAGGGATTGCAAGGCATAAACGCGATACTGTCGAGGTTCAAGGTGAGCATGACGACGTCGATGCCCGTGCGAGCGAGGGCGAGCGCCGCCTCTACGCCTGCGTGTCCCGCGCCGATGACTACCGCTTGCGCGTTATATTCGATAAAGGTGTTTCGTTCCATAATTATTGCTTGTAAACGATGTTCTTGATGTCGTCCACTTCTTGTACGATCTTGGCGTTCACTTTCATAAGTTGCTTGATTTTATCCCGCGAATTGATGATGGTGGTGTGATCTTTCCCGCCCATAATCTTGCCGATCGTAATCAAGGGGAGGGCCAAAATCTCGTAAATCAAATAAGCGCAAACGTGGCGCGCTTTTACGATGTCCGCCTTTTTGCTCTTGCCGATCAAATCTTCCTTTTTGCACTTATAATAGGTGCATACGGCGGAGATAATCGTGTCGGCGGTCACCTCTTCTCTTTCCTCGCTATCGGAAAGTACTGCTTCGTCGAGTGCTTTTTGCGCGAGGGTTAAGGTGATCGGTTCTTCGTGCAGTTTGCTTGCGAAGAACACTTTGGTAAGTCTACCCTCAAGCGTTCTTACGTCGTTTCCCGAATTGTTTGCCAAAAATTCGAGCACGTCGTCGGGCATAACGCAATGCTTGTCCTGCGCTTTTCTACGCAAGATAGCGATCTTCGTTTCGATATCGGGGGGTTGAATATCGGCGATCAATCCGCCCTCGAAGCGGGTGCGAAGTCTGTCCTCGAGCGTGGCTATTTCTTTCGGGGGACGGTCGCTCGTCAAAACGATTTGCTTGTTTTGTGCGTACAACTCGTTGAAAGTATGGAAGAATTCTTCTTGTACGCCCGGTTTCTTCGCGAGGAATTGAATATCGTCGATGATAAGCACGTCCACGCTACGATAGTGATTTCTAAATTGCACGCTACGATCGCGTTGGCTCATTTTTCCAGCGATCATAAGGTCGATATATCCGTTCAAGAAATTGTCGCACGTGGTATAAAGCACCGTTTTTTCGGGGTGGCTTTTCGCGATTTGGTTGGCGATTGCTTGCAAAAGGTGGGTTTTCCCAAGCCCCGATTCCCCATAGATAAAGAGGGGGTTCAATCCCTCGCCGGGGTGCTCTGCGACCGATTTAGCCGCGGCGAACACGAACTTGTTCGAGTTGCCCACGACGAAAGAGTCGAAGGTAAAATCTTTGTTCAGAGGCACGGATTTGAAGAGTACTTCCTCGCCGTCGTCTACGTTCATATTATAGCGCAAACTGCCGTCTACGATGAGCTTAAAACCGGTCAACCCAAGATCGCAAAGGGCGATAGCCTCTTTGAGATCTTTTGCGTGTTTAGCCATAATCGTGTCGGCGGCAAAGTCGGTTTCCGCTTTCAAAATAATGCGACGATCCATTAAATCGACGGGAACGAGATCTTTAATCCAAGTATTGAAAGATACGTGTTGCATACGACCTTCTACTTTTTGCAAAATGATTGTCCACAGCGAGGACAAACGGGTTGTTTCTGCCATTTTTTTTCCACCTTGTATTATTTTTTGAAAAACTACTTTGAAATCTTTGTCTTTTTTTATTTTTTTTGGTATAATCGTAAGTGTTATTATTATAATACAAATTTGACGGAAAAGAAAGTGTTTTTGACGGGTTTTTTAGATTATGCGGATAAAAAATTTGACCTTGACAAATTTTAGGAACTACGAAAATGAGAAATTTTCCTTCTCCGACGGGCTGAACGTGTTGTTTGGCAAGAACGGACAGGGCAAGACCAACTGTGCGGAGGCGGTGTTTTACCTTTGCACGGGCGCTTCGCTTCGTATCCGTCACGATAAACAACTGATTCGCATTGGGGAAAACTGCGCTAAAATCTCCGCAGAGGCGGAAAATCGCTACGGGAAAGTTTGTATAGAGGCGGATATTTACGAAGAAAAACGGGAAATCCGCGTCAACGGGAATAAAATTAAAAAGAGCGCCGATCTTATGGGGCATTTGGGAAGCGTGTTCTTTTCCCCGGGGGAGCTTAGGCTCATTCAAGACGGTCCCGACGAACGGCGTCGGTTTATGAATTTGTCCATCTCGCAAACTTCGGCGAGTTATTATACCGCGCTTCTTCGCTACAACCGTATTTTGGATCAGCGAAACGCGTTGCTTAAAAACAAAGATTTTAATTTGATTATGGACACTCTACCCGTGTGGGACGAACAGCTTTGTCGGTACGCGTCGGTGATTATCAAAAAGAGAGGGGAGTTTGCCGAGGCGCTTTCTCCGATTGCAAAAGAGCTACATTCCTTTTTGACGGACGGGGAAGAAGAGCTCGTTGTTTCTCCTTCGAAAACGTATAAAGGGGAGGTGGACGAGATCGCCGAAAAATTGAAAAAACAGCTGGCGAATTGCTATGAAAAAGACTTGCGTTTGGGCTTTACGACGGTCGGTCCGCACCGCGACGATTTGGATTTCTTTATCGGCGGGAAAGACGCGAAAGCCTACGCCTCGCAAGGGCAAACGCGGACGGCTGCCCTTGCGGTCAAGCTTTCGGAGGTTGAAATTTTCAAACAACTTTCGGGGGAATACCCCGTGCTGATTTTGGACGACGTGATGAGCGAGCTAGACTTGTCCCGTCGCAAAAAGCTCTTGAAAAAAGTCGAAGGGCTACAAACGATTCTCACTTGTACACATACCGAGCGTGTTTTATACGGTGCCGATTGCCGTAAAATCCGCGTCGAAGACGGAAAAATTAAAGGGGAAAAAGAGAGAAAAAAATAACCGTTTTTCACATACCCGTCCCAAAAAAACGCATACTATCCGTGTGGCGTTTCGCCGTAAGAGGCGGGGGGAGGGAATAATGGGAAAGAAAAAATTTACGATAGGCGCGCTTATCCTTGCTTGGATAGGTGCGTCCGTTTTTTTATCCGCGCCGACGCTCCGCGCCTTTTCGGAGGAGCAGTTTCGCTTAAAATTTCCCAAAGACGTGACGATCGACGGGGTGGAGGTGGGCGGACTTACGAGAGAGGAGGGACTTAAACGGCTCTACGACGCCAAGCGGGCGCTCGCGCCGTCTCTTACGATCACGGCGGGGGAGAGAGAGTACGTATTCCAAAAAGAAATTTCCTTTTCGTCGAATTTTGAACAGCTTTTCTACGAGGTAGACAAAGGGGGCGTGTACGCGTCGAGCACCAATTGGTTCTTGCTTGGCAAAGAGGAAAAATTAGAACGGATTATCGACGAAAACACCCTCACGACCTACGACGCCACCGTCCACTTTTCCGCGGAGGGGTTTGCCTATACGCCCGCGCAAACGGGTTTTATTTGCGATCGGGAAAAACTATACCAAGACGTGGAGAATTCGTTATCCTCTCCCATCGTGGAGGGGCGGTTTCCCAGCGTGGAGCTAAAACGCTACCGAAAAGAGCCTACCGTGTCTTTGGCACAACTGAAAAAATACACGCAAAAAATCGCCTCGTTTTCCACCTATTTCAACGGCGACGATCTTCCTCGCTCGAAGAACATTTTACTCGCCGCGCGCTATTTAGACGGACTTTGTATTCATAGCGGAGAGGAGTTTTCGTTTAACAATGCGGTGGGGGAGCGGACGAAAAAGAGGGGGTTTTTCTCCGCAAAAGTCATTCAAGACGGAAAGTTTATACAAGGCACGGGCGGTGGGGTTTGTCAAGTGAGTACGACCCTTTATAACGGCGCGTTGCTCGCCGGTATGCAAATCACGAGGCGAAGTCCCCATTCCCTGCCCGTTTCTTACGTTGCGCCCTCGCGCGACGCGATGGTTTCCTCGTATAGCGATTTTCGATTCAAAAACCCGTTCCCCTACCCTGTGTATCTGTCCGTGAAAGGGGGCAACGGTTGGATCGAGGTGATTTTTTACGGCAAGAAAACGGAGATGCGTTATCAAATCGTGAGTAAAATCGTGGAAGAAATCGACCCGCCGTCGCCCCTTGTAGAATACGGCGAAAAAGAGGGGATTTTACAAAAGGCGAAGAAAGGGATCAAAAGCGAGGGGTATTTGGAATGTTATCAAAATGGAAAACTTCTATCGAGGGAACGTCTTTCCTGCGACGTCTATGCGCCCACGCGCGAGATTATCGGCAAAAAAATCGAAAATACAACCGATTAAATGCCGTCCAACGCTTGTCTTTTTCGTGAAAAAATGTTATAATAAAAAAGTATAAAAAAAGAGGCGCTATACTGTAAGTATAAACCTCTCGAAAAGAAAAGGCAGGAAAGAGTAAAAATGGACAGAATAGAGCTTAAAACAATCGCGTCGGATTATACGGCATGGGACGGCAAACTGGTGACGGTGGCAGGCTGGGCGCGGACGATCCGCGACTCCAAAGCGTTTGGGTTTATTGAACTCAACGACGGGAGCTGTTTCAAGAGCACGCAAATCGTGTTCGAGCGCGCAAACCTTGCAAATTACGACGATATTGCCCGTCAAAACGTGGGGGCGTCTCTCGTCGTGAAAGGCAGAGTCGTCGTCACGCCCGAAAATAAGCAACCGTATGAGATCAAAGCGGAAGAAATTTACGTGGAAGGGGAATCCACCCCCGACTATCCCTTGCAAAAGAAACGCCACTCGGTGGAATTTTTGCGGGAAATCGCCTATCTTCGTCCGCGTACCAATCTCTTTTCCGCCGTGTTTAGAATTCGTAGCGAAGCGGCGTTCGCCATTCATAAATTCTTCAACGATCGCGGGTTTGTGTACGTGCATACGCCCATCATCACGGGGAGCGACTGCGAGGGCGCGGGCGGTATGTTCCAAATTACTACCCTCGACTTAAACGAACTTGCAAAAAATCCCCACCCCGGCGGAGTCGATTATAAAGAAGATTTCTTCGGCAAGAAAGCGAGCATTACGGGTTCGGGACAGTTGCACGGCGAAACGTTTGCGATGGCGTTCTCCAATATTTATACCTTCGGGCCGACTTTCCGTAGCGAAAAATCCAACACCTCACGCCACGCGGCGGAATTTTGGATGATCGAGCCGGAAATGGCGTTCTGCGATTTGAAAGGGGATATGGATATTGCGGAGGATATGGTGAAATTCATCATTACCCACGTGCAAAGTACCTGTAAAGACGAACTTGCCTTTTTGAACCAATTCGTGGACAAGGGGCTTTTGGAACGGCTCGACAACGTGGCAAGCAACGATTTCGTTCGCCTGACCTATACGGAGGCGATTGAAATTTTGAAAGAAAACAAGGACGTATTCGACGACAAGAATATTTTCTGGGGGAAAGATTTGCAAAGCGAACACGAACGCTTCCTTTCCGAAAAGGTATATCAAAAACCGGTGTTCTTGACGAACTACCCTAAGGAAATTAAGTCCTATTATATGAAGCAAAACCCCGACGGAAAGACGGTAGCGGCGGCAGACCTGCTCGTGCCCGGTATCGGTGAACTCATCGGCGGATCGCAAAGAGAGGACGATTACGAAAAACTCAAGGCAAGAATGATCGAATGTGGCGTTTCTCCCGAAGACTGGTACTTAAATCTCCGCAAATACGGCGGTACGACGCACAGTGGGTTTGGGCTTGGTTTTGAGAGAATGGTAATGTACTTGACGGGCGTATCGAACATTCGCGACGTCATTCCTTTCCCTCGCACCGTTTCGAACCTCGATTTCTAAAGATAAAAGGACGGAAAAAAGATGATAAAAATTGCCGTAGACGTGATGGGTGGCGACTTTGCCCCCGTCGAACAAATCAAAGGGACGATGTCCGCGTTAGAAAGAGATAACAATTTCTTTGCGTACCTCGTCGGCGACGAAGAAAAAATCCGTGAAGAACTCAAAAATTATAAATACGACGAAAGCCGTATCGAGATCGTGCACGCGCCAGATATTATCACGAACGACGATATCCCCACCAAAGCGATCAAGACGAAAAAAACCTCTTCTACCGTCGTAGCGTTCCAGCTCGTCAAAGAGGGGAAAGCGGACGGGCTCGTTTGCTCGGGTTCTACGGGCGCGGTGCTCGCAGGCGGGGTGATGATGCTCGGCAGAATCAAAGGAATTTCTCGCCCTGCGCTCTGCCCTTGTATCCCCAACAAAGAGGGTGGTATTACCCTCCTTTGCGACTGTGGGGCGAACCTCGAATGTAAGAGTATCAACTTCGCCCACTTTGCGATTATGGCGACGGCGTACGCGCAATCGGCGTACGATATTAAATCGCCGAGAGTGGGGCTTTTGAACAACGGCACGGAGGATCATAAAGGGGACATCGTACACCAAGAGGCGAACGCGCTTTTGAAGACGATGGGTTGCATCGACTACATAGGCAACGTCGAGGGACGGGATATTATGCTCGGCGGTGTGGACGTCGTGGTTGCGGACGGCTATACGGGGAACATTGCGTTGAAATCTATTGAGGGCTGTGGAAAAGCGATCAGTTCGATTTTGAAAAAACAATTTACGAGGAACTGGTTTTCCAAACTTCGCGCCCTTTTCGTAAAAGACGTGATTGGCCATATCAAAAAGACGATGGACTACGAAGAAAAAGGGGGCGCGATGCTACTCGGACTTTCCAAAACGGTTGTCAAAGGACATGGTAACTCGAAAGCGAAAGGGTTTTCGGCGTGCGTGTTGCAAGCGGTAAGCGCGGTGCGTGGAGAGATGGTGCAAAAGATTGAACAAATGCTCGCGCAAGTAGATTTGAACGTAGCGCCTCCGCAAACGGAAGTGGCGCAATGAACGTCTCCGCTATAGAGCAAGCGCTCGGGTACACCTTTCAAAACAAAGAACTACTCAAACGGGCATTTACTCTCTCTTCCTACGCAAAGACGCACCGAAAAGAGAGCAACGAACGGTTGGAGTTTTTAGGGGATTCGATTTTGGGGTTCGTGATTTCCGAAAGGGAATACCTTTCCAAAAAACAAACGGAAGGAGAAATGACGGACGCTCGAAAACGGCAAGTCAACGACGACACCTTACATAAAATCGTGGAAGAAATGGGTTTGCAAGAACACCTGCTCTACGAGGGTAGACTGGAAGACAACGTCGGGAAAAAACCGATCGCCAGCGTATTCGAAGCGGTGGTGGGCGCGATCTATCTCGACGGGGGGATAGAGCCTTGCAAGGCGTTTATCTACGCGTTCGTAAAGCCCGTCGAAAAGAGGGAAGATTACACTACTCTCCTCAAAGAATTCCTCGATCGTAAGGGTCGCGCTATGACCGTTTCGTACGAGAAGAAAGGAAAAGACAACTGCGCCGAGCACATCGCGATCGTAGAGGCGATGGGACTTACCTCGCGTGGCGTTGGAGACACGAAAAAAGAAGCGAAACAACAGGCTTCGAAAACTTTGCTTCAAAGATTGCAAAGTCAACGTAAAAAATAATTTAAGCAGGAGAAATACCGTGGACTTAAAAGAAATACATCTAGTCGGTTTCAAGTCATTTGCCGACAAAACAACGATTCGATTTGAAGAGGGCGTCACCTGTATCGTAGGGCCGAACGGATGCGGAAAAAGCAACGTTGCGGACGCCGTTCGTTGGGTACTCGGCGAGCAGTCGGCGAAGAACTTGCGCGGTGGGAATATGCAAGACGTCATTTTCGGCGGTACGGATATCCGTAAGCCTATGACCTATTGCGAAGTCACCCTCGTATTCGACAATAGTAAGCGCATTTTCGATATGGATTGCACGGACGTTGCGATTAGCCGTCGGTTGTATCGGACGTCGGAAAGCAAATATCTCATCAACGAGCAACCCTGCCGTTTGAAAGATATCGTCGCCCTTTTCCATACCATTGGGCTTGGGAAAGAGGGGTATTCGATTATCGGGCAAGGCAAGGTGCAACAAATTATGAACTCGCGCCCGGAAGATCGTCGTTTGATTTTCGAAGAGGCGACGGGGCTTATGGTGTACAAATCGAGAAAGCAAGAAATCGAAAGAAAAATTGCCGATTCCGAATCGAATATGTACATATACCGCCAGCGCATCGACGAGGCGGAACGCCGTTTAGGGCCTTTGGAAAAACAAGCGAAAGAGGCGAGGGAATATCACGAATACACTCGCGCGCTCAAAGACCAAGAGGCGAACGCGTATATCTATCGCTACGAGAATGCGGAAGAGGAGAAATCCAAATATAAAACGAATATTTCTTCTCTTTCGGACAAGATTATTTCTATCAACACGAAGATGGAACTCGTCAACCGTAGCTACGAGGACAACCGCTTAAAAATTGCCTCGGCGGATAGCGAGCTTTTCGATTTGAACGATAAGCGCGTGGAACTTTCTGTCGGCAACGAACGAAAAGGCGGGGAACTTCGCCTTGCTAAAGAACGTATCGGGACGTATCGCTCGCAAATCGAGGGGGCTAACACCTTCTTGCAAGGGGCTAAACTTCGGATTGGCGAAATCGACGACGCGCTTTCCGTGGGAGAAAAATTCCGTAAAAACGGCGAAGAGGAAAAGAGAAAACAAGAAAACGACGCGGACGTTCTTCGCTCGAATATCGCCTCGTTGTCGAGTAAAATAGAAGTCTTTGAAAAGTTATCGGACGAGAGTCGTGAAAACGAACTTTCCGATGCGGAAAACCTCTCTCAAATCAAGGAAAAACGCGGTACGCTTTCGGCGCGAAAAGAGGCTTTGGAGGAAAAGAGAAAGGAACTTTTGACCGCCAAGGATAAGAGTCAGGACAGAAAAGACAGAGCGAGCGCGGAACTGGAAGCGGTGCGCGCGGACAAGAAAAAGGTGGAAAAATTCACCTTGGTGGGTACGTCTGAAATCAACGAAAAAACGGACGAAATGCGCGAGATGCAACTCACCGTCAACAATTTCAACCAAGAACTTTTCAACGCGAACGGTCAACTTGCCTCTCTTCGAGACAAGCTGGAAGTGTATATCAGTTTGAAAAACCGATTCGAGGGATATAACGATACGGTGCGGAGACTTCTCTCGCTCGCCAAAACGAATCCCGACCTCTCCCGTCGCATTCGAGGGACGGTGGCGGATATCGTACATACCGATCAAAAGTATGAAATCGCCGTGGAAACGGCGCTTGGTGGCGCTCTCCAAAACATCGTCACGGCAAACTCCGACGACGCGGCGTATCTTATCGAATATTTGAAAAAGACGCGTGGCGGACGCGCGGTGTTCTTGCCCGTCACGTCGATGCGACCTCGCCCGAATACGCGGGAGAGCGAACGCGCGGTATCCGAACGTGGGGCAGTGGGGCTTGCGACGGAAATCGTTCGCTACGACGACGCTTACTATAACGTCGTGTCCTACCTTTTGGGCAACACCTTAATTTGCGACACGATCGCAAGCGCGAACGTGATTGCGAAAAAGTACGGCAACAGCTTCCGTATCGTCACTCTCGACGGCGACATCGTACAAACGAGTGGCGCTATGGCGGGCGGTAGCCATCAAAAGACGGCGAGCACCTTCCTCTCGGGAGAAAGAAATATTCAAGAATGTAAGGAAAACATCGCCAAGAAAGAAAAGTATATCGAAAAGCTTAAAATGGCGATCGCCGACGCGGAAAAAGCGCGCGTACAAGCGGAAGAGGACGTGGAAGAACTTCGCAGAAAGTATCAAAGCGCGAACTCCGAACTCGTCGTGCTCGAACAACGCGAAGTGGCTCTTGTCAAACTCATCGCGGAAGCCGAAGAGGACATTGCGGTCTATAACGAGGCGCTCGGTGAGCTCGATATGACCATGACCGCGTTGAAACAAGAGGAAGAGTACTCGAACAAGAGCGAAGAGGAACTTATGACCCTCCGCAAAGACGCGAAAGAGGCGCTTTTGACCCAAAAGAGCCAATGTGAACGGTATAAGGAAGAGCTTGCGCAAAAGAGCGAACAGCTCCGCCAATTGGAACTTGCTTACGCCAGCTTGCTCTCTTCGATCGAGCGTTCGAGAGAGGAAGAGGAGCGTTTGACGGCGGAAAAGGGCGATTTGATTCAAAAGAGTATCGCTATGGAAGAACAACTTTCCTCGGCTAAGGAGCAACTCTCGATTTTGGAAGTGGAAGCGGAAGAAAAAGAGCTGACGGAAGAGGAAGAAAAGGCGCTCCAAGAAATCGTCGATCGCATCGCGGAAATTTCCAAGATGAAAGAGGAACTCAACCAAAAACAACTCGCCTTAGAAGAAGAACGCAACCTTTTGCAAGAGGATTTGCAAAAGCAGACGGACAAGCGGTATAAGTGCGAAATTGAAATCAGTAAAATCGACACCAACCTCGAGAATATGCGGACGCGTATGGAAGAGGCGTACGGACTCGATTACGAGGGGTGCTTGCCTCTTCGTAGTGAAAACTTCGATATCGGCGAGGCGATGAACACCATTTCCGTGTTAAAGAGAAAGATTACCCTTCTCGGCGACGTCAACCCGAACGCCGAACAAGATTTCTCGGAAGAAAAGGTGCATTACGACGAGATGGTCACCCAACGCGACGATATGCAAAAGGCGATCGAAGATTTGACGGAAGCGCTGAATGAAATCCGCGCGGAAATGCTCAAACTCTTCAACGAGGGATTCGATAAAATCAACGAGAACTTCAAAACCACGTTCAAGGAACTGTTCGGCGGTGGAAGAGCGGAGTTGCAACTCGATTACGTGGAAGGGGAAGACCCTCTTGCGGCAGGCGTGGAAATCGTGGCTTGCCCGCCCGGGAAAGTGCTTAAAAAGATCTCCCTCCTTTCGGGTGGCGAACAAGCGCTTACAGCGATTGCCATTTTGTTTGCAATCTTGAAAGCGCGTCCGATGCCGTTCTGTATCTTGGACGAAATCGAAGCGGCGCTCGACGACGCGAACGTGGATCGCTTTGCGTCCTACTTGAAACGTTTCTCGGAGGATACGCAATTTATCGTCATCACGCACAGAAAACCGACGATGAACCAAGCGGATTCCCTCTTCGGCGTGACGATGCAAGAAAAAGGCGTGTCGAAAATAGTATCCGTCAAACTTTCGGAAGTAGAAACGAAGCTTGGCGCAGGTACGGTTGAATAAAAAAAAGCAAAGAGCGGTCAAAGTTTCCTTTGACCGCTTGATAAATCAAAAAAAGGAAAGAAGTATGGGTGTATTTTCAAAACTGCTCGGCGTTTGGAAGTCGGCGAAAGATAGCTTGGGCGAAAAGATGCGCTTGCTATTTGCCAAAAACAAGCTCGGCAATGAATTTTACGACGAACTCGAAGAAATTTTAATTTCCTCGGACGTTTCGGTGACGACGTCGATCGAGGTAGTGGAAAGGGTAAAACAGCGCGCGATCGGAGAAAAGGTGAAAGACCAAGCGTACGTTATCGAGCTTTTGCGCGAGGCGTTGACGGAAATTTTGCAAGAGGCGGAAGTCGAAGAGCTTTCCTATCCTTGCGTGATTATGCTCGTCGGCGTGAACGGGGTGGGAAAAACAACCACGATCGGAAAACTTGCGCATTATTTCTTGTCGATGGGTAAAAGCGTGACGGTGGCGGCGGCGGACACCTTCCGCGCGGCGGCAAGCGAACAGCTCGCCGTGTGGGCGGATCGGGCGAAAGTGCGGATCGTCAAACACGAAGAGGGTAGCGATCCGTCGGCGGTCGTGTTCGACGCTGTGAAATCGGCGAAAGCGAAAGGTACGGACGTGCTGATTATCGACACGGCTGGACGTTTGCACGTAAAAGATAATTTAATGAAAGAGCTTCAAAAAATGGAACGAGTCGTCGATCGGGAATACCCCGAGGCGGACTTTTTGAAACTGCTTGTCCTCGACGCGACGACGGGGCAAAACGCCGTCAGTCAAGCGCGCAGTTTCGACGAGGCGATCGAGCTGGACGGCTTGGTTCTCACCAAGCACGACGGCACGGCAAAAGGGGGATTCGTGTTCTCTTTAGCAGGAGAACTTACTCTGCCCGTACTCTACGTAGGGGTTGGCGAAAAGATGGAAGATTTAGCCCCCTTCTCTTCCGAGGATTTCGTGCAATCAATATTGTGACGGCGTAGGCAGGTACGAGACCAATTGGCTTATATAGCGATCGAGGTATTTCTATGAGAGTGGACATTTTAACCTTATTTCCCGAGATGTTTTCGGCGATGCAACAAAGTATTTTAGGCAGAGCACAAAAGTCGGGAAAGATACAAATCAATATCGTGAATATTCGCGACTACACCGAGGATAAGCACCTCAAATGCGACGACTATCCGTTCGGAGGCGGTGCGGGTATGGTGATGATGCCCCAACCGATCGGAAGCGCGATCGAGGCGATGGATCCAGAGCATAAAGCCCACCGTATCTATATGTCGCCCAAGGGGAAAACCCTCTCGCAACAAAAGGTGTTCGAGTTGGTGGAAAAGGAGCATTTGATTTTGCTTTGCGGACATTATGAGGGAGTGGATCAACGGGTGATCGACCTATTTATCGACGAGGAAATTTCCATCGGTGATTACGTGCTTACGGGCGGGGAGCTCCCTGCCATGGTGCTTGCCGATTGCGTTTCGCGATACGTGGACGGAGTGATTTCTTCCTCGTCGCTCATCGACGAGAGTTTTTCGGATAATATGCTCGAATATCCGCAATACACCCGCCCGCAGGAATATAAAGGACTTTGCGTTCCGGAAGTTTTGCGCAGTGGCGATCATAAAAAGGTGGACGCTTGGCGTAGGGAACAAGCCCTCCTTATTACGAAGAAAAAACGTCCCGACTTGCTTGAAAAGAGGAGATAAAATGTCAAAGACGATTCAATGGTTCCCAGGGCATATGACCAAAGCGATGCGTGAAATGGAAGAAAAGCGTTCGCTTTGCGACGGCGTAATCTACGTGTTGGACGCGCGCGCGCCCGTGGCTACCTTTAATAAAAACTTAAAAAAACTCTTTGCGGGGAAACCGATTTTATATCTTCTCAACAAAGGAGATCTTGCGGATAAAAAAACGGACGGATTCGTCCGCCTCATTGAAAAAAACGGGGGACTTTGCGTGAAGTGTAATTCCCTCGACGGCTCGGCAAAACGATTGATTACCCAAAAACTCGAAAAGATCGTTGAAGAGAAAAAGGACCGCGCCGAAGCCAAGGGGCTCACGCGGACGTTCCGCTTTTTGGTAGCGGGAATCCCGAATACGGGAAAGAGTACCGTCGTCAACCTCCTCGGTGGACAAAAACGCGCCAAAACGGGGGATAAGGCGGGCGTGACGAGAGACGTAAGATGGATTCGTTGCGGATCGTTCGATTTGCTCGATACTCCAGGCACGATGCCCCCCTCTTTTGACAATCAGCATTTGGCAAGGCATCTAGCGTATATCGGTAGCATCAACGACGATATTTTGGATATAGACGATATCGCGTTGGAGCTTTTGAGCGAGCTTTCGAGTCTCTATCCACAGTATTTGACCGATCGCTACGGCATCGCGGATTTTTCCGATAAAGTGGAAATGCTGGAAACCCTCTGTCGCCGTCGTGGATTCGTGATGCGTGGAGGGGACTACGATTACGAGCGAGGCGCAAAGGCGCTCATTGACGATTTTAGAAAAGGCAGGCTTGGAAAGGTGTCTTTAGAGGACCCTGCAAACTATCAAAGTTTTTCCTTTTAAGGAGGAAACGTATGGCGAAAAAAGAAGTAAATCCGATCGAAAAATTGACCTTTGAACGGGCGTTGCAAGAAAAAGGATATTCCCGCATAGCAGGAGTGGACGAAGTGGGCAGAGGCCCTTTGGCAGGTCCCGTCGTTTGCGCCGCCGTGATTATGCCACTTGGCGAAGAAGATTTGCTTTTGGGGGTGGACGATAGCAAAAAGCTTTCGATAAAAAAACGGGAAGAGCTTGCGGAAAAGATCAAGCAAAAAGCGCTTTGCTATGCGATCGTGGAAGTGGACGAAAAGACCATCGACGAAGTGAATATATTGCAAGCGACGAGAAGGGGTATGCGCGAGGCGATAGAAAGTCTTTCTCTTCCTCCCAACGTCGTTTTGACGGACGGAAATATGACGTTGGATATCCCGTTTCCACAAAAGAGTATCGTTCACGGCGACGCCCTGTCCTATTCGATCGGCGCGGCGAGTATCATCGCCAAAGTCTATCGGGACAAGCTCATGGACGAATACGCAAAGACCTACCCCACGTACGGGTTTGAAAAGAATAAGGGGTATGGAACGGCAGAGCATATACAAGGGATTAAGGAGTACGGATTATGCCCCATTCATCGCAGGACGTTCACAAAAAAGTTTTAGGGAAAAAAGGGGAGAAGCTTGCTTGCGAATTTTTGAAAAAGAAAAAATATAAACTTCTCGAAAAGAACTATCGCACTCCGTTCGGCGAGGCGGATATTATCGCGCAGGATAGGGAATGGGTGGTGTTTATTGAAGTAAAAACGCGCACGAGCGACTCCTTTGGCGTGCCTGCGGAAGCGGTGACAAGGCAAAAACGGGAAAGATATCGCAAAATCGCCAAGTGCTATTGGCTGGAAAAAGGCGTAGAGCCAAACGCCCGCTTCGACGTGATTGAAGTTTGGGCAGACGGGCGAGTCGAACACATCGAAAACGCCTTTTGATTTTGTGCAAAATGAAAGATATTTTGCATTTTTTGATAATTTATAACAAAATATGAGAAAAAATTTTTCTTTTCGATAAATATTGACAGTATTTTTCTTTTATGATATAATGAAAATAGGTTTTAAGTTATGGGCAAATGCGATTGTTCTACCCCTTGAAACCAAATTGTTTTTTATAGGAAAAAAGACCGATATAAGCTTCCATATATATGGCGGAAGCGTCTCTACCGCAGTGCCTAACGTGCGACTATTGGCAAACCTTTTTTAAGATTGCATTGTGTTTAGAGGCGAAAAATTCGGTTTTTTCGCCTTTTTTCATTGGGACGAGAGATGAAAGCATTAGAAGAAAAAATCAAAAGAGAGGGGACGGTGCTCCCCGGCCACGTATTGAAGGTGGGAAGTTTCTTAAACCAAAGAGTGGACACCATATTCCTTGCAAAAATGGCAAAGGAAACGAAACGGCTGTTCAAGGGGATAAAGATCACGAAAGTCCTCACCGTGGAAGCGAGCGGAATCGCGTTTGCAACGGCGGTTGCGATGGCGTTGAAAGTGCCTATGGTGTTTGCGAAAAAACACCCCTCGGCGAACGTTTCCGGCGAGCAATATTTTTCGCCCGTATATTCCTTTACCCATAAAACGACGTACGATATCGCCGTTAGTAAAGAATATATTTCTTCGGACGATTGCATTTTGATCACCGACGACTTCTTGGCGAACGGGAACGCGATCAAAGGTCTTATCGATATTGTCCATCAAGCGGGCGCGACGGTGGCGGGTTGTTGCGCGGAAATCGAAAAAGGATTCCAAGGCGGTGGCGACGAGATCCGCAAAATGGGCTATAAAATGGAATCGCTCGCGATCGTGGAAAATATGTCGGATACGGAAATCGAATTCCGTGGCGAAAAGAAGTAAGTTCGACCGACCCTATTGCAAAAGAAAAAATTTTTAGTTCGCATACCAAAAAAATAACAACTATGCGAACGAAGGAGATAATTTTATGAAGAAACTCGTATCTTTGGCTCTTTCTGCCGTTATGGCGCTCGGCGTAGGCGCAAGTCTTGCTTCTTGCGGTGAAAAGGATCCCGTTGTTGCTCTTATCGCTTTGCACGACGACAACTCGACCTATGACAAGAACTTCATCGACGCGTTCAAAGAAGCTTGCGCAAACAAGGGTCTCACGAAGAAGAACTACACGATCGTGACGGGTATCCCCGAATCCGAAGAATGCTACAACACGGCAGTTGACCTTGCAGAAGAAGGTTACAAAGGCATTTTCGCTGACTCGTTCGGTCACGAATCGCACATGATTCACGCTGCGGAAGAATATCCCGACGTTGAATTCTGCCACGCAACGGGTACGCAAGCGCACACGGCAGGTCTTGACAACTTCCACAACGCATTCGCTTCCATCTACGAAGGTAGATACCTCGCAGGCGTTGCAGCAGGTTTGAAACTTAACGAAATGATCGAAAACGAAGAAATTACCGCAAACCAAGCGAAGATGGGCTACGTTGGTGCGTTCACGTTCGCAGAAGTTATCTCCGGTTATACTTCTTTCTATCTCGGCGCTAAATCGGTTTGCCCCTCCGTCACGATGGAAGTGCAATTCACCGGTTCTTGGTATGATGAAACGGCCGAAAAAGCAGCTGCTGAAAGATTGATCAGCGACGGCGCAGTTCTCGTTTCTCAACACGCTGACTCGATGGGCGCTCCCACCGCTTGTGAAAATGCTGGCGTTCCCAACGTTTCCTACAACGGTTCTACCGAACACGCTTGCCCGAACACCTTCATCGTATCTTCGAGAATCAACTGGGTTCCTTACTTCGAACTTATGATCGACGGCGTTATGAAGGGTACGGAAATCCCCACCGACTACACCGGTTCGATCGCTACGAACTCCGTTGTGTTGACCGATCTTGGCGCGAACGCTCCCGCAGCAGGCACGCAAGAGGTTTTGGACGCAGTGAAAGCTCAGTTGGTTGCTGGTACCCTCCACGTATTCGATTTGAGCACCTTCACGGTTGGTGGCAACCCCATTTCTGAAGACCATATGGCTGACGTTGATACGGATCCCGCATACACGCCCGATACGGTCGTTATTAAGACGGCTGCAGACGTGAAATATTTTGCTGAATCCGCAACCGAATTCCGTTCCGGCCCTTACTTCGATTTGAGAATCGACGGTATCGAGTTGTATAACGAAATGTATTAATTATAGCGTTGCTACATAGCAACACTACATAAAAGATAAGAGAATATAAGCGGAGAATTTTTCTCCGCTTTATCCTCTTTATAATAAGGAAAAACGAAACACAAAAAAGAAAGAACTTTCGGAGGTATTTTTTGTGGAAAAGAAGATAGCAATAGAACTCAAAGGGATCACCAAACGCTTTGCAAACAAATATGCAAACCATAACGTAGATCTTTCCGTTTATCAAGGGGAAATCCTTGCCATTTTAGGGGAAAACGGAAGCGGTAAAACCACGCTTATGAATATGATTGCGGGGATTTATTACCCTGACGAGGGTAAAATTTTCGTCGGAGGAGAGGAAGTTTTGATTCGCTCTCCGCAAGACGCGTTCGAGTATAAGATTGGTATGATCCACCAACACTTTAAGCTCGTGGACGTGTTCACGGCTGCAGAAAATATTATTCTCGGCGTGAATAACAAAGAAAAATTCAATTTGAAAAAAGTCAACGAAGAAGTTGCTCTCATTGCGGATAAATACGGTTTCCATATTGATCCGCAAAAGAAAATATATGATATGTCCGTTTCGGAAAAGCAAACGGTGGAAATCATCAAAGTGCTTTATCGAGGCGCGGATATTTTAATTCTCGACGAGCCGACCGCCGTTTTGACGCCACAAGAAACGGACAAGCTCTTCGACGTTCTTCGCCGTATGCGCGAGGATGGAAAGTCGATTATTATCATTACTCATAAACTGCACGAAGTGTTGTCCTTGTCCGACAAAGTCGCCGTTCTCCGCAAAGGGGAATATATCGGCACGGTGGAGACGAAGGACGCCACCGAAAGTTCGCTCACCGAAATGATGGTGGGGGAAAAAGTGGAGCTCAACATCGAAAGAAGCGAACCCATCGACTCCGTCGATCGCTTGATCGTGAATGGCTTAAATTGTAAAAATCGCGAGGGCGTAAAAATTTTACACGATGTGTCGTTTACGGCGCGTTCGGGCGAAATTTTGGGGATCGCAGGTATTGCCGGAAGCGGTCAAAGAGAACTCCTCGAAACAATCGCAGGGCTTCACCACCCCGAAAGCGGGGATATCCTTTTCCATAACCCTAAAAAAGGAAAACCCGTGACCTTTAATCATAAAACTCTCAAACAAGTAATCGAACTTGCAAGGGCGGGCACGTTCCGTTATGAAAACGGCGAAACGGTGGATTTTAACGGAATGACGAATGCGGAAATCAAAGCGCTCGTCGAAGAGGGAAAGGTACTGTTCAAGGAAGACGAAATCGTCAATCTCCGCGATCGTACCCCTATGGAAATAAGAGAACTCGGCGTGCGGTTTTCGTTCGTGCCGGAAGACAGACTCGGTATGGGTTTGGTCGGGAATATGGACATTACGGACAATATGATGCTCCGTTCCTATCAAAAGGGTAGTTCGATGTTCCTCGATCGGAAAAAGCCTGAAAAGCTTGCCAATGAAATCGTGGAGGAACTGAGCGTCGTCACCCCCGGTATTCACACGCCAGTCAGACGGCTTTCGGGTGGGAACGTGCAAAAGATTTTGGTCGGACGTGAAATTGCGTTTGCCCCCAAAGTACTGATGGCGGCTTACCCCGTAAGAGGGCTTGACATCAACGCTTCCTATACGATTTATAACCTTTTGAACAAGCAAAAACAGCAAGGCACGGCGGTCGTGTTCGTCGGAGAAGATTTGGACGTTTTAATCGACCTTTGCGACAGAATTATGGTCATCGGCGGAGGAAGAGTGACGGGCATCGTTCCAGGACGTGGGGCAAAAAAGGAAGAAATCGGTCTTTTGATGACGAAAGTGGAAAGCTACGATAAGGAGGAAAACGACAATGCGTGAAGAAACGAAAGTGATTAAAGAACCGCTGTTTCACATTATAAAACGCGACTATATGCCGGCAAAAAAATCCCTCCCCATTCGCGTGGGCGCGGTGCTTGGCGCAATCCTCCTTTCTTGTATCCTTTGTGGTATCGTAGCAGGGGATAACCCGTTCTTTGCAATCACCGCGCTTTTTGACGGGGCGTTTGGAACGGAAAGAAGAATTTGGATTTTGATGCAAGACGCGGCGCTTTTGCTCACGGTGTCCCTTGCCGTCGTCCCCGCGTTCAAAATGCGCTTTTGGAATTTGGGCGCGAACGGTCAAATCTTGATCGGTTGTTTGGCGACGACCGCTTGTATGTATTATATGGGCGGAAAGCTTCCCGACGGCATCGTAATCTTGTTTATGGTGCTTTCGAGTATTTTAGCCGGTGCGATTTGGGCGGTGATTCCCGCTATTTTCAAAGCGTTCTTCAAAACGAATGAATCCCTCTTTACGCTGATGATGAACTATATCGCAACGGGGCTCGTCGGCTACGCCCTCACCTATTGGGCAAAGGACGGATCGGGGGTGTTGCGACCGATTGCGGACGCGAACATACCGCATATCGTCAATCAATATTTCCTTGCTATTTTGGTGGCGCTCGTCGTCCTTATCGCGATGTTTATCTACTTGAAGTATAGTAAGCACGGCTACGAGCTTTCCGTCGTAGGCGAGAGCGAAAATACGGCGAAATATATCGGAATCCGTGTGAAAAAGGTTATCATTCGAACCTTGCTCGTATCGGGCGCGATTTGCGGGCTTGTAGGCTTGGTGCTCGTCGGTGGGATCAACCATACCGTCAACGAAGAGATGGCGCGAAATATGGGCTTTACGGCGATTATGGTCACTTGGCTTGCCGAGTTTAATCCGTTCGTGATGGCGGGGGTCTCCCTGTTTATCGTATTCTTGACGAAAGGGATGGGGCAGGTGCGTAAGGACTTTGGGTTTACGAACGAAGCCCTTTCCAACGTCGTTATTGGAATCGTGTACTTCTTCTTGATTGCAAGCGAATTCTTCATTCGCTATCAACTCATATTCCGTAAAAAGAAAAAGGCGGAAATGGAGAAAGAAGAGGCAAGCGAAGAAAAAGTGAAAGAGGAGGAGAACGTGTAATGTTTGTAGTATTTATGACGGGAGCGATCTCCATTAGCGTTGTATTCTTGTTTGGCTGTATCGGTGAAATTATCACGGAAAAGGCAGGTCACTTGAACCTCGGTATTCCGGGGACGATGTGCGTAGGCGCCGCCGGTGGCTGTTGGGGTGTTTCCATTTATATGGGAATGTTGAGCGATCCTTGGAAAGAAGCAAACCTATTGCTCGTCGTACTGTTCGCGCTCTTATTTTCGGCGATACTTTCCAGTGTTTGTGGAGGCATTTACGCGCTTTTGACGGTGTCTTTTAGAGCGAACCAAAACATTGCCGGTCTTGCTCTCACGACGTTTGGCACGGGGTTTGCGCAATTCTTTATGGACAACCTCGTGGATAAGACCTATCTTCCTGCGGCGGCTAGAATTATTTCCAAATCGTTGCCGTTTGCGGAGAAACTCGGCGGGTTTGGAACGATTTTCTTCTCGCACGGGATTTTAGTGTATTTGTCGATTGCCGTCGCCGTGCTTGCGGCGTTCTTCCTTTCCAAAACGAGAACGGGTTTGCGCCTTCGCGCGATCGGTGAAAATCCTTCCGCGGCAGACGCGGCGGGCATCAATATTACCCGTTATAAATATTTGGCGATTTTGATAGGAAGCGCGATTTCCGGCTTTGGCGGTATGTTCTATATCCTCGATTACACGAAAGGCAGTTGGGAAACGGCAGCGGTTATCGAATCGTACGGTTGGCTTTCCGTAGCGCTCGTTATCTTCACTCTTTGGAAACCGGGGATTAGTATTATCGGCTCGATTTTGTTCGGCGCTTTGTTTATAGCTCCCAGTTTTATCACGGGGATTTCCTTCCCGCAAATGAAACTTTTGAAAATTCTTCCCTACGTCGTCACGATCATCGTGCTTATCTTCACGAGCGTGCGAGGCAGTAAGGAAAATCAACCGCCGGCAAGCCTAGGACTTTCCTACTTTAGAGAAGAGCGGTAAAATTTCGTAAAAACGATAGAAGTAAAAACCACGAATTTGCATTCGTGGTTTTTCTTTTTTTCGCCAAAAAAACCACCAAACTATACAAATTCGACGGGGAAAGTTCGCTATAATGAGCGTATCGAAAGAGGTGTGAGTATGCAGACGGTTTATATCGAATGGGTACTAATCGAAAACGGACTTATCGACGGAGGACTTTTAACTCTTTCCCTTTTCCTTACGAGACAACCGCGCAAGGGGAAGAATATCTTTGCAGCGTCCATCCTCGGCGGAGCGTTCGCTCTGCTTTTCCCTCTTTTGCCATTAACGAGAGGGCTACAAGTGGGGATGAGTTTTCTCTTTGCGACCGTCCTCGTATTTTGCGCGATGGATCACCCTCGAAAAAAGGAATTTTTCTTCACGCTCGGTTGCTTTTATTTGCTGTCTTTTTCGCTTGCGGGCGGAATACTGTCGGTGCCTTGGAAAGGGGGTGTTTCTCCGACAGCGACCCTTTATTTGGGCTTTTTCTTTTTCCTGTTTTGCGTATGGCTTTCCCGTGAGTTTTATCGGCGCGGAAAAATAGCGAAAAATCTATACCGTTGTAAGAGTAATGGAGTGACTTTTATTGGGTTTTGGGACAGTGGGAATTTAGCAAAAGCGCACGGCGTTCCCGTAATTTTCGTCTCGCCTAAACTTTTCTACGCCTTGTTAAACGTCGAGAGGGGAGCGGAAGAAATGACCATTCAAACGATGTCGGGGGAAAGGAAGATAAAAATCTTTCCTTGCGACGTGATCGAGATATATTTAGCGCACGAGATACATAAAATAGAAAGGGTGTATATATCCCCCTCCAAGGCGCTTCCGAGGGCAGGATATGAAGCGATTTTGCAAAGTGAAATGCTAGGCGAGGGAGGATAAAGATGTTTTTATTAGAGGTAGTGAAAAGTTTTTTACGGAAAATGGACGCGGAGGAGCTTGTCGATTACATCTGTGGGAGTGAGGCGTTGCCACAACCCTTTTCCAAAGAGGAAGAGGTGGAACTTTTGACCAAGCTTTCCCGTGGCGAAAACGTGGAGGATATTAAACGAGAACTCATTCAACACAACCTCCGTCTCGTCGTATATATCGCAAGAAAGTTCGATAATACGGGCGTCGAGAACGACGATTTAGTGTCGATAGGTACGATCGGGCTTATTAAGGCGATCAACTCTTTCGATACGGAAAAAAACATTAAACTCGCTACGTACGCTTCTCGGTGCATTGAAAACGAAATTTTGATGTATTTACGGCGGACGTCTCGGCTCAAAAGCGAGGTGTCGTTCGACGAACCGTTAAACACCGATTTCGAGGGAAACGAACTACTCTTATCCGACGTTTTGGGAACGTCTGCGGAAACGGTGTACGGCGGAGTGGAGGCAAACGCCGAGAAAGAGCTCCTAAAAGACGCCCTAAAAAAACTTTCCGAGCGTGAGCAAAAGATTATGTTCTTGCGGTTTGGGCTTGGCGGTGGGGAAGAAATGACGCAAAAGGACGTGGCGAGTATGCTCGGCATTTCGCAAAGCTACATATCCCGTTTAGAGAAAAAAATCATCGTGAGGCTAAAAAAAGAAATTTCCAAAATGGTGTAAAAGCGCAAGAAGAAAAGTCTTTTCACAGGGAAATAAAAAAAGGTTAGAACGGGTTGTTCTAACCTTTTTGTTTCTTTAGACAGTTTACTTCGCTTTCTTTTTCAACACGAGGAACGCGCTACCATAGGGCGCGATGTAGGGAATCTTGACGTCTTTTCCGTCCATAACCCCTTCGCAACCGATCGCGGAAACGCTTTCAAAACTGCCGTCCGTTTCGATAACGCCGTCGAGAATCTCGTCTGCGAAGATATTCCACAAACCGACTACAAGCTCGTTGTCGTCCTCTTTGCAGAGCATATACAAATAGGGATTGCCTTTGCATTTCACGGGGAAAGGCTTTCTTTGTATCCATTCGATCGCATCCCAAAGCTGACGTTGTCTGCAATAGCTAAAGAAGGTGTCGCCCCACCAAACCTTTCTATAATCACGGTTGTGCATTTGCGTAGCGACGAACGCGAACACCATAAATCTTTGCCCGTCCGCGTTTTCGTATTGATAGGTTGCAGGATATTCGTCTTTAAGCCCCATACTCTCTTGCATATGGAGGGTCACGCCACCCGTTTCCTTGAAGATGCGATAAGTACTCAAAACTTCCGCGCCCTCTTTGAGGGAGGTTTTGTAATATTGTACGGGGTTTCCGCAAGGTTTGTTCAAAATCGAAATATTTTCTTTCGTGAAGTGTTCCACACCCGGTTTTTCTTCGGTGGGCGCATAACTGTTCAACCCGACGTCGACGCCTAAATCTTTCAAGATTTTAGCCCCTCGCAAATCGGTGATCACACCGCGAGAGAGTTGTTCCTTGGTAAGGTGACGAGCGTTTTCGCCAAACGCAATGCAAGCGTAGGGAACGTCGTCGTAGGCGGTGGGGAGGGAGTTGTTCGTCGCCATCACCGATTCGATCGTCAAAAGGACGTCGGAAAGATACCATTGTCCGTCCGCGCGATAGTCGGTCAAATCGTTAAATTCTATCGAGCCGAGTCTATCTTGCGTAAGGCAAAGTTGCACGCCCACTTCCTTTTTGCCTGCGAAAAGTTCGGCTACTTGTTCGTGCTTTTTTTGATTGCGAACATGACGAAGAATATATCCCTCTTCGTAGGTCACGCCCTCGTCGTAGCAGTTCATATATTTGAGGATACCGTCGGAATTGCCGTCCGCGCGCAAAATTTGATCGAGGATTTCCAAATAAGCGGCGGGAACTTTATTACGGGGGCGAGGGAAAGTGTCGCCCTCTGCCATCGTTTCGATATCCCAGCCTTTGAACCAGTGGATTTCCGTACGGTTGCATTCGATGATCGCGTTCATCGATCTTCCTTCGCCTTCCCAGTAGGGTGCGCCGGTTAAACGGACGAACGGTCTGGTGTTTCCTGCAACAACTTTTGCCATTTCTTGAATGGTCACGCCGTCCATATCGATGTTTGCGCGGTTGGTTGCAAGCCCGATTCTAAGCTCGGGATTGACTTTGTCGACGGTTTCTCTCACTTGTTTCAAAAAGCCCAAAATTCCGTCGCGTTTTACGTTCAACCATTCTTTTCTATACTTGTTCGGTTTGTCGAAAATAAGAGGAGCGATTTGATCGACTTCGATATCTTCGCCGATTCTCTTTCTGTAATTTGCCATACAATTATCGCAACAGCAAACGATATTTTCCAAGTTAAACTCGTTATAGTACAAATCGTCTTCAAAGAGTAATCTTTCAATGCCCGTTTGAGCAATTTTTGCAACGTAGCTTGCGAACTCTGCTCTAAACCCCTCGTCGGCAGGGCAGAACGCTCTGTCGTAGAAGAGTTTTTTGGTGGAATCGTAGAACTTTTTCTTGGCGAATTTTTCACAACCCTCGCCTTTCAAAAGACCAACGCCTCCGCCGTAGCCGAGCGTAGGGGACATCCAAGCGCTGATTTTAACCCCTCTTTCTTTGAAGAAATCAACTTTGGTTTGAAGTTCGGCAATTTCTCTTTTTGCACCCTCTTCGTGGCAGAGAACGTTTTGCATCGTAATGAACAATTCGACGTCGTGTTCTTTGTTGAGTTTAGCCAAGTATTCCCCGTCGCTTTCCAATCTGTCAAGCGCAAGATCTACCGGAATGGAGATTCTATAATCCTTTCTCATCTTTTAGCTCCTAATATGTATTCGGCGCATTTTACTACGCGACTTTATTATATCATTATTTCCCACGTAATGCAAGGCTATGGCGCAAAAAATTTGGAAAAATTTTTTGCCTTTTCCCTCTTTTTTACGGGCAGTTTGAAAAGAGAGAAAAAAGGGTAAACTTAAAAAGGGGGAAGATAGAAAAAATTGGAAAAATTTCCAAACCGCGCGTAAAAAGAAAAGAAACGCAAATACTAACAAGGTCCTCTCTTTTACCTACTACATAAAAGGAGGAAAGTATGCTGAAAAAAGTGGAAATTTGCGGTGTGGATACGGCAGGACTGCCCAAACTCACGGCGAAAGAAAACGAAGAGCTCATGGTGAAAATCAAACAAGGGGACAAAAAAGCAAGGGAAGAGTTTATCGTGGGAAATATGCGCCTCGTTTTGTCCCTCGTCAAACGGTTTTGGTCTAAAAACGCGAACGCCGACGACGTGTTTCAAGCGGGTTGCGTGGGGCTTATCAAGTCGATAGACAATTTCGATTTGTCCGTGGGCGTGAAGTTTTCCACCTACGCCGTACCGATGATTTTAGGGGAAATCAAACGATATCTACGCGACGGCAATTCTCTTCGGGTTTCGCGGAGTATCCGCGATATGGCGTATCGCGTTTTGAAAACGAGAGAGAGTATTGAAGAGAGGGACGAAGAGGCGACGATCGAGAAAATTGCGGAGGCAATGGAGGTGGCGGAACGAGAGGTCGTGTACGCCTTAGACGCGATTTCCGACCCTATTTCGATATACGAACCGGTGTATAATAAGGCGGGGGATACGTTGCTTTTAATGGATCAACTCGCCGACGAAAAAAGCTCGGACGAAATTTGGACGGAACACGTGGCGCTTTGCGAGGCGATGCAAAAATTGGGGGATAGGGAAAAACGCATCTTGTATCTTCGCTACTATCAAGGTAAAACGCAAACGGAAATTTCCGAAGAAGTAGGCATTTCCCAAGCGCAAGTATCGAGACTAGAAAAAAACGCCTTAAACAGCATAAAACTGAATATTTCGTAAAAGAAAACCCCGACGATAGAGCGTATCGTCGGGGTTTGGTTTATTTTCGATCAAACGTGCGCGCCGTTTTTGGTAAGCGTTTCGCGAAGAAGCCCAATATCGATCGTATGGGTGCTTTGCGTGGTTTGTTTGGCAATCGCGATTGCCGTTCCCGCCGCCTCGCCTAAACAAGCGCAGATCGGCATAATTCGAACGGCGGAATGCGCCTCGTGGGTCGCGGAGAGGCATCTGCCTGCCACGAGCATATTCACGTATTCGTTGGGTACGAGCGAGCGATAGGGAATTTTATAGCGCTGACCTTTGGGGAACATATAAAGGTGGGTGCCCGTCCCCTCGGGGTTATGGATATCAATGTCGTAATTCCCAAGCGCGATGGAATCCTCGAAATCCTTGCAAGAAATGAGTTCTTCTTGCGTTAAAATATGCATACCTTTGAGCTTTCTGCTCTCACGAATACCGATTTCGTTGGCGATCGAAACGATGGTCGCTTTTTTGAACGCTTCGGAGTTCGCTTTCAAGAATTGGAAGATTTCATGCACTTGCTCTCTTGCGATCATTTCCGCCTTGCTCACTTCAAACGCGTCCAAGGGGTTATGCTTGATAACGCGGGTGGTGTTCAAGTGTAAAATACCGTCGCCAATCCCTTGGAAAGTCAAAAGATTTTCTCTGGGGTTTTTAATTTCGCCTACTTCACGAAGTTCTTTCCATTTCTTTTGCAAAGCGGGATAATCTTCGTTCATCTTCGCAAGGTCGACGCCACTCAACCGAAAACAAGTGGTCATCGGTTGACAAAGTTCGTCGAGTTCGCGACCCGTCTGATAAGCGCAACCTGCGAATTTAATCAGATCCCCGTCCCCCGTCGCGTCTAAGAAATAGTCCGCGAAAAGCTCGATTTCAGTCGATTTAGCAAGGACATGAATGGAAACCACGCGATCGTTTTTCGTCGTCGCCTTGAACATGGTGGAGTGGAACAACACGTCCACGCCCTCGTCCATTACCATTTTATCGAGAGCAAGTTTGATTGCCTCGGGTTTGAAATCGTTGAGCGATCTGCCTTGTTCAAAGCGATCCGCCATTTTACGTATCTCGGTGAAGATCCCGTCCGAAAGCAAGGTGGTCGTTCCGTCGTCGTTATGTTCGAAATAACGCATAAAGGGATATACGAGGTTTTGCGCAATCGCGCCCCCCAAGCACCCCGATCTTTCCACCAAAAGTACGTCAAGCCCTTGTCTTCTCGCCGCAATCGCGCCAGCAACGCCCGAAAGCCCACCGCCGATAACAATTAAATCGTATTTTTTCATATTTCCACTCCTTTTATCGTGTTCAACCCTATTATATCGTAAAATATAAAAAAATTCTTATCTTTTCGATACAATTTATTGCATTTTAGGTATACATTTGATATAATAAGAAAAAAGAAAGCAGAGGAAGAATCTTGAATTACAGTACGCTGAACGAACTCATCACCCATCTCACCTACGGAACGCAACTGCATATCGGGGTGGTTTTTTTGGGGAAATACCGCAACGAAAAGCTGATTTTATCGCACGAGAACGAAATCCATTCGAGTAAAGTTTGCGCCTTTTTCAAAAACGATTATAAGAATTTCCAAAAATGCTATCGTTGTAGAAACTACGCGATTCGAAAGGCAATCAAGGGCAAAAAGCCGTTCGGCGCGTTTTGTATCAACGGGGTCTACGAATACACCTATCCTATCCTTGAAAACGGGGAGGCGGTCGCGATTATTTTTATCGGCAACATTTTCAAAGAAGAAAGCGAAAAGATCCGCCGACTTGTCGAAGAGTCCTACCTTTCTTCGATGCAACAAGACTATGGAGAGGAACGATGTAGGCGGTTGGCGATTTTAATTGAAAGCTATATGAAAATGGTGGACGCGCTCTATCGCGACCAAGAGAAAACGGTGAATCCTTTGATGGAAAACGTCAAGGAATATTTACTGAAAAACTTGGAATTTGAAATCACCCTCCAAGACTTGGCGAATATTTTTCACTATAATCCAAAATATTTAGGCAGACTGTTCAAAAAGGAAATGGGGATTCCCTTACACGAATACGTAAGCGAAAAACGGCTGGAACGAGCGAAAGAGCTGATTGAAAACAGTTCCTTTTCCATCACGCAAATCGCGATGAAAGTAGGGTTTAGCAACATCACCTACTTCAACCGCGTGTTCAAAAATAAATACGGACGATCTCCGCGATCTTTCCGAAAATAAAAAGAAGCGTTTCCTTGCTTTGGAAACGCTTTTTTGATGAAACGAGAAACAAAACAGACACAAAAAGACAAAAAACGGCATATACTGTAATCAAGTCAAAAAAGGAGACGGAAAAAATGGAATTAAGTTATACGTATCTACGCACGAAAGAGGTCGTCAACGTAGTGGACGGGCGAAAAATGGGGAAGGTGTGCGATATCGTGTTCTGTTATCCGGAAAACAGAGTGGTGGGGATCGTCACGCCGGGCGGACGGTTTGCTTGGCGGAAAAACGAACAGTTTATCGAGATGAAAAATATCGTCAAAATCGGCGACGACGTTATTTTGGTGAACGTAGGGAATCCGAAACCGCCGAAAGACAAACGGGGTTGTCAGCCGACGGAATGTCGGGATAGACGTTCGTTTGAAGAATACGAATAACGGTCTAAAATTTCGATTGCGAGCATACTATAATCAAAAAGGAGAGAAGAATGGAAGACGAAAAAAACGTTCCTTATCCGAGTTTGGACGGAATAGAAGAGGATTGCGCGTCCCTTAAAATCATTTCCCCAGCTTACGCCGGGGACGAGAGCGAACTTTGCGCGATTTTACAATACAGTTATCAAGCGATTTTACTGAAAAAGCAAGGGTTTGAAAAGTATGCAAAAAGCATCGAAAAGATTTCTTTCGAGGAAATGCGACATATGAAACTTCTCGGTGAAACGATTTGTAGGCTGGGGGAAGCGCCCATCTATACATATTTACCTCCGCATACCATCAATTACTTTTCCGCGCGAAGCGTTTCCTATTCCAAGACCCCGCAGAAGATGATTTTAGACGACATCATCGGCGAACAGTATGCGATTGAAAAGTATTCCAAGATGATTGCCTGTCTCAAAAACGAGCGAGTCGCGACGGTGATCCAGCGAATTCGTATGGACGAAATGGAGCATTTGAAAATCCTAAAACAAATTATGCGCGAAATTAGCGGATAAACGTTCTTCCCCACCCTGTCGAAAGGATGGGGAATTTTATGGATAAAGAGTGTAGAAAAAAGGAAAATGCTTGTATAATTTGTCGAAATTTCAAAAAAGTAGCGTATCAGTTTGACAAAAAACGGCGCGCGTGATATAATAAAGGGCAAAAAAAGGAAGATTAGTGGTAAAACATATGAAATTGTTTGACGTTTCAAGCGATTCGACTTGTGATTTATATAAAAGCTACGTGGAGGAGCGGAATATTTGGTTTGTTCCTCTGACCTTTAGTTTGGAGAAAGGCGGAAAGATTACCGAACATTTAGACGCGTTTTCTTCCTACGAGGAATACGTCGATTTTTATCGCCAAGTAAAAGGTGGCGCTATGCCTCGCACGGCGATGCTCAACTATGAGGCGCACGTCGAACATTTCATCAAAATGGCGAAAGCGGGCGTAAAGGACGTGTTGCATTTCTCCATTTCCTCCGGTCTTGCGCGCACGGTGACGGTTGCAATGGAAGCGGCGGAAGAAGTGAAAAAGAGCTACCCCGAATTCCGCCTCTATTCCGTCGATCCGTTGACGGCGACGATTGGGCAAGGGATTTTAGCGTCTTTGGCGGCGGATCTTCGCGACGAGGGAAAAACGGCGCAAGAGGCGTACGATATCTTGATGGACGTACGTTTGCGGGTACAACATTGTATTATTCCTAGCGACTTGTTCTATTTGAAAAGAGGCGGTCGTATTTCGGGTGCTTCGGCGGTGGTAGGAACGATGCTCAACATCAAACCCGTCCTTTCGTTTGATTCCCAAGGCAAACTCGCTACGATCGAAAAATGCCGTGGAATGAAAAAAGCGTTTATGACCGCTCTCGATTGGCTCGAAAAAGCACCCATGGACGAGACGAAGAAGATCTTCGTCGTGCATACCGACAATGAAACGGGAGCAAAGGAACTTGCCACTCTCATCGAGGGAAAAACGGGCGTGAAACCGCAAGTGGTGATTATGGGACCGACGATCGGCACGCACGTGGGCCCGGGTTCGGTATCCTGCGGTTGGATCTCCACAAAGACGAGACAAGATCTTTTGGGAATGTAAAATATCGAAAAATTCGGCTTTTTTTAAGCCGAATTTTTTATTTTTGTAAAAATGCTTGATAAAATAGAAAATATATGATATACTAATTACGCTCAACAAATTTAATAATTGGACGGGAAGAGGTATTTTTTGGAATACCTACCTTTTCTTTGCTCATTCTAGTTTTAGAGTTTGATAAAATGCAAATTCCTACGGCTAGAATGTGTATATCTTTCGCGTCTGAATAAGTTTGTTGAGCGACAACTGGAGTTTGCGTTTTTGTGCGTCAGCTTCGGTTGGCGCACTTTTTTATTTTTGGAGGGAGAGATGAAATACGAAAGAGAAGAGCTTGAAAAATTTAATTTGTTGGCGTTGCGGTATATTGCAAGAGCGGTGGGCGTAGCGAG
>JAZLBD010000017.1:0-60638 GCA_045613545.1 Christensenellaceae bacterium
GAAAAATATAAATACCCATATCTCTCAATCGACCACCTTAAAATGGGGTTGATTCGTAGCGGAAACACCAAACTCACTCCAATGAGCGACGATAAGGATTTAACCGCATACTTATGGCCTATTGTTCGTGAAATGATTAAAACTGCAAATGAGAACAAGCAGAACTTAATTGTTGAAGGTTGCTATATTCCGTTTGATTGGCAAAATGAATTTGACTCCGAATATCTTGAAAGCATCAAATATTTCTGCCTTGTAATGAGCGAGAAATATATCAGAAACCACTTTAATAACATAAAGAAATATGCAAATGCCATTGAAAATCGTTTGGATGATGAATGGTGTACAATGGAGAGTGTATTGGCAGATAATGCAGAAGTCTTGGCACTTGCGAAAAGACATAATTCAAACTATATTCTTATTGATGACCAATACGAAATCAAGATTGATTTATAACGACAAATTCCAAATTATAAAGTTGTTAATCTTTGTAGGGGATTTTTCAAAAGTGTAGCGCACTATACTTTGTAAACAAAGTTGTGTGTTTTGTAAAGCAAAAAAAGTAAAGAGTAGCAAAATTTTGCTACTCTTTTTAATATTATAAAAAATCCCTATAGGAAGAGCGGTTAGAGGGTGTTCTTGTTGGCGCAGGAAGAGGGATTCTCGCCTTTAGCGACGCGCCCCGCTCCGCCATTATCAATGCCGTCCTTTGCCGTCAAGTTATCTAAATCAAATCGTTACGACGGCAAAGCGTTTTACTCCCGTAAAACGGCTCCCACCCTCGAATCCCTCTTCTATGTCCCTTCATACAAAAATAAGACAGGTTCAAATAACCTGTCTTATTTTTGGCGCAGGAAGAGGGATTCGAACCCCCGTGGGCTTTCACCCAAACGGTTTTCAAGACCGCCTCGTTATGACCGCTTCGATATTCCTGCTTTTCTTCCCAAAACGGGGCTTTCTCCCCACGAACTTCCCTTTCATTATAGAAAATTTTTTCTGCTTTGTCAATGATTTCAGCCTCCTTTTATATAAAAAAAGAGGCTGATTTATCGCCTCTTTCCTTTTTATCTATGACTGCCACGATAGAACAACGCAAGCGTTCCTGCTCCCGAATGACAACCGATGACGGGTCCTACGAATCCAACCACGATCTCGTGCCCGACAAACCGCTCTATAAGTAGTTTTTTAAGATATTCTACGTCTTCTAAGCAATCGCCGTGGCTAATAAAAATTTTGTCGCCTTTTTGCAAAGTTTCCGTTTCCACCATACGATCGACGAGCGCTTGAATGGATTTTTTTCGTCCCATGGATTTACCCACGCTCTTGAGCTTTCCCTCGTCCGACATATGCATAACCGGTTTGATTTTCAAAATCGAGCCGACGATCGCCACCGCGCCAGAAATTCTGCCCCCTCTTTTCAAGTGGAATAAATTATCCACCGTGAAGTTGTGGCAAATATGTAATTTCAAGTCCTCCGCTAAAGCCTTAACTTCTTCTATACTTGCGCCCTCATCTGCCTTTTGGACTACGTAATCCAGCAACAATCCCTGCCCCATCGAGGCGCAAAGGCTATCTACCACCTCTATCTTGCAATGGGGATATTTCGCGGAAAGTTCTTTTTTTGCAACCAAAAAACTTCCCGCCGTCCCCGAAAGAGCGGAAGAAAAGGTTAAAATAAACACGTCCTCCCCTTTTTTTAGATGGGATTCCATATGCGTTTTCGCCGATTCACTCGTCACTTGATAGGTAGTCGGCATCGCGCCACCGCGAAGCGCCTCGTAAAACGCCTCGGGCGAGATTGCCTCCCCCTCTTCGCCGGCATAATTGACGTTTTGCATCGTAAAGCCGAGCTTTACGCAATCCACGTCGTGTTTCTCGTAATATTCACTCGTCATATCACAAGCCGAATCGGTTATAATCGCAAACTTTCTTTTTGACATTTTTCTATCCTCCTGCCCGAAAAACTTCGTTGCTTTTTGTCCCTATTGTATTCCAACTTTTTCCAAAAAGCAACCTACTCTTACTCTTTCTTTCTCTACCCTTATTTTGCCTCGCTCCACCGAACGTTTTTCTTCTCTACTCTTTCTTCCGATTTGTATATTTTTTCAATTTTTCTTGCGTAAATATAAATAATCCGTCTTTTTTTGTATAATTATCCGTTATTTTAAGACGTTGAATTTTTTGATACGGTTCGCTTCAAAACGAATCGTCACCTCGTACCCCTCGTCGTTGCAGTCGATATCGAGCTTGGGCGGAGAGGTCAAAACGAAGTACTCTTCAAAGAGGCAGGCGAAGTCGCGTTCCACGAGCGCTTTGCACCCCTCCGAGAGAATGGATTTATCCGCCGAAATGACGTCTCTTGCGCGCAAGTACGCCTCTCTTTTTTCTTTCTTTTTCATAAAATTCTATTAGCCTCCCACAAAAAATTCCAAGATTCTTCGCCATACTCTCTTGTGTTTTTTCATCGGATCGTATAGTCTTTTTTTCTCGGAAGATAGGTTTTTCGCTAAGAAATAATACGGTCTCGTCGGCGCGATTTCCCGCAGATCTTCCCGTTCCGGCAAAACGCCGAGCAAAGGGATTTTCAGGAGAGCTTCCACCTCTTTCACGGATAACTCATCCCCCTCTTTTGCTCGATTGACCACGAGCGAGATCTCTTTCAAGCGGTAGCTTTTCAAGAGGGTAACCACCTTATCCCCGTCGCGAATAGACGATAAATTCGGCGTCGTGACGACGATCGCCTCTTCGGCGGACGCCACCGCGCGATGAAACCCCTCGTCGATTCCTGCAGGACAATCAATAATGATAAAATCAAACGATGGGGAAAGCCCGTCCAATACGATTTTAAGCGACTGCGGAGAGACGTAGCGTTCGGGCGCGGAATGAGAGCTGGATAATAAGTATAGATTTGGATAATCGGGAATACGGACGAGCGCTTGCTTCGCTCTACACCGTCCCTCAATCACGTCCACGATGTCGTAGGAAATCATATTTTCCACACCCGCCACGATGTCCGCGTTATTCAGTCCAAAATCGGCGTCGCAAAGCACCACCCTCGCGCCTGTCTTGGATAGACAGCAAGAAAGGTTGACGGCAATGGTCGTTTTTCCCACTCCGCCTTTCCCCGAAGTAATGACAATTTTCCTCGCCATAATCCGCCTCCTTTTTCCTCGTTTTGTTGCGGTGCAACTATAATTATATTCCATCACGACTGCCGTTTTTTGTCTAAAAAGGCGGAAATTTCCCTTTTATTTGCGAAAAAATAGCCCGTTCGTCCAAACGAGCGAAAAAAAAATACGGTCACTCCTTCCAAGCGACCGTATTTTATTCAGTTCAACACAATATCCTTTAGCGCTTTATATTTTCGTAACGCGGAGGCGCGAAGTTCTTCCGAATCAAGCCCCCGCTCGAACGTCTCGTCGCTCATTTTTTTCGCCGCGTAAATGACGTCGGGGGAATATTTCAAGTTTTTAATATCGGACACCATTTTACCGCTTTGCCTCGTACCAAAGAAATCCCCGCTCCCACGAAGCTCTAAATCCTTTTCGGCAATCCTGAACCCGTCCGTCGTCGATTTGAGGGTAGAGAGTCGCTCTTTCGCCATATCCGTTTCCGAACCCATTAGCAAGAAACAATAACTCTTTTCGCTCCCTCTACCCACTCGTCCTCTAAGTTGGTGGAGTTGCGAAAGCCCGAATCGTTCGGCATTATAAATCGTCATAATCGTAGCGTTCGGAACGTCCACGCCTACTTCGATAACGGTGGTGGACACGAGGCAGTCGTACTCCTTTTCTTTGAAGCGTTGCATCACCTCGTTTTTCTCTTTGTCTTTCATTTTTCCATGCAACAACCCAAACCGAACGAACGGCATTCTGCCTTTCAATTCCTCGAAAAGCTCCTTGACGCTCATCAGCGTACCCTCTTCGTCGTCCTCGATCTTCGAGCAAACGAAATACGCCTGTTTGCCTTTTTTGACTTCCGTGCCGATATACTCCAGCATATCGGCGTATTTATATTCGGGAATGATGCTCGTGGAAATTTCTTGTCGCTGTTTGGGTTTATCTAAAATCGTGGTGATATCCAAATCCCCGTACACGATAAGGGACAACGTGCGAGGAATCGGTGTCGCGCTCATTACGAGCATATCTACGCCCTGCCCCTTTTCCGCGAGCGCGTTTCGTTGCGCTACCCCAAAGCGGTGCTGTTCGTCGCAAACGATAAAGGAAAGGTTCGGGATTTCTACGTCCTCTTGCAAGATCGCGTGCGTACCGCATACAATATCTACCTCTCCGCGAGCGATCTTTTCTTTCGCCTCGCGCTTTTGCTTTGCCGTCATTCCCCCCGCTAGGTAGGCAACCGTGTAATCGGGGAAATATTTTTGCATAATTTTATAATTTTGCTCCGCCAAAACTTCGGTAGGCGAAAGGTACGCCGTCTTAAATCCGCTTTTCACCGCCATAAAGATACCGCAAAGCGCAACCGCCGTTTTACCGCTCCCTACGTCCCCTTGTAAAAGACGGTTCATATTGTGGGGAGACTTTACGTTTTCATAGATGTCGTTCACTGCCCGTTTTTGCCCGTCGGTAAACGTAAACCCAAACCGATCGGAAAACTCTTTGACGTCTCCGCCCGTCACGTTGTATTTATGTTGTCGAACCTCTTCCTTTCCGCCTTTTATGAGCTTGAATGCGGAAATTAAAAGAAAGTATTCCTCCAAGGCAATTCGCTCGCTCGCCACCGCTTTTCGTTCCATATCGGGCGGGTTGTGTACGTCGAAATACGACTTCACGAGCGAGGGGAGATTGTATTTTTCGAGCAAGGATTTGGGGATTACGCTTTCGATGTTTTCTTTGGTGAGAGCCTCCTTTACCGCGTCGCGAACAACCTTTTGCGAAAGCCCGCTCCTTAAGGAATACACGGGAGTAATGCCTTTTAAGCGATAGTTTTTATCGAGCGGTTCAAACGTCGGATTGACGACGGATACTTGCCCGAATTTATTCTGCACGCGACCGTAAAAGAGATAGTCCCCCGCTTTGAGTTTTTGCGCGACGTAAGGCTGGTTAAACCACACCGCCGTAAAAGGAAATCCGTCTTGCGTGCAATAGGCTTTCACCATTTTGGTGCGCATATGAAAATTGACGGGAGCAAGCCGATCTACCGAGCAAGCAATCAGCACCATCTCGTTATGATACGCGCGAGAAAGGGTCGCCCGTTCCGTTAAATCAAGATAGTTTCGAGGATAAAAACGAATCAAATCCCCCGTCGTTTTCACGCCGAGTTTTTCAAATAATTTTTCTCTTTTTACGCCGATACTTTTCAGTGCTTTAATTTCCATTTTTTACCTGCATCTACGTTGATAAAAAAAGCGGAAAAGGTGATCTTTCCCGCTTTTATCTTTTGTATTCCCCGATTTTCGGGATTGTTTTTGATGTATATTTTATTGTATAAAATTATAATTATGCAATTATTCCAAAGAGAGGATGTAATAGTAAACCGGTTGACCGCCGTTATGGAAATCCACGTCGCAATCGGGATATTTTTCTGCAATTTCACCGCAAAGCGCTTCCGCATCCTCTTCTTGCACCTCTTCACCGTAATAGAGGGTGATTACTTGGTGATTTTCCTCTTTCATGCGTCCGATAAGCGCAAGCACCGTTTCGTTGACCGAGGTGGATTTTGCCAAAATCTTTTTGTTGTCAAGCCCGATGATATCCCCCTCTTTGATCGAGAACCCATTCATCGTCGTGTCGCGGACCGCATGAGTGACTTGACCGGCTTTTACGTTGTCGAGGGCGTGGATCATATTCGTTTTGTTTTCTTCCGCGCTCACTTCCGGATTAAACTCAAGCGCCGCTACGAAGCCCTGGGGAACGTTTTTCGTAGGAATTACGTGAATTGTTCTGTTTTCCACGAGATTTTTCGCTTGTTCCGCCGCCAAAATGATGTTTTTGTTGTTCGGGAACACGAAAATATGTTCTGCATTGATCTTTTGCGCCGCGGTTGCAATGTCACTTGCGGACGGGTTCATGGTTTGTCCGCCCTCAATCACTCGATCTACGAGCAAATCCTTGAAGATATCGGAAAGACCTTTGCCCGCACAGACGGCAAGCATACCCATCTCTTTCTTTTCCGCTTCGAGTTTTGCTTTGAGTTGGCGGTTTTGTTCGAGCATGTTTTCAATCTTCGGGCGATCGAGTTCGCCGAGTTGCAAGGCATACGTCAAAGCAGCGCCGGGCGTATTCGTATGCACGTGAACTTTCACAAGCTCCAAATCGCCGATACAAATAACGCTATCGCCGATTCTCATCAATTTTTCGCGCAATTTATCAATATCGGAAAGGGTCGTGCTCTTTTTCAAATTGATGATGAAAAATTCCGTGCAATACGCGTATTGAATTTCCCCTAAATCGAGGTTGATGATATCGGAATTATCGCCGAATTCGTCTTGAGGCGAGCCTTCTGCTTGCAAATCAATTTCCGTGCTAACCTCTTCACCCGTCACGGAAGCAAGGAACCCTTTGAAAATGGTCATAAGTCCCATACCACCACTGTCGACGACGCCTGCCTTTTTCAAGACGGGCAATAAAGTGGGCGTGAGCGCCAGCGCTTGGTCGCCCGCTTCCACGACGTCCGCAAAGAATTCTTCAAACGTTTTCTTTTTCGAAGCGACTTTGCTTGCGTGTTCGCTCATCATACGAATAACGGTTAAAATCGTACCTTCTTTTGGTACGGACACCGCGCCGTAAGCAACTTTCGCACCGGCTTCCATAGCCTTTGCAAAGAGTTTGGTATCAAATTCCGTCCCGCAATCGCGAAGCACGGAACAAATCCCTTTCAAAATTTGCGAGAGGATAACCCCCGAATTCCCTCTTGCGCCTTTCAAAGCGCCTTTGGAAATACTGTTGCAAACTTCCGTAAACGAGTTGGAAGAGCAAGCTTTCATTTCATTCACCGACGATTGCATCGTGAGCGACATATTCGTTCCCGTATCACCGTCCGGTACGGGGAAAACGTTGAGGGCGTCCACTTTACTGCGGTTGTTTTCCAGCAGTTTTGCGCCCGTTAAAATCATTTTGCGAAACTCGACGCTATTTATTGTTTTTTGCATTCTACATGCTCCTTTTTTCAAACGTTATTATAGTGCGAAAGCACCCAAAAACGGCGCAAGGAAAACCTCTTGCACCTAAATGATCAGAGTTTAACTCCGATTACGTTTACATTGATGGTGGCGACAATCATACCCGTAAAGCTTTCCACTTTATACTTGATCGCCTCTTTCAAAGATTCCGCGACCGCGTTGATAGAAACACCGTACTTGATAATCACGTACACGTCAATATAAATCTTATTCCCAGCAGTCGTCACTTTCACACCGCGACCGCCTCTATCCTTTTTTAAGAGTTCGGATAAACTGTCGGTAAAACGACGAGAAACCATTTCCACGATCCCGTAGCTTTCCATTGCGGTATGCGACGCGACCTTAGCGATGGCTAAATCCGATATTGAAATTTTGCCGTAAGCATTGCTCGTATTAACAGACATATTTACTTTCTCCAATTTCTCTTTTATTTTACACTATTTATTTGATTTTGGCAAGTAAAATTTTTCATTTTGTAAATATTTTTTATTTTTTTCTATATTTGGCTCGTTTTTAATTGCTTTTTCCCTAAAATCGTGCTATATTATTTATGCTTGTTTCAACTAGCGGTCTTTCCGCGTGAAAACAACGCGGAATACATTGAGGAAATAATATCCCGACGGAGGTGTCAATATGTCTAGAGTATGCAGTATCTGCGGAAAAGGTCCCGCAAGCGGTAATAACGTAAGCCACTCCAACCGCAAGACGAGAAGAGCGTTCAAAGTGAATGTACAAAAAGTTTCTTATGTCGAGAACGGTAAAGAAGTGAACGGCTACGTCTGCACGAGATGTTTGAAGAAAGCGGACCGCGCGTAAAACCAAAAAAGAAAACAAGACTGTTTCCAAAGGGAAACAGTCTTTTTCTTTTCATAATAATAGCCTTTTCGCATTTTGATAGGCGAGCTTTTCGATTTGCCTTTCCGTAAGCATCCCTTCCAAATCCTTGAAAAAGGTAGGCATATCTTCCGCCGAGGGATAGATCGGGCTCTCTATACCGTCAAAGTCGCTACCGATTGCAAGAACGTCCTCGCCACCCACGTCTAAAATATGCTCGATATGGGAAATAATCCCCGCCTCCCCCACGAAATCGGGAGCGAAATTTACGCCGATCACACCGCCGAGATCGGCGATTTTTTTGATATGCGCGTCGAGCAAATTCCGCTTGTGATCCTCCACCGTCCGCGAAAGGGAATGGGTTGCCATAACGGGAAAACGCGCCGTCTTTGCGATTTCTAGCGTCTCTTCAATCCCCTCGTCGGAAAGGTGCGAAAGATCGGGATACACCTTTCTTTCCAAGAGATATTCCACGAGCTTTTTTCCAAACGGTTTGAGTTTTCCTCCCGTCCAACAAGACGATCCGATACAGTTTTCGTCGTTCCAAGTAAGCCCGAAAATACGAACGCCTTTATCCAGCAGGAACTCCACTCTCGAAAGATCTCCTTCTACGCTTCCGCCGTCCTCTATCGACAAAATAGGCGTAATCCCCGTGCCCTCGAAGAATTTTTTACTCTCTATAAATTCTTGCACTTTTTCCTCGGTGAAACGCCAAGAGTTCGGCGAAACAGAGCGAGAAAAAATCGCAAACACCTGCGCAAGGCACTCCCCCTTTTTGAGTTTCTCAAGGGAAATTTGCGTTTCTTCTCGGAATAAATAGTGCTTGCTTGCAATTTCCTTTGGCAACCATTTCCCGCAAGTGAGGGTGTCGCAGTGTAAATCTACGTATTGCATTTAACGTTTTCCTTTGCCCGTGATACGGCGTAAAATCCACCGAACGACTCCGATCGGCTTAATACAAATAATCGGCATACGACCTCCTTTAAGGGGCTACCCCCTCATACTATCCTATGCCGATTACGTCGTTTTTGTTATGCGTTTTTAAGGGCTTGTATCATCTCCGCTTTATCGGGCGCGCTAAACACGCAGTTCCCTGCCACAAGCACGTTTGCGCCTGCGTCTTTGGCAAGTTTTGCCGTTTGCGGATTAATTCCACCGTCGATTTGGACATCAATCGTTTTCCCCGATTCCTCCACGATTTTGCGGACGGCTTTCACTTTTTTAAGTACGCCTTCTATAAACGATTGACCGCCAAACCCAGGGAACACGCTCATAATAAGTACCATATCGCAAGAGAGGATTTCTTTTTCCACCGCTTCTACCGGCGTGTCGGGATTGATAACGAGACCGCATTTTGCCCCGCCACTTTTAATAAGCGAAAGCACCTTGCCTAAATTTTCCTTGCACGCCTCGTAGTGTACGGTTACGATATCCGCGCCAGCCTCGATAAATCCTTTCACGTATTTCTCGGGGTGGACGATCATAAGGTGGCAATCGAGGGATAATTTCGTATGCCGACGGATATCTTTTATCATTTTCATACCAAAGGTAATATTCGGCACGAACGACCCGTCCATCACGTCGCAATGGATAAGGTCTGCCCCCGCTTTTTCTAAAGCCTCTACCTCTTCGCCCATTTTTGCAAAATCCGCCGATAAAATGGACGGCGCAATCTTTATTTCCATAGCTTACTCCTTTTCGTTTCCCCCTAAATAGCTCGCTCGAAGTTGTCCGCACGCCCCACCGATATCCACGCCGATTTGACGGCGCAACGTCGCCGAAAGTCCGCCCTTTTCGAGTATTCCCAAAAACCGATACGCCGATTTATCGCTCGTCGCTTTTAGCGTTCGCTCTTTCACTTCGTTGAGGCGAATGAGGTTGACGTGACAAGGTTTCCCTTTGAGCAATTTAATAAGCCCTTGCGCGTGCTCTTCGTCGCAATTCTCCCCGTCGATAAGGGTGTATTCGAAATAGTATCTTCTACCCGTTTTTTCAAAATAATGCTCGCACGCTTTTAATATTTCCGCGATCGTATATCTCTTTGCAATCGGCATCACGCGCGCACGATCGGTATCCGTCGTAGCGTGCAGGGAAACGGTCAAATTTAAGGGTATTCCCTCGCTTGCAAGTTCATACATCTTCGGCACGATTCCACAAGTAGATAGCGACACGTTTCTACCGCTGATACGCAGTCCGTCCTCGCTTGTCAAAAGGCGCAAAAACTTCATCACTTCGCCGTAATTGTCGAGCGGTTCTCCGCTTCCCATTAGCACGACGTTCGTGACCGCTCTGCCCTCTTTCCCGACCCCTTTGGCAAGCTCATCCTCGTGTAAAGCGTTCACTACGAGGATTTGCGACAAGATCTCCCCCGCGGTCAAATTCCGCAAAAGTCCGTTTAAGGTCGAAGCGCAAAACTTACAGCCCATTCGACAACCCACTTGCGTGGAAATGCATTGCGTATAGCCGTATTTATACTTCATTAGCACTCCTTCCACGAGGTTGCCATCCGCCATTTCAAATAGATATTTTTCCGTTCCGTCGGACGAGAAATAGCGTTCTTTCACGCGGACGGGCTCGTCCTCGTAGCACTCCAACAGTTTCTCTTTAAGCGCTTTAGAAATAGAGGAAATCTCGGAAATTTTCTTTCCTTTCGTCAACCCCTCCATCAGTTGTTTCGCGCGGAATTTTTTCTCGCCAAGGGATAAGATCAACCCTTCCATTTCTAGCAAGGAAAGGTCTTGCAAAATCTTTTTCATACTTCCCTCCGCCTAAGTTTCGCCACGTAAAACCCCGCGCCAAACGCCTCGTCGGGCAAGAATTGCAGACCGTATTTCTTTTTCATATTCGAGAGCGGGCTTTCCATTTCCTCCACGAAAAAGTCGGGGTGCTTTTCCAAAAACCACGCCACCACCTCATCGTTTTCCTCTGCAAAAATCGAGCAGGTGGAATAGTATAGATTTCCGCCTTTTTTTACGTAATTTGAACAGATGGATATAATTTCCCGTTGACTGCCTTGTAAAGAGGCAAAATCCTCCGCTTTCCGAAACAGTTTAATATCAGGGTTTTCCGTCACTGTTCCAAACCCCGAACAAGGCACGTCGCAAAGCACCCCGTCGAATTGCTCTATATACCGCTCGTCTAAAACGCGACTATCCTTTTGCAAGGCGGTTATATTCTTTCTGCCCATTCTGTCTTGGTATTGTTTGATGAGTTCTACGCGGTGCGGATGCAATTCAAACGCCGTCACTTCGTCGCATTTTTTCGAAAGCAACACGGATTTTCCGCCCGGCGCGGCGCAAGCGTCCAACAGTTTTTTGCAACCGCTTACGACGTCGCAAATGGCGATACTCCCCACCGATTGAAAGGTGTAGTCCCCCTCGAAGAAACCCTCTTCCCGAACGAAGTGGGAATAGATATACGCCCCTTCAAAGGGGGTAGAAATACGATCTTTTGCAGGATATTTATCCTCGTTTTTCTCAAACCGTACGCAAAGCCCTTGCGAGGTTGCCTTGGCGATGGCGTCCGCCCGTTTTCCATACTCTTTTTTCAGCTTTTGGTAGGCGTACAGAGGATAAGAAAGACGAATCGCGTCCCCCTCTTCGCCTTGTGGAATCGCCCCTTCAACCTCTTCCAATTTGAACTTTCTAAGAAAGGCGTTAACGAACCCCGACACACCGCTCTTGCCCAACTTTTTGCAAAGAGCGACGGCAAAATCGGTGACCATATATCTCTTCTTTTCCATAAAGAGCATCATATAAAGTGCGATTTTCAAAAGCGTCCGCACGGCGAGTTTGGGGGATTTTTCCGCATAACGATGAATACAGAAGGACAAAAATTCCTCCTGTTCCAACACGCCGTATACGATTTTCACCGTCCTTGCTCGATGGATCTCTTCGATATACACGTCGGCGAGCGCTTGCTTTAGGTGCGCCCCCTCCGAATACACTTTCATTAGCACGAGATAAGGATCGTAAATAGGATTCGTCACCATTCAAACACCTGTCCTTTTTCCCCTTTTCGTCCGTTCAAAAAGTCACCGCCCGACATTCTTTTACCCCCCGACGGTTGCACTTCGATAAGTTTGATAAGCCCGTCTAAGCATTGCACGAGCAAGCCTTGTTTGGGCTTTTCCGATACAATTTCCCCAAAAACGCCGAGCTTTTCTTCCGCAGGAAGAAACTCCGCGCGCCAAACGTTCACTCTGTTCCCGTTTAAGAAAGCGTAGGCAGAAGGGTCGGGGTTAAAAGCGCGGATCGTATTGACGAGGGTTTGCCCGTCCTTTGTAAAATCGAGTTTCCCCGCGTCCGTGGGGATCTTTTTGAAAATTTGCACCCCTTCCTCCGCTTGTTTTTCAAGGACGCAATCCCCTTTTTCAATTAGGGGCAACGCTTTTATAAGCCCGTCTGCGCCGAGTACGGATAAACGAGAAGAAAGTTCCCCGCTCGTTTCCGCGTCGCCAATATGCGTTTTTTCGCAGTGCAAAATTCCACCCTCATCGACGCCAAGTACCGTCTGCATAATACAAACGCCCGTTTCCGTTTCCCCCGCCAAAATCGCGTTTTGTATAGGGGACGCACCGCGGTATTTCGGCAACAAGCCGGCGTGGATATTCCAAACCCCTTTTGGGAAAAGGTCGATTACCTCTTGCGTTAAAATTTGTCCGTATGCGCACGTGACCATAACATCTGCGCCAAAGGAGGCAAGCGTTTCCACCTCCTCGCGGATTTTTTTCGGTTGAAATATGGGGATATCAAATTCTTGCGCCAAAACTTTGACGGGCGAGGGGGTTAAAATCCCCTTTCTGCCCTGCCGTTTATCTTCGCCCGTGACCACGCCCACCACAGAATACCCGCCCTCCAGCAAGCGTTTCAAGGGTTCTACGGCAAAACTCGGCGTTCCTGCATAGACAATTTTCATACAATCGCTCCTTTATTCCGCCCTTTCGATACGTTGGGCTTTATCTATATAAAGCACGCCGTCCAAGTGATCGAGTTCGTGACAAATCGCGCGGGCAAAAAAGCCCTTTGCCTGCAAAATATATTTATCCCCGTTTCTGTCTTGGAAAGAAATTTTCACTTTCATCGGTCGGGATACGATCCCCCGTTTTCCGCGTACGGAAAGACAACCCTCCCAGCCTTGTTGTTCGCCTTTTTGCGAGAGGATTTTCGGGTTAATAAATTCAAAATATCCCTCTTCCACGTCCACTACGGCGATACGGCGAAGAACGCCGATTTGGGGCGCGGCAAGACCTGCCCCCTCTTCCTTTTTCACCGTTTGCTTCATATCGTCGAGCAAGGCGTGTAATTTTTCGTCGAATACTTCGACGGGAAAACATTTCGTGCGGAGAACTTCGTCTCCCACTTGTACCACGTTTCTAATCGCCATAGTTTACTCCTTTTTTAGTTCATATTAGACGGATTTTCCTCCACCGCAACCAGCACGTCCCTCGTTTTTTCCGCAAGGCAAACGGCGTAGATTTTAGGAAGTGGGGAAGAATCGACCATACGCATCAACACTTGATAGCGAAATTTGTTTTGGATACGACCAATCGGCGCTTTCATCTTGTTAAAAAAGAGGAATTTTTCGCCATGGTCCTCGTATATTTTAGAAAGATTTTGATAGACTTTCTTCAAAACGTCAAGCGTTTTTTTCTCGTCCTCGCCTGATATCAGCACACGGACGATCTTAGAAAACGGAGGGAACGTAGACGCCGCGCGAATGGAAATTTCGTTGCGATAAAACCCCAAATAATCGTACGTCGAGGCAAACCGCAACACATCGTTTTCGGGGCTATACGTCTGCAAGACCACCCGTCCTTTTTCCTCCGCTCGACCGCTTCTTCCAGCCACTTGTGTGATGAGTTGGAATGTGCGCTCTCCGCTTCGATAATCAGCAAAATGCAAGCTCATATCCGCGTCTAAAACGCCCACCAGCGTGACGGCGGGGAAATCGTGGCCTTTGGCGATCATTTGCGTACCCACGAGAATATCCGCTTGCCTCTCGCCGAACGCTTTTAGAATTTTATAGTGCCCTTCCTTTCCGCTCGTCGTGTCGTTGTCCATTCGCAAAACGTGAGCCGAGGGATAGAGCTTTTTCAGTTCCGCCTCGACGCGTTGCGTGCCCGTCCCCGCGTACGAAAGCTTATGCCCGCCACACTTAGGGCAAGCCTTGGGCATTCTGTATCTTCCGCCACAGTAGTGACACTTCAAACAATCCTCGTCCTTGTGATACGTGAGCGAAACGTCGCACTCCTCACAAGACGCAACGTATCCGCATTCTTTACAGATCACCGTTTGGGAATACCCGCGCCGATTCAAAAACAAAATCGCTTGTTTCCCCTCTTGCAAGCACCGTTCGAGTTCGCTTTTCAAAATCGAGGAAAAACTACCGTTATTTCCCCTGCGTACTTCCTTACGCATATCGGCGATCATCACTTCCGGCAAGGGGTGTTTGTTGATACGCTGGGGCATCGAAATGAGATTATATTCCCCATCTTGCGCCTTTTTGAAAGTCTCCACTGACGGCGTGGCACTACCGAGCACGAGCTTGCAACCGTTATATTTTGCGCGAAGGTGCGCGATGTCAAAGGTGTTATACCTTGGCGCCGTCTCGCTCGAATAACTACCGTCGTGCTCTTCGTCAATGATAATAACGCCCACGTTTTCAAGGGGCGCAAAAATCGCGCTTCTCGCCCCAATCGCTATTTTCGCTTCTCCCGAGCGAAGTCTCCACCACTCGTCGAACCGCTCGCCCGCCGAAAGACCGCTGTGTAAAATCGCGGCGTTCTTTCCAAATCTTGCACGAAGCTGGGCAAGCATTTGTGGCGTGAGCGAGATTTCGGGAACGAGGAAAATCGAGCTTTTCCCCTCTTGCAAACACTTGGCGATTAAGGTAAGGTAGACTTCCGTTTTACCGCTACCCGTGACGCCGTGCAGAAGTTGTACGCGACGGGGATCGTTCTCGATTCCCCGCACGGCGCGCTCTTGGGCGTCCGTTAAAATATGCCCGTCCGTCGCCATGTCTTCCATTCGGTAAGGCTCGCGCAAAATTTGTTCCTCGGTCAATTCGACGTAGCCTTTTTTAACAAGCGCCACGACCCCTCCTGGGAACAGGTTATTGAGAATACTTCTTTCCGTCTTGCCGTTTTTTACAAGGTAATCGACGACGCCCCATTGATTTTTCGCCGTTTTGCGAATATCCATTCCCTCGGGGAAAGAAGAGAGAGATACGTACGTCCGTTTGAGTTCACGCACCTTTCCCGTCCGCATCTCAGAGGGGATAAAAAGGCGCAACGACAGGGCTTTCGGCACCAAATACCGCGCGGAAATTTTATCTGCAAGCATCAAACATTCCTCGTTGATAGCGGGAAGCCCGTCCGCAAACGGCACGACTTTTTTCAACCTTTGGGCAGGAACGGAAGAGGTAGCTTTAAGTCGCATGACAAAACCGGATACCATCTTTCCCCCGAACGGGGCGTGTACCCGACTGCCCACCGACACGTCGTCGGCGCAAAGATAATCATAAATTCGATCGGTCTCGCTGGACGCGATATCGACGATGACTTCTGCGATCATAGCCTTTCCCTCTTAGACAAAAGACGCCCCGAACGGTATTCGGGGCAAGAAAAAGTTGATTTTGTCTCTTTTGGAACGCGCCGAAAAAACGGCGCATTGCAAAAATCAATCTTTATCAATAACGACTCTGCCCTCTGCAACGTCCTTGCAAGCGGTAAGGATTTCCTTATCTTTTCCCGTGCTAGGAACTTCGTGCGCCCGATCCGATTCAATAATTTGGCGCGCGCGTTTGGACACGATCGTACAAAGCGCATAACGGCTAATCGGTTCTTCTTTGCTCCCTAAAACTCGAATCATTTCATCTACGGAAGGTTCATTAATCATAGCTATCTATACTCCTTATTTACTTTTTTCTACATTGATTATTTCGTGTAAGCGATCGACCGCTTTTCTCAAATCGTCGTTGACGATAATATAGTCGTAACGTTCCGCTTGCGCCAGCTCGTAATCCAGCCGTTGTAAGCGAGTTTCGATCTGCTGTTTCGTCTCTGAATTGCGCGACGTCAAACGGGACTTCAATTCCTCCACCGACGGGGGCATTACCATAACGAGGATACAATCTTGAAACACCCTCTTCGCGTTCATAGCGCCCACAACGTCGATTTCCAAAATAACCGACTTGCTTTCCAACTTTTCTTTTACGTAAGATTTCGGCGTGCCGTAAAGGTTGCCAAAATGCTCGTCGTATTCCAAAAACTCGCCACCTTTCGCTTTTTGGAGGAATTCTTCCCTCGTCAAAAAGAAATATTCTCGTCCGTCCTCTTCTCCGTTTCTAGGCGCACGGGTGGTGCAAGAAATCGACAACGCCATATCCTCGCGCTCTTGCATAACGGCTTTTACCATCGTCCCTTTCCCTACGCCGGAGGGTCCGGAAACGGCTATCAATATATTTCTCATTCGTACTACCTTACTCAATTATTCCAAATTTTGTACCTGTTCGCGCACTTTTTCGATTTCGTTTTTGAGCGCAAGCCCCAATCTCGTAATCGTGATGTCGTTGCTCTTGGAGCAAGTCGTGTTCGCCTCGCGGTTGAACTCTTGCACGAGGAAATCGAGTTTTCTTCCCACGATCCCCTCCTTAGCGATACTTCTAAACTGTTCGATATGCGAACGTAAACGAGTGAGTTCTTCGTCGATATTGCTCTTATCGGTAAACAGCGCGACCTCCGTCAAAAGTCTGCTCTCGTCTGGTTTCACGCCGTCCAAATATTCTTGTACTCTCGCGGTGAGTTTTTCTTTGTATTCTTGCGCGACGATCGGAGCTCTCTTTTTGATATTTTGCACGAGCTCTTCAATCACGCACATTCTCGAAAGCATATCCTCTTTGAGCTTTTCGCCCTCTATCTTTCGCATCTCGTTCAAGGAAAGGAGCGCGCCGTCGAGTGCCTCGAAAAGCCCCTGTATCATTTCTTCGTCCGCGCCCAAAGCGTCCTCTTGTTTCAAAACGTCGGGAGCGCGAAGGAGGGACTGAATCGTGAAATCGTTTACAAGATGAGGAAACTGTTCGTGCAACGTCTTAGCCACGTCCACGTATCCTTTTGCAAGCGCCGTATCCAGCGTAAAAGAAACCGCCTTTTCCCGTTTATCCTTAACGCTCACGAACACGTCCGCGTGCCCTCTCGTCATTTTTTCACGCACTTTGGAGCGAACGACTTCTTCCACGCCCATAAACGTTCTCGGCGCTTTCAACGCAACGTCCAAATAGCGATTGTTCACCGTCTTGATTTCACAAGTGATTTCTAAGCCGTTTTGCTTATATTCGCCCTTTCCATACCCGGTCATGCTCAACATAACCAAGTCCTCCCTTTTTTTCTTTTATTATACCAAAATTTGCTTGAAAATTCAAGTATATTACAAAATCTTTTTCAAAAACTCGAAAAAAATCGCTCACTCGTCTAGCTTTTTCAAAAATTCTTCTTCCGACCAAACGGGAACGCCGAGTTGTTTCGCTTTATCGAGCTTACTGCCCGCCTCTTCGCCGGCTATGACAAGGGTCGTTTTTGCCGTGACGGAGCTTTGACAAACACCGCCCTCCGCTTCAATCCGCTTTTGCGCCTCTCCACGTTTCATCGAGGAGAGCGACCCCGTCAACACGACGAACTGCCCGGAAAATACGCCGTCCGTCCGCCTCTCTTCTTCTTGTTGCAAGCAGAGAATCCCTCGTAAGCGGGAAAGCTCTTTTTTATTCTCGTCGTCGCTAAAATAGCGAACGATATTTTCGGCGGTAATTTCGCCGATATTTTCGAGGGAAACAAGGTCTTCCACCGAAGCGGATTGCACCTTGTCAAGCGTCTTAAAACGGCTTGCCAAATCCTTTGCGCCGACGTTTCCGATCCCGCCGACCCCTATCGCGAACAAAAAGGCGGAAAGGGTGGGTTTTTTACTCTTTTCAATCGAAAAGAGCAAGTTGTTGATCTTCTTTTCCTTAAACCCGTCGAGTCCCTCTAAATCCTCTTTCGTCAAGCGGTATAAATCGGAAAAATTCCGCACGCCGACCTCTTCGTAGAGCTGTTTTGCCGTGCTTTCGGAAAACCCGTCGATATCCATCGCGTTCTTGCTTGCAAAGTGGTCGAGCGTCGCAATTACTCTCGGCTTGCATAAGCGGTTAGGACAGAATAAATGCGCCCCCGTCTCCGCAAGTAAGCTTCCGCAAGCAGGACAAACGGTCGGTTTTTCCACCTCTACTGCCGTGGGCGGAACTTCCGTCACCCCTAAAATCTCGGGAATGACTTCGTTCGATCTACGAACGAGCACGCGCGCCCCTATTTTTACCTTCTTTTTCCGTATATCGCCGTAGTTGTTGAGGGTGGCGCGCTGTACGCAAACGCCCCCCAAATCCACCGGCTCTAAAAGAGCGAGTGGCGTAAGTTTTCCCGTTCTCCCCACCTGCCAAACCACTTTCTTTAAGAGGGTGGTCACTTCCTCCGCCTCGAATTTATAGGCGAGCGCCCAGCGAGGGAATTTATCGGTATAGCCCATTTCGTCGCGCACGCGCGCGTCGTTTACCTTAATCACGGCGCCGTCCGTCAAAACGTCGATATGCTTTCTTTCGCGCTCGATCGTTTCGATCGCGCCCAACACTTCGTCCTTGGTTTTGCACACCTCGAAATACGGGAAGACCTTAAACCCTTCTTTTTTCAAAAAGTCGTGTGCTTCCGTTTGCGAAAGGGATTCTTCCATATAATTGACGTCGTAGAAATAAATATCGGGCTTGCGCTTTGCCGTCACTTTGGGATCAAGGTTTCGGATCGCGCCCGCCGCCGCGTTGCGCGCGTTTTTCAGCGGTTCTTCCGCCGTTTCATTATACTTTTCAAGCACGGACAAGCGTATGACCGCCTCCCCGCGAACTTCCAATAATCCTTGATAGGAAATCTGCATAGGGAAAGAACGAATGGTAAGCACTTGCGCCGTCACGTCCTCGCCAATCACGCCGTTGCCACGGGTGGTAGCGCGGACGAATTTCCCCTCGTTGTAAGTAAGACAAACGGTGAGCCCGTCGAATTTATATTCTACGGTGCAAATAGGGTCGCCGGTCTTTTGTACGCGCGTCAAAAAGGCGGAAACTTCTTCTTTCGTCGTCGCCTTATCCAAACTGAAAAGGCGCGCGATATGCTGATGGCGAACGAACTCTTTAATCGGCTCGCCACCCACACGCCTCGTCGGGCTATCGTCAAGCACCACGCCCGATTCTTCTTCAAGGCGTCTAAGTTCGTCGTAGAGCGCGTCGTATTCCTTGTCGGACACGGTCGGATTGTCGAGCACGTAGTATTCGTGCGCCCAACGATTGAGAATATCCGTAATCTCTCTTTGTCTATCCATAACCTCTTCCTTCCCCTTATTGTATGACGGTAAGTGGCGCAAGCGACGCCGAAAGTTGCTTGATTCCAAGCCCCGTAAAGGCGATATCCAAAATCATATTCGCCCCCGCGCCTTTTAGCCCGACGATCGTTCCCGCGCCGAATTTGGGGTGCGAGACTCTCACGCCGATTTGGTAGGCGGATAAGCCCCCTTTGGGCATAGCCGTTTTCGGTTTACTCGAAGCGTTGCCGAACACAAAACCACCGCTTGTTTCCCGTTTCGCGCCAAACGAAATCGAACCGTTCCCCCCTCTGCTTGTTCCGTAAGAACTTCCGTACGAAGCCCCACCGTAGGTCGCTTTAGGATTGAAAAAACGCCCCGCGCCGTAGCGATCGTTCCCGTAGCGTTCGGGATCGTCGTCCGAATAGAAACTATCCCATCTAGAACGCTCGTTGGGAAGATTTAACTCGCCCCCAAGCTCTTTTAAGAACCGCGAACGGGCGGTCGGCTCTCTTCTACCGTATAAATATCGACTTTTCGAACGGGTTAAATACAGTCTCTCTTTCGCGCGCGTAATCGCGACGTACATCAACCGTCTTTCCTCTTCCAACTCCTCGCCCTTCTCATGCGCGCGAGTGATGGGGATAATATTGTCCTCCAAACCGCAGACGAACACCCCTCTAAACTCAAGCCCTTTTACCGAGTGAATGGTGGCGAGGGTCACGTAGTTGCCGTCGTTTATATCGTCCGTATCCGAAGAGAGAGATACTTGCGTTAAATAATCGAATAAATCCGCGTCCGGGTTAAGACGGCAATACTCTTCCACTGAATTGATAAATTCGTCGATATTGGCGCGCTTGTTGACGCTCTCGTCCGAATCGTCTGCATACGCCCCTTTCATATCCGTGTCCGTCACGATCTTTTTGACGAGCTCGTTGACGGGGAGAGATAAACTATCCTTAATCCAGCTTTTTATAAGCCCAAAGAAATTGTTGAGTTTGGCTCTCGTTCCGGCGTTGAACCCAAGCTCGTCCAAATCGAGAAGGGCGTCGTAAACGGAAACGCCCAAATCAAAGGCGTATTGTTCGAGTTTAGAAATCGTCGTTTGTCCGATTCCGCGCTTGGGAACGTTGATAATCCGCACGAGCGCTTCGCTGTCGAACGGATTGGAAATCAAACGAAGGTAGGCGAGCATATCCTTAATCTCTTTCCTTTCGTAGAACTTGAAACCGCCGAACACCTTGAAAGGAATTCCGTCCGACATAAACTCTTGTTCGTAAGAACGGGTGAGGGCGTTGAGTCGCATAAGTACGGCAAAATCGGAATACTTCCACCCCTTTCGTACGAGTTCTTGAATGATACGAGCGGTGTAGCGAGCCTCACCGCTCTCTTCTTCCCCCTCGTACGTTTCGGGTTTTTCACCCTCTTCGTTCGCCGTCCAAAGGGTTTTATCGTTTCTTCTGCCGTTGTTTTTGATGATCGTGTTGGCAAGGCTCAAAATATGTTTCGTCGAGCGATAATTGCGCTCTAACTTGAACACTTTCGCTTTCGGAAAATCCTTTTCAAAATGCAAAATGTTTTCAATTTTCGCACCGCGCCAACCGTAGATAGACTGGTCGTCATCCCCCACCGCAAACAAGTTGCCGTGCGTGGAGGCGAGATATTTGATAATCTGGTACTGCACCTCGTTCGTGTCTTGGAACTCGTCCACCAAAATATAGCGGAACCGCCCCGAAAGATATTCTCTCGCTTCCTCGCATTCTTTTAAGAGGTTTCGCGTGCGATTTAACAAATCGTCGAAGTCGAGCGCGTTGTTTTCTTGCAAGTGAGCGTTATATCGCGCGTACACCTTGACAATCCCCTCTATCTCCGACTCACCAGCGTATTCTACCGCGTATTCCTTGGGGGAAAGCCCGAGCATTTTCGCGTTCGAGATATGATATTTCGCGGTTTTGAGCATATCCTCGTCAAAGTCACATTCTTGGCAGGCTTTTTTAATGATATTATTGCGTTCCGTCTCACTGTAAATCGAGAAGTTTTTAGAAACGTTCGCCTCCGTAGGGAAAAGCCGTAAAATGCGCACGCACATACTATGTATCGTACACACCCACATAGAAGAAACGTCCGTGATTTGCCCTACCCTCTCTTTCATTTCGTTCGCCGCTTTGTTGGTGAACGTGATGGCTAAAATCGCCTCGGACGGCACTCTCTTTTCTTCGATGAGGTAGGCAATCCGCGAGGTTAATACGCGGGTTTTTCCGCTTCCTGCCCCCGCCAAAACGAGCACGGCCCCCTCCGTTTCACGAACGGGACCGATCTGTTCTTCGTTGAGTTTTTCTAAAATTTCGTCGATCTTTTTCATATTTTTTATTATAGCACTTTTCCTATTTTTTTGCAAGCGTATAGACCTATTTCCTCTAAACAAAACGCCCCTTCCTTTCTGCCCCAAAAACGCATAAAACTCGACTTTGACAAAGCCGAGTTTTATTTTTGAAAAACCTTACCGTTTCGCCGTAAGGGAGAATTCTCGTTCTCGGCGGAAACGCTCCAGCGCACGCAAATATTTCTCGCTTAAAGAAAGGGTATAGCGCTGTTTTTCTTCGTAGGTCAAAGTTTCGTAATATTCCCGATCGGTAAGCCTGCCGATTGCATCGCTCACCTCCCCGTTTTCCAATAGCATTCGTTTGACCCGTTCGTAAAAATCGTCCGCTTTCTCCTCGGAAATCATCTCTTTGGCACGGTCCAAAAAATACCTACTCGCCTTGCTTTCGTTGAGGCCGTTTTCCTTGGCAAGCTCCACTTGTTCCTCTAAATTATTTTTACACTCCAACCAAAAACCGTTTTTAATCCGATCTTTCGCCTTTCGCGCAAGCGCGCGCAACGTTTGCCCTGAAGTTTGTTCCATAGGTTCACCTCTTAAAATTTCCTTTTTTTCTTACTTTTTTGACAATTTTTTGCAATTTTTTCAATGAAAAAAACTCACGAAATATCGTGAGTTTTTCTTTCGTTAGTTCTTTCTTTTTCTTGCCGCTTCCGACTTCTTCTTTCTTCTTACGGAAGGTTTTTCATAGAATTCCTTTTTACGCAAGTCGCCGATGATGCCGTCGCGAGAGCATTTTCTCTTGAAACGACGAAGCGCGCTTTCTACGTTTTCGTTTTCACCAACTTTAACGGTAGACATGTTTTTCACCATCCTTTGCCCAACGGCTTTTCTTTTATCCTTGATTATTATACCAACTGCCCCAAAAACTGTCAAGCTTTTTTCATTGCTTTTTATAAGTTTTTTCTTTCTTTTTTTACTCTGTTCTAAGCGCGATCACGGGATCCTTTCTCGCTGCGCTACGCGCGGGAATCAGTCCGCTAATCAGCGTCAAAACAACGCTAATCGCCGTCATAATGAGCGCAGAAGTAAAAGGAAGAGAAGCAATTGCTTTAATGCCCGTAAGCGGACCTAACAGCGCGTTGATTCCAAACGAAATGAGATAGGTGGACGCCACGCCGATAACCCCTGCTGAAAGTCCGATAATGAACGTTTCCGCATTGAATAGGTTTTTGATATCCTTCTTCCTTGCACCGAGCGAGCGCAACACGCCGATTTCTTTCGTTCGTTCCACCACCGATACGTACGTGATAATTCCGATCATGACCGAGGAGACAACGAGGGAAATTGCCGTGAACGCGACGAGGACGTAGGTGATCGCGTCCAAAATAGACTTGACCATGCCCATCATAATCCCCACCGTGTCGTTATAAGTGATTTGCTTTGCTTTGTCACCTTCGTGCATCACGTTCCACGTGTCTAAATAATCGAGCATTTTTTCTTTCGCTTCAAAGTCGAGCGGATAAAAATCAATACCGCTAGGACGATCGTTCCCCCCAATATAGCGAAGGGCGGAAGATTGCGTGATATTCACGTAAAAACCGCTATTTTCCGCATAGAACAAAGTATCGAGTTGAGCGACGGGAGAACGATACACCGTCATGAAAGCTCCGTTTACGGGAATTTGCACGGCGCTTTGCGGCAAACTGTTAGGATCGTTCGCATCCCTCGGCTCGCTCATCCACTTGACGATCTCCGATTGCATGTTTTTCTCCAAATATTCTTCGACGAGTTTTTCCGTCAAATTCAGCCCGCTCGACAAACAACCGTAGGTATACCCGTCTTTCAAGCGCAAAATCGCACTCACTTTGATTTGCACGCCGTTTTCGCCGTCCACCGACAAATCTCCGTCCTCTCGATTCCCTTGATAGCGGAACGGATGTTTATCCATGGGATCGTCACTAGGAACATACACCTCGTCATTGAAATAGAGGGTGTATTCCTTTTCGCGCATCGTTTCAAACGGGATCGTTATTTCCGCAATCTCGTCTTCCATATACAGTCCCAAGAAGGTTGCCTCGTCCAAAAAGCCAAGTTGCGCGAGCAACAAGTCCGTCATATCGTTGTTTCCACCCACGACGATGACCGCCTCGTTGCTTTGCTTGGGGAATTCCCCAAAAACATCGTATTGCGAAAGTACGTAATCGCTAAACCGATCGTCGCTAAAATCTTTCGTCCCCGGCATTACGTTTACCACATCGCCTAAGTATTCAACCAAATGTCCCATTTGCGCGTATTGTTGCCCCGCGTTTTGCGAAAGTTCGTCGGTATAGAACTTTTTGAGCGCGGAGAGAGACATCGTCTCCGTTCTTTCGGGAAGATCGCGCACGCCACCCGTGACGACGTTCGTAAATAGGTTATCCGTCAAATTCACGTCGTAATTATAATGGATCGCGCCGTATAAACTCTCATCCATATTTTCTACGTAAGCGATATATTCAGGGGAAATGTCATTCGTCACCATCATACCTTTGGCAATCTTGGTCAAGAAAGAGTTGACATACACCTTGTCGCCAAGTTTAGAAAGGTCGGGCATATCGCTCGGCGAAGTCATATTCGCCATAATCGAATTGATGTCGACCGAAGATTCCTTCACTTGCAAAGGATAGTAGGAAAGCATATCTTCTTCGATTTGACGAATGTATCCGTTAAACCCGTTGGAAAGCGCCAAAACGAGGGAAACACTCACGATCCCGATGCTTCCTGCAAAGGAGGTGATCGCCGTTCTTCCTTTCTTAGCAAGCAAGTTTCTTCCGCTAAGCCCTAGTGCCGTTCTAAAGGACATCGACGCTTTTTCGCCCGTTTTCTTCGTCCAAGCTTGCGTCTTTCTTTTTTCTTGTACCGCCGTTTCCGATTCGTAAGGATTGCTGTCCGACACCACCAAACCGTCCTCTAATCGAACGATACGGGTGGAATATTTCTCGGCAAGTTCGGGGTTGTGCGTGACCATAATCACGAGCCGTTCGCCTGCAATTTCACGAATGAGTTCCATAATCTGCACGCTCGTTTTAGAGTCGAGCGCGCCCGTGGGCTCGTCTGCAAGCAAAATTTCGGGGTCATTGACAAGGGCGCGCGCGATCGCAACCCGTTGCATTTGACCGCCAGAGAGTTGGTTGGGCTTTTTATAAAGTTCGTTTGCAAGACCCACTCTTTCAAGCGCTTTTTTCGCTTTTTCTTGTCTTTCCGCTTTGTTGAGCCCTGCGATCGTCAAAGCGAGTTCGACGTTGCCGAGCACCGTTTGATGAGGGATCAGATTATACGATTGAAAGACGAATCCAATGCGATGATTCCGATAGACGTCCCAATCCCTATCCTTATATTCTTTAGTGGAAACGCCACGAATGACGAGGTCGCCCGACGTATAATGATCGAGCCCACCGATAATGTTGAGGAGGGTCGTTTTTCCACAACCGGACGGTCCTAAAATAGAAACGAATTCGTTCGCGCGGAAAGAGAGATTCACTCCTCTCAAAGCGTGTACCGTGTACGATCCGGTCTTATAATCTTTTGTGATTTCTTGCAGTTTTAACATATCTTTTACCTATAAAATCCCTAAACTGTAAAACCACTTCTCCCCCGTTAAAGCGAGAGAGGATAGTTTCTCTTTTATTATGATAATTTCCTCTTGATTTGTCAACGCTTTTGGCAAGGTTTACAATATTTTTCACGATAATTTCATTCTTTTGTCCGCGCGAAAGATATTTTCGCGCACAAAACCAAAAAAAGCTTGCTTTTCGACAAACGAATGTGATACAATATTTTCAAATAAACGATTGGGGGCGCCTTATATGCAACGACTCAAACAATTTTTGAAAAACTCATACACCGCTTATCATGCGACGGAAAACGTACAAAAACGCCTCGAAGAAAACGGGTTCGTTTTCCTCAGCGAAACGGACGACTGGATCTTAAACGAGGGCGGTAAATATTATACCGTTCGCGGAGGGAGCAGTATCATCGCTTTCACCGTCGGTTCGCTCGATAAATTTTCTTTCAAAATCGTCGCAACCCACACCGATTCTCCCGCGCTTAAACTCAAAGAAAACGCTTTGCTCAAAACGGGGGCGTATTGCAAGCTCAACGTGGAAACGTACGGCGGTGGTATTTGGTATTCCTTTTTCGACCGCCCCTTGAAACTTGCAGGGCGGATCGTGACGGAAGAGGACGGAATGCTCCGCGCAACCACCGTCACTTCCCCTTTCTCCGTTTGTATTCCCTCGGTTGCCGTTCATCAAAACCGTGGCGTGAATGCGAGTTTTTCCGTGAATGAACAAACCGACCTACTTCCCCTATTCGCTCTCGATAGCGAAAATGCGGATCTGTTGTCCTCTTGGACGAGCGGTAAGGTATTCTCCTACGACCTGTTCGTCGTACCGGACGCCACCCCCGCAAATTTCGGCGTGAACGATGAATTTTTGTCCGCGCCTCGCATCGACAACCTCTCGAGCGTTTACGCCTCCGTCGAAGGACTCCTTTCCCACGCGGAAAGTTCGGGGATTTCTCTTGCCGTTGCCCTCGACAACGAAGAGGTAGGGTCGAGAACGTTGCAAGGCGCCGGCGGAGACTTTTTAGAAAACACCTTGCGCAGAATCGCGTCCGCGCTCAAATTCGACGACATCGAGTATTATAAAGCGCTCGCATCCTCCTTCCTCATCTCCCTCGACAACGCCCACGCGTTGCACCCCAACCACCCCGAAAAATGCGATCCGACCAACCGCGTGGTGATGGGCGGGGGCGTCGTCATTAAATCGCACGCCGACAAGGCGTACACGACGGACGCGCTCTCCTCGGCGACGATGAAAAAAATCTTCGAAAAAGCGGGTGTGAAATACCAAACCTTTTTCAACCGTTCGGATATGAAGAGCGGTGGTACGCTCGGGGCGATTTCCCTTTCGCACGTAGGCGTTTTAAGCGTCGATTTAGGGCTTGCGCAACTTGCGATGCACTCCGCTTGTGAATGTATCGCCGTGACGGACTTAGACGAGCTCGTCACAGCGCTCACCGCGTTCTATTCTTCGGACGTTATCGTTTGCGACAACTGTGTGACCGTTCTCTAATTTGACAAAAAAATCACCCCATTGCAAAAGCTTGCAATGGGGTTTTTCTTTTTCCTTAAAGGATAAACGCCTTAAAAGCGAGGTACACCTCGTACAAATCAGCTTTGGAAATCACTTCGTAGGGCGCGTGCATCGAGATAACGGGAACGCCGATATCCACCGTGTCGATGTTCATGCTTGCGATGAATTTCGCAACCGTACCGCCGCCGCCACAGTCAACCTTTCCAAGTTCGCCCGTTTGCCAGATCACGCCGTTTTCGTTGAAGATTTTTCTCACTTCGCCAACGAACTCCGCCGATGCGTCGTTAGACCCGCCTTTCCCGCGAGAGCCTGTGAATTTCGTGAGCCCTGCGCCGTGCGAAAGGTAGGTGGTGTTGAGCGGTTCGCATACGTCGCGGAAGTTGGGATCGTAGCCCGCGTTTACGTCGGCAGATAAGCATTTGGAACGGGCGCGAACTTTTGCACTGGAAACGCCGAAAGAGGTAGCGAGCGCGTCGATTAAATCGTTTAATATCACGCATTGCATACCCGTCGAGCCTTCGCTTCCGATCTCTTCCTTATCGGCGAGAACCACGACTACGGTGCGAGGGGAGGGGGTGTCGAACAAAGCGGTGTACGAGGGGTACGCGCAAACTCTGTCGTCGTGGCCGTAGGACGCCAAAAGCCCTCTGTCAAACCCTACGTCACGCGCCTTAAAGGTGGGAACGAGGGAAAGTTCCGCGCTCAAGAAATCTTCTTCGCATACGCCGTATTTGTCGTGCAAGATGCGGAGCAGGTTTTCCTTAACCGTCTTATCCTTATCGTCCTCTGCAAGGGTGTAAGGAATGTTGCCAAGCCAAATATTCAAATCTTCCCCTGCGATCGCCTCGCCCAAAGGACGGGCGTTTTGTTTTGCCGCAAGGTGCGGAAGAAGATCGCTGATATAAAAGACGGGGTCGCTATCCTCCTCGCCGATTTTTACGTCGAGGGAAGAACCGTCCGCAAGCACGATCGTGCCGTGCAAGGCAAGGGGAATCGTCGCCCATTGGTATTTCCGAACGCCACCATAGTAGTGGGTTTTTGCAAACGCAATCCCTTCCGCTTCGTAGAGGGGGACTTGCTTAAGGTCAATGCGAGGGCTGTCGATATGCGAAGCGATGATGCGAATCCCGTTTTCGCCGATATCCTCTTCCCCTACGCGGATCAAAAAGAGATTCTTGCCACGATTGTTATAATATACTTTGTCGCCAGCTTTCAAGGTTTCGCCGAATACGTAAGGGCGATAGCCTTGTTTTTTCGCCTCTTCCATCGCGTACGCGCAAGCCTCGCGTTCCGTTTTGCCATTGTCGAGGAATTTTTTATACCCCTCCGCGTAATCGAAGATCTCTTTCATCAGTTTTTCGTCTGCTTTTTCGTAAACGTTCTTTCTTTTGTAAGTTAATTCGCTCATAGTGTTTTCTCCTTGTTAATGTAAAAATCCTTTGACGATAAGCTCTTCCGCTTCCTTTTCGGTAAGTCCCAAAGTCATGAGTTTCGTAAGCTGTTCCCCTGCGATTTTTCCGATCGCCGCCTCGTGGATGAGTTCGGCGTCCAAATGATTGGCAGTGAGGCAAGGCGCCGCCGTGACGACCGCCTTATCCATAATAATCGCGTCGCATTCCGTATGCCCTTTGCACGCTGCGTTCCCGTTCATCGTGGAAACGAAGTGTTGTTTGGAATTCCCTGCGGCAACCGAGCGGGATATAATATCGGCGCTACACCCCTCGCCGTTGATATCCACCACGAAATCGGTGTTTGCTTCCTGCTCGCCGTGGGTGTAGAGTTTTTCTTTCACGATGAGTTTCGCGCCTGCTTTGAGGTCGGCTTTCGTGATTCGGTTGGTGGAATCAATCCCCTTGATCTGCGTCGATTCAAACTCCATCACGGCGCCCTCGTCCAAATGCACGACGGTGGACGGATTCATCACGTTTTTCCCGTTCCCGTCCCCTTCGCCCAAGTGTCGTTCTACGTAGCGCACTTTCGCGTTTTTGCCAACGTGGAAAGTATGCACGCCGTCGTGACGGGAAGTCATATCCACCCCACCGCAGTTATGGATACCGCATCCTGCTACGATCACGACGTCGGCGTCCTCGCCTATGAAGAAATCGTTATAGACCAGCTCTTGCCAACCGGCCTTACTGATGATTACGGGAATATGCACGCTCTCGTGTTTCGTACCCGGTTTAATCAAGATATCAATACCGGCATTCCCGTCCGTTTTCGTTTGAATTTCAATGTTTTCCGTGCTTTTTCTTCCGGCGCTCTCGCCGTTGTCACGAATGTTGTACGCTCCCTCCGGAACGTCGTGGAGGTCGGCAATTTTTAGAAGTAAGTCTTTTTCAATCGCGTCCATTTCTTTCCCCTCCTTACATTTTTTCCGTAAGCACGCGACACGCGTCCGTGCCTAAAATATGGGGCAATACTTCCTCTTTCGTTCCCACCTTTTCTTTCTTTCCGCCTGCAATGACGATAATCTCGTCGGCGATATTCAAAATACGTTCTTGGTGAGAGATAATGAGAATATTCCCTTGCGTTTTTTCGTGCATTTTTTCAAATACGTTGATCAAGTTCCCAAAGCTCCAAAGATCAATCCCTGCCTCCGGCTCGTCAAATACGGAAAGCTCCGTTCCGCGCGCCAAAATCGTGGCGATTTCAATCCGCTTGAGTTCGCCCCCCGAAAGGGACGCGTTCACTTCGCGGTCGATATAATCCCTCGCGCAAAGCCCCACCTCGGAAAGGTAGGCGCAAGCGTCGGAGATTTTCGTTTGCTTGCCTGCGGCAATCGAGATAAGATCGCGCACGGTAATCCCCTTAAAGCGGACGGGTTGCTGAAAGGCGTAGGAAATGCCAAGTTTTGCCCGTTCCGTCACAGAAAGGTTCGTGATATCCTCATCGTTCCAATAAATTTTTCCCGACGTAGGCTGAATGATACCCGCGATAATTTTCGCAAGAGTGGATTTACCGCTCCCGTTGGGACCCGTGATCGCCGTAAAACGCTTGTCGAGGGTCAAACTCACGCCGTCTAATATCGTTTTTTCTCCTAAATCGTCTTGCACGCGATAGGTGATATTTTCTAATCGCAACATTGCTATTTCTCCATTTGTTTTCGTCTATCTATTTATAAGCCAATTTACGCTCTTTCAAACGCTTATATTTGCTTTATAGTATATCATATTTCCGCCCGTTTTGTAAAGAAAAAACTCAAAATATTTGCATAAGATGGGCATTTTCTTTCAGCCACTTCCGCTTATTTTTATAATCGGGCAAAAAGCGTTGCACTTCCGTCCAAAAAGTGGGTTTATGACTGTAAACCTTTCGGTGGCAAAGCTCGTGTACGACAACGTAGTCGATCACGTCTAAGGGACAATACAGTACCCGAAAAGAAAAACGAAGCGCGCCGTCTTTCGAGCAACTCCCCCAGCGCGTTCTCGCTCTTCCTATCGCTATCTTGCGAAAGGAAACGCCCAACTCTTTCGCCCGCTTTCCCACAAGCGGTATGAGGACGCGCTTTGCCTCGTCTAAAAAAAATCCGTCGAGGGCTTTTCGGGGGTTATTCTCGTCTAAAAACAGGAACCCCTCCTCCTTTTGGTATCCTTTTCTGCTATGCAACGAAATCGTCAAATCCTCTCCTAAAAAGGAAAAGGTGTAGCCCGACAAGTCTTGCATAATAGGTAGTTTCACCGTTTTACGGCGTTCTTTCGCGCGCAAAATCCAGGACTCTTTTTCTTCTATAAAAGAAAAAATTCGCTCCAACTTGCAAGCGTAGGGCGCTCGGACGACGAGCCGTCCGAGCGAGTCGATAGAAATCGACAACGTCTTGCGTTTAGAACGAATAATTTGATCGGGTTGTATCACTTTATTTCTTCACTTCATACCCGTTCGGGTTGCCACTTTGCCACTTCCATTGCGAAGCGCACATCTCTTCGATGCCGTATTTCGCTTTCCAATGCAGTTCCTTTTCCGCCTTATCGGGGCACGCATAACAAGAAGCGATATCCCCGGGTCGACGGGGCGCAATTTTATACGGAAGCTCCTTCCCGCACGCCTTTTCAAACGCGTGTACCATATCGAGTACGCTATATCCTCTTCCCGTTCCAAGGTTGTAAATATGCACACCGGGATCGGTGCAATATTCGATCGCCGCGATATGCCCAAGAGCCAAATCTACGACGTGGATATAATCGCGCACACCCGTTCCGTCGGGGGTATCGTAATCGTTTCCAAACACGTTGATACAAGAAAGCTTTCCGCTTGCCACTTGCGCCACGAACGGCATCAAGTTGTTGGGAATCCCTTTGGGGTCTTCCCCTATCATTCCGCTTTCGTGCGCACCTACGGGATTGAAATAACGAAGCAAAATCACGTTCCATTCGTTATCCGATTTGTAAAGGTCTTGCATAATCCCCTCGAGCATGAGTTTCGTGCTTCCGTAGGGGTTCGTGGTAGACAACCGACAATCCTCGTCCAAAGGCAGACGTTCGGGAGTACCGTACACCGTTGCAGACGACGAGAAAATCATCTTTTTAACGCCGTACTTTTGCATCACGCGAAGAAGGGTGACCGTTCCCGCGATATTGTTGTCGTAATAAGTGAGGGGAATTCTACAGCTTTCCCCCACTGCTTTAAGTCCTGCAAAATGAATCACGGCGTCGATTTTGTGTTTTTTGAAAATCTTTTCCGTTCCCTTTTCGTCGCGAATGTCCGTTTCATAGAAAGACACTTTTTTACCCGTGATCTTTTCCACTCGACGAAGGCTTTCCTTACTCGAATTGGAAAGGTTATCCATTACAACGACTTGATAGCCCTTGCCGAGCAATTCCACGACGGTATGCGAACCGATAAATCCGCTACCACCCGTCACTAAAATCGTTTGCATATTCACACCTCTTACTTATTTTCCGCCTCTTCTTTGTCCTCTACGACGTCGTACGCCTTGGATCGGATTTTAAGCACTTTTTGTTTCGTCGTTTTTACGACGCGAATTTCGACACCCTTAAAGCGTATCGTTTCGCCGACGGGGGGGATATCGCCAAATTTTTCCATTACCCAACCGCCCACGGTGATCGATTCGAAATTTTCGTCCTCGTCTTCGATCCCATAGAGGCTAAAGAATTCCTCTAAATTACACTTGCCGTCTACCCAGTGTTCGCCCTCGGAAATCTTGCCGTAGAGCACCTCTTCTTCGTCGTGTTCGTCCCAAATTTCGCCAACAAGCTCTTCCAAAATATCTTCCAAGGTGACGACTCCAACGAAACCGCCGTATTCGTCGGACACAGCCGCCATATGGATTTTTTCTTTTTGTAATTGTTTCATCAGGGCGGAAATACGAGTATATTCCGTCGTGAACGCAATGTCTTGCACAACGTGGGAAATATCCTTTTCGCCTGCGAGGTATGCGTTATAGAAATCCCGTTCGTGGATAAGCCCTTTCACGTTGTCGATCGTGCCATCGTAAACGGGAAGCCGAGAATAACTGTTTTGTTGGAAAATTTTCAAAATTTCCTCCATTTCGCTATCCTTTCTGATCGCCACCACTTGCACTCTAGGGACTAAAATATCTTCCACTTTCAAATCGTCGAATTCGAGCGCCGAGCGAAGCAGTTCGGACTCGTCCTCTTTGAGCGTCCCGTCCTCTTCCGCCTCTTCTACGAGGGACATAATCTCTTCGTTCGTGACGGTATCGTCTACTTTGAGCTTGAAAATTTTCGTCAAAAGCGCTTTATAGCTGTCGAAAATAAATCCGATGGGACGCAAGATCCAATAGAAGAATTGCATAATCGGATAGAAAAGGAAGCAAAACTTTTCAGGGTAAACGGACGCCAAATATTTCGGGGTAATTTCCCCGAAAATCAAGACTGCCACCGTCATGACGATCGTAGAAATCGTCGTAGCGTCCAACGAGGAATTCACTAAAATTTTTGCAAACAACACCGTACTGAGCGCAGAGGCCGTAATGTTTACAACGTTATTACCTACAAGAATCGCCGTAATCAACTTATCGTATTTTTCTTCAGCGAGGTTATACACCGCTTGCGCGTTTTTCTTGCCTTGCGAAATCAAACTTTTCAGCTTGATTTTATTCGCGCAAGAATACGCGGTTTCCGTCGCAGAGAAGAATCCGGAAAGTAATATTAAAACAACGATCACAATAGATAGGGGTACCATATATCCTCCAAAAAATAAAACGTTCGATGGGAATTTTCCCACCCTTTCAAGTATTTATTATATTACAATTATGCGTTCTTGTCAACCAACCAAGAGTAAATTTCTATATCTTTTACAAAAAACTCTAAAAAAGCCGTTCCGCTTTCCCAAGCGAAACGGCTTTTATTTAACTCCATAAAACTGCAAATACGATCGACGTAATGACGAACAGAGCGCCAACCGCCAACAAGCAAAGTTTGACCACCCCACTCTTTTCTCCGTTATCACTCACAGAAGGGTGTTTCCGGTCTTTATACTCCGCGTACGTCTCGCCTTTCAGCTCTCTAGATCTCCCAAACGGAATCAGCGAGCGCACGACTTTCCCCATAATAAATCCTATCGCGTCGAATCCGCCCGTTTGACTAATCCAAACAACGGCGGAAATCGCCATTAAAAGGACGCCCGGCACGGAAAATGCGTCGGAAAAATTTTTATAGGTCTCTTGGGTAGTAGCCCCCCATCCACGTTGCATCAAAATACTAAGCGTCACGATTCCTGCAATCGCGGTGGCTATTAAGCAAGTGATGAGTATTTTTTTAAGCGTTTGATTCACAGTTCCCTCGCTTTAGCCTAATTTATTCGGCTGCAAGCATTTCTTTATATTTCTTTTCTTCCTCGTCGTTGCAATATACGAAGTGTCCAGGCGCAACCTCGCGCATCGAGGGTTTGTTCACGCTGTAATCGTGTTCCGCGATGGGATTATAGGTAATACGCACACGTTTCTTTTCGTAAATGGGGTCAGGCAAAGGAATAGCCGACAAAAGCGATTTCGTATACGGGTGCAAGGGGTGTTTGAACAGCTCTTCACTCGTCGTGAGCTCGACCATCTTACCAAAATACATAACGCCGATACGATCGGAGAAATATTTTACGACGGACAAGTCGTGCGCAATGAACAAAATCGTAAGACCGAGTCTTTCACGAAGGTCGTTCAAAAGGTTGATAACTTGCGCTTGAATCGACACGTCGAGTGCGGAAATAGGTTCGTCCGCAATGATCATGTCTGGGTTCATGATAACCGAACGAGCGATCCCGATACGTTGACGTTGACCACCCGAGAATTCGTGGGGATAACGACCTGCGTGTTCGGGTACGAGACCGACGAGTTCCAAAATTTCATACACCTTTTCGTCGATATACGCCTTATCGGTGATCCCTTTGATTTGTAAACCTTCGGAAATCGTTTCGCGAACGGTCATACGAGGATCGAGGGACGCGATAGGGTCTTGGAAAATCATTTGAATATCGGTGATGAGTTTCGTGCGCTTCGCGATCTTTCTTTTGTTTCTATATTCCTTTTTGAGCGATTTCAAAACGGCTTTTGCTTCGCGCAATTTTTCGTTTAATTCGACAATTTTTTCGTCGCCCTCTGCAAGAGTAGCGATTTCGCCCTCGATCGCGCGGACAACGCTACGTTGCTCCTCGATCTTCGGCAAATGGATTTCATCCACTTCTTTAGCAAGTTTCGCGCCGTATTCTTTATCCGTTTTGTTATGGTCGTGCTTTGCAGAGTGGATCTTTTCACGATTTTTCATAATCGTTTCGGCAAGCTCTTCTTTCACTTTTTGAATTTCCGCTAAAGTCGCTTCGTCCTCGGGTTTTTCTTTAAGTTTTCCGCCGAGTTCTTTGAGCTTTTTAGCGGCTTCTTTTCTTGCCGTTTTAATCTCTTCTACGTATGCACGCGTACCTGCCCCTACTCTATACCCCTTGAAATAAATGTTTCCCGAGGTAATGTCGTAGAGTTTGATAATCGAACGTCCCGTCGTGGTTTTACCGCAACCGGACTCCCCTACAAGGCCGAATACTTCGCCGCGTTTAACGTCGAAACTTACGTCGTCCACCGCTTTCAAGACGTGTTTACCCATTTTGAAGTATTGACAGAGATGTTCTACTTTCAACAAAACTTCGTTATTATTTTCCATTTCTGTTTACCTCCTTATTCACCCATCTTTTTCATACGATTGATACGATCGGTGATAACCTTCGGTTTTTCAACCGCGGGCGCATCGGGATGCAATAACCACGTAGCCGCAAAGTGGGTCGGGGTCACCTCAAAGAAAGGAGGTTGCATCTCATAATCAATTTTGAGCGCATACTTATTCCGTTCCGCGAACGCATCGCCTACGGGCGGGTAAATCATGTTCGGGGGAGTACCGGGGATCGCGTCCAATTTTTCGTCCGTATCCAAGTCGGGCATGGACGACAAGAGAGCCCACGTGTACGGGTGACGAGGGTCGTAGAAGATCTCTTCCGACGTACCGTGTTCGACGATCTTCCCTGCGTACATAACGGCGATTCTATCCGCCATGTTCGCAACGACGCCGAGGTCGTGCGTAATGAAGATAACCGAAAGATTACGTTCTTTCTTCAAACGGTTGATAAGTTCCAAAATTTGCGCTTGAATCGTCACGTCCAAAGCCGTCGTAGGCTCGTCGCAAATCAAAATGTCGGGGTTAGCCGCAAGCGCGATTGCAATGACGATACGTTGACGCATACCGCCCGAGAACTCGAACGGATATTGTTGATAACGGATACGGGGTTCGGGAATACCTACTTCTTCCATAAGCTTGATTGCCGTTTCGCGCGCAATCTTGTTCGTCACGCGATAGACGACTTGCGAAGCCTTTTCTTTCAAGTAATCGATGACCTGTACCCCACGTTCCGTATAATCAGGTTCGGGTTTGCTAAGAGCAAGCTCATATCTCTTTTGTACGCGATCAATGATCGACAAGATATTTGCAAGCAAGGTATCGAGTTCAACGACCATCTTCGGAACGAGTTTCCAATCGACGGTCTTGCCTTTTGCGATAAGAGCGTCTCTCTTTGCTTTTTGTTTCGTATAGCGAGCTTCTTCTTTCGGGTTGTTTACTTGATAGAAGAAGTATTGCGAAAGCGCGTAGCGCAACGCTTCGCCGAACGTGTAAGGAACGCTGTCCTTTACCGTTTCCAAACGGTCGATGGCGTGTTCTACCGCATAGATGACCTCTTTTGCCTTTTGCGACGCTTCTTTCTTCTTGAAGTTTCCTGCCTCAAAGAACACGCGAGCATCTTGCAACGCCTTGATCGCCTTTTCCTTGCGATACAAAGATCTCTTGTGCGAATATTCAATCCCCTTTCTTTCCATTTCAATGAAATGGTTCATGAAGTTTTCGTCCAAATATTTAAGGGAAATCTCGTTCGCCTCCTCAATCGAGTGGGAGGAAAGGTCATCGTCTTTGTTTTGAAGAACGTAATAGCCGATTCTGAAGAAGTTAGGTCTTTCTTGCGAAACGATGGTTTGGAACAACTCTTTCGCGCGAGCAAGGACTTCTACTACACTGCCGGGCTCCGTTTTAGCAATCGATTCCGCAGCGGAAAGTTCTGCCGTGCAACGTTCCAATTCTTTCTCGAAATTCTTCGTCAGATAAACGTTTTTCGCTTGTTTGATATTCTTTTTAATTTCACGAAGAACGACTTTCAAATCCACTTTTTGCTTATGCGATAAGCGGAAAACCGTATCTTCGATTTCTGCGATTGCTTCCGTCAACTCGGTATGCGCAAGGTTGTACGCACCTTCCAATTCCAAAGCTTTGATATTGAATGCGTTGAACGTGTCTGCAAGCGCTTTCACCTCCGCCTTTTGTTCCTCGGAAACGTCCTGCCCGAACGAGCGGATAATATTCTTGGAAAGAACGGCGAGCATGTCGTTGAAGTCTTTTCTACCCGCAGCGCGGTTCGCTTTGTTCTTGAGAAGCATAGCCTCGGTGATTTGCTTACCGATTCTCATAATGGGATCGAGCGCAGAAAGAGGGTCTTGGAAGATCATAGCGATTTTGTCGCCACGGATCTTATACATTTCCTCTTCGGGAATTTTCAAAAGGTCTTTTCCGTCGTAGACGATTTCACCGCCCTCGACGATAGCGTTTCCTGCCAAAATCCCCATAACAGCACGCGACGTGACCGATTTACCAGAGCCCGATTCCCCCACGATTGCAAGTGTTTCCCCTTTGTAAAGGTCAAAGGAAACGTTTCTAACCGCTTGTACTTTACCGCCTTGCGTACGGAAAGAGATGACTAAGTTTTTAACTTCTAATTTCTTTTCCATGTCTTAGTCCTCCGTTCCTCTAAGCGAGGGGTTGAACGCGTCACGAAGCCCGTTCCCGAACAAGTTGAATGCGAGCATCAACAAGGAAATAAACATTGCGGGATAGAACATCATATACGGATATTGTTGCATTTGCGTTTGCGCGGATGCAAGCATTGCGCCGACGCTCGTCATATTCCCCGAAGAGAGGTTGATAATACCAAGGTAAGACAAGCTCGATTCCGAGAAAATCATGCCGGGAATAACGAGGACGGAACGGGTGACGATGGTACCGAGAGCGTTGGGGAAGATGTGCTTGAACATAATCCGTCTATCTCTCGCGCCGAGCGTTCTCGCCGCCAAAATATATTCTTGGTTTTTGAAACGATAGAACTGCATACGAACCGTTCCCGCCATGCCCATCCAGCCTGTTAAGAAGAAGGATATGAACAGGATCATCATTTGGCTCGAGCCTTTCATGTGGAGTTTCAACAAGGTGATGACGATCATGAACGGAATCGAACCCAAAATATCCGAGAAACGTTCCATCAAAAGGTCGGCAGCACCGCCGTAGTACCCTTCAATCGCGCCGTAAATTGCGCCGACGATCATGTTGACCGTTGCAACGATGATTGCGAAAATGAAGGAAAATCTCGCACCGCTTGCCAAACGAACGAAGATATCTTGACCCATTTGCGTCGAACCGAAAATAAACAAAGGATCCGACACGCCGTCTTTGAGGACGTAGGAGTGGTTGTAAACGTAGTATTCATAAACGTCAACGCGTGCGTGTACACGATTGGTGTTTTTATTGATGGTCGCGTAGGAATAGGAATTTCCGTTTTCGTCGAAATCAACTTTCGTGCTATTGTACAAATCGGTACGTTCACCGTCCTTCATCGTAAGCGCTTTATAAATGGGAATGAATTGCCCATTTTCAAGCACCGGTTGGGTTTTCCCTTTTACGACTTCCGTTTTATACCAGAAGTTGAAATCCCCTTGATCTGCATCGGAAAGGGTGTTATCTTTCCCCGAAGCGGTGGAAAGCTTTCTGTTGATCATCGGATAAATAACTTGCACGCCCGTTTCGTTTTGATATTGTTGAATCGTCAAGTATTGATCCATGGAAAGGTCCATAAGTTCTACGCCCTTTCTGCGATAGGTGTCGTAGCGAATTTTATAAACGATCTTTCCATTGACGGAAGATTTCGCCGAATAAGCGCCCTTCTCGTAGTTTTTGATAGGACCTTGCCCCAATTCTTCAGAAATCGCGCGATAACGGAGGAAGTCGGTTTCGCTGATCGTCTTATCTTCACAGCCGTCCCAGAAATCCCAACCGAACGTTTCGCTCATCTTCGTTTTAGGAGCACAATAAGCGAAATTCATGTCTTGATAGGAAACGGTGTAAGGGGTAAGGAAAGGACCAATGATTGCAAAAAGCACCAAGAAGAGGATGATGAACGCGGCGAACACCGAGCCTTTATTCTTCTTGAAACGATGCATCGCGTCCTTAAAGTACCCGATGGGTTTGGTGTCGAGTTTTTTATCGTGGAGTTCAACGTTTCCAGCGAATTCAAATTTTTCTTTGGAGATATTCATCGTGTTTTCCATGATTATTTCGCCCCCATTCTAATTCTCGGATCAATGAACCCGTAGCTAACGTCAACCAAAATACCCGCCATAAGACCGATAATACAATAGAACCCGGAAAGGAACATGAAGAAATCGTAATCGAGCGAGTTGATCGACATAAGGTAAAGTTTGCCAACGCCGGGGATACCGAAGATATTTTCAAGAATCATCGAACCGCTCAAAATCGAAATGAATTCGGCGATAATCGACGGGAAAATAGGAACCATCGCGTTGCGGAGAGAGTGTCGCATAATCGCCTGCTTTCTCGTAAGCCCTTTCGTTCTTGCAAGCAAAATAAATTCGCTCGTCAAAACTTCGGTAAGTTCAGCACGCGTACCACGGCAGTAGCTGGCGATCGAACCAAACGACATCGCCAAAATCGGCGGAACCATTGATTTGAACATCGCTCCGGAGAACCAATCCGTACCCATTTCAAGCGTGAGCGGGAAAAGATCAAGTCTAAAACAAATGATATATTGAAGCAAGAATGCGTACACGTAAGAAGGCACGGAAATGAAGACCATAACGAGCGTGGAAATCACGTGGTCGGTTATTTTATTCTTGCGAAGTGCCGCCCAAATACCGAGACCAATTCCGATGGGAACGGCGAAAATTGTCGAATAAATGTTGAGCAAAATCGTCGGAGGAAGTCTATCCACAAACGAATCCCAAACGTCGGCGTATCTATATTCGGGCATAGTCGTACCCACCCCGAAGTCGCCGTGGAAAATTCTGGAGATATAGTTGATAAACTGCACGATGATCGGATCGTTATATCCTCTCTTTTCGAGCGTTGCTTCCAATAAATCTCTATCTTGTCCCGGAGCAAGAGTAATTACCACCGGAACCATCTTAATAAGGAAAAAGCATGCAGTCATGATGATCGCAAAGGACATAAAAGCAAGTCCTATTCTTTTCATGACGTATTTGAACATATACATAATCGGTCACTCCCGTACTACTTCGTTTTTTCTTGCCATAATCGAATGATTTCAATCCGCTCGAATGCGTCAGGTTAAAATCATTCGTTTATAACAAAAAACGAGATTTTTTCTCATTTTGTTGAACAATAGCAACAAATCGTCGATTGTAAAGCAATAAAAATATACTTTTATAAACCTAATTGTAGTGAGGCATAAAGCCCCACTACAATATTTCGGTTTATCATTTAGTTAAACGATCGTTGGAATTCGATCCAAGTAAACGATTACTTGTAATCGATTTCGCCGTTTTCTTTGTTTTCAGCAACCCAAGCAGCCCATTCGGTATCGTTGTAGTTGTATCTGAGGTAACGAACACCGCCGTAGCCCATGAACGTGTTGTATTCATACGTTACGTAGTCCATCTTGTAGGACATAAGGGATGCAGCGTAGGAAGCGGAGTAAGGAACGGTGTAGTATTGAACGAGGATTTCTTCTTCGATCGCAGCGATGATTTCAACGCGGAATTCATCGTTGAGAGCGCCTTGTTGCCATACAGTGTTAAGTTTTCCCCACCAGTCGTTCTTGCCGTCAACGAAGAGAGGCATCGTGATTTCAACCGAATCGTTTGCATCGTTGGTGATAACGATAGCGCCGTCAACGTCCTTCAAACCGCGGATGGTAGCCGTCATCATGTGTTCAGCGGTGTTCCAACCTGCGGAGTACATGTAGGAAGGCGAGCAGTAAGCCATAAGGAGGTAACCAGGGTCCCAAGCAGCGCCGGTCCAACCACCTTGACAAACGTCGTAGGAACCTGCACGGAATTCGTCAGCCCAAGTAGTACCGAAGGAAGCGTCGAAGTCCATATCGAATCTGCCTTCCAATTCGGTGCCAATCATAAGTTCGGTCCAAGCGGCCTTCAAGTAGTCGTAATTACGACGTACACTTTCGTTATCGGTGGACGAACCATAGGTAAGGACAACCGTATCCGTAGCGGAGATGTCGCCTGCTGCAAGAGCAGCTGCGTAAGCGCTGTTGATAAGTTCTTTTGCTTGATCGGGATCGTAGCCAGTGATCGAATCTACTGCATCGTCGAGCGAATCGTAGTCGTCAACGTCAACGCCGTAAACGTTGCAAAGAACTTTCTTCGCTTCTTCGGAACCACGGTACAAACCGTTGGAACCTTTTTCAACCGCGAAGTAGTGCATGATACCGAACAAACCGTAGCCGGGCAAGGATGCCGTCGTGCACTTGTTCGTGAAGTCTGCTCTGTTAAGACCGATGGAAAGTGCCTTTCTGAAGTCAACGTAGGAAAGGATCGTCTTGTTCACATCGGCTTCTTCTCTGTTCTTAAGCGCGTCGTAATCGGATTGCAATTGGATGGATCCAACGTAATCGTCAGGCGTATAGTAAGCTTGATCAGAGTTCTTATAGTCGGTTGCAACGGATACGTCGATACCGATCGCATCGATGCCACCTTGCAAGAACATCATCCAAGCGGTTTGCCATTCGGGGATCGTTTCGCAAACGATAGTGTCCGTTTGATATTGACCATCGTATTTAGCGTCGCTATAACCATACCAATATTCGTTTCTTTCCAACTTGTATGCTTTACCAGCTTGGAATTCGGTAAGCTTGTAGGGACCCCAGCTCATCGTCGTTTCAACGTTCGTATGATAGTTGGACGTCCAAAGGTCGGAACCGGTTACAGGTTCTTTCTTGCAAGCTTCATACGTTTCTTTGTGTACAAGAGGAAGCGAGGAGAAGTTGTAAGCTACTTTGTAGCCTGCCGTACCGTCGTCTTCCAAAAGTTGCAATTCTTGTTCAAGGACAACGAAGAGTTCGTTGCTGTCTTCCCCTTCGCCTGCGAAGATACCAACGTCTTCAAAATCTACGTCGCCGTAAATGGAATAGTGGAACAAGTAGCAAGGCAAGTAGGATTCATCTTCATGACCCCAGCTATCGGTGTCGATAAGTTGCTTCCAAAGGGCGATCGTTTGGTCCGTGATTGCAACGTAGCCGTTCTCATCGCAAAGAGCGTTAAGGGCTGCATAAGCCGTTGCATCCAAATAACCAGCGTTAGCGTAAGCTGCAACCGTGTTGCCACTACACCAAGCGGAAGGCTTCTTCAAACCGAATGCAACGAATTCGCCATCGGGAAGGGTGTAAACGCCGTCTTCACCTTTTACGAGGTCAGCCATCGAATATTTGCCGGTTACGTAGTTGTCTTCGATGGTTTCTTGACCTTGGAACACGTAGTTCTTAGCGTTGTTGATAACCAAAGCACCGTTGTAGAAGCTGTCTGCACGATAGTTTTGGAACAACGGATCGAGTTGTTGTTCCATCGTGTAAACGAAATCTTCAGCGTGGATTTCGTCGCCGTTTTCCCACTTCAAGTCGTCGCGAAGGGTGACTTTGTAAGCGTAGCCGGACGTTGCATCGTCAGGAATGCAATCCCAATCAGCAGCAAGGTCAGCCGTCACGTCGTCGAGTGCGGTTGCAGCGGAGAATTCTACGGAGAAACCACCGTCAACGATGTTGTCTGCGTTAACGACGCCATCCGTCGTCTTATCCCCAGACCATTCGAAGTCGTACGTATAGAACGCGGAACCGAGATAACCCATAATTTGCGTATCGTTGTTATCTTGATACGTAAGTTCGTTCCAGTTCGAAGGAGAAACAGACGTATACGTGTTATACGTATATTGCTCCGTGTCCTTATGACCCAAGGAAGACAACGACTTCTTAGGCGTTTCACCCTTATCACCGCAAGCGGCAAGAAGGCCGGACGCACACGTCACCGACATACCGAGAGCCATAACCATCGACAAAAATCTCTTTGTCTTGTTCATAGTTCTTAAACCTCCAAAAAATAGTTTCCAAAATTAATATTTAAATACGCGTTCAAAATTTTTTTTCGTAGGCTTTTCCGCCCAACGTAAATTTTGAATGCAATTTAACGATTTTTTTCTTCGCTTTTACGAAAATTTTGTCCCGCCCTCGGCATATATATATTATATAATGTCGTAGAGCTATCCTTTCGTACCTTGCGAATATAGAATGAAATTACTTGCAATTATATCAAAGTTGTTTTTTTTTGTCAAACATTTACACCCGCTTTTTTAATAAAAATTATAAATTAAATCAATTCGTTTTTTCGATTATTCAAGTCTAATCGTTTTAATTTGTCGATTGATATCCCTATTTTTTGCGATTTTAGTAGGAAAAAATAGCGTTTTTCCGCTTTATTTTTGATTTTCGTTCGGTTTTATTTGTTCGAAAAACCTTTATAAATATGCAATTATTATGGAATAAATAGCGTATTTTTGTATATTTATTATTTTATTCTCTTTTTTTAAGGAAGAATGATAAGCATTTCCATAGAAAACCGCAAACCCTTTATACATAAGGAATATTAAGGCATACTATAAGAAATTCTAATAGATAATAGTAAAAAAACGGAGAAAATTTAGGGAATTTTATGGAAAATTTTAGAAAAATTAGTCGAAACACCCCGCTTTACCCGTTCAAATGGTTAAAAAAGCACTTGCAGATAGAGGGTAATCTGTTCGGGAAGTTGGAGGGATTCAATCTTTCGGGGTCTATCAAGGTACGCACCGTGGCGTCTATTTTAGAGAGTTTGCAAAAACGAGGACTGTCGCAAGGGGCGGAAATCGTAGAAGCGACGAGCGGAAACACAGGCGTTGCGCTCTGTCAACTTGCGCCGACGATAGGCTGTAAACCCGTTTTATTTATGACGGATGAGGCGTTTGAAAGAAAAAGGGAACTTTTTCGTAGTCTCTCCGCTACTTGTATGCTTTCCCCTACCGAACTTGGTATGAAAGGCGCACGTGCGCATATGCACACCTATTTATCCGAGCACCCGTCCGCCGTCCCTTTAGAGCAATTCTCTTCGCCTTACGGACCGCTTGGGCAAAAGGAAGTAGGCGAAGAGATTTTGGCAGAGCTTCCAAACGTAAACTGCATTTGCGCAGGCGTAGGCACGGGGGGAACGGTTATGGGGATCGCAAAAGCGATTGAGAAATCCCCTCAAACCAAACTCTACGCCGTAGAGCCTGCCTCCGCACCAAACCTTTCGGGCGGAAAGATTGCTCCCCATAAGTTATACGGCCTAGGCGCGGGGTTTTATCCGTCTTTGTTTAACCCTTCCGCTTGCAGTGGTATTTGGCAAGTCCAAGACGAGGAGGCGGAGGAAATGGTGAAGCTCGCTTTGCGATGCGAGGGAATTTTACTCGGCAATTCTTCGGGAGCGTCTCTCGTTTGCGCCGTACGGTATTTACGTCAGCACCCCGGTCACGTCGCCGTGGCGATTTGTCCCGATTTCGGACGATAAAAAAACACAAGCCGTCAAAACTTGTGTTTTACTTTTACTCTTTACGCGTCTAATTTATTCCCACACTTTTCGCAATAATCGTTTTGATAATGATTGACGTGTTTACAACGCGCGCATTCTTTTTTAACTTTTGCGCCACACTTGGAACAATAATAACTTTCCGCGCCCGTCGTTTGACCGCAAACGGGACAATGGTTTCCAACCACCTCGTCAATTACGTTCGTCGTGTAGCCAACGATGATGATTTTTCCACCAAGACCAGCCAATACCGTTCCGATACCGCCCACGATTCCACAAGGAAGGAAGAGAATAAACGGCACCAAAAATCTTGCGGTAAACCCGTTTGAACCAAACGCGTCGAACCCCGCCGTCGCAATGAGGACGAAACAGACGAAAACGCCCAAAAAACCACCGATCGCCATCGGCAATCCAATACGCAACAGTTTGTTTCTTAACTTTTTCGCTTTTTCGCAATTAGCCACGGTTTTGACGTCTGCGTTCAAAGCTTTTATCGTGTCTTGTAATCCCCTAAACATTTCAACCTCTAAGCTCCTTCGTTTTTATTTGATTAAATCCTTAATCACTTCTCCAGCTAAAATCAAACCTGCTACGCTCGGCACGAAAGCGATGCTCGCAGGCGCTCGCTCTTCGCTTTGCAAAGGCTGTTCCTTGGAATACACTACTTTGAGGTGGAAAATCCCTTTTTCCTTTAACGCGCGACGCACGGCGCGGGCGAGGGGACATACGCTCGTTTTGGATATATCGGCGACCTCGAACTGCGTAGGGTCGAGCTTATTCCCCGCCCCCATTGCGCTGATGACGGGAATGCCGAGACTCTTCGCTTTCTCGACGATCGAGACCTTTGCTTTGACCGTATCGACCGCGTCTATCACGTAGTCGTACGACGAAAAGTCGATTTCCTCCGCCGTTTCGGGCAAATAGAACAAATCGTACGTTTCCACCTCCGTCGTGGGAGAAATGGACGAGATACGCTCTTTCATCACGTCTACTTTTTTCCGTCCGACCGTATCCGTCGTGGCTATGATTTGGCGATTGATATTCGATAGCGCCACCGTATCGTGATCGACGAGCCCTATTTTCCCCACACCGCTACGGACAAGCGCCTCGACGGCGTATCCGCCCACACCGCCCACGCCAAAGACGAGGACGGCGGAACGGGTGAGTTTATGCACGTTTTCTTCGCCGAGCAACTGCGCGGTTCTCGATAATTCTTCTCGCATATTAACGGTTCTTCTTTTGGATACGGTTCGTAATGAGCTTGGAAATTTCGGCAAACGGGATTACCGTCACGGCAAGGCCGATTGCGATCATATATTCTTTGAAGCTGATTGCGGTAAATTCAAACGCCGTGTTAAGCCCCGGTACGTAGATAACGCAAAGAGTTAAAAGGAAGGACAGTACGAACGCGCCCCACATAAATTTGTTTTGCTTTTTGATACTAAACAGCGAATGGTTAATCGAGCGCGCGTTGAACGCGTGGAACATTTCCGTCATGGAAAGGGTCAAGAACGCCATCGTCATACCGTGTTCGTTCATGCCCTCGAAGGTCCATTCCCAATGCCCAGCCTCGATGTAGTGACCGATCCAATAGGAGAGTAACGTCAAGAAACCGATAAACACCCCTTGAATGACGACGTTGACGCCGACGCCACCTGCAAAGATCCCCTCTTTACTATCGCGAGGTTTCCGTTTCATAAGGTCGCTCTCGCCGTCCTCCATACCGAGCGCCAGCGCAGGGAAGGTGTCCGTAATGAGGTTGATCCATAAAAGGTGCATAGGACGAAGAAGGGTAAAACCAAGCATCGTCGCAAAGAATACCGCAACCACTTCCGCAAGGTTGGAAGAGAGCAGGAACTGAATGGCTTTGCGGATATTGTCGTAAATTCTTCTGCCTTCGCCTACCGCCGTGACGATGGTTGCAAAGTTATCGTCTTGGAGCACCATATCCGCCGCGCCTTTGGTCACGTCCGTACCCGTGATGCCCATACCGATACCGATATCCGCATTCTTGATACTCGGCGCGTCGTTGACGCCGTCGCCCGTCATTGCCGTGATATAACTCTTTTTCTTCCACGTCGTGACGATGCGTACTTTATGTTCGGGTTGCACGCGGGCGTATACCGAATATTGTTCGATAGCCTTTTCAAATTCCTCGTCGGGAATTTCCGCCATTTGAGCGCCGGTAATCGCTTGCGATTTATCGGTGATAATACCGAGTTGTTTTGCGATCGCCACCGCCGTGTCGAGGTGGTCGCCCGTGATCATAACGGGGCGAATCCCCGCCGCTTTACATTCTGCAATCGCCGCTTTCACTTCGGGACGGATCGGGTCGATCATACCGGTAAGACCGAGGAAGATCAAATCCGTTTCGATATCTTGCGGTTCAAACTCTTTAGGAACGCTCGTATGCGTTTTGTACGCCGCCGCAAGTACGCGAAGCGCTTCGTCCGCCATACGTTTGTTCTCGCCTAATATCTCCTCTCTCTTTTCTTCGGTGAGCACCACCACTTTGCCCTTTTCCAGCACGTGGGTACAACGCTTTAACACCTCGTCGGGCGCGCCTTTCGTATATTGCACGATTTCCCCGTTCACGTCGTGAATGGTGGACATCATTTTCCGCATACTGTCAAACGGCGCTTCCGCAACCCGCTTCGCGCCCTTTTCCGCTTTGTCAAAGCCGAGGGTGTACGCGTAGTTGACGAGAGCGCATTCAGTAGGTTCGCCCTTCGCCTCTTTCGTGTCGGGGTCTAAAACAGCGTCCGAACATTCGCTCATCGCCCTACCTAAAAGCTCCTCGTCGTCGCTGTAATGATCGACGACCGTCATTTTGTTTTGCGTGAGCGTACCCGTCTTATCCGAGCAGATCACTTGCGTACAACCGAGCGTTTCGACGGCGGTCAAACGCTTGACGACGGCGTTCTTTTTCGCCATTTTCGTCATACCCATCGAAAGTACGATCGTCACGACGGTAGCAAGCCCCTCGGGGATCGCCGCCACGGCGAGAGATACCGCGATGATAAAGCTATCTAAAATCACTTCCAAGTGGAAGTCCATTTCGAGGAATAACTTAAACGCGAAGATGAAAACGCAAATCCCAAGCACGATAAAGCTAAGCACTTGCGAAAGCTTATTGAGGCGTTTTTGGAGGGGGGTCACTTCGTTTTCCGTCTGCGCCAAAATATCGGCGATCTTGCCCATCTCCGTTTGCATACCGGTTGCAACGACCACCGCTTTTGCTCTGCCGTACACGATCGTGCTACCCATATACACCATATTTTTACGGTCGCCCAAAGGCACGTCCTTTCCGTCTGCGGATACGAGTACGCCCGCTTGTTTATTGGCAGGAACGCTTTCGCCGGTGAGCGCCGCCTCTTCTGATTTAAGGGACGCTTCTTCGAGAATTCTACAATCGGCGGGAACGGCGTCGCCCGCTTCCAAAACGACCACGTCGCCCACTACGAGCTCTTCGCTCTTCACGGCAAGCAGTTTACCGTCGCGAAGCACCTTACAAGTAGACGCGGTCATCTCTTTGAGGGCTTCTATCGCCTTTTCCGCGCGCCCCTCTTGCACCACGCCTAAAATCGCGTTGAGCAAAACGACGGCGATAATAATGATACATTCCGCAAACGACTCGTTATGCCCTTGCAACCGTTCCAAAATAACGGTGACAAAATTGATTGCCGCCGCTACGAGAAGAACGATGATCATAGGGTTGACGAGTTGACTCAAAAAGCGTTGCAAAAGGGTGGTTTTCTTCCCCTCGGCAAGCTTGTTCGGTCCGTTTTCTTCCAAGCGTTTTTGCGCTTCCGCCTCGGAAATACCGTTTCCCGTAGAACCTACTTCGCGCAAGACTTCTTCCGCTTCGGACAAGTAATACTTCATCTTTCATTGATCTCCTTGTTTTCTCTTATCAAAAAACTCATACGCTATGCTACCACGAATTGTGGCGACGGTGCGTATGAGTCTTATTTTTTAAAACAGCCCCGGACGAAAAGTTCGTCGTTTTGTCGGGGTCCGCTACACAATATCTTTGTGCAAATTACTCCCTCATTCAAGTATTCAATTACGAGCAATTTTATTATACTTCTTTTTGCTCCCCTTTGTCAACTTTTTTATGGAAAAAAGAGGAAAAATATTTTTAGCGGTATTAATCCACTTTGTATTCGTCGTACCAAGGCTTCAAAATTCCGTGATATTTTTCCTTCCACGGCTTGTTTCGGCTCAAATAATGAATGACTTTCGCATTTTCTTTCACCCAACTTTCGTCGATTTTATCTCTATTTTCTCGGTTGTGCTTTCGAATCGCCCTTTCGGATAAATTATATATCTTATTTTCCACGAGCTCAATCCGATTGCCGTACAAGGTGGAAATCACGTCCTGATCGGGTAGGGCAAGCAAACATTTCCGACGACGGATATAGTCGAGTACTTCTTGCATATCTTGTTCCTTTCTAAGCGCCTCGATATTCATAAGCAATATCCCCGTATTCGCGTACACGGTATCCCGCTTTGCTCCGTTTTTCGCGCGGATAATCCAACGAAGTACTTTGGAACGTACGTTCGTCGTCGCCACGAACAAATTCCCGTGAAACGGACGAGTATATAACGCGGATAAATCGCCGTTGATAATCATATCGCTATCGAGATATAAAATCCGATCGACCGTTTTCGGTAAAAAATCCGCCGCAAAAATACGGTAATAAATTTCCGTCGGCCAACGCTTTTCCGTTTTCGCGTGTTTTAAGATAGCGTCGTTAAATGCGACGGGTACGAATCGAATATGCGCAGGTAATTTCCCCTCCGCAACGTACCGCTCGATATGTTCGCTCGTCACCTCTTTCGTTGCTATATAGACGGTGTGTTCCCCCTCGTTGTGAGCCGAAAAGGAACGAATCATCGCCGCGAAATAGGGCAGATATTTTTCATTGATAGCCGTTAGTATGTTCATAGTACACCACCTTCTCTTATTATTGTAAAACATTTTAGAGAAAAGTCAATGGAAATATTTGTCTTTTTTTGTGAAATTTGGGTGTTATTTTCCGTTTTGTGGCCACGTTCGATAAGTTCTAAACCAATCGGTGTCTTTTAAGATCGTGTCGTTGTTGGAACAGGTGACGGTAAGCTCTCCCCCGTTGGAGGTGATGACGATATCCCCGTTCATAGAGGTAAATCCGCCCTTTTCCCCCGTCGCCATCGTCGTCACGTAAATTTTGTCGGTATAGGGAGCAACGCGGTCGATAAAGGCTTGCGAGGGGAATTGTTTTAACACGTCTTTCGTGTATTCCGTACTGCCCGCGCAACAACACACGCATACGATTTCCGGTTTGATTTCAGAAAGCAAGTCGTCGTGCGAAGAGGTATCGCTTCCGTGATGCCCCGCTTTATACAGTTTACACTTCGGCAAATCGTTGTTTTCCACCAAAGATTTTTCTCCCGCCTCTTCCAAATCGCCCGTAAACAAATAGTGATTGTTCCCTTGGGAAAGTAGCGTGCAAACGGAATAGTTATTTTCCTTGCTCGATGTTTCTTCGTAATATTTTTGATAGAGGATTTGCAAAGAAATCGTCTGCTCGTCGTTCAAATAATAGGTACTTTTCGCCCCGTTCGTCTGCGTATAACATTCGAGCGCGGTATAGACGTTCGTCCCTTGCGACGCTAATTCTTGCACCCGCGTTTGGAAATACCCCGAAACTTTACTCGTGGTGTTCTTTTGCGTATAATAAATCACCGTACCGATTTCAAACGTATAGAGCAGTCCCTCCCCGTCCTCGGTTGCAAAAGCACCGATATGATCCTCGTGCGCGTGGGTAGCCACCACGTATTCGAGTACGCCGTCGGTACAGTAGCGTTCTATATAACTCGTGAGGGTGGGAATACTCGATTTCGTAGCGCCTGCGTCGATCAACACCTCTGTGTCGCCCACTTTGATAAGGGTACTATCGCCCGTCGCCCAAACGCCGAGCTCCATAAAATGAATGGACAGTTCCCCCGTGATAATATCTTCCGGCTCTTCCTCGTGTCCGTAATGCAAATGCTCGGGTAAGTAATCGTTCAAATATCCTTTTCTCCAAAGGAAATAGCCCGCGATAAGGGTGAGGATAAAAAGGATCGCCAAAACGAGAGCAAAGGTTTTGGGAATGCGAACGGTCTTTTTTCTTTTTCTTGCCATACACTACTCCTTGCGCTAAAAAAAGCCGAAATATTTTCGGCTTTTTGAACGGTTGCTTTTACATACTTTCGTGAATCGTTCTTGCAATCACGTCGTCTTGTTGTTCTTTCGTAAGTTTGATAAAGTTTACCGCATACCCCGACACACGAATGGTAAGTTGGGGATATTTTTCGGGATGCTTTTGCGCGTCGAGCAAGGTCTCACGGTTGAACACGTTGACGTTCAAGTGATGTCCGCCGTCCGCAACGTAAGCGTCTAACATATTTACTAAATTATCTACTCTTTTAGACATACTCTGTTTCCTCCTTATTAGTCGTCTTCGCCGAGCGATTGAGGGGTGATAGAAAAGGTGTTCGAAACGCCGTCGCGAGAGTAATCGTAAGGAATTTTCGCCACCGATTCCAAGGACGCGATCGCGCCGTTTTCATCTCTTCCGTGCATGGGATTCGCGCCAGGAGCAAGAGGATCGCCCATCTTTCTTCCGTCGGGGGTGTTCCCCGTGTTTTTACCATAAACGACGTTGGACGTGATCGTCAAAATCGACATCGTAGGCACGCTTTCACGATAGGTATAGTGGCTTTTAATCTTTTTCATAAACGTCTTGACGAGCCAAACGGCAAGATCGTCCACCCGCTTATCGTCGTTGCCGTATTTGGGATAATCTCCTTCCGTTTTGAAATCTACGACGATACCGTGTTCGTTACGAATGGGATATACCTTTGCATACTTGATCGCCGAAAGAGAATCCGCCGCGCAAGAAAGCCCTGCGATACCCGTTGCGAAGAAACGGCGAACGTTCGTATCGTGGAGCGCCATTTCCAAAGCTTCGTAGCTATACTTGTCGTGCATATAGTGAATGAGGTTCAACACGTTCACGTAAAGTCCGGCAAGCCAGCTCATCATTTGCTCGTACTTATGCTTTACGTCCTCAAAATCGAGAGGGCCGTCCCCAACCACCGGGGTGAATTCGGGGGATACTTGCAAAGGCAAACCCGTCGCGTTATCTTTCAAGAGCTCGTCTTTCCCGCCGTTGATCGCGTAAAGCAAACATTTTGCGAGGTTCGCTCTCGCGCCGAAGAATTGCATATCCTTGCCTACGCGCATACAACTTACGCAACAAGCGATACAGTAATCGTCTCCCATCTCGGGACGCATCAAATCGTCGCTTTCATATTGAATGGAAGAGGTTCGAATGGATAAATCCGCGCAAAATCTTTTAAAGTTGATCGGCAATTGTCTGGACCAAAGCACCGTCAAATTCGGTTCGGGCGCAGGGCCCAAATTATCGAGCGTGTGCAAGATACGGAACGAGGTTTTTGTCACGAGCGATCTTCCGTCCATACCCATACCGCCGATGGATTCGGTCACCCAAGTGGGATCGCCGGAGAATAATTCATTATATTCTCTAGGACGCATAAACTTGACGATACGGAGTTTCATAACGAAATGGTCGATCAGTTCTTGCGCTTCTATTTCCGTCAAGATTCCACGCGCGATATCCCGTTCGATATAGATATCGAGGAAGGTCGTGTTTCTACCTATCGACATCGCCGCGCCGTTTTGGTCTTTGACTGCCGCCAAGAACCCGAAGTAGAGCGCTTGTACTGCCTCTTTCGCCGTCGTTGCAGGCTTGGAAATATCGCGACCGTAAATATTAGCAAGTTTTTTGAGTTCTTTAAGCGCCTTAATTTGTTCGGAAAGTTCCTCTCTGTTGCGAACGACGTCAGGCGTCATATCCCCCGTCGTGAAAAGCTTATCCTCTTCCTTTTTTGCAATGAGGTAGTCCACGCCATAAAGCGCCACTCGGCGATAATCGCCTACGATTCTACCTCTGCCGTAGGTGTCGGGAAGTCCCGTCAAAATGTGTGCGCGACGAGCGAGACGCATCTCGGGCGTGTACGCGTCGTATACCCCTTGATTGTGCGTTTTTCTATATTTCGTAAAAATTTCCCTTACTTCTTCGTCTAAGGCATATCCGTACATTTTTAGCGCTTCTTCGCTCATACGGATCCCCCCGAACGGTTGCAAAGAGCGCTTGAACGGCTCGTCAGTTTGTAAGCCTACGATTTGTTCTAAATCTTTTTGCAAATAACCAGCCCCGTGCGAGGTCAAACTCGACACGATTTTGGTATCCGCGTTCAAAACCCCTCCCGCCTCTCTTTCTTTCTTGGAAAGATCGCAAACGATATCCCAAAGTTTTTTCGTCGCATCGGTTGCGGGAGCAAGGAAACTACCGTCTCCGTCGTAAGGGGTGTAGTTGCGTTGGATAAAGTCGCGAACGTCTACCTCGTCTTCGCTCCATTTTCCTGGAATAAAACCTTCCCAGCCTTTGTTCTCCATAGTTCGTTCTCCAATTTCTCTATTTCTTATTTTTATTCTTTTCCAGTTCTTCCAATTTGGCGTCCAACCAAATCTCGGCGATCTCTTCCGGTTGATACCCCGAAAAGCGAGCCACAATTTCCCCGTTCCACATCAAAAGGGCGGTGGGAATTCGTTCAATCCCCCATTTTTCTATATCCGCTTTCTCGAGCTCTTCCACCTCGACGCGGACGAGCGTAAAATCACCTCTCGACTTTTCCAAACGTTTCAAAACGGGAAAAAGCGCTTCGCAACCGGCGCAACCGCCACCGCTTACTTCCACGAGCGTCACGCCCGTTTGTAGAAAAGCAAACCTTTCGTCCGTCTCTCGTATCATTTTTTCGCTCCTAAAATACCTTTCGCGTTCTCCACCCGCTCTTTCGTGGGAGGCAAGGCGTCGCCCAACGGATAGGGTTTCCCCAAGCGTTCATACTTGTATTTACCCGCCGTATGATAGGGCAAAACTTCTATTTTTTGGACGTTGCGAAAAACTTTCAATAAAGAGGCAAGCGCCTCTAAATCCTCGTCGAAATCCGTCCAACCGGGCACCAAAACGTGCCGTATCCAAACGGGGTGATTATGCTCGGATAAAAATTCCGCAAAGGCGATCGGGTTTGCGTTGCTCTTGCCCGTAAGCGCGCGATGTTTTTCATCGTTCGCGTGTTTGATATCCAGCAAAACCAAATCGCAAACGGACAACAATTCTTCGTATTTGCGAACCTTTTCCGCATCGTTTGGATCAAAGCATATCCCCGACGTATCCACCGCGGTATGGATTCCTTCCGCTTTGCATTTTTGGAAGAAGTCGAGCACGAAATCCATTTGCAAAAGCGGTTCTCCGCCCGAGAGAGTGACTCCTCCGCCACCCCTATAATAATTCTTATACCGCACTATTTTGCGAATGAGCGCGTCGCTATCTATTTCCTGCCCTTCCCCTTGCCAGGTATCAGGGTTATGGCAATACAAACATCGCATAGGGCAACCTTGCATAAACACGACGAATCGTATACCCGGTCCATCGACCGTACCGAAACTTTCGAGTGAATGGATAACCCCTTGCACGCGCCCCTCCTATCTTTCAAAAAACCCAAAAGGACAGCAAGACTCTCTCGAATCGCCGCCCTCTTATTTTGGTGTTTTTATTATATCACATCGTATTTTGCCATGTCAAGTTTTTCTCGTGATTTTTTTTGGAAAATATTGCAACCTTTGATTTATTTTATAAATCGAAGTTGCCCGCCGTCCACCGACAAAATACGGTCTGCGATATCGAGCGCCGCAGGGCGATGGGTGACGATCAAACAAGTCTTTCCTTGCACTTTTCGAATATTCTCCAAAACGGCTTTTTCCGTTTCGCTATCGAGAGCGCTCGTCGCTTCGTCCAGCAAAAGAATGGGGCGGTTGGAAAGAATCGCGCGCGCGATCGCGAGGCGCTGTAATTGTCCTTCCGACAAACCGCCGCCCCTCTCTTTAAGGGAAGTGTTCAGTCCTTCGGGAAGCTCCCAAACGAAGTCGGCGCAAGCGAGACGCAACGCCTCTTCCACTTCCTCTTTCGTAATCGTTCTTTCTCCCTCTGCAAAGAAGGACATATTTTCATAAATCGTACCCGAAAAGAGGAAATTCCCTTGCGGAACGTAGGCAAACAACCCTCTTTCCCCCGCGGTTAATTTTCTTTCTCCCGCAAAAAGCGCGCCCTCTTGCGGGGCATAAACGCTCAATAAAAGCTTAAACAGCGTACTTTTTCCCGAACCCGATTCCCCGACGATGCAGACGATATTTCCTTTTTCCACCGTCGCGTTTGCTTGCGTAAAAATGGGGTTTCTACCATAGGTAAAGGACACGTTTTCAAAACGAATCGACGGCATTTGCGCGTACAACTCGTCGCAATTGTCTTTTCCTTGTTCCTCCGCCGGCATATCGTCGATTTCCGCAAGCCGTTCTCCGCTCGCTTGCCTTGCATACATAAGAGGAAGCAAACCCGCGAAAGACGAGAAAGGTTGTTGCAACTGCCCAAGCAACATAACGACGGACATAATCGAGCCGTAGTCGGCGTTGCCATTCATTACGCGAATGCTACACCACGCCACTGCGAACACGAGGCTTGCGCTACTCATAAACGAAAAGGCGCATTGCATACCGACGCGCATACGGTTTTTCTTCATTCGCTTTTGAAAATAATCCCCTAAAATCCCTTTAGATTTTTCCGAAGATTTTTCCTCCACACCGTACGCTTTCACCGTGAGTAGCGAAGCGATCCCCTCTTGCATAAACGAACGGCACTTCCCGTCCGCTTCGACTTGTTCTTTGTGGAATTTTTTGACGTATTTTCTAAAGAGCGCCGAAACCCCTCCTAGCAAGGCTCCGCCGAGGGTAAACACCGCCGTAAACAAGGGATCTAAAACGAGGAGCGCGGAAGCGGCACCTACGCATTGTACCACCATTCCGGCAATCGCCGGTAAGATATACACGGAGTCGGACACAACCTCTTGCACGTCGCTCGTCATACGGGTGACCAAATCACCGCTGTGATATTTCTCCGTCGAAGAATAGGACGCGCAAAGCACCTTGGAAAAGATGCGATTCCGAAGCCCTACCACCATTTTTGCGCGGTATTTTTCCGCAAAATAGCTCGTCAACGTATGCGAAAGCACGCGCAAAGCGACGAACAACAACCCCAAGCCTAAAAACAAGAACAGTTTCTTCTTGTTTTGATCGGCGGCGCTGTTGATAATGTATTGCAAATTAAAGGAAAAGGATAAAGAAAAAAACGTGGTAGCCACCGTCAACACCGTCAAAAAAACGATCGACGGAAGATACGGTTTCGTCACTTTTTTGAGCCACGTCTTACCCGCTAAGTTTTCTTTTTTATCTTCCGAGTCTTTCATAGTCCCCCCTTATTTCTTCCGCCGAAACGGAGCGAGCGCCATACGTTTTACTTTGCTTAAAATCCGCCGAATCCCCTTTTTTAACCGCCTAAAAAACCGACGAATCGGATAATTTCTGACACGGCGACGGGCGTAGCGTAAATATTTTTTATCGGTGCAAAAATAATGTTTATCCTTTCGGAAAAATTCGCTAAGTACTCCGATCACCGCCTCTTCGGGCACGATCTCATCCGCGTAGCAGTTATCTCCGCGAATGATATACCCCTCGTCCGTGACGGAAAGAACGCGGTGCAAAATATAGGCGTCGCCACGCTTATAAAGAGCGACGTCTAGCGGTGCGAGACGCCCCTCTTTTTTACGTATCACGACGCTATCCCTACCCGTTTTGAGCATAGGAAACATACTCACGCCTTGCGTAGGCGCGACGTATCTCCCCTCGAGGGAAAGCACCTCTTCGATTTTCATTCGTTCGCCCATCAATCTTTCGCCCTCGTTATTGCGCGAACCCGTTGTCGATCAGTAGACGAGTAAACGCTTCCACGTCCTCTTCTACTTCCGCGCGCTCTGCCCCCTCAAATTCGGCAAGAATGGCATTTACGGCGTCCTCTTTCGAATGCTCCACCGTAAAAAATTGCCAAAGGAAAGCGCCCACGTCGTTTAATTTCACCATACCGTGGAAATTCTTACTCGCCTCGCCCACGGGCACTACGATATGTTCTTCCCCCACCTCGCGAAGGATAAATCCCCTTTTGATTTGCATATTTGATTTCTCCCTTTTAATCAATATTTTTTCCCGTCAAAGCGAAATACGAACACTCGACGGCCTCTTTAGAAACGTCGCAATAAAGTACGTACGCTGGAACACTTTTAATAAATCGGTCGAAAAGCGCCAGCGTTTTGATCGCGCCCTCCTCGTCCGTCGGCACTAACACTTGGGAGAATAGACGGGAAGTGAGCTCTTTTATCGTCAACTTTTCCACGCGATTTTCTTTTGCTTGTTCAATAAAACAAAGTCCGCAAACGGGCAATCTCCCTTTTCTTCCAAGCCCCTCTTTTCCCATCCAAGGGGTGCCGTGCGCATAGAAATTCTCGCCGTCAAACTCCAAAATCGGCTTGTCGCCGTTCAAAATATACGCCCCGTCCACGTGGCTTAGCCAAAGCCCCGTGTGCGTGGTTTTTCCCGCACCGCTTTTCCCTAAAAAGGCATAACCTTTTCCGTCCACCCCAAGCACCGCCGAATGTAATAAAAAGCGGTTGTATTGAGGCATTTTTTCGCAAATTAAGCGGTATATACAAATATTTTCCACGTATCCGTCCGCATACGCAAAAGAGACGGCTTTTTCTTCGTAAAATTGCTCGTCTGTCACGGCGACGGAAAACTCCGCGGGCGAAGATTGATCGGACGAGAGATATTCTTTGCAAAACTCGGTGGTGTACGGGCATCGGTTTTGAATGTCAATCCGCAGTCCCGCAATCTCGTAAATCATTCGATTTCCCCCTCCGCAAGCACGTAGCCAATCCAATTTTCGTTGTCGTCGTCTACGGGTAGGTTGCGATCGTTGTCGTCACAAGCAAAGAGAAAGCACGTGCAAAACAGCGCAAACAATACAGTCAAAATTTTTTTCTTCATACTTCCCTCTCTTTATACTATCCTATCGTATAGTATAACACACCCACCGCAGAGAAGTCAAGTGATTAAAAATCAAAATATTTTCAAAAAATATTTTACCGCCCCCCACAAAAAAAAGAAACTGGCTCTTTACGAGAGTATCAGTCCCTTTTTATGCACACGCTGTATAAAGAATGTGCTTTTCTGTTGCAAAACAATTTTTCTTATCACAGCTCTTCGACTTTCACGCGGAAGTTTTGACCGCTTAAAAAATACATTTGAATCGCGTCCTCTTCCTCCTTTTATGTAGCCACAATTTCGTCCTTGATGAGTAGCGTGATTTCTTCCGTTAAATCTCTAACGGAAATTTTTTGATTGTTTTCCATTTTGTTTTCTCCTACAATAATTTTATTCAAGCAAACCGCGCGCCAATTTGTTTGTAACTATATTATGCCATTTAGTTTCGACCACAAGCAACTGTTTGTTGCCAAAACTAAATAGAATATTTTGTAGGAGAATGTCTTTGTTATGGTTATTTTGTCGAAATTTGCCGAAAACCTTTCCGCTCTCATGGAAGAGAAGAATTTGAACGCGCCTGCGCTTGGTAAAATCTTAAATATGGATCGAAGCAATATCACAAGATATTTGCGTGGAGAACGGCTGCCCAATTATCATCTCTTCATTAAAATCATCGAATACTTTAATGTTTCAGCCGACGTTCTTCTAGGGCGTCTTGATTATTGCGACGTTCAAGAGTTTCAGTCTGTTCAATCGTTTGGCGCAATGTTCCGTAAAGCTTTGGATGAAACGCACACCTCACAGTACGAACTTCAAAAGAATTTGCATTTTTCCAGCGCCACAACTCATGCGTGGTTGAACGATATACGAATACCCTCCATTGAGCATTTAGATCAGCTTGCTGATTATATGGATATAACCGTCGATTTCCTACTTGGAAGAATTAGATAATAGAAAAAATAATCAAAAAGGAATAAGTAATAACGCAGAGGAGTGTACTCGCCGTTGGCGAGAGCGTCGCGTTGCCGTCAAGTCTTGCCTTTTCATTTTTTAAGAAAAACGGACAACGCTCGCGCGTAAGGAGGGTAGCGACGGAATAGCGAAGAATGAGCGTCACCACCGCTAATACGATGTTTCAAGCGATCACCTCAACCACACACAAAAAGGACATACCATCTAGTATGTCCTTTTTGTGGTGGGCAGAGGTGGATTCGGCGCCTGTGCGCCCTTCCCCGCTAAATAGTGGGGGTCCACTATTTATTTTGCTACGCAAAACACTTTGCTTTGCAAAGTGGCTCCTCTTTTCGAATCCACCTTTATCGCCCATACCAAAAAAAGCACCCCTTACGAGGTGCTTTTTGTGGTGGGCAGAGGTGGATTCGAACCACCGAAGTCGAAGACGTCAGATTTACAGTCTGATCCATTTGGCCACTCTGGAATCTGCCCTTGTTCGATGTAGCTTTCTTTCAGCAAATTGTGGAGCCGGTGATTGGACTCGAACCCACAACCTGCTGATTACAAATCAGCTGCTCTGCCAATTGAGCTACACCGGCGTGTGGTGCCTTGAGGTGGAATTGAACCATCGACAGACAGATTTTCAGTCTGTTGCTCTACCAACTGAGCTATCAAGGCATAGTGGCGACCCAGAACGGGCTCGAACCGTCGACCTCCAGCGTGACAGGCTGGCGCTCTAACCAACTGAGCTATTGGGCCATCGCCATAAGCACTCTCAAACAAGTGCTTGTATATAATAATCTATTTCAGCATTTTTGTCAAGCATTTTTTTGCCTTTTTTACATAATTTTTAAAAGTTTTTTCAACTTTTTTTAAACGGTAATAAATGCTCTATTTTTTATAAGGCAGGCATACGTTAAAAAGCATCAAAAAATGATTTCAACGCATACCTGCCCCCTTCATTTTACTTTTGATAAAGTTTTGCAAGACCGCCTTCTGCCGTTTCTCTGTACGATTTATTCAGGTCTTTTCCCGTTTCATACATCGTTTGTATAACCAGGTCAAAAGAAATCTTTCTACTGTCCGATAAAAAGTACGCAAGGGACGCCGCATTGATTGCACGCATCGCCGCAACCGCGTTTCGTTCGATACAAGGGATTTGCACCAAACCGCAAATCGGGTCACACGTCAACCCCAAGTGGTGTTCCATTGCCACCTCAGCAGCGTACTCTATTTGGCCCAAGGACAAGCCACGCAATTCCGCCAAGGCCGCCGTCGCCATACAGCATGCGCTGCCAATTTCGGCCTGACAACCACATTCAGCGCCTGATATAGATGCGTTCGTCTTAATCAAGTTACCGATCAAACCCGCCGTTGCAAGCGCATTTACAATCTGTTCGTCGCTGTATCCTTGCTTCTCCTGAGAATACTTTAATACTGCTGGTAAAACGCCGCACGCGCCGCAAGTAGGCGCAGTTACAATTGTACCGCCAGCCGCGTTTTCTTCGCTAACAGCAAACGCATAAGCGCACACAAGACGGTTTTCACGGATCTCTGCCCCTTCATTCTCCACAATGCCATCATAGAGAACTTTCGCGCGTCTTTCCACCTCTAAGCCGCCAGGCAAGATTCCCGTTTGCTGTACGCCATGCATAACAGCCGCCTGCATCGTTTGCCAAACCTCAAGCAAATAAGCGCGCAAATCTTCCCCTTCGCACTCAAATACGTAATCGCATAAGCGTATACCTTTTGTTTCGCAATAGGCACGAATTTCCGCCATTGTTGACAAGGGATACACTTCTTTGCCTTCTTCACTGATTTCACCCTCTATGCGAATAGCCCCGCCACCAACGCTGTAAACACGCATTTCTGACAGCTTTGAGGCACCCATGTACGCGATCAAGTCCATTGTGTTGGGATGTAAACACTCGGTATTTTCATCATATTCAATCGTCACGTTGCTCAGTACACTCTCGATTACTTTACCTGTACCATGGCCATCACCCGTTTTAGCAAGCGAACCATAAAGGCGCACCACAAATGCGTCCGCGTTAGGATTTTGCTGTAAAAACAGCTTACAAGCACGTTCAGGCCCGATTGTATGGGAGGAAGAAGGCCCCTTCCCGATTCTGTATAATTCTTTCAAAGAATACATACGCCACCTCGACGATTAATCTCTATCATTATTATATCACAAATTCTTCCTTTTGTAAAGAGTGAAGCGCAAATTTTTTTTCAGCTTTTTGAAACTCAACGCGTACATGCCCCCTTCATTTTGTGAAATTTCGGCAAAACAAAAATCCCCATACACAACCGTGTACGGGGATTTGTTTGCTAATAATGCAATTATACCAATTCGATAACTGCCATTTCAGCGCCGTCACCACGACGTTCACCAAGAAGGTAAATTCTGGTGTAGCCGCCACCCTGGCCAAGTTCTTCCTTACGAGCCGCATACTTAGGTGCGATTTCGTTGAAGAGTTTGTCCATCAAGGGGTGCTGAACTTCAGCCGTTCTAGCCTTGAATTCGCTCTTCTTTTCGTGAAATTCCTTGATTTCCTGCAAATCGTAGGTTTTAGCCATGATTGCACGACGAGCTGCAAGCTTCTTAGCACCGTCTTTTACATTTTTAACGGTAACTTCTTTGCCTTTAGC